>NZ_JBVJNO010000016.1:23012-233823 GCF_055583645.1 Amycolatopsis sp. NPDC104587
AGGAAGAAAACCACAAAGGGAGAAAAAACCCCCCAGCCCCCTCATCCCCGCCGAGGGGGGGGGGGGGGGGGGCCCCCCCCCCCCCCCCCCCCCCCCCCCCCACGACAACTCGCGCCGAGCGTCAGCCGAGTTCCTTGAGCTCCTGTTCCACGGCCGCGAGCTCGGCTTCGGAGCCCTGGACCTTCGGGCCCTTGAACCACTTCCGGGCCGAGACCACCCACCACAGGGCCGCGCCGCCGAGGACCACCAGGAACGCGATCGGCGTGTAGTTGAACGAATCCACCGTCACCGGCGACACCTGCGGGAGCATGAACAGCACGAAGATCACGACGACCCACGCCGTGGCGATGATGCCGACCGGCTTGCCCCAGCGGCCGAGGTGCCACGGCCCGCGCTCGAACCTGTCCCCTTGGCGGACGCGGAGGAACACCGGAATCACGTACGCGACGTACAGGCCGACGGTCGCGATGGACGTCACCGCCGCGTAAGCCGTGGTGCTCCACAGGTACGGCAGGGCCAGGATCAGCGCGCCGCCCGCGCCGAGCCAGACGGCGTTGGTCGGCGTCTGCGTGCGCTTGTTGATCTTGTGCCAGAACTTCGACCCGGGGATCGCGCCGTCCCGCGCGAACGCGTAGATCATCCGCGAGTTCGCCGTCACCGACGCCATGCCGCAGAACAGCTGCGCGCCGATGCAGATCAGCAGGAGGAACTTGCCGGTGACCGCGCCGGTCGCGTCGATGAAGATCTGCGCGGGCGGGACGCCGGTGGCGGAGCCGACCGCGCCGTCGTAGTCCTGGATCGCGAAGGTCAGGCCGATCAGGAGGATCCAGCCCGCGACGAGCGAGACCACGATCGACATCACGATGCCGCGCGGCCCGGCCGTCGCCGCGCTCTTCGTCTCCTCGGTCATGTGCGCCGACGCGTCGTAGCCGGTCAGCGTGTACTGCGCCACCAGAAGACCCAGTGCGAAGACGTAGAACGCCGAGCCCCAGCCCGTCTGGTTCACAAAACTGCCGAAGACGAACGACGCGTCCTGGTGCTTGGCCGGCACGAAGATCAGGACGCCCACGATGACCAGCACGCCGATGAGGTGCCACCACACGCTGACGTTGTTGAGGATCGCCACGATCCGGACGCCGAAGGTGTTCAGCAGGCCGTGCACCACGAGGATGATCGCGAGCAGCAGGATCGTGTGCCCCGGCGTCGCGGTGAAGCCCCACTGCAGGTCGAGGAACGCGTTGAGGAACAGCGCCGCGCCGAAGTCGATGCCCGCGGTGACCGCGATCTGGCCGATGAGGTTGAACCAGCCGGTGAACCACGACCACGCGGGGCCGTTCTTCCGCGCCAGCCGCGCCGCCCAGTAGTACAGGCCGCCCGCGGTCGGGTAGCTGGAGCAGACCTCGGCCATGCCCAGGCCGACCAGGATGACGAAGATCCCGACCAGCGGCCAGCCCCAGATCATCGCGGCCGGGCCGCCCGTCTTCATGCCGAAGCCGTAGAGCGTCAGACAGCCGGACAGGATCGAGATGATGGTGAACGAGACGGCGAAGTTCGAGAACCCCGACATCGTCCGCTTGAGCTCCTGCGCGTAGCCCAGCTGGTGCAAGCGTGCGGAGTCGTCATCGTGGTCGGGAGTGGTCTGCTGGTCGGAAACATCCATCGGGCACCTCTTGAAAGGTATGCGGCCAGACCATTGAATCCGCCGAAGTTAGCCCTGGTGAGCGAGGGGTGTCAAGCCTTCGTCAAGAACTCGTCCAGCCACCGGAGCAGCGGCCCGCCGCCGCGGTGGTCGTTCGAGATGAGGGTCGCCGTGACACCGCCGGAGTGCGTGCTCCAGAACGTGACGCCGGGGTCGCCGCCGTCGAGGTGCACGGCGCCCGGCCGCGGCAGCCAGAACCCCAGCCCGTAGCCCGGGGCGTGCGGGCGCAGCATCCGGTCCACCCACTCGCCGGGCACGATCCGGCCGTCGAGGAACGCGGGCCAGAACCTGCGGATGTCCGGCGCGGTGCTGTAGATCCCGCCGTCGCCGAAGCCCCGGACCGGCAGGCTGAACACGTTGGCGCGGCCGTCTTCCAGGTAGCCGGTGGCGGTCCGGCCGGGCAGCGCGTCCGACCGGAGGAACGCCGTGTCGGCCATCCCGGCGGGCTCGCAGACGCGCTCGCGCACGAGGTCGGCGAAAGGTCTGCCCGCGACCCGTTCGGCGAGCAGGGCAAGGACGGCGAAGGCGCCGTTGTTGTACCTGAACTCCGCGCCGGGCGGAGTCCGCTGCGGAAACCCCGCGAGCGCGGCGAGGTAGTCGGCGGACGTGGCGAGCAGCGGGTTCGCCGGCGGGTCCAGCTCTTCGTCGTAGTAGTCGCCGATGCCGGACGTGTGCGTCAGCAAGTGCTCGACCGTCACGGCGTCGTCGATCAACGGCAGGTCGGCGCCCAGCAGTTCGCGGGCGCGGGTGTCGAGGGTCAGCCGCCCGTCGGCGACCAGCCCGACGACGACCAGCGCGGTGAACCCTTTGGTGCCGCTGGCGATCGCGAAGCGCGTGTCGACGGTGTTCTCGATGCCGTGCGCGACGTGCGCGTACCCGCGTGTCTCGGACACCAAGGTCTCGTCGCCGCGGGTCACGAGCACGACGCCGGAAAAACCCGTGAGGGGCACCTTCATGGACGAAGAGTCCATGAAGGTGCCCCTCACGGCAAAGCGATTACCGGCCCAGGAACGCGTGCAGCGACTCCAGCGCGGTGTCCGCCTGGTCGGCGAAGAAGCCGTCGACGCCCGCCTTGAAGAACGCCTCCTCCTCGGCGAACACGTTGCCGTAGGCGTCCGGCTCCGCCGAGGAGCGCAGGTTCGCCGGCAGGAACGGGTTCTCGTTCCGGAACGTGTACGGCTGCACCTTGAGACCGGCCTTGTGCGCGTCGGCGACGATCGCGGTCGGCTTGGTCAGGTTCCCGGCGGCGTCCAGCGGGATGATCTGCGCCTTGTCCGGGCCGAGGTACTTCGCGTACTTCGCGACCTCACGCAGGCCCTGCGGCGTGACGAGGTCCGCGTACGTCCGCTTGTCGCCCTTCGCGACGAAGTCCGCCGGAGCGCCCGAAGCCGACGTCAGCTGCAGCAGCGGCGTCCGGACCTGCTTGTGCAGCGCCACCAGGTTCGACACCTCGAACGACTGGATGATCGCCGGCGCGTCCGGCCGGTCGAGGCCGTTCTTCTTGAGCGCCGCCACCAGCTTCGGCTCGGTCGGGTTGCCGATCGACTGGAAGAACGTCGAGTGCTTGACCTCGGGGTAGGTGCCGAGCGTCCGGTGCAGCTCCTTGCCGAGCCGCTTGGTCAGGTCGAGCACCTCCTGGAAGGTGGCGATCTGGTAGCGGCCGTTGTAGAGCGTGTTGTGCGGCCGGTTGACCGGGATCCGCTCGACCGCGCGCAGCGTCTTCAGCTCGGCGAGGGTGAAGTCCTGGGTGAACCAGCCGGTCGTCGAGACGCCGTCGATCACCAGGGTCTTCTTGCGGTTCGCGAACTCGGGGTGGTTCGCGACGTCGGTGGTGCCGCCGATCTCCGGCTCGTGCCGGGCGACGAGCTGGCCGTCCTTGGTCGGCACGAGGTCGACGTCGACCCAGTTCACGCCCATCCGGTAGGCGAGCTCGTACGAGGCGAGGGTGTGCTCCGGCCGGTAGCCGGGCGCCCCGCGGTGTCCGATGATCACGGGGTCATCGTGGCCCCGCCCGTGCGCGGCCGTCTCGGCGGACCCGCTTTCGGAGGGCGCCGCGGCCGCGCTCGCCGATCCGATCGCGACGCCGGTGACGCTCAGCAACGCCAGCCCGGCCAGTGCCAGTACACCGACACGTTTGCGCTTCATCTGGTGACCTCTTTTCACACAGGGTTGTCCCTGACTACTCGCGCCACCCTTGATGCCGCAAGCGTCGCGCGGTCCAACCTGGGCGGACGGGCCGGTAAACGACACGTGGACACCCGTTCCGGGGACGGCGAAATGTCCGGGCCGAACCCCGCCGGATACCCTGTGCGGTGTGCGCGTACTGGTAATCGGGTCCGGCGCCCGCGAGCATGCACTCGTCCTCGCGGCGTCCGGCGACCCCACGGTCACCGCGCTGGCCTGCGCGCCCGGCAACGCCGGGACGGCCGCGATGGCCGAGCAGCTCGGCGTCGACGCGGCGGACCCGGAGGCGGTCACCGCCCTCGCGAAGAGCTGGCAAGCCGACCTGGTGGTGGTCGGGCCCGAGGTCCCGCTCGTCGCCGGCGTCGCCGACGCCGTCCGCAAGGCGGGCATCGCCTGCTTCGGCCCGTCGGCCGCGGCGGCCCGCATCGAAGGCTCGAAGGCGTTCGCGAAGGACGTCATGGCCGCGGCGGACGTGCCGACCGCGCGCAGCGAGGTGGTCGACAACCCGGCCCGCCTCGACGCCGCGCTCAACCGCTTCGGCCCGACCTGGGTGGTCAAGGACGACGGCCTCGCCGCGGGCAAGGGCGTGGTCGTCACGACCGACTACGACGTCGCCCGCAAGCACGCGATCATGCTGCTCGACGGCGGCCACCCGGTCCTCCTGGAGTCCTTTTTGGACGGCCCGGAGGCCTCGCTCTTCTGCTTCGTCGACGGCCGCACCGTCGTCCCGCTGCTGCCCGCGCAGGACTTCAAGCGCGTCGGCGACGACGACGCGGGCCCGAACACCGGCGGCATGGGCGCCTACGCGCCGCTGCCCTGGGCGCCCGAGAACCTGGTCGACGAGCTGGTCGAGAAGGTCGTCCAGCCGGTCGCCGACGAGCTGGTCGCGCGCGACGCGTCGTTCTCCGGCCTGCTCTACGCCGGCCTCGCGCTGACCTCCGAGGGTCCGCAGGTCATCGAGTTCAACTGCCGCTTCGGCGACCCGGAGACGCAGGTCGTGCTGGCGCTGCTGCGCACGCCGATCGCCGGGCTGATGCACGCCACCGCCACCGGCAAGCTCGCCGAGCACCCGCCGCTGGAGTGGTCCGGCGGCGCCGCGGTCACCGTCGTGATCGCCGCCGACGGGTACCCGGGCAAGCCGCGCACCGGCGACGTCATCACCGGGGCCGAGCTCGAAGGGGTCCTGCACGCCGGCACGCGCCGCCGTGACGACGGCGCCGTGGTCTCCTCCGGTGGCCGGGTGCTGTCGGTCGTCGGCACCGGCAAGACGCTCAAGTCGGCACGCCGGCACGCGTACGAAACCGTGGAAAAGGTGCACCTCGCGGGCTCGCACCACCGCACGGACATCGCGCTGAAGGCGGCGAACGGCGAGGTCGGCGTCTCGGCGGCGAAACAGCGCGCCTGACCGGGAACCGGCGGGGGACGAAGTTCGTCCAATCTCAGCCTGCTGTCACACCCGGGTTGGTAGCCTCGACGGGAGTCGGCCGGTCACTGTCCGTATGACGTCAGGGGAGCGCATGTCAGGACCCTCGTACGACCTCACCTCGGCCGTCCCGGTGGCGCCGGCGGCCGCGGACGTCCTGGTCCACCCGGACAAGCTCCTGGACGTCGCCCGGATCGTCGAAGAGCAGACCAACGCCCTCGAAGACCAGCTGCTGACCCGGCTCGGCGAGCTGCGGATCGACGCGCCGTCGGCCGACGTGGTCAGCACCCAGTCGATCGAGGCCTGGAACTCCCTGATCGCCGACGGCGACCGCTCCTACGCCGGGCAGGTCCGCCAGTACGTCGCGGGCCTCAAGCAGCTCGTCTCGCAGCTGCGTGACGCCGCCAAGGACTACCAGGTCAGCGACGAGGAGAAGGCGGCGGTGTTCGGTGACCGCGGCAAGCACGGTGCGTAACCGGACGCTGGGGATCACCGGGGGCGTGCTCGCGACGGCGGCGCTCGCCGGCTGCTCGGCGGGCGCCGACGGCACGCCTTACCCGGTCGAGACGGCCGCGACAGCGGCGTCCCAGAGTGCGAAGGCCGCCCAGCTGCCCCAGCGCCCGGCCGACCTGACCCTGCAGGGGGTCAACCTGTGCGAGGTGTTCCCGCAGGTCGAGCTCGATTCGATGAAGATCACCAGCGCGCCTCGAAGTGTCACAGCCGCGATCGACGGTCCGACGTGCGTCTTCGACGCTGACGGCGCCGAGCCGGTGCACTCCTACCACGTGCGGGCGGTGTCGGCGGACCTCGGCGAGTGGATCACCGGGTCCCGCAAGAAGAACAGCATGACCACCGTGCCGAAGACCATCGGCGGGTACCCGGCGCTGACGAACTACCGCGCGGCCGGCGACCCCGCCGACTGCGAGACGCTCGTCGGTGTCGCCCGCGGCCAGACCCTGGCCGTCCAGACGTTCGCCATCACCCGCGGCAAGCTCACGCAGCCGCAGCTGTGCGACATGTCGGCGCACGCCGCCGACGTGGCGCTGCAGTCCTTGAAAGCACGCAACTAGGGAGGGCGCGTGGAATTCTCCGAGCTCGCGGCCGGGATCCAGAACCACCGCTTCGACGGCTGGACCAACACCGCGATCGCCGACCAGATCACGCGGATGGTCAACGGCGACGGCACCGGCAGCATCGGGACCGCCGTCGACGCGCTGAAGGCCGTCGCGACCGCGCTCGCCCACACCGACCAGACGCTGCGCGCGCAGCTGCTCAAGCTGGGTGTCGAGTGGCAGAGCCAGGCCGGCGGCGCGGCGAGCCAGGTGCTCACCGAGCAGGCCGGGTTCTCCCAGGACGCGACGACGAAGGTCGCGCACGCCGCGGAGATGGTCTTCGAACAGGGTGAGTCGTTCAACCGCACCAAGTACAAGCTCCCGGACGCCGAAACGGTCCGGAAGGGCGCGGGCGGCTACACGCTGACCGACGGCCTGCTGCTGAGCCTGATCGGCTTCGAGACCGACCACGCGCGGCAGGTCGAAGCGGCGAACAACGCCAAGGCGCAGGCCACGCAGGCCCTGAACGAGTACGCGCAGGACAGTGGCGCCAACCTGCTTTCGACGCAGTCGCTGTCGGACCCCGAGTCGCTGAAGCTGGCCGCTCCGGGCGTGACGCCGGGAGTGCTCGACGTCGCCGCCGCGTCGGTCGGGGTGACGCCGGACGGCGAGGTGAAGCCGGCTTCGGACAAGGTGCGGTCGGTGCGCGTCGAGCCGCCCGTGGTGCAGCCGGTGTCGCACCAGGTCCACGCCGACCCGCCGACCCCGGTCTACGGCGTCGCGGCGCAGCAGCCGGCCCGCCCGGTCGCGCAGCCGCCCCGCCAGACCGGCTCGGTGACCGCCCCGGCCGCCCAGCACATGACGCCGTCGGGCTCGACCACCACGCCGTCGGGCGTGCGGCCGCCGACCACGTCCACGCCCGGCCCCGGCTGGGTCAATGCCCCGGGCCGCGGCTCGTCCGGCGACCCCTCGGGCGGCGGCCGCTTCACCCCCGGCCAGGGTGGCGGGGGCGGCGGCGACCCGTTCGTCCCGCCGGGTGCGCCCGGCGCGCTGCCGCCCGGCTCGGCGCCGGCGACGGCCCCGATCAAGTCGCTCGGCGGCGGGGGCGCGTCCGGTGGCGGCTCGACCGGCATCGGCGGCTCTCTCGGCGGCGCCGACCGCAGTGCGGACGGGCTGCTGGCCAAGGGCCGCACGGTCGGCGCGTTCCAGCAACCCCCGCTGCCGCCCGGTCAGTTCACGGCCGAACGCGGTTTTGTGCCGAAGCCCGGCGCGACCCCGGGTGAGATCGGCGCGGGCGCGGCGGCGGTCGGCGCGGGCGCGGCCGGCGGCGCGCTGAGCGGCGACAAGGACCGCCAGCGGCGCGAACGCGGCCAGGCCAAGGGCCCGGTGCGGCCGTTGCCGGTCGGTGAGCTCCCCGAGGAGGAGGCCGCGGCGCTGCGGAAGTCGGAGCAGATCAGCCCGAAGCAGGAGCGCGGCGCGACGAAGTTCCTCTCGGAGGCCGCGCCGCAGGAGGACGACGCCGAGCACGTCCGCCGCTTCGGCGTCGACGACCAGGACCTGTTCGCCGACCAGCGGATGGTTTCGCCCGACGTGCTCGGTGACCACAGCGAGGATGTGCGCTGACGGTGTCGCTGGTCCTGTCCGCGTCCGAGTTCGACGTGCTCTGGGAGTCGTTCGAACTACCGCGCCGGCACGTCGCGCTGGACGTGCCGAGTGCGGGAACCACCCGCACGGAACGCCGTGAGGTGGTCGAGGCGGCCTGGGCGTCGCTGACCGAGCGGCGCCTGGCCCGCAACGGCCGGGTGTCCGGCGAGGTGGCCGACATGCTGCACCTGCTGGCTCGTCCCCAGTCCGCGGTCGACGTCTGGGTGTGGGCGGAGCGCGAGATCCGCGGCCGCGCGGTGAGCGTCCGCAGCCAGGCGGTGCTGGCGGTGGTCGACAACAGCGAGGTCTGGCTGATCCCGGCCACCGAAGACGGCCTCCCGGAGGCGGCGGTCTCGGTCGCCGGCGATCTGACCCCGGGCATCGGCCAGACGGTCAGCATCCCGTACGACGTCCTCCGTGCGGCGGACGCGGCGGCGAAGGGTGACCCGAAGGCGATGGTGACGGCGCTGGAAGACCGTGGCGTGGTGCTGTTCCAGGCCCAGGAGCTGTCGGGAATGCTGCTGGGCCAGGAGGCCCGCGGCCAGTTCGGCGCGGAGCGCACGGGCCGCGACGGCATGGCCCACCGGGCCAACCGGGTGGTGGCGTTCTTCGACACGGACGCGGGCCGCTACCTGTTCCAGGTGGAGACCGACCGCGACGGCCGCGAGTGGGCCACCGTCACCCCGGCGGACAACACCCTGCTGGCGACCCGGATCCGCGAACTGATGGCGGAGGCCTGAGCTACTTCACCGAGCGCCGCGACCAGGTGGTATCGCCCGACATGGTGTGGTTCGTCCGTGTCCGGCGCCCGCTGGGGTGGAAGTTGACGGAGATCCGCACGCGCGAGCGCGGGGAAGTCATAAAGTGAGCGCGGGAACCGTTCCGGTCATGACGACGTCTGATCGGGCGGATGCAAGTTTGCGAAGGGGATGACGACCGTGCCTGTCTACGACGCCGACTCGATGGCCATCGCGGCCGGCCAGGTGGAGAAGCTGAAGGACGAGTTCGAGAAGTCCAAGAAGCACCTGACCGGAGTCGACGACGAGAAGGAAAGCCCCTTCGGCACGATGGGGGGCTCGCAGGACGTGCACGGCGCGGTCGGCGAGTTCAAGCAAGGGGTGCATTCCGAGTTCGACGCGGCCGGGAAACTGATGGAGGCGACCGGGTTCATCCTGCGGAAGGCCGCCGGGTTGATCACCGAAACCGACCAGGTCGGGGCGAGCGACCTCAAGCTGCACGAGCACGGGAACCAGTGAGCGCACGGACGGCCCCCGCGGGCCGGAAGGACAAGGGGGCGGCATCGTGGCTGGGCTGATCGACTTTCCGCCGGACTGGCCGGCCGTCGAGGCCAAGAAGAAGCAGGTCGACGGCATCAAGCCGGAGTCGATCGAGAAGGCGGCGCAGCAGTTCAAGACGGCCGCCACCCAGGCCGGCGACCACAGCGCGGCACTGAAGTCGGCCACGGACTCGCTGTCCGCCGGCGTCTGGAAGGGCCCGGCCGCGGACGCGTTCGTCGGCTACGTCAAGCAGATCACCACCGCGGGCGACAAGGTGCAGACGCACCTGACCGACGTCGGCAACGACCTCAGTTCGCTCTCGTCGCAGTTGAGCGACATCAAGGGCAAGGTCAACGACGCCTACGAAACCGCGAAAACGGCGATCCAGAACCGCATCAACACGGAAACCCCCAAGGCCCAGGCCGCGATGAACGCCGAGGCGGAACACGCCCGGGACGAACACAAACCCGCGCCGAGCCCGTCGTCGAAGGAAATCGTCGACAACGCCAACAAAGCGAACCAGAGCGACTCGACCACCGCGGCCGGCAAGATCGATCCCCTGCTCAGGAGCGCCGACGACCTGGTCCAGAAGTCCCAGGCGCTCATGAAGACCCAGATCGAGGGCGGCTATTCGAAGGTCCCGCTGCCCAACAACGAAGGCACGGTCCCGCAGAGCACCGGCGGCATCCACAGCAACGGCTCCTCCCACCACGGCGGCGGTGGCGGCGGAGGCGGCGGTGGTGGTGGCGGAGGCGGTGGCCTCGGCCCCAGCGGCGGCCCCCCGTCGTCGCCGCCGCCGGGGAACGTCCAGCAGTGGATCCAGGAGGCCATCAAGGCGCTCCAGGCCGCCGGCGTGCCCGTGACCGACGCCGACATCCCGAACATCTGGGCGATCATCCAGCACGAGTCGGGCGGGAATCCCAACGCCATCAACAACTGGGATTCGAACGCGGCCGCGGGGCACCCGTCCAAGGGGCTCATGCAGTGCATCGACTCGACGTTCAACGCGCACAAGCTGCCCGGCCACGACAACATCTACAACCCGGTCGACAACATCATCGCGGGTGTCCGGTACTCCTACGACCGCTACGGCGGCCTTGGCAACGTGCCCGGCATCAAGGCCATGGCCCACGGCGGCGCCTACCAGGGGTACTGACTCCCGTGGCCCACTAGCCTGGCCGCATGGCCGACCTCGAGGCGGGTCCCGCGCTGCGGGCCGGTGTGCCGCCGTTCCACGTCATGGACGTCCTTTCCGCGGCGGGCGCGCGGCAGCGCAGTCACGGCGATCTGGTGTCGCTCGCCGCCGGGCAGCCGTCCGCGCCGGCGCCGGAAGCCGTGCTCGAGGCGGCCCGGGAAGCGCTGGGCAAGCGCACCCTCGGCTACACCGAGCAGCTCGGCATCCCCGAGCTGCGCGAGGCCGTCGCCGGGCACTACCGGCGGAAGTACGGGCTCGACGTCAGCGCGCAGGACGTCGTGCTGACCACCGGGTCCTCCGGCGGGTTCCTGCTCGCCTTCCTCAGCGCCTTCGACCCCGGCGCGAAGGTCGCGATGGCCCGGCCCGGCTACCCCGCCTACCGCAACCTGCTGTCCGTGCTGGGCTGCGAGGTCGTCGAGTTCGCCACCGGCGCCGAGACGAACTTCCAGCCCACCGTCGCCCTGCTCGACGAGCTCGGCCCGATCGACGGCCTGATCGTCGCCAGCCCGAGCAACCCCACCGGCACCGTGCTGCCGCCCGGGGAGCTCGCCGCCATCACCGGCTGGTGCGCGTCGCACGGCGTCCAGCTGATCAGCGACGAGATCTACCACGGCATCTCCTACGGCGCCGAGCTCGACTGCGCGTGGCAGTACGGCCGCGAGCCAATGGTGCTGGGCAGCTTCTCGAAGTACTTCGCGATGACCGGCTGGCGGCTCGGCTGGATGCTCGTGCCGCAGCGCCTCCACCGGGCAGTCGACGTCCTGACCGGCAACTTCACCATCTGCCCGCCCGCGGTGTCGCAGTACGCCGCGCTCGCCGCCTTCACCCCGGAGGCGTACGCGGAGGCCGACGCACACGTCGAGCACTACCGCGCCAACCGCGACCGGCTCTTCGCCGGTCTCAAGCGCATCGGCCTCGACAAGCTCGCCCCCGCCGACGGCGCCTTCTACGCGTACGCCGACGTCAGCGCGTACACCGACGACAGCCTCAGCTGGTGCCAGCGGCTGCTCGCCGACACCGGGCTCGCCATCACCCCCGGCGTCGACTTCGACCCGGTCGACGGCGGCAAGTTCGTCCGGTTCTCCTTCGCGGGCAGCGCCGAGGACATCGACGAAGGCGTCCGCCGGCTCGGGGGGTGGCTCCGCCAGGGGGAACCCTGATTTAACCCCGAACGTTGGCCGGACGAGGGGAGTTTCCCCGGCCGAGGTGCCACAGTGGAGGCATCGGGCCGAGGGGCCACGGGAGCAATCGGAGGAAGCCATGTTCTGGAAGATCGTCGGCGGCCTGATCGTCGCCTGGGTGGCGTTCATGGTGCTGGGCGCCGTGATCGGCTTCGTGTTCAAGGCCGTCCTGTGGATCGCCATCATCGGCGGCATCGCGTTCCTCGGCGCCGCCGGCTACCGCGCGATCAGCGGCAAGAAGGACCCCCGGCGCATCAACCGCTACTGAGTCTCACGGGACCCGCGCCACGCCGCACAGCGACGTCCAGTTGACCGGCGTCAGCGGTGTCAGGCGCGGCCCGTCCGGCCACCACAGGTGCGGCGCGGTCAACCCGGGCTCCAGCAGTTCGAGGCCGTCGAAGAACGACGCGATCTCGGCGCGCGTGCGGTAGAGCGTGTCGAGCCCGGTGCCGCTGAACCGCTCCTGCAGGGACGCCGCGACGCCGGCCGCTTTGGAGCCGTCGCCGGGGTTGTGCTGGTGCAACAGGACCAGGTACGAACCCGGCGCCATCGCGCCGACGTAGGACTTGACCACCTGCTGCGCCTGCTGGAGGTCCGTGATGTGGTGGACGATCGCGCACAGCACGAGCCCGACCGGCCGGCTGAAGTCGAGGTGCCGCTTCACGTCGGCCAGCGTCTCGGCCGGGCGCAGCAGGTCGTTGCCCACGATGTGGGTGAAGTCGTTGTCGACCAGCACGGCCCGGCTGTGCGCCTGCACCACCGGGTCGTTGTCGACGTAAACGACGTGCGCCTCCGGGTTGTACTTCTGCGCCACCTGGTGGGTGTTCTCCACCGTCGGGAAGCCGGAGCCGAGGTCGAGGAACTGGTCGACGCCGAGCCGCTCGGTCAGGTACCGGACGGCGCGCACGAGCCACTGCCGCACTTCCTGCGCCATGGCCGGCGCCTCCGGCGCGACCTCCAGGATCTGCCGCAGCACCGCGCGGTCGACCTCGTAGTTGTCCTGCCCGCCCATGAGCGCGTCGTGGACACGGGCGATGCTCGGCCGGTCGAAGTCGACGCGGGCCGACGGTCGTTCGCTCGTCGCCATGGGGCCACCTGTCGCGGAAGTCGGGTCCGGGTCAGCCTAGGCCAACCGGGATCACGGCGGGTAGGCGGACGTGCGGTGCGGGTGAGCTCAGCCCAGCCAGGCCTGCGCCGCTTCGGCGCCGTTCCACAGCTGCGCCTTGAGCCCGACGGCGCGTGCGCCGTCCACATTGGACTGCCGGTCGTCGAAGAACAGGCAGTCGGCGGGCTCGGCGCCGAGCTCGTCGAGCAGCAGCCGGAAGATCTTCGCGTCCGGTTTCACGCACCGGACGTCGCCGGAGAACAGCGTCACGCGGAAGTGCCGGACCCACTCCTGGGCGCGGGCCCATTCGCCGAACACCGAAGGCGCGTTGGAGAGCAGCGCCAGTGCCGCGCCCGCTTCCGAGAGCGCTTCGAGCAGCGCCTCCGAAGACGGTTCCAGGTGGCCCCAGCCGTCGACGTCGACGCGGGTCAGCTCGGCCGACAGCGTCTCGTCGACCGGCACGCCCAGTGCGTCGCCGACCGTTTGCCAGTACTCCAGCGGCGTGCTGCCGGCGTCGTAAGCGAGCCGGTGGTCCCAATAGGCCTTCTCGAACTCCGGCAGCGGCGCGCCCAGCCGGGCGGCCAGGTCCGGGCGAGCCGTGCTCGGCTTGCTCAGCACGTCGCCGTAGTCGAACACGATCCAGTTCACGGTGCCCCCAGGTCGTTTCAGGCGCCGGTCTTGATCCGGCGCAAGGCTTCTTCGATGTCGGCCGCGCTCAGGTCGCGGTGGGTGACGAACCGGACCCGGCCCGCCATCGGCACGGCCCGGACGCCCAGCGAGTCGAGCCAGGCCAGCGCGGTCGGGATGTCGGGCACCTCGGCGAGCACGATGTTCGTGTCGGGGGTGTTGACCGGCCAGCCGTGCTCACGCAGGCCCTCGGCGAGCCGCCGGGCGTTCTCGTGGGACTCCGCGAGGTCGGGAATCCGGTCCAGCGCGACCAGGCAGGCCGCGGCCAGGACCCCGCCCTGCCGGACACCGCCGCCGAGCATCTGCCGCATCCGGCGGGCGCGCTCGACGAAGGTCTTGCTCCCCGCGACGACCGAGCCGACCGGCGCGCCGAGGCCCTTGCTGAAGCAGGCCGACACGCTGTCGACACCGACGGTCAACGCGGCGGGCGGCACCTCCAGCGCGACCGCGGCCTGCCAGAGCCGGGCGCCGTCGAGGTGCACGGCCAGACCGGCTTCCTTGGCGACGGACAGCAGCTGGGCGTGCTCGTCGGGCGGCGTCACCGCGCCGCCGGCCGCGTTGTGCGTGTTCTCCAGGCACAACAGCGATGTCCGTAAAGTGAAGTATGGCCCGGGTTGTCCGATCGCGGCTGCGAGGGCGTCCGGCGAGGGGCGGCCCGGGCCCCCGTCGTGCTCCAGCGGGTCCGGCATCCCGCCGGCCAGCCAGGCCGCCGAGCCCAGCTCGTTGGACAGCACGTGCGCGCCGCGCGTCGCGAGGAACCGGTCGCCGCGCTGCAGGTGCAGGCTCAGCGCGACGAGGTTCGCCATCGTGCCGCTCGGCACCCACAGCGCCGCCGGCATGCCCAGCACGTCCGCGGCCCGCTCCTCCAGCGCCTGGACCGTCGGGTCGCGCTCGAGGACGTTGTCCCCGACCTCCGCGGACGCCATCGCCGCGCGCATCGTGTCATCCGGACGGGTGACGGTGTCGGATCGGAAGTCCAGCGGCGGCAGCGTGAAGGTCACGGAGTGATCACATCACACCCACCTCGCGGGGATCAATGAGCCCTTGAGTGGTCGAACCCGGGCGGTCCGTGCAACCGTGGACGCCCCTTGTTCCGTCCTACCCACCGACGACAACAGAGCGGAGCACGACTGCGCGTGGACCAGCGCGACGAGCAGGAGTTCGCGGAGTACTTCGCCGCCAGGCGGGACGCCGTGCGCCGGACCGCGTACATGCTCTGCGGTGACTGGCACCGGGCGGACGACCTCGCGCAGACGGCGTTCGTCGCGCTGCACCGGAGGTGGAAGAAGATCAGGGATCGCGCGGCGACCGACGCGTACGTCCGCACGACGCTCGTCCGGGCGTCGATCGACGAGTCGCGACGTCCGTGGCGGCGCGAATGGCAGACCGAGACGCTGCCGGAGCCGGCCGATGACTCGCCCGGCCTCGACGACCTCGTCGCGACCAGGGAAGACCTGCTCGCGGCGCTGAAGGAAGTGCCGCCCAAGCAGCGGGCGGTGCTGGTCATGCGGTTCTTCGAAGGACTCGACGTGACCAGCGCGGCGCAGGCACTGGGCTGCAGCGAAGGCAACGTGAAGAGCCAGACCGCACGCGGGCTGGCGAACCTCAAACAGGTGCTGGAACGGGAGGTGGAGACCAATGGATGAGCAGGAGCTGCGCTCGTTGTTCTCCGCCGCGCCCGGGGACGCGCCGTCGCCGACCTTCGGCCAGGACGACGTCGTCCGCGAGTCCCGGCGCCAGACCCTGCGGCGCCGCAACCGGATCACCGCCGGGGTCAGCGCCGCGGCGCTCGTCGTGATCGGGTTCGGCGCATACGGAGCGCTGTCCGGGGGTACCCCCGAGTCGATGAGCGCGGCCAAGGACAACGCCGTGTCGGCGCAGTCCGCGCCCGGCTCGGGGCAACCCGGGGTGGACCCGGCACGTCCTGAGGTCGGTGGGGAGTCACCGAACTTCTCTTCCACGCCGCCCCAGCAGGGGGGCAGCGTGGACGGGAAGACCGGCCAACTGGCCGAAGGCGCCTCCGGGTGCGAAGAGGTGGACGGGGAGCTCGCCATTGCCCTCGCTGGCGAGCTCCCCGCCCACTCCGCCGTTTCCCAGGCTGTCCCGGGCGGCGCCTGTTCGACGGCGTCGCGGTCCGCGGGGTTCCCGGTTCCAGGCGGCGAAGTGTCCGCGGCGGTGTACCCGAAGGGCATCCCGGTGGTCTTCAAGTCCCAGCCGGCCGGTGCGGTCACCGCGCAGGTGCCCACGGCGTCCGGCGGGGCACTGCTGCTGGTCAGCGTGCCTTCCGCCGGAGCGACGGCGCCCTACGCGGGCCAGGTCGGCGAGTTCGCGCGCGCTCTCGCGCCCCGCTTCTGAGCCCGGGTCCGCCCGGTTGGCAGAATGACCGGTCATGACCGCTGCGACCACCCCCAAGGGGGAGCGACGGCGCGCCGCGCTCGTCGAGGCCGCCGCGAAACTGCTCGTCGAGGGCGGGTTCGACGCCGTGCGGCACCGGGCGGTGGCCGAGCGGGCGGGCTTGCCGCTCGCGTCGACGACGTACTACTTCGACTCGCTGGAAGACCTGGTCACGGCGGCCGTCGAGCGCCATTCGAACGCCGAGCTGGCGGCGGGCCGCGCCCGGCTGGAGGAGCTCGCGATCCGCAACCGCGGGGTGCAGGCGACCGTCGAGCTGGTGCTCGAGATGCTGCTCGGGCCGGAGAGCGGT
Organism: Amycolatopsis sp. NPDC104587; assembly: GCF_055583645.1. Taxonomy (NCBI): domain Bacteria; kingdom Bacillati; phylum Actinomycetota; class Actinomycetes; order Pseudonocardiales; family Pseudonocardiaceae; genus Amycolatopsis; species Amycolatopsis sp. NPDC104587. Next base: position 39,164 of record NZ_JBVJNO010000016.1, read on the forward strand.
GACCCGGAGGCCGACGCCGAGGCGGTGCTCCTGCGGTACGAGCGGCTGGTCGCGACCGGCCGCCGTCCGTACCTGCGGCCGTTGATGCGCACGCTGTCGGTCCAGCTCAACGAGCTGCTGACGGAGATCTTCGCCCGCTCGGGCACCCCGGTGAGCGAGGCCGAGCTCGAGCGGCTGGTGGCCCTGGTCGACGGCGCCGTCGTCAACGCGCTGATCGCGGTCGACCCGGAGCCGCGCGCGGCGGCCGCCCGGATGCTGCAGACCGCCCTCGAGCCGGCCGGTCAGGACCGCGTGCGCTGAGCCTTCGCCAGGTCGTCGCGTGACTTCGTGACCAGGGCGAGCATCGCCTGTTCGGCGGCGGCCGGGTCACCCGCGACGATCGCGTCGAACACCTTCCGGTGGCTCGGGACCGGGTCCTCCGCCGCCGACGCGCCGTGCACCAGCTTGTCGCGCTCGGCCAGGCCGATCGCGATGACCCGTTCCATCCGCATCAGGAAGTTGTTGTGGGTGGCGGTCATCAGCCGCCGGTGGAAGGCCAGGTCGGCCTGGACGCTCGCCTCGGCGTCGTCACCGGCCGCCGCCATGTCGGTCAGCGCCTCGCGCAGGGAGTCGAGGTCCTCCTCGGACGCGCGTTCGGCGGCGATCCGCGCCGCGGCGGGTTCGACGACCGCGCGGACCTCGGTGAGCTCGTCGAGCAGGCCCGGGTCGTCGGCGGCCGCGGTCTGCCAGCGCATGACGTCCGCGTCGAGCATGTTCCACTTCTCGCGCGGCTGGACGAACGTGCCGCGCTTCTGTCGCGCGTCGATCATGCCCTTCGCGGCCAGCACCTTCAGCGCCTCGCGCAACGCGGTCAGGCTGATGTCGAGCTCTTCACGCAGCGCGGGCAGGTCGAGGACGGTGCCCTCGCCCCACTCGTCGGACAGGATCCGGCTGGCCAGTGCCTCCACGGTCTGGCCGTGCAACCCGCGTGGCCGGTGTTCGGTCAAGGGAGGGGCCTCTCAGCTGGCGGACTGACGGAAGGTCATCCTACGCTGCCCGCTTAGTCATCATAAATTATGAATACATCTTGACAGCGGCGTCGCCCGGTTGCACTCTTTGGCAGCAGTCACGCCCGTGCGGGCACCACGACAGTGCACATGACAAAGGGGTCACGACATGACGAGTGCAGGCCTGTCCCGCCGTCGTTTCCTGCGCAACGCGAGCCTGGCCGGGCTGGGTGCGATCGGGTCGTCCAGCTTCCTCGCCGCCTGCGCCACTTCCGCGTCCAACGGCCCGGTCAAGCAGGCCGCCGGCGCGGTCACCGTCCAGTCGAACCTCTCCTCGCCCGAAGCGAAGAAGGCGATCGAGGCGCTGGCCAAGGCGTTCGGCGAGAAGGGCGGCGCGACGGCGACGGTGAACACCGTGGCGTCGGAGACCTTCCGCACCCAGCTCCCCAGCTACCTCACCGCGGCCAACCCGCCGGACACCTTCACCTGGTACCCGGGTTCGCTGCTGTCGGGCTACGCGCGCAAGGGCCTGCTGCTCGACGTCGGCGACGTCTGGCAGACCATGGGCAACTACAGCCCGGCCTTCCGGACCCTCTCCGGCGACGGCGCCGGGCACCAGGTCTTCGTCCCGACGTCGTACTACTGGTGGGGCTTCTTCTACCGGAAGTCGAACTTCGCGAAGTGGGGCGTGCAGCCGCCGACCAACTGGAGCGAGTTCCTCGCCCTCTGCGAAACCCTGAAGGGCAAGGGAATCGCGCCGATCGGCATGGGCGCGGGCGGCACCACGCCGTGGACCGCGTCGGCCTGGTTCGACTACCTCAACATTCGGATCAACGGCGCGCCGTTCCACCGCGAGCTGCTGGCCGGCAAGCAGCGCTTCGACGACTCGCGCGTCAAGAAGATCTTCGACCCGTGGCGCCAGGCGCTGCCCTACACCGACCCGAACGGCACCGCGATCGCGTTCCAGGACGCCACGACCGTGCTGCTCCAGGGCCGCACCGGGATGATCCTGACCGGCACCTTCTTCGCCGACGCCGCCCCGAAGGACGCCCTCGACGACCTCGACTTCTTCCAGTTCCCGATCCTCGACCCGGCCGTGCCGGTGGCCGAAGAGGGCCCGACCGACGGCTTCTTCGCGAGCGCGCGCACCCCGCACGTCGCCGAGGTCAAGGAGTGGTTCTCCTACGCCGCGACGGCCGAGGCGCAGGAGCTCTACATCAAGAACTCCTCCGGCACGGTCCTGCCGACCAACCCGGACGCCAAGGACAACGGCACACCGTTGGTCCAAAAGGGACGGAAGCTGCTCGCCGACGCCAAGGAGATCACCCAGTTCTTCAACCGCGACTCCTCCGACGCGCTCCAGCCGACCGCCGACGCGGCGTTGATCCGGTTCATCCAGAAGCCGAACGAGCTCGACTCGATCCTGGCCGACTGGCAGACCGCCGCGCAGAAGGTCTGGCAGTCCTGAGATGGCGGTGCTGACCGCGGAACGGCCGAAGACGGCGGCGCGCGCCCCGAAGCGCCGTCGCCGGCTCTCACCCGTGCTGCTGGCGTTCGTCCTGGTGCCCCTCGTGGTCGAGGGGTTCTGGGTGTTCTGGCCGGCGCTGCAGGGGTTCTACCTGTCGCTGACGAACTGGGACGGCGTCTCCGCACCCGAGTTCGTCGGCCTCGGGAACTTCGCCGAGATGTTCTCCGACGACATCTTCGGCACGGCGGCGCTGGACACGGTGATCTGGATCGTGCTCTTCGGCGGCCTCTCGGCCGTCGGCGGGCTCGCGCTGGCGACGTTGCTGCAGAAGGAACGCCGCGGTGTCGGCTTCTACCGCGCCGCCCTGTTCACGCCGGTGGTGTTCTCACTGGTCGCGACGTCGCTGATCTGGCAGGTGATCTACCAGCCGGACGGCGTGGTCAACAAGGTGCTCGGCGCGATCGGGCTCGGCAGCTGGCAGCACTCGTGGCTCGCCGACCCGAAGACTGCGCTGTACGCGGTGCTCGTCCCCGCGCTGTGGCGGCAGCTCGGGTACGTGATGGTGCTGTACCTGGCCGGCCTCAAGGGCATCGACCCGGTGTTGTACGAAGCGGCCAAGCTGGACGGCGCCACGGCGTGGCAGCAGTTCCGCAACGTCACCTGGCCGCAGCTGCGCAGCGTCAACTCCGTGGTCCTGTCGGTGATCATCATCGACTCGCTGCGCTCGTTCGACGTCGTGTGGTCGATGACCAAGGGCGGGCCGTACCACTCGTCCGAGCTGCTCAGCACGTACATGTACGCGACGGCGTTCCAGTCGCTGCGGCTCGGGTACGCGTCCGCGCTGGCCGTGGTGATCTTCGTGCTGGCGTTCGGCGTGATCGTCACCTATCTCGTGCGCGCATTCCGGGAGGACTCGTGAGGAAGACGCGGACCGCGGGCTTCCACCTGCTCGCGGGTGGACTCTCGGTGCTGTGGCTGCTGCCGATCGCGCTGGTGCTCACCACGAGCGTCCGGTCCTTTTCGGACATCGCCTCGAACGGCCTGGGCGCGCTGCCGGCGTCGTTCTCCCTCGACGGCTTCGGCCAGGCGTGGGGTGAGGGCGGCGGCGGGCACGCGATGCTCAACAGCCTGATCGTGACGATCCCGACCGTGCTGCTGTCCCTGCTGCTCAGCGCGGCCGCGGCGTTCGCGTTGAGCCGCTACCAGATCCCCTTGCGGCGCACGATCATCCTCGTGATGCTGTCGGGCAACCTGCTGCCGCCGCAGATCCTGCTGGTGCCGGTGGCGAAGCTGTCGGAGCTGCTCGGCATCTACGACACGTTGACGGCGCTGATCATCGTGCAGGTCGGCTTCGGCCTCGGGTTCTACACGTTCGTGCTGCAGGGGTTCATGCGGTCGATCCCGGACGAGATCCAGCAGGCGGCGCTGATCGACGGCGCCGGCGTGGTCCAGATCTTCGCGCGGATCATCCTGCCGATGACCCGCCCGGCGCTGGCGGCGCTCGGCGCGCTCGCCTTCACCTGGACGTTCAACGACCTGCTGTGGTCGATCACCGTGCTGCGCACCGGCACGGTGATGCCGGTGACACCGGCGCTGCTCGGCCTGCAGGGCCAGTACGTGTCCAACTGGAACGTGATCGCGGCGGGCTCGGTGATCGCGGCCGTGCCGACCGTGGCCGTGTTCCTGCGGTTCCAGAAGCACTTCATCTCGGGCCTGGCGATCGGGGCGATCAAGTGACGTGGACGGTGACCATGAAGTCCACTTCGTACACCGTGGCGCTGGACCCGTCGTCCCGCTGGGCCGAGCTCGTGGCCTGGGGTCCGCACGGGATCGAGGACGGCCCGTCGGTCTTCACGAACGCGGGCTCGGTGCACTTCATCACCGAGGCGGACGCGGCGCCGGTCGAGTACGCGCCGCTGGGCCTGCGCCCGTTCTCCGGCGCGGACGTCTCGGTGCGCGGCGGCTCGTGGTGGCGCTTCGACGGCGCGGTCACGGACCCGGACCTGCGTTTGTCCTTTGTGGATGAGCTGACCGGGTTGCGTGCGGTGCTCTGCTACCGCGGGTCGGCCGAGACGGACGTGCTGACCCGCTGGGTCGAGTTCACGAACACGGGCTCGGCGGTCCTGGAGTTCGACCGCCTCGGCTCGGCGGGCGTGTGCGTCCCCACGTCCGGCGCGGCCCGGCTGACGTACCTGACCGGCCAGTGGTCGCGGGAGTTCACCCGCCAGTCGGTCGAACTGGCCGCCGGCGGGTTCCGGATGGAGAGCCGCTTCGGCGTGCCGGGCCACGCGCACGTGCCGTGGCTGGCGGTGCAGGACGCCGCCGGCGGTCCCGCTTACGGCGTCTCCTTGGCTTGGCCGGGTTCGTGGTCCATCGAGGCCGATGTGGAGCCTTCCGGCCTGACGCGCGTCCGAGCGGGCCGGTTGCCTTCGCCGGGGCCGGTGCTTCTCGAGCCCGGGGCCTCTCTGGTGACACCCGCGCTCGCGCTGGCGTCCAGTGTGGATGGTCTGGCCGGGCTGGCGTCGGTGTGGCACGACCACGACCGCGTGCTGGCGGGTTCCCGGTGGCGGCGGCCGCGTCCGGTGCTCTACAACTCGTGGGAAGCCACGGGCTTCGACGTCCGGAGCGCACACCAGCTGGAGCTGGCGAAGCGGGCGGCCGACATCGGTGTTGAGCTGTTCGTCGTCGACGACGGCTGGTTCGTGGGCCGCGACGACGACACCGGCGGCCTGGGCGACTGGACCCCGGCGGAGGAGTCGTTCGGCGAGTTCGTCGACTCGGTCCGCGAGCTGGGCCTGGAGTTCGGGCTGTGGGTCGAGCCGGAGGCGGTCAGCCCGAAGTCGCAGCTGTACGCGTCGCACCCGGACTGGGTGTACCGCATCGACGGCCGCCCGGCGACGTTGATCCGCAACCAGCTGCTGCTGGACCTGGGGCTGCCCGACGTCGTCTCGTTCATCAAGTCCACTTTGGACTCACTGTTGTCGACGTACCCGATCTCGTACCTGAAGTGGGACATGAACCGCCCGCCGACGGAACGCGGCCGCCCGGGTTCCCCTGCCGCAGACCTGGACGCCGAGCACGTCGCGGGGTACCTGTCGGTGCTGGACCACCTGCGTGCTCGTCATCCGCACGTCACGATCGAGGCCTGCGCCGGTGGTGGTGGCCGTACGGACCTGGCGACGGTCGAGCGCACCGACGTCGTCTGGCCGAGCGACAACACGGGCCCGCTCGATCGCCTCGCCATCCAGGACGGCTTCCTGCTGATGCACGCGCCGCACCTGATGAGCTCGTGGGTGACGGACTCCCCGGGGGTGTTCGACCCGCGTCCGCGGTCACTGCGTTTCCGGTTCGTCACGGCCATGGCGGGCGTGCTGGGCATCGGCGCGGACCTGTCCCGGTGGACGTCCTCGCAGCACACCGAGGCGGCGTCGCTGGTCGCGGTCTACAAGTCGGTCCGCGACGTGATCCACCACGGGGTGGCCCGCGTCCTGCACGGGCCCTCCGAACCGACGGCGGCGACCCAGTACACCTCCGAGGACGGCGACACGGTGGTCGTCCTGGCGTGGAGCACAGGTGAGCTGACCGGCGCGCCGCTGGTCCCGGGCCGCTCCTCGCGGGTGCGGCTGGACGTGTCTCCCGACTCGTCCTATGTGGACGAATCGGGGACCCGCTACTCAGGCGCGCACCTGAAGCACGCGGGCCTCCCGTTCGACTGGACGGCGGAACACGACGCGGACGTCGTCGTCCTACGCCGGCTCGAGTAGCAGCTTCGCGGCCACCGCGGTTCCGTCGGTGCGGACCGTGGTGGCCACCTCGGCGGCCTTGGCCCGCGCGGCCAGGGCCGTCCCGAGCGCCGTCGTCAAGGACTCCGTCGTCGGCGCCGGACCGTCGTGCGCGACGCCGATGCCCAGCTCCGCGACGCGGCTCGCCCAGTAGGGCTGGTCGGTGGCCTGCGGGACCACGACCTGCGGCACGCCGGAGCGCGCCGCCGTGGTGGTGGTGCCGGCGCCGCCGTGGTGCACGACGGCGGCGGTGCGCGGGAAGAGCGCCTGGTGGTTGACCTCGTCGACGGCGAAGACGTCGTCGCCGGCCACCGTCAGGCCGGCCCAGCCGCGCTTGAGCACCAGGCGGCGGCCGTGCGCCCGCACCGCCGCGACAGCGACCTCGGCGACGTCCGCGGCGGCGTGCATCGGCATGCTCCCGAAGCCGACGTACACCGGAGGCTCGCCGGCGTCGAGGAACGCCGCCAGGTCGGCCGGCAGCGGGCGTTCGTCCGGAACGGTCCACGCGCCGGTCTGGACGACGTCGAGGTCGGCCGTGGGCGGCCACGGGTCGAGGACCGGATCGGTCGCCAGCCACGGTCGCTTGCCGATGACGTACTCGCGGACGTCGTCCACTTCGGACAGCCCGTGCGCGACCCGGCTGGTGTTGAGGCCCGGGCCGAACAGGACGTTCATGCTCTCGCGGTCGAGGTCCCACAACGCCCGGTTGTCGGTGACGCCCGCCGGGTGCGGCCGCCCGGGATAGGCCAGCGGCGCGTGGTGCGGCGACGGCAGGGTGACCTTCTGGAAGGCGACGTAGACCGACCGGACCCCGGCCAGCTCGGCGACGGAAAGCGCCCCGGCGGCGGTCGGCATCATGCCGGTGGCGACCACGACGTCGCAGCCCTCGACGGCCTCGGGCATGACGTCGAACTGCGCGGCGATCAGCTGCGCGGCCCGTTCGGGCAGCGAAGACGGCGGCGGCGCGGCCTTGGTCAACGCCTTCGCCGACGGCCCCACGGCGACAAGCGGAACGTCGATGGAGGCGAGCCGCGCCACGAAGTCGTCGTCCGGCGGCGCGCAGACCGTGACCTCGGCGTCCAGCTCCCGCAACCGGACGGCGAAGGCGACCAACGGCTCGACGTCCCCGCGCGACCCGTAGGTGGACAGCAGAACACGCATGGTGAATCCCCCTGTTTCTCGTCAGGGCGGTGATTCTGCTGGAGCCAGGGGGGCTTGCCGCAAGCCCGGGGGTGCGCTATACGTTGAGTACGAGGGAGGTCGTGGTGTCCGCAGTGGACTGGCACGCCGTTCCCGGACCACCCGGCTGGTACGAGCCGGACAGCGTCGGGCCCGCGTTGCGCGAGCTGGCGGCGGCCACGACGGTGCTCGAGGCTTCGGCGCCCAGCTCGGTGCTGGCCAACACCGGGCTCCTCCACGAGCACAGCGGCACGGTCTACCCCGCGGCGGTGTTCGCGGCGCCGGCCTTGCTGGACATCGTCGAACACGGGCACCCGGTCGTCCGGGTGATCGCCGCGGACCTGCTGACGTACGCCATGGAGCTCCGCCCGTCCGACGACTACCCGCGCGTCGCCGCGGCTCCCCTCTGCTGCGGGGTCGCGGCGCAGGTCCGGGCCCGCCGGCCCGCGCTCACCGGGTGGCCCGTGCTCCGGAAGGAGGCGGACCGGCACTGGCGGTTCGACGTCCGGGAGGTCCTGGCCGACGGCGCCGACACGGTCGCGTTCGGCACCCTGGGCGGCCGGCTTCCGCCCGGCGTCCACAGCGCCGGGCGGCACGGCGGCGCACCGGTGGCCGTCCGCCTGGAGGACGGCGACCTGCGTGTGCTCGGCGCCGTCGTCGAAGCCGGCGAGCTGCTCTTCCCCGCGGAATGCGGCTCAGGGCAGTGAGACCGGCAGGACGAACGTCGGCGAGCCCGTCGGGAAACGGCGCAGCTCCGCGCCACCCGACGCCGTCAATGTGAACGCCGTGATCGCGTCCTCCGACTGGGCCGCGACGTAGCAAGTCCCGTCCACCAGGGCGAAGTGCCGCGGGTTCGCGCCGCACGGCTGGTCCGCCACGGCCACCGCGTCGTCGAGGGCGAACTCCGTCACGCAGTCCGGGCCGCGGTTCGACACGTACAGCCGCGTCTCGGTCAGCTCCAGGTGGGCCACCAGGTTGGGCGTCACGGAAGAAAGCGTCGACGGCGTCACCGACACCACCTCGAAAGCGCCCGGCGATGTCTCCCGGACGGTCACGAGCGTCCCGGCCAGCTCACCGACGACGTACGCCAGGTCGGTGCCCGGCCGCCGGACCAGCTGGCGCGGGCCCGTGCCCGGCGGCAGGGAGGACACCGCCAGCGGCTCCAGCGAGCCGTCGGATCGGAGCGTGTAGCTGCGGATCTCGTCCGTGCCCAGGTCGACCGCGCTCACGATGCCGTCGCCGGGAACCGCCATGTGGACGTGCGCCGCCTCCTGGCGGGCCGCGTCCGGGCCGGTGCCGGTGTGCTGGACCAGCGCCGTCCGCGCCTCGATCGCGCCCGACGAGGACAGCGAGAACACCGCCAGGCTGCCGCCGGTGTAGTTGGCGCACAGCAGGAACCGGCCGTCCGGGGTCACCGCCAGGTGACACGGGTGCGCGCCGCCTGTCTCGGCCGTGCCCAGCACCGAAAGCGCGCCCGAGCCGTCGAAGGAGAGCGCCGTCACCGCGCCGGTGGCCGTCTCGTTCGCCGCGTACAGCACCGGCAGCGACGGGTGCCGCGTCAGCCACGACGGTGACTCCATCGGCAGCGCGGCGACCTCCGTCAGCTCGCCCGAAGCCGACCGCGAGAACGTCGTGATCCCGGTGCCGTTCCCCGCGTCTCCGGGGTAGCACCCGACGAAGACCAGCTCAGCCATGCGCGCTCCTCAACAGCGTCTCGACCCGGGCGGAGATCTCCGCGGTGGTGCCGCGGGTCAGCGCCGAGCCGATCCCGCAAGCGACCGCGCCCGCCGAGAGCCAGCGTGGCACGTCTTCGGGTGCGATGCCGCCGGTGGGTACCAGCGGCGCCTGCGGCAGCGCCGCCCGGACGTCCTTCACCCAGGACGGGCTCAGCGCGGAAGCCGGGAACACCTTCACCGCGTCGGCGCCTCGTTCCAGCGCGTGGACGATCTCGGTCACCGAACCGGCGCCCGGGAAGGCCGCCGCGCCGTACCGGTGAGCGGTGCGGATCACCGCGCTGTCCACCGACGGCGACACTAGGAACCGCGCGCCCGCCCGGATGGCGAGGACCGCCGACGCCTCGTCGAGCACCGTGCCGGCCCCGATCGTCGCGTCCGGGTAGGCCGCGGTGAGCCCCGAGATCGCGTCCAGCGCACCGGGGTTGGTCAGCGGCAGCTCGATCGAGCGCAGCCCGGCTTCGAGCGCCGCGCGGGCCGCCTCCACAGCGGACTCCGCGTCGTGCGTGCGCACGATCCCGACCACGCCCTGACGCAGCGCGTTCGCCGTGATCTCCCATCGATAGGTCATCGGTCCACCTCCGTGCCGATCAGTGCCTTGGTGAGCTCCCCGCGGTCCGGAAGGCCTTCGAGGTCGGTCCGCGTGCCGACGACCAGCGCCGCGCAGGCCGCGCCCGCGCGCAGCGCCTCAGCCGGCTCGGCGCCGCGCAGCCACGCCGAGAGGTATCCGGACGTCAGCGCGTCACCCGCGCCGACCGGGTCGACGACCCGCGTGACCAGGCTCGGCTGCGACCACGAGCCGTCCGCGGTCACGGCCCGCGCGAGCTTGTCCCGCTGCTTGACGACAACCGTCTGCGCCCGGCCCGCGAGCAGCGCGTCCGGCGTCTGCCCGAGCAGCTCGAGCTCGTCCTCGCCGGCGAAGACGAGATCCGCCCTGGTCAGCAACGGCCCGACGGTCTCGCGCCACCGGTCCGGCTTGCCGAGTTTCACCCGGACGTTCGGGTCGAAGGACACCCAGGCGCCCGAGGCTCGTGCGAGCGTGAAGAGAGTTTCGACGGCTTCGCGTGCTCCGTCGGACAGCATCGCCGTGATGCCGGAGACGTGCACGAGCCGTGCGCCGTCGAGACCCGCTTCGCGGACGAAGGCGGCGGAGAGGCGCGAAGCCGCGGAGCCGCTTCGGTGGTACTCGACGGTCTCGGTGTCCCGGATCAGGAAGCCGGTGTACGCGTCCGGATCAACCTCGACGCGCGAGACGTCGACGTCGTCCGCGCGCAGGGTCGCGAGCACGTGCGCGCCGGACGGGTCGTCGCCGACCCGGCTCAGCCAGCGGACGCGGTGCCCGAGCCGCGCCAGGCCGACCGCGACGTTCGTCTCGGCCCCGGCGACGGACGAGGTGAAGGTGTGCGCGCGCCGCAGCGCGACGCCGGGCTCGGCGAGCAGCAGCCGCATCGCCTCGCCGAGAGTGACGACTTCGGTGTTCATCGGGGAGAGCATAGCGCGTGAAATCTTAATTTAGGATTTATTCTTGACGGAAGCCGAGACGCCCCGGCATGCTGCTCCCCGGCCAGCTGACGCTGTTTCATCGGAGAAGGGTGTCCAGCAACATGCTCCTGAAGAGATCCCTAGCGGTCGTAGCAGCGGCAGCCGCCGCGCTCACCGCCATCGCGATCCCCGCACAGGCAACACCGGCCGTGGACCAAGGCGCTCCCGACTACTACGACAGCGGGGTCGCGAAGACCCCGTACATGGGCTGGAACACCTACTACGGCCTCGGCGCCCCCAGCGAGGCGTCGGTGAAGTCCGTCGCGGACTTCCTCGTCTCCAGCGGCCTGCGCGACGCCGGCTACCGCTACGTCTGGATCGACGGCGGCTGGACCGCCCCGGACCCGCGCGACGCGCACGGCAACCTCCTCGCGGACAGCGCGAAGTTCCCCAGTGGACTATCCACTTTGGTCAACTACCTGCACGGCAAGGGGCTCAAGGCCGGCATCTACACCGACGCGGGCGCCTCCGACGGCAAGAACTGCGCGGCCGGCTCCGGCGGCCACTACGAGCAGGACACCAAGCGCTTCGCGAGCTGGAAGTTCGACGCCGTCAAGGTCGACTTCCTCTGCGGCATCGCCCAGAACCTCAAGCCCGCCGACGCGTTCACGCAGTTCAGCAAGGCCCTCGCGAAGGCAGGCCGGCCGATGGTGCTGAACGTCTGCAACCCGGTCACCGACGAGTGGGGCACCCCGCACGGGCCCGACCAGGTCGCCGGCATCGCCTACAGCTACGGCCCGCTGGTCGCCGACTCCTGGCGCACCAGCACGGACATCGCGTTCGGCACGCCCTACGAGGGGATCTGGAAGGACGTCCTGCGCAACATGGACGCCAACGCCGCGCACCCCGAGGCGAACGGGCCGGGGCACTACAACGACCCCGACTACCTGATCCCGATGCGCAAGACCGAGCAGGGCACCTACGAGCTGAACGAGGAGGAGTCGACCACCCAGCTCGTCATGTGGGCGGAGATGGCCTCCCCGCTGATCATCGGCTCGGACCCGCGCACGCTCCCGGCGTCGATGATCGGCACGTTGAAGAACCCGGAGATCGTGGGGGTCAACCAGGACCGCCTCGGCACCCAGGGTGTCCGCGTCGCGACGACCGGCACCACCGACACCTACAGCAAGGTCCTCTCCCGCGACGGCGACCGCGCCGTGGTGCTGCTCAACCGCGGTGAGGCGCCGACGCAGATGACGCTGAACCTCGCCGACGCCGGGCTCAAGGGCCGGGTGTCCGTCCGGGACCTGCGCGCCCGCGCCGACCGCGGCACCGCGACCGGCTCGTACACCGTCACCGTGCCCGCGCACGGCACGGCGTTCCTCCGCCTGCACGGCACCGACCTCGTCCCGGGTGACGACCTCGGTGGCGACGCGTCCGCCAGCCCGGCGATCGTCCGCACCGGCGGCAAGACGGTGACGTTCTTCCGCGACCGGAACGGCTCCCTGCAGGTCAAGGGCCTCGACGGGCCGCGTCAGGTGGGCGGCACGTTCCTCGGCCAGCCCGCCGCGGTCGCCACGTCCACCGGCATCGACGTCTACGTCCGCGGGCTCGACAACGCCCTCTACCAGCGGAGCTACTCGAAGCGCTGGAGCGACTGGAAGCGGCTCGGCGGCACGCTCACCGACTCGCCGTCCGTGACCACCGACGGGACGGTCTTCGTCCGCGGCGCCGACGGCCAGGTCTGGCAGCGGACCAGCGCCGGTCAGTGGTCCGGTCTCGGCGCGCCCGGCGGCAAGCCGATCTACGGCCGGCCCGGCGCGGCGACGTCCACCAGCGGCACGGTCGTCGCGGTCCGCACGGCGGACGACAGCGTCTGGGCCCGCACGAAGACCGGCGGCACCTGGTCGGACTGGACCGGCATCGGCGGCACGGTCAGCAGCAGCCCGACGCTGGTCGCCGTCGGCGCGAAGGTCGCGCTCACCGCGTCCGCGAGCGACTACTCGCTGTGGGCCAACGCCTGGTCCGGCTCCTGGGCGGGCTGGTTCAAGCGGCCGGAGTACCCGAGCGGGAGCATCGTGGGAACCCTCGGCGCCGCGTCCGACGGCGCGTCGCTGTGGTTCGCCGCCCGCGGGCCGGACGACCATGTCCACGTAGCGAAGTTCTGACGAAGGAGCAGGCGATGTCCACGCGTACGGCGGTGGTGACCGGAGCGGCGTCCGGGATCGGGCTGGCGACGGCCCGGAAACTGCTCGACGACGGCTACCGCGTGCTCGGCGTGGACATCGCCGAACTCCCCGACGGCGTCCTCCCGATCCGGGGCGACGTCGCCGACGAGGCGACCTGGGCGGACATCGGTGAGGTGGACGCCCTGGTCAGCAACGCCTACGTGCCCAGCACCGGGCCGCTGCACGAGCTCGGCCTCGACGGGTGGCGCCGCCAGCTCGACGTCAACCTCACCGGCACCTACCTCGCCGTCCGGGCCTGCCTGCCCTCGCTGCGGGCCCGCGGCGGCGCGGTCGTGCTCGTCTCCTCGGTGCACGCGCACTTCGGCCTGCCGGGCCACCCCGCGTACGCCGCGAGCAAGGGCGCGCAGGTCGCGCTGGCCCGGCAGCTGGCCGTGGAGTACGCCCCCGACGTGCGGGTCAACTCCGTGCTGCCCGGGCCGGTGCTCACCGAGGCCTGGAACCGCATCTCGCCGGAGGACCGCGAACGCAGCGCCCGCGCGACGCCGGTGGGGCGCCTCGGCCGGCCGGCCGAGGTCGCGGACGTGATCGCCTTCCTGCTTTCGGACGCCGCGTCGTTCGTCACCGGGGCCGAGCTGACCGTCGACGGTGGCTGGTCCGCCGCCAAGGATTCCGCGTAGATGGGGGACAACGGGTGAAGATCACCGGCATTGAAACGTTTCTGGTCGCGCCGCGCTGGCTGTTCCTCAAGGTCAGCACCGACGAGGGGATCAGCGGCTGGGGCGAGCCCGTGGTCGAGGGCCGCGCGGAGACCGTGCGCGCCGCCGTGCACGAGATGTCCGAGCTGCTCATCGGCCAGGACCCGCTGCGCATCGAGGACCACTGGCAGGTGCTGCGCCGCGGCGGCTTCTACCGCGGCGGCCCGGTGCTCTCCAGCGCGCTGTCCGGCTTCGACCACGCGCTGTGGGACATCGCCGGCAAGGTCCGCAACGCGCCGGTGCACGAGCTGCTCGGCGGCCCGGTCCGCGACCGCGTCCGCGTCTACAGCTGGGTCGGTGGCGACCGCCCGGCCGGCATCCGCGAGGCCGTGACCGCGCAGGTCGAGGCCGGGTTCACGGCGGTGAAGATGAACGTCGCCGGCCCGCTGACGGCGATCGCGTCCCCCGCCGAGGCCGAGGCGGCGGTGGCCCGCGCGTGGGAAGCCCGCGAGGCGCTCGGCCCGCACCGCGACCTCGCGATCGACTTCCACGGCCGCGTCTCGCCCGCGATGGCCCGCCGCCTGGTCAAGCTCCTCGAAGACGTCCAGCCGATGTTCGTCGAGGAGCCGATCCTCCCGGAGACCCAAGGCGACGCGCTGCGCAAGGTCGTCGAGGCGTCCACCGTGCCGGTCGCGGTCGGCGAGCGGCTCTACTCGCGCTGGGAGTTCAAGCCGGTGCTCGACGCCGGGGTCGCCGTCCTGCAGCCGGACCCGTCCCACGCCGGCGGCATCTCCGAGCTGCGGCGCATCGGCGCGCTGGCCGAGATGTACGGCGCGTCGCTGGCGCCGCACTGCCCGCTCGGCCCGATCTCGCTGGCCGCGTCCCTGCAGGTCGCGTTCGCCACGCCGAACTTCCTGATCCAGGAGCAGAGCGTCGGCATGCACTACCACGAGGGCCAGGAGCACCAGTACCTCGTGGACTCCTCGATCTTCGCGTTCCGGGACGGGTACGCGGCCCGCCCGCTCGGGCCCGGCCTCGGCATCGAGGTCGACGAGGCCGCTGTCCGCCGCGCCGACGAGATCGGCCACGCGTGGCGCTCGCCGGTCTGGCGCCACGACGACGGCGGTCTCGCCGAATGGTGACCTGGCTGGAGCGCGGTGACCTGCGGCTCGGCCTGGTTCCGGAGCTGGGCGGCCGCCTGTTGTCGGTGCGGTACCGCGGCCGCGAGCTGCTCTGGCGCAACCCGGCGCTGCTCGGTGACGACCTGCGCGGCGCCTACGCCCCCAACTCCGGCCGGATGGGCGATTGGGTCAACTACGGCGGCGACAAGACGTGGCCCGCCCCGCAGGGCTGGGACGGCCCCGGCCAGTGGCCCGGCCCGCCCGACCCGGTGCTCGACTCGGGCCCGTACACCGCCGTGACCGACGGCGACACGGTCACCATGACCAGCGCACCGGACCCGCGAACCGGCCTGCGCCTGACCCGCGCGGTCACGATCCTCGACGACGGGTACGACCTGCGGCTGTCCGCGGAGAACACCAGCTCGCACCCGGTCCGCTGGGCCCTGTGGAACGTCACCCAGCTGCCCGGCGGCGGACCCGTGACCGCGGGGCTCCGGCGGCCCGACGTCGTTGCGCTGGTCGCCGGAACCGGCACCCCGGAGTACACAGTGGACGGTGACCGCCTGGTCGTGCCGCCCCAGGACGTCGTCGGCAAGCTGGGCGTGCCGGGAACGGCGGGCTGGGTGGCGTACGGGCCGCTGACGCTCGCGTACGACGTCGACCCCGCGGGCGAGTACCCGGACGAGGGCTCGCCGCTCGAGATCTGGCTGGAGCACCCGCTTCCCGAGCCGCTGGCGTCGCTCGGCGACCTCGACCCGCCGGCGCGGATCGTCGAGCTGGAGGTCCTCGGCCCGCTGACGACGCTCGCGCCCGGCGCGGTCACGAGCTTGCCGATCCGCGCCACGGTGGGCCCGTTCCCGGTTTCATGACGCGTGACCTTCACAGGCAGAACCCTTGTCGCGGCGGCGTTCGCGCTGGCGATCGCGGCCACGGTCCCAGTCACCGCGCACGCGGCCTACGACTGGTCGTCATCCACGACACCGAGTTCCTGCCCACCAGCAAGCTGAAGCCCGTACGACCAGGCCATCGCGACGTTCCAGGACCCGACGGCGGGGAGCGCGGGGGGCATCGCCGCGCAGGGCGGCACCTGGTACACCGGAGCAGATGTACCGCTCGTCGGCGGCAATGGTGCGCTACCTAGCAGCGAAGTACCAGATCCCAGTACATCCTGGGGCACGAAGACGTCTCGCGGGAACGCGCGCTGAACCGGCGGACCGGCGAGCCAGGCTGTCACGATCAACCCGGACTACACGACCAACCAGCCCGCGATGACCAGCTGCGACAAGACCGGCGTCTGCACGCCGCTGCCCGCCCACGGCGCGAACTTCGTCCCCCTGCACACCGCGCCGGACGCGAACTCGCCGCTGGTCACCGACCCGGTGGTGCACCCGAACGGCTCACCCGGCACAACGGCGATCGACGACTGGAGCGACAAGGCCGTCGCCGGCCGGACGTACGCGCTCGCCGGGCAGCAGGGCGACTGGACCGCCATCTGGTACGGCGGCCAGGAGGCCTGGTTCGCGAACCCGGGCCACTGCGTGGCGGTGCCCGCCCGCGCCGAGCGGGTGACCGCGCCCACCGGCGTCACGTCGGTGCCGCTGTACGGCCGCGCCTTCCCGGAGCAGCCGGAGTACCCGGCGGAGATCCCGTTCAGCTCGCTGTGGACGGTCGCGCCGATCCCCTGGACGCTCCCGGCGGCCAGCCGGAGAACTACTACGCCCGGTTCGGCCCGGCGAACGTGCCCGCCAACCACACGCTGGTGACCGGCGCCACGAAGGCGTCCGACGTCCGGGTCCTGCCGTAGTACCCGCAGGTGGCGGCCCTGCCGGGGGTCGCCACCAGCCCGGGTATCGTGAGGTCGTGACGGACAAGCCCCGCATTCCGAACGTGCTCGCCTCCCGCTACGCCTCGCCGGAGCTGGTCCGGCTCTGGTCGCCGGAGCAGAAGGTCGTCCTGGAGCGGCAGCTCTGGCTCGCCGTCCTCAAGGCGCAGAAGGACCTCGGTGTCGACGTGCCCGACGGTGTCGTCGAGGCCTACGAGCGGGTCCTCGAGCACGTCGACCTCGAGTCGATCGCCGCGCGCGAGCGCGTCACCCGGCACGACGTCAAGGCGCGCATCGAGGAGTTCAGCGCGCTCGCCGGACACGAGCACATCCACAAGGGCATGACCTCGCGCGACCTCACCGAGAACGTCGAGCAGCTGCAGCAGCTCCGTTCGCTGGAGCTCGTGCGCACCCGCGTCGCGGCCGTGCTGGCCCGGCTGGCCGCCCTCGCCGTCGAGCACGCCGACACGGTCATGGCCGGCCGCTCGCACAACGTCGCCGCGCAGGCCACCACCCTCGGCAAGCGGTTCGCCACGGCGGCCGACGAGCTGCTCGTCGCCTTCGAGCGGCTCGACAACCTGATCGGCCGGTACCCGTTGCGTGGCATCAAGGGCCCGGTCGGCACCGCGCAGGACATGCTCGACCTGCTCGGCGACGAGTCCACTTTGGACGAGCTCGAAGACCGTGTGGTGCAGCACCTCGGCTTCAGCCGCCGGTTCGTCAGCGTCGGCCAGGTGTACCCGCGCTCGCTCGACTTCGACGTGCTGTCCACCGTGGTCCAGGTCGCGGCGGCGCCGTCCAGCCTGGCCAAGACGATCCGGCTGATGGCCGGCCACGAGCTGGTCACCGAGGGCTTCAAGCCCGGCCAGGTCGGCTCGTCCGCCATGCCGCACAAGATGAACACCCGCTCGTGCGAGCGCGTGAACGGCCTCGCCGTCGTGCTGCGCGGCTACCTCTCGATGATCGGCGAGCTGGCCGGCGACCAGTGGAACGAGGGTGACGTCTCCGACTCGGTCGTCCGCCGCGTCGCGCTGCCGGACGCGTTCTTCGCGCTCGACGGCCTGCTGGAGACCTTCCTCACGGTGCTGGCCGAGTTCGGCGCCTTCCCGGCGGTCATCGAGCGTGAGCTTGATCGCTACCTGCCGTTCCTCACCACCACGAAGGTGCTCATGGCGTCGGTCCGCGCCGGCGTCGGACGTGAGACGGCCCACGAAGCGATCAAGGAGCACTCCGTCGCCGTCGCGCTGGAGATGCGGGAAGGCCGCGCGGAGAACGACCTGCTCGACCGCTTCGCCGCCGACGACCGCATCCCGCTCGACCGCGGTGAGCTGGACAAGCTGCTCGCCGACCGGATTTCGTTCACCGGCACGGCCGGCCGCCAGGTGACGCAGGTCGCCGAGCGCGTCGCGCAGGTGCTCGAGCAGTTCCCCGAGGCGGCGGGGTACGCACCGCAGCCGATCCTGTGAGCTGACGCACCAGTCCACGGACTGGAACGAATCCACACCAACGGGTCAAATCCCTAATCTCGATCGCTGAACCCGGAGCGCCGGGCCGCCCATCCCGCGGCCTGGCGCGCATTCATCGCGCCCCGTGCGCGATCAACCATGGAAGAAGCGATGAGATCCACGCTGTCGAGAATTGCCGCCGTCGTCACCGCGGGCGCGCTGACGCTGACCCTGGCCGCGTGCGGCGGCTCGGACACCTCCGCCGCCGGCCAGACCCTGCGCGTCGGCACTCTGGGCGACGCCCCGCCGTCGATCTACCTGGAGAACGGCCGGTTCACCGGCTACGACAACGAGTTGCTGCGCGACATCGCGAAGCGTGAAGGCTTCGAGGTCGAGTTCGTCGGCACCGAGTTCTCCGGTCTGCTGGCCGGCGTCGCGACCGGCAAGTTCGACATCGGCAGCTCGACGATCTCCAGCACGGAGGCGCGCAAGAAGACCGTCGCCTTCTCGAACGGTTACAACACCGGCTTCACCACGGTCGTCACCGCGAAGGGTGCGAACCTCAAGGACGCCGGCGCGCTGCCGGGCAAGCGCCTCGGCGTGGTCCAGGGCTCGGTCCAGGACGAGTTCGCGGGCAAGGTCGCGGGCGCCCAGGTCGTCCGCTTCCCGGACTACAACGCAGGTTTCGCGCAGCTGAAGAACGGCACGCTCGACGGCTGGGTCGTGCCGCAGGACATCGGCCAGAAGTACCTCGACCAGAACCCGGCGGTCCCGCTGGAGCTCGGTTACACCGTCGAGGACAAGGACACCCCGTCCGCGTTCGCCGTCGCCAAGAAGAACACGGACCTGCTGAAGAAGCTCAACGACGGCCTCGCCAAGGCGATCGCCGACGGCACGGTCGCGCGGATCTACGCGCAGTTCTACAAGAACACGCCGCTGTCCAAGGAGCTCCAGCAGGGCGGCCCCGGCCTGCTCGTCACGAACCCGGGGGTCTGACGTGAAGAAGCTCCTGCTCACCGGCCTGACCGCCGCCCTCGTCGCCACGCTCACCGCGTGCGGCGGTGGCTCGGACGCCGCTTCCGCGACCCTGCGCGTCGGCACCCTCAGCGACGCGCCGCCGAACATCTTCCTTAAGGACGGCAACTACACCGGCTTCGACAACGAGCTGCTCAAGGCCATCGCGGTCAAGCAGAACCTGAAGCTCGAGTTCGCCGCGACGGACTTCTCCGCCCTGCTCGGACAGGTCGCGTCCGGTCGTTACGACATCGCCAGCTCGGCGATCGCGCAGACCGACGAGCGCAAGAAGACCGTCGACTTCTCCGCGGCCTACGACTTCGAAACGATGAGCATCCAGGCGAAGCAGGGCACGCCGGTGACCGACGAGAAGGGGCTGGCCGGCAAGCGCGTCGCCGTCATCCAGGCGACCGTCGGCGACCACTGGCTGACCAGCACGGTCCCCACCGCGCAGGCCGTGCGCTTCCCCGACTACGCGGCCGCGCTGACCGCGTTGAAGACCGGCGCTGTCGACGCGTACATCCTCGACCAGAGCATCGCCGAGAAGAACGTGACCGACAACCCGGACGCCCGGCTCGTCGTGGTGAAGAGCTTCGTCACCGACGTGCCGCACGGCTTCGCGGTGAAGAAGGGCAACAGCGCACTGCTCGGCAAGATCGACGACGGGCTCAAGCAGGTCATCGCCGACGGCACCTGGCTGAAGCTGCACCAGCAGTTCCTCCCATCCGTCCCGGTGCCGGCCGGGTTCTCGGGAGGAGGAGCGTGAGGAAGGCACTCGTCACAGCCGTCACCGCGACCCTGCTGGCCGCGCTCACCGCGTGCGGCGGCGCGGACAGCACGTCGGACACCCTGCGCGTCGGCACGCTGAGCGACTCGAAACCCAACGCCTACCAGGAAAACGGCACCTTCACCGGGTTCGACAATGAGCTGTTGAAGGCCATCGCGCAGCAGGAGGGCCTCAAGGTCGAGTTCGTCGCGACGGACTTCTCGTCGCTGCTCGGCCAGGTCGCGAATGGCACCTTCGACATCGGCAGCTCGGCCATCGCGCAGACCGACGCCCGGCGCAAGACCGTCGACTTCTCGGCACCGTACAACTACCAGGCCCTGGGCATCGCGGCCAGGAACACCGCCGGCATCACCGACGAGAACTCATTGGCCGGCAAGCGGATCGGTGTGGTCCAGGGCACGGTCTCGGACACCTGGCTGGGCTCGAACGCGCCCACCGCGCAGGCCGTCCGGTTCCCGAACGACGCGGCCGCATTGAGCGCGCTCAAGACCGGAGCTGTCGACGGCGCGGTGTTCGACCAGGCCACCGCCGAGGACTACGCGAAGAACAACGCCGGGCTCCAGGTCGCCAAATCGGTCGTCACCACCATCCCGCACGGCTTCGCCTTCAAGAAGGGCGACAACGAGTTGATCGGCAAGATCAACAGCGGCATCAAGAAGGTCGTCGCCGACGGCACCTGGCTCAAGGTGCACGACCGCTTCGAGCCGACCGCGCCCGTGCCCGCCGAGTTCAAGCCGGGGCAGTAGATGGACCAGTTCCTCGACACCTTCTTCAACTGGGAGTACATCTGGCAGGTCTTCCCGGACCTGCTGAAGACCGGCCTGCTCAACACGCTGATCCTGGCGCTGACGTCCGCGCTGATCGGCATCGTGCTCGGCATGGTCGTCGCGGTGATGGGCCTGTCCACCAAGCCGTGGCTGCGCTGGCCGGCGCGGGTGTACACCGACATCTTCCGCGGCCTGCCGGCGATCCTGACGATCCTGGTGATCGGCCAGGGCCTCGGCACGCTCGCGCGGGATGTCGTCGGCACCAACCCGTACCCCCTGGGCATCCTGGCGCTGAGCCTGATCGCGGCCGCCTACATCGGCGAGATCTTCCGGTCCGGCATCCAGAGTGTCGAGAAAGGACAGCTGGAAGCCAGCCGCGCGCTGGGGATGAGCTACAGCAAGGCGATGTTGCTGGTGGTCATCCCGCAGGGTGTGCGGCGGGTGCTGCCGGCGCTGGTGAACCAGTTCATCGCGCTGATCAAGGACTCCAGCCTGGTGTACTTCCTCGGCCTGCTGTCCGAGCAGCGCGAGCTGTTCCGGATCGGGCAGGACCTCGCGGCCAACACCGGCAACCTGTCGCCGCTGGTCGCCGCCGGGTTCGTCTACCTGGTGATCACCGTGCCGCTGACGCACCTGGTCAACTACATCGACAAGAAGCTCCGGACCGGCCGCAAGGTCCGGGCGGACGAGACCGATCCGGTGGAGCTCGGCGCCGGAGGAAGGGTCATGACGTGGTGACGGCAGTCCGCTCGTCCAGCGTGGAACTGCGCGACGTCCACGTGCGCTTCGGCACGCTGGAGGTCCTGCGCGGGGTCGACCTCAAGGTGGCGAGCGGGAAGACGACCTGCGTGATCGGGCCGTCCGGCTCGGGCAAGTCGACCCTTCTGAGGTGCGTGAACCGGTTGCAGGAGCCCGATTCCGGCGATCTGCTCCTCGACGGCGAGTCGGTGATCCACGCCGACCCCGACGCGCTGCGCCAGCGCGTCGGCATGGTGTTCCAGCACTTCAACCTGTTTGGCCACCGCAGTGTGCTCGACAACATCGTGCTGCCGCTGCGGAGCGTGAAGAAGCTGGGCAAGGAGGAGGCGATCGAGATCGCCCGCGCCCGCCTCGCCGACGTCGGCCTTGCGGACAAGGCGCCGTACCGCCCGAGCGCGCTCTCCGGCGGCCAGCAGCAGCGAGTCGCCATCGCCCGGGCGCTGGCGATGGATCCCGAGGTGATGCTGTTCGACGAGGCCACCAGCGCCCTCGATCCTGAACTGGTCAAGGGCGTGTTGAACCTGATGGCGGGCCTCGCCGAACGCGGGCTGACGCTCGTCGTCGTCACCCACGAGATGGGTTTCGCGCGGAGTGTCGCCGACGAGGTTGCCTTCATGGACGCGGGCAAGATCGTCGAGCAGGGCTCACCGGCCCAGATCTTCGACGCACCGCAGAGCCCGCGCCTGCAGCGGTTCCTCTCCCAGGTGCTCTGAAAAGCGCGGGCTTCGGCGGCCGGGCCCCGGGTAACCTGCGGGCATGGCGAGGATCGCGCGGCTGACGTACTACCCGGTCAAGGGCTGCGCCGGCACTTCGGTGCCGGCCGCCGAGGTCGGTCCGGCCGGCCTGGCCCACGACCGTGTGTTTCAGGTCGTCGCACCGGACGGCGACTTCCGCAGCCAGCGCCGCTACCCGGTCCTGGCGTCGGTCCGGCCCCGGGTGCTCGGCGACCGGCTGTCGCTGTCCGCGCCGGGCCTCGGCGACCTCGTCCTCGACGTCCGCCGCGAAGGCCCGCGGCACCCGGGCTCGACGTTCTCCTGGCACGGCACCGGAGTCCACCAGGGCGCCGAGGCCGCGGAGTGGTTCTCGGACCTCCTCGGCCTGCCGTCGGTGCTGATCGGGGTGGCGCCGGACCACGAGCGCGTGACCAGCGGCGAGACCCCAGGCACGGCCGCCTTCGCCGACGGCCACGCACTGCTTGTCGCCTCGGAGTCCTCTTTGGACGGACTGAACTCGCGCATCCTCGAACGAGGAGCCGAGCCGGTGCCGATGGATCGCTTCCGGCCCAACGTGATCGTCTCCGGCTGGGTCGAGCCGCACATGGAGGACGAAGTCCGTGCGATGTCCGTGGGCACTGCGATGTTCGGCTACGCCAAGCAGTGCGTGCGCTGCACGGTTCCGATGGTCGACCAGGAGACCGGTGAGAAGGCCGGCCCCGAGCCGATCCGCACGCTCGCCGCCTACCGGCGTCACCCGGACGGCGGAGTGATCTTCGGGATGAAGGCCGCGGTGCTGCGACCGGGTCAGGTCGCGGTGGGCGACGAGGTGATCGTGCACTCCTGGGCCGGGCCCAGCCCCAGCACGTCGGCCGCGGAGCCGCCGTTGACCGCGACGGCCAGCCGCCCGGCCGAGTCGGTGTAGAGCACGCTCGCCCCGGCGGGCACGTCCGCGAAGGTCCGCCCGAGCACCGTGGTGACCGCGACCCGTTCGCTGTGCACGGAAACCGCGCCCGACAGACCGGACAGCTCGAGGTCCGCCGGGGTCGCGGCCAGCTGGACGTTGCCGAAGTGGTCGACGGTCAGCACCTCCGACACCAGCTTCCCGGGAAACGCCGCGACGAACGGCTCCGGCATCACGACCAGGTCGGTCACCGGGTCGCCGAAGTCCGCCGGCGCGACACCCAGCGCGAGGTGCGCGGCCGCCGGCGCGAAGACGTCCCGGCCGTGGAACGTCGCCGACGTGACCGCCAGCCGCAGCGACGGCTCAGCCAGCTCGTACGCCGCCCGCACCCCGCCGAGCGCCTGCGCGGCGGGCAGCAGAAGGCCGTTGTCCGGCCCGACCAGCAGCCCGCCTTCGGTCACGACGACCACCCCGAGCCGAGCCGTGCCCACACCCGGGTCGACCACGGCGACGTGCACTGCCTCCGGCAGGAACGGCACCGTCTGGGCCAGCGCCATCGCCCCGTGCCGGATCTCCTGCGGAGGCACTTCGTGGGTCACGTCGATCACCCGCACGGCGGGCGCCAGCCGCGCGATCACGCCGTGGCAGGCCGCCACGAAGCCGTCGCGCAGGCCGTAGTCGGTCGTCACCGAGATCCAGTCGTACGCCATGCCAGCATCATCCATGGTGGCGGAGCGTGCCCGTTAGGGTTCAGCGCGTGACCCCCCTCCCCGCATGCCGGGAGCTCGTTCCCGGCAAGGTTCGCGACCTCTACGAAGTCGGCGACAACCTCCTCCTGCTCGTCGCCTCCGACCGCATTTCCGCCTTCGAACAGGTCTTTCCCACCCCGGTCCCGGACAAGGGCCATGTCCTCACCGCGATGAGCGTGTTCTGGTTCACCGAACTGGCCGACGTCCTCCCGAACCACCTGGTGGCCTACGACGGACCCGGGATCCCGGACGAGGTCCGCGGCCGGGCGCTGCTCGTCGAACGGCTTGACATGCTGCCGATCGAGGCCGTCGTCCGCGGTCACCTGACCGGCCGCGGTTACGCGGACTACCGCCGGTCCGGCTCCGTGTGCGGGGTCCCGCTGCCGGCCGGCCTGGCCGAGTCGGCCCGCCTGCCCGAGCCGATCTTCACGCCGTCCACCAAGACCCGGCCCGGCGAACCCGACGTGAACATCGACTTCGCGAAGTTCGCGGAGATCGTCGGCCACCGGCTCGCCGAGGAGGTCCGTGAGGCCTCGCTCGAGCTGTACCGCCGCGGCGCCGCGCGGGCCGCCGAGCAGGGCCTGCTGCTGGCCGACACGAAGTTCGAGTTCGGCCTCGGCAAGAACGGCGGACTCGTGCTCGCGGACGAGCTGCTGACGCCGGATTCGGCGCGCTACTGGCTCGCCGGCGCTCTCCGGCCCGGCCGTCAGCGGCCGTCGTTCGACAAGCAGCAGGTGCGCGACTGGCTCGTCGGCCCGGCGTCCGGGTGGGACTGCGTCTCCGCGCTGCCGCCCCTGCCGCCCGAGGTGGTGACCGCCACGCGCGAGCGGTACCTCGAGGCATGCCACCGCATCACCGGGCGTTCCCTGGCAGACTGGCTGCGTGATCCTGCTGATCTGCGGCAGCCTGCGGGCAGGCTCCGGCAATGCGGCGGTGCTGGGGACCGTGGCGACGCTCACCGCGAGCACGACCTATCCCCGTCTTGGCGACCTGCCGCACTTCAACCCGGATGACGACCACGACCCCCTGCACCCCGCCGTCGCGGAGCTGCGCGCCGCGATCAAGGCGGCCGACGCCGTCCTGATCTGCACGCCGGAGTACGCCGGCGGACTGCCGGGGTCCTTCAAGAACCTGCTCGACTGGACCGTCGGCGGTGGCGAGATCTACGGCAAGCCGGTGGCGTGGATCAACGCGTCCTCGGTCGCGGCCCCGACCGGCGGCCGCGACGCCCACGACTCGCTCCGCAAGGTCCTGACGTACGCGGGCGCGCGCATCGTCGACGAGGCGTGCGTGCGGATTCCGATTTCACGCGTGGATGTCGCCGACGGTCAGGTCGCCGACCCCGACCTGCGTGGCCGGATCGCGGTGGCGGTGCAGCGCCTCCGCGAAGGCGGCTGACCCTTCCGGCAAGTGTCGGCCGCCCGTTCTGCGCAGTTCACGCGTGCGTCAGACGCGTGCGTCCCAATGGTGGCGTGGACGCTCGCTTGCTGGTTTCGCTGTCGGGAATCACCCCGCGCACGCTGCACCGGTGCGCCGACCTCGCGGCCGAGCTCGACCGCCGCAAGGTGCCGCTTTCGGTGCTGCACGCCGCTCGCACCGGCGAAGGCCCGGTGACGGAGTGGGTGCGCACCCGCGCCCGCCGCGGTGATTCCGTGCTGCTGCACGGTTACGACCACGCTGTCACGCCCACGCACCGCACGGTGTACCTGGGCAAGAAGGCGGAGTTCGCCACGCTGCCGGCGCACGAGGCCCGGCTCCGGCTCATCGCCGCGAAGGCCGCTTTGGACGCCGCCGGGCTGACCGTCGACGGCTTCGCGCCGCCGCGGTGGATCGCCTCGCAGGGCACGCTGCAGGCGCTGGCCGAGCACGGGTTCCGGCTGTGCGCGGACCTCGGCGCGGTGCGGGACCTCGTCACCGGCGAGGTGCGCCGCGCCCGGGTGCAGGAGTTCACCAGCCAGTCCCACCGCACGGAGACGGTGCGCTGCTTCGCGCTCGTGCTCGCCTCCGCGCGCGCAGCTCGCCGGGGTGGGCTGGTCCGGCTGGGGGTCGACGCGACGGACCTCACCCGCCCCGGCCTCCGCCAGGCCCTGCTCGACGCGGTGGACGTCGCGCTGGAGAACCGCGCGTTCGGCGCCACCTACGGCTCGCTGCGCGCGGTGGCGGCCTGACCGCTACCGCTTCTCTCTGGAGTTTTCAATCAACAAGGGTTCGATCAGGCCTGTCCACTGATCGTTTTGCCGGGCTGTGGGCCGGCCGGCTGTCCAGGAGCACGTCGAGCTGCCCGAAGGCGACGTCGACCGCGGGCGCCAGCGCCGGGGCCTCGGCTCCGGCGAGCCGGCTCCCGGCCTGGTAGCAGGCGACCGCGATCTGCGCGGCCAGCACGGCGACTTCCCGCGGAGTGCCGCGCTCCAGCAGGATCGCCTCGCCCAGTTCGGCGAACCGCTGCATCTTCCGCGCACTGCGTTCCCTGAGCTCCGGGTTCTGCTCCAGCAGCCGCTGGTGCATTTCGTAGTGCGCGATGTCCGCGGTGGCCTCGGCGCAGACATCGAGCACCAGCCCGCGGACCTGGTCGAGGGCCGTCGACAGGTCCTGTGGCGCGCCACCCGGCAACGCTCGCTGCCGCTCCGCCAGGTGATCCAGCAGCTGCTGCTCGTCCGAAAACACCACCTCCTGCTTGTCGCCGAAATATCTGAAGAACGTCGTACGCCCCACCTCCGCGCGCTCCGCGATGTCCGTGACCGTGACCTCGGTGAAGCCGCGCTCCGCGAACAGGGCGAAGGCCGCTTCCACGATCTGCTCGCGAGCTTGCTTCTGCTTGCGTTCCCGCAGCGAAGGGCGTTGATCCATGTCCCCACACTAGCGCAACTGGTATCGAGTGCGCTACGGTACCGAGTACCAGTTCGAATCGAGTACCTGTTCGAGTGAGGGAGCGACGACATGACCGAACCGACGAACACACTGCTGATGTCCGGCGCGAGCCGGGGCTTGGGCCTGGCCGCGGCCGAACGGCTGCTCCGGGACCACCCGGACCAGCTGCTCCTGATCACCGTGCGCGGGGACGCCGGTCAGCGGGTCGCGCGGGACCTGGCGGCGCGCACCGGAAACCCGAACGTCCAGGCGGTTTCCTGCGACCTCGGCTCGCTCGCGGAGGTGCGCGCGGCGGCGGAAACCGTGCGAAAGCGCCTCGACGCGGGAGAGATTCCGCCGCTGACCGGGTTCCTGGCCAACGCGGGTGTCCAGATGGCCTCTAGTAATAAGGCCACCGCGGACGGCTTCGAGGCCACCTTCGGGATCAACGTCCTGGCGAACTACCTGCTGATCCGCCTGCTGGCCGACCGGTTCGAGCCGGGCGCGCGGATCGTCGTGACCGGCAGCGAGTCGCACTTCGGCGACTTCCGGCACAACCTCGGCCTGGTGCCGGCGCCGCGCTGGACCGGCGTGCGGAGCCTCGCGACGCCGGGAAGCGGGCCGGAGGCGGAGACCCTCGAGGCGGGCCGCCGGGCGTACTCGACCAGCAAGCTCGGGGTGCAGTACCTCGTGCACGCGCTCGCGAGGTGGCTGCCGAACGTCGACGTCTACGCCTACACACCGGGGCTGGTGCCGGGCACGGGTCTGGTGCGGGATGCGAGCGCCATCCAGCGCTTCGGGTTCCGGTGGCTGATGCCGGCGTTGTGGGCGACGCCGATCGCGTCGAGCCCACGGACGGCGGGGGCGAAGCTCGCCGCGGCCATGGGCGGGCCGCGGCCCGCGGAGTCCGGGGCCTACCTCGACCGCGGCCGGGTGGTGCCGTCGTCGAAGGAGTCCTACGACGAGGGGCGAGAGGAGGAGCTGTGGCGTGACGCCGCCGAACTGTGCGGCGTGCCGGCGGACTCGAGGTCCTGAGCAGGGCACGCCGCACGTGGTTCAGACGGTGGTGAGCTCACCACGATCGAGCACCTTGAGCTCGGTGTCCTCCGGCGCGAGATTGCCGAACAGGCCGTAGTGCATGGCCGGGTTGGCGAGCACGGCTTCGTGGATCGGCACGGCGATCCGCGGCGCCACCGCGCGCAGGTAGTCGACGGCTTCGCCGGCCTTGAGCCACGGCGCGCCCGTCGGCAGGCCGAGGACGTCGATCTTCTGCTCGGGCACGAAGAACGAGTCGCCCGGGTGGTAGAACGCGCCGTCGTCGACGAGGTAGCCGATGTTCGGGATCACCGGGATGTCACTGTGGATGACGGCGTGCTCGCCGCCGACGGCCTTGAGGGAGGTGTCGCCGATGGCGAAGGAGTCGCCGACGTTGGCGATGTCGAACGGAACGCCGAGCTTCTCGACGGCTTCGGCCGAGCCGGGGTCGACGATCAGTTTCGCGCCGGGGTTGGCTTCGAGCACCTTCGGCAGCCGCTCGACGTCGAGGTGGTCGAAGTGCTGATGGGTGATCAGCACGGCGGACAGCTCACGCTCGCCCTCGAAGTCCGTGGAGAACGTGCCCGGGTCGATCAGGATCCGCTCCGAGCCGGTCTCCACCAGCACGCAGGCATGTCCGAAATGGACGATACGCATTGATGATTCTCCTTAGGGGGTGGTCGATTCCAGCCTAGTCCCGGTTCGTCAGATCTTGCCCGTGAGCAACGCGTCGCCCAGCTCCGTCCGCCGGTACAGCACCCGGTGACCCCGGCGTTCCGAGGCCAGCAACCCGGCCCCGCGCAACGCCGTGAGGTGCGCCGAAACCGTCGCCGGGGCCAGGCCGTGGCGCTGGGCGAGGTCGGTCGTCGCGGCCGGCTGGTCGAGCGTTGTCAGCAGCAGGGCCCGGGTCCGGCCGAGCACCTCGGTCAGCGGCTCCGGTGGAGTCGTGACCGACGTCCACAACGAGGCGACACCCCGAGCGGGGTAGAGAAGGGAGATCTGCCACGGCGGAACCGTGATCACACCGACGTTCGGCCAGGCGAACACCGCCGGGATCAGCAGCAGCCCGCGTGAGTCGATCTCCAGCCGTTCGCGAGACCGGACGTCCACCAGCAGGGACGTCCCGGTCAGGCGGACGCGCGGGTGGAGTTCGGCGAGCATCGTCGCGACACCCCCTTCGCCGAGCACTCGGGTCCGGTGGGCGATGTCGGCCGCCAGCAGCTCGCGGAGGCGAGGCCACTGCGGTGCGAGCATCGTGTGCCAGACCGTCTCGAGCTGGTCGGCGAGCAGGTCGCGCGCGGCCGCCGGGTCGGCGGGCAGGCTGCTCAGGTCGGCGTCGACCATCGCCAGCTCCAGGGCGACCTGGTGCGGCGGCGTCGCGCGGACCGTGCGCAGCTGGGCTTCGGCGGTCGTTTCCGGGCCGTCGGGCGGAGGGCTCAGGAACTCGGTGAGGTAGTGCCGGGCGCTGAGCACCGCGGCGAGCTCCGGGACGTCGACGTCGGGCGCGCCGGACACCCACGGCAGGTGGGCCGGGTGCGTGCGGACGCCGAGCAGCGTCTGGACGGCGCCCAGCACCTCCTCCAGCGGCGAGATCGCGAAGCGGACTCGTTGGGCGCCGGCCGCGGTCAGGATGAGCTCGATCATCGGCGATTCGCTCTCACCCGAATAAGTGTGCCTCGGCCCGGGGACACGCGAGGTTACGAACATGTCGTTGTTCACCCATCGCGCGTACTGGCGCTGGTCGGCGGGCGTCCAGTTCGCCCGGCTGCCGGCGACCATGGCGCCGCTCGCGTTCACCCTGCTGACCACCGCGACGACCGGCTCGTACCGCCTCGGCGGGGTGCTGATGTCGGTCTACGTCGTGGCCGAGATGGCCGGCGCGGTGCCGGTCGGGCGGCTGATCGACCGGGTCGGGCCGGCCCGTGGCCTGCCGGCGCTGCTGGTCTTGACCGCCGTGGGCTTCGTCGTGCTGGCCGTGGCCGCGGCGGCGGGCGCGCCGAACGCCGTGCTGCTCGGGCTCGTCCTGCTGCCCGGGGCCACCGCGGGAGCGTTGTCGGGCGGCTTCCGGACGCTGCTCGCCGACACCGTCGACGACGCGCTGCTGCCGCGGGCGATCTCCGTGGACGCGATGATCCTCGAAGGGGTGCTCATCGGCGGTCCGGCGCTGGTCGCGCTGCTCGACCTGGCCGGCACGTTCGTCCCGCTCGCCGCGATGGCCGTCGCCTGTGTGGCCGCCGCGGCGCTCGTCCCGCGTCGTGAGGGTGAGCGCGAACGGGTGGAATCCGGCGCCGAAGGCGGACGGGTGCCGGTGAGCGCGTACCTGCCGTGGCTGTGCTGCGCGTTCACCGTCGGGCTGTTGCTGTCGACGATCGAGGTCGCGCCGTTGCCGCTGGTCCAGCGCCTCGGCGCGCCCGAGGCCGCCGCACCGGTGGTGATCGCCGTGCTGAGCGGGGCGAGCATCGCGGGCAGCGCGCTCTACGCGTGGCGGGGCAAGACCGGTGACGCGCGGCTGTTCCTCGGCGGGTTCATCGTCGGTGGCCTCACCCTCGCGGCGGACCTCGGCTGGCCGGGGCTGATCGGGTCGGTGGCGGTGATCGGCGCGTGCACCGGGCCGCTGGTCGCGGCGACGTCGGTCAACCTGCAACGGCTGCTGCCGAAGAACCGCAGGTCAGCGGGGTTCTCGCTGAGCTTCACGGTGCAGGCGGCCGGCTTCGGGCTGGGCTCGCTGGCCGTCGGGGTGCTGCCGTTGTGGGTCGCTCCGTTGTTCGGTGTCTTTGCCTCGGCGATCGCCGGTGGAATGCTGGTGCGGAAGCCCGCGCGAGCTATTGGCACGATGTCAGTAACGTCGTAACCTGGGCTGACCCGCGACCTCCAGGGAGACGCCGATGACTGCCGTCCAGCCGAAGCCGACGTCGGTCGGCGAGACCTTCGACTCGCTGAGCCCGGCGACCGACGAGGTGGTCGGAACCTATCCCGTGCACAGCGCCGAAGACGTGCAGGCGGCCGTCGCGCGAGCGCGCGTCGCGGCGCAGTGGTGGGGCGACCTCGGCTTCGCCGGGCGCGCGGAGCGGCTCAAGAGCTGGAAGGGCGTCCTGACGCGGCGGCTGCCGCAGCTGTGCCAGGTCGTGCGCGACGAGACCGGCAAGCCGATCGCCGACGCGCAGCTCGAGAGCGTCCTGGCCATCGAACACATCGCGTGGGCGGGCAAGCACGCGAAGAAGATCCTCGGCAAGCAGAAGCGTTCCGCCGGGCTGCTGATGTCGAACCAGGCCGCGACCGTCGAGTACCAGCCGCTGGGCGTGGTCGGCGTGATCGGCCCGTGGAACTACCCGGTGTTCACCCCGCTCGGCTCGATCGCGTACGCGCTCGCCGCGGGCAACGCCGTCGTCTTCAAGCCCAGCGAGTACACGCCCGGTGTCGGGAAGTGGCTGGTCGACGCGTTCGCCGAGATCGTGCCGGAGCAGCCGGTGCTGCAGCTGATCACCGGCTTCGGCGAGACGGGCGCCGCGCTGGTCGGGGCGGGTGTCGACAAGATCGCCTTCACCGGCTCGACCGCCACCGGCAAGCGGATCATGGCCGCGGCCGCCGAGACGCTGACCCCGGTCGTCATCGAGGCGGGCGGCAAGGACCCGGTGCTCGTCGACGTGGACGCCAACCTCGACGCCGCCGCCGACGCGACCGTGTGGGGCGCGTTCTCCAACTCCGGCCAGACCTGCATCGGCGTCGAGCGGGTGTACGTCCACGAGAAGGTGCACGACGAGTTCGTCGCGAAGGTCGTCGAGAAGACGAAGGACGTCCGCGCGGGTTCGGACGAGGCCGCGCAGTACGGCCCGGTGACCATGCCTTCGCAGCTCGGCGTGATCAAGCGGCACATCCAGGACGCGCTGGCCCGCGGGGGCAAGGCCGTCCTCGGTGGTGAGGAGTCCGTCGGCGACCGTTACGCCCAGCCGACGGTGCTCATCGACGTCCCGGAGGACTCCGAGGCGGTCACCGAGGAGACGTTCGGCCCGACGGTGACCATCGCGAAGGTCCGCGACATGGACGAAGCGATCGAGAAGGCGAACCACACGAAGTACGGCCTGGGCTCGACGGTCTTCTCGAAGTCCCGCGGTGTCGAACTGGCCGAGCGGCTGCGCACCGGCATGACGTCGATCAACGCGCCGCTCTCGTTCGCCGGGATCGCGTCACTGCCGTTCGGCGGTGTGGGCGACTCCGGCTTCGGCCGCATCCACGGCCCGGAAGGGCTGCGCGAGTTCGCCCGCACGAAGGCGATCGCGCGTCAGCGCTTCACGGCGCCGTTGACACTGACGTCCTTCAGCCGCAAGGAGTCCACGGACGCGCTGGTCGTCAAGCTGGTGACGATCCTCCACGGCAAGCGCTAGCGGCCCCGGATCAGGTCGGCCGCCTTCTCGGCGACCATGATCGTCGGCGCGTTCGTGTTGCCCCGCGGCACCACGGGCATCACGGACGCGTCGACCACGCGCAGGCCTTCGACCCCGAGCACCCGCAGCTGCGGGTCGACCACCGAACCGATCGAGCACGTGCCGACCGGGTGGTAGAGCGTCTGCGTGTTCTCGCGGATGTGGTCGGCCAGCTCGGCGTCGGTCAAATCGTGCCGCGCCGGCAGGAACGGCTGGTCCAGGAACCGCTTGAGCGGGCCGACCCGGCCGATCTCGATCAACGCGCGCAGGCCGGCGATCATCTTGTCCATGTCGGCCGGCTCCGCGTAGTAAGCCGGGTCGATTTCCGGCTTCCACAACGGGTTCGCCGACTTCAGCCGCAGCCGGCCGCGGCTCGCGACGTCCACGAGCGTCGCCGCCGACGTGAAGCCGGGGACGGTCGGTTCGCGCAAACCGTTGTCGTAGAACAACGTCGGCGCGACGTGGATCTGCATGTCCGGCGCGGGCAGGCCGTCGCCGGTCGGGAAGAACGCGCCGGCTTCGCCGATGTTCGACGCCAGCGGCCCGCGCTTCGTCAGCTGGTAGCGAACTAGACCGGCCGGTGTGGCGGCGTCGACGAGGTCGGTCGTGCCACGCGTGGACCAGATGATCCCGCACGCCGGGTGGTCGTGCAGGTTCTCGCCGACGCCGGGCAGCGCCGCGACGACGCTGATGCCGTGCTCACGCAGGTGCTCGGCCGGGCCGACACCACTCACCATCAGCAACTGCGGCGAATTCACCGCCCCACCCGAAAGAAGAACCTCGGCCGACGCGCGTGCCGTGACCTCGACGCCGTTGTCCAAATAGGACACGCCGGTCGCGCGCGTGCCCTCGAAGACGACCCGGGTGGCCGGTGCGTTCGTCTTCACCGTGAGGTTCGGCCGCTCCAAGGCGGGCCGCAGGTAGGCGTCCGCGGTCGACCAGCGGCGGCCCTTCTTGCAGGTCACCTGGTAGACGCCGGCGCCTTCCTGGCTCTCGCCGTTGAAGTCGTCGGTGCGCTTGAGGCCCCACGCGACGGCCGAGTCGACCCACGCGCTCGACAGCTCGTGGGTGAAGCGGCGGTCCTCGACGTGCAGCGGGCCGTCGGTGCCGTGCAGCGGGCCCCCGAGCCGCTGGTTGCCCTCGGCGCGCTTGAAGTAGGGGAGGACGTCGTCCCAGCCCCAGCCCTCGGCGCCGTGGGAATCGCGCCAGCCGTCGTAGTCGGCGCGGTTGCCGCGGATGTAGATCATCGCGTTGATCGACGAGCAGCCGCCGAGCATCTTGCCGCGCGGCCAGTAGGCCGGCTTGCCGGTGTGCTTCTGCTCGACCGTCTCGTAGTTCCAGTCCCACTTGGTCTTGAACAGCGAGGCGAACGCCGCCGGGATGTGGATTTCGTCCGCGGTGTCCTCGCCGCCCGCTTCGAGCAGCAGGACCTGGGCCGACGGATCCTCGGAGAGCCGGTTCGCCAGCACGCAGCCCGCGCTCCCGGCGCCGATGATCACGTAGTCGTAGGAGTCCACGGTGCCTCCACAGCTGTTGGCGCGATGTCAACGACTCATCATGGCGCAGGTCGGCGCCCGCGGCCAGTCTAGGTGCCCGCCGCCTGCGGAACTGGGTGAACTATGCTCGCGGGGTACCCACGACCTGCGTGAATAAGGAGCAGCCTGCCGTGGCCCGAGTCGTCGTCGACGTCATGCCGAAGCCCGAAATCCTCGACCCGCAGGGACAGGCCGCGCTCGGCGCCGCCGGCCGTCTCGGCTTCACCGGGATCAAAGAGATCCGCCAGGGCAAGCACTTCGAGATCGAGGTCGACGACACCGTCGACGACGCGACGCTCGAGAAGATCGCCGAAGGCTTCCTCGCGAACCCGGTCATCGAGCAGTGGACCATCACGCGGGTGGACGCGTGAGCGCGCGCATCGGCGTCATCACCTTCCCCGGCACGCTCGACGACGGCGACGCGGCCCGCGCGGTCCGCTACGCCGACGCGGAGGCCGTGCCCCTGTGGCACGCCGACGAGAACCTGCACGACGTCGACGCCGTGGTCGTCCCGGGTGGCTTCTCCTACGGCGACTACCTGCGCGCGGGCGTGATCGCCCGGTTCGCGCCGGTCATGACGCCGGTGATCGAGGCGGCGCGCGCGGGCATGCCGGTGCTCGGCATCTGCAACGGCTTCCAGATCCTGTGCGAGGCGGGCCTGCTGCCGGGCGCGATGATCCGCAACCAGGGTCTGCACTTCATCTGCCGTGACCAGTGGCTGCGCGTCGAGAACACCGAAACCGCGTGGACCACCCGGTACGAGCAGGGCGCCGAGATCCTCGTCCCGATGAAGAACATCGACGGCTGCTACGTGGCCGAGCAGTCCACTTTGGACGAGCTCGAGGCCGAGGGGCGCGTGGTGTTCCGGTACGTGGGCGGCAACCCGAACGGGTCGCGGAACGACATCGCGGGGATCCGGAGCGAGAACGGCCGGGTCGTCGGGCTGATGCCGCACCCGGAGCACGCGATCGACGCGCTGACCGGGCCGTCGGACGACGGGCTGGGCATGTTCTACAGCGCGGTGGACGCGCTGATCAAGGCTTGAGGGCGGGCGGCGCCCCCCGGTATCCATTTTACCGAGGGGCACCGACAGTTCCGGGCCCGTGGACGCGGGTTGTCCACGGGGCTCAGCTCTTGCTCTGGTCGTTCGACAGCCACTTCTCCGGGCGGACGCGCACCAGGACCGACCGCTCGCCGAGCGCCGAGTCGACGTACGCCGTCGCCTCGGCCGTGGGCCAGTAGCGGCCCGCTATCCGCAGCGCCTGTTCGCGCGTCGGCGGCTTGTCGTTCGCGATCACCGGGCCCTCGACCGTCACGTACTTGTACGGCGGGTTCTCGTCCTGGACGGCCAGGCTCAGCCGGCCCGCCGCCGTGATCGCGCGGTCCTTGACCGTCTCGCGTTCCATCCAGATCAGCAGCTCACCGCCGGGTTCGTAGTCGTACCAGACCGGGACCGCCAGCGGGGCCCGGCCGGCGCGCTCCACCGCCAGCACCCCGACGTGGACACCGCTCAGGAACGATTCGCGCTCGGCCGTCGTCATCACGAAGGACATGTCACTCCCCAGGCAGAAGATCCGCTACCCGGGGAGCAACACCGCGCGAACTCCGGACATTCCGGACTACGAAGCCGCCGCCACGAGACGCGCGTACGAACCGCCCGCCGCCAGCAGTGCCGAGTGGGAACCCAGCTCCGTGATCCGGCCGCCTTCGACCACCGCGACCCGGTCGGCCGCCGCGGCCGTGTGGAGGCGGTGGGCGATCGCGATCACCGTCCGTCCCTCCAGCACGCTGTTCAGCGACCGCTCCAGGTCCCGCGCCGAGCCGGTGTCCAGCAGCGACGTCGCTTCGTCGAGCACCAGTGTGTGCGGGTCCGCCAGGACCACGCGGGCCAGCGCCAGCTGCTGCGCGATCGCTGCCGGCACCGGGTGCTCGCCCGAGCCCAGCTTCGTGTCGAGGCCGGAAGGCAGCGACGCGACCCAGTCGGACGCGCCCGCCGAGGTCAGCGCCGCCAGCAGCTCGTCGTCCGTCCAGTCGCCGCCCGCGCGCCGCGCCGGGAGCGCGAGGTTCTGCCGCAGCGTGCCCGAAAACACGTGGTGCTCCTGGGTCAGCAGCAGGATCTCACCGCGCAGGACGTCGTCGGCCAGCGCCGAAACGTCCTGGCCGCCGATCCGGACCGAGCCCGCGGACGGCGCCGCGATGCCGGCCAGCAGCCGGCCGAGCGTCGACTTGCCCGCGCCGGACGGCCCGACGATCGCCAGCCGCTCGCCGCGCGGCACCCGCAGGTCGATGCCGTGCAGCACCTCACGGTCGGCGGTGTAGGCGAACCGGACGCCGTGCACGTCGATGTCCCGCCCGCGCGGCACCTCCGTCACCTTCGGCGCCTCCTCGAGGGCCACCGAGTGGACACCCAGGATCCGCCGCGCCGCGGCCCCCGCGACCTGCAGGTCCTCCAGCCAGAACAGCGCCTCGTTGAGCGGGGTCGCCATCGCCTGGACGTACAGCAGCATCGTGGTGATCTCGCCGAGCCCGGCCCAGCCGCGCGTGTACGCGAGCAGCCCGAGCGGCAGCATGACCGCCAGCGGCAGCACGTAGCTGATCTCCAGCGACGGCAGCCAGCGCAGCTGCAGGGCCCGCATCCGGCGCTCGCCGTAGATGCTGAGCTCCAGTGCTTCGTGCGCCGCGTCGATCCGCCGGTCGGTGAGGCCGAGCGCCTCGACCGTGCGCGCGCCCTCCGCCGTCTCGTGGACGCTCGTGGTCAGG
This sequence comes from Amycolatopsis sp. NPDC104587, assembly GCF_055583645.1. Lineage (NCBI taxonomy): Bacteria > Bacillati > Actinomycetota > Actinomycetes > Pseudonocardiales > Pseudonocardiaceae > Amycolatopsis > Amycolatopsis sp. NPDC104587. Next base: position 75,357 of record NZ_JBVJNO010000016.1, read on the forward strand.
TCCGCCCAGCGGTCGAGCATCCACTGCATCACCGACGGGATCCGCCGCTGGTACCAGATGTTGACGGTGACCAGCAGCGGCAACGCGACCAGCAGGCTCAGCGACAGCAGCGGTGACGTCAGCACCATCGCGACGACCGTGAACACCACCGTCACCGCCGCGACCAGGATCTCCGGCGCCGCGAACCGCGCCGCGTGGTCGATCCGGCCGAGGTCGGTGGTGGCGCGACTGAGCAGGTCGCCGGTGCCGGCCGCCTCGACCGTCCCCAGCGGCAGCTGCAGCGCCGTCCCGACGAACTCCTCGCGGGTCTCGGCCAGCACCAGCTCGCCGAACACCGCGCCGCGCATCCGCGCGATCTTCCGCGCCAGCGCCTGCAGCACGAGGATCACCACGAACACGGCCGCGAGCAGGTCGACGTGCCCGGTCGTGGTGCCGGCCGCGACGTCGTCGACGAGCGCGCCGAGCAGCTGCGGCGCGGCGAGCCCGATCAGCGTCGCGACGGCCAGCGAGCCGAGCAGCAGCCCGAACTCGCGTTTGTGGCTCACCGCCGTCTTCCGCGCCCAGCGGCGGACGTCCTGCCGGGACGCCGTGGGAAGCCTTCTCATACCGTCACCCCTTTCGCCGTGAAGAACTCGTCGGCCACATGTGTCCACAGTGGACTCTGGCTGAACACCACCGTCGTCTTGCCGCGGCGCAGCGCCGTGACGCGCTCGGTGATGCGTGCCTCCGTGTGCGCGTCGACCGCCGACGTCGGCTCGTCCAGCACCAGCACGTCGGCGTCGACCGCCAGCGCGCGGGCCAGGTTCAGCCGCTGCCGCTGACCACCGGACACCTCGCGGCCGCGCTCGCCGATCAGCTCGTCGACGCCGTTGGGCAGCGCCTCGATGATGTCGTCGGCGTCGGCCGCGTAGAGCGCTTCGGCGATGCTGACCTCGCTCGGCCGCGCCGGCGCCAGCTGCTCGCGCAGCACACCGGAGAACCAGATGTCCTGGTTGTGCGCGTACACGACCCGCCGCCGCAGCTCCGCGAGCGCGACGTGGTCCGCGCGGATCCCGCCGACCAGCACCTCTTCGCCGTCGGCCGGATCGGCGAACCGGGCCAGCCGGTCGGCGACCGCCTCACCGTCGGCGCCGAGGTCGACGACCGTCAGCCGCCCGGCCGCGACGCGGATCCCGGACTCGGTGTCCACCAGCTCCAGCGGCCCTTCGGGCAGCCGCACCGGTGTCTCCGGGTCCGCCAGCTTCGGCTGGATCGCCAGCAGCGCCGCGACCTTGCGGGACGCGACCAGGCCCGACGTGATCGACCCGACCGCCTCCGTCGCGGCGGAGACCGGCCAGATGAGGAACGCCGAGATGCCGTAGAACGCCACCAGCTGCCCGACGTCGATCGAGCCCGCGACGGCCAGCCGCGCGCCCAGCCAGGTGATCACCACGGTGACCAGGCCGGGCAGCGCGATCTCGGCCGCGGCCAGCCAGGCCTCGGCCTGGCCGACCTCGATGCCGGCCACCCGCACCCGCTGGCTCGTCTCGCGGAAGCGGCTGAAGAACCGCCGCTCACCGCCGATGCCGCGCAGGATCCGCAGGCCGGACACGATGTCCGCGCCGAGCGCGTTGACGTCTCCGCGCTTCTCGCGCTGCTTCGCCTTGCGGTTCTGCAGCGGCGCCAGCAGCGGCCCGATGCCCAGCACCGCGACCGGCACGCCGATGAGCGCGACCAACCCGAGCAGCGGCGACGTCGAGAGCAGCCACACCGCGACCACGACGAACGCCAGCAGCGAGCCGAACGCGCGCCCGGTCATCTCGACGGTGTTGCCGATGTGGTTGATGTCGGTCGTCGAGATCGCGACGAGGTTGCCGGTGGTCGTCTGCTCGCGCAGGCCGGCGCCGACACGCGTGGTGTGCGCCGACACCGCCCGCTGCGTCGAGCCCGCGCCGTGCAGCCACAGGCCGTAGTTGAGGAAGTGCAGCCAGGTCCCGGACAGGGTCTGGACGACGCCGAGGGCGGCCGCGGCCAGCGCCCAGCGCCAGATCGCCCCGCCGTTGTGCGCGACGACGGCGCCGATGCCCTGGCCGACGACCAGGGGCAGCAGCGCGCCCGGGAGCGCCCAGACGACACCGATCGCGGCCGCGCCGAGGACCGAGCCCACCCGGGCCCGGAACACGGCGAGCAGGAAGCGGCTCGCGGTCGGCCGTGCGGGCAGCCGCAGCGGCGGAAAGGGATATGTGGCGGAAAGCACGATTCCCGACGGTAAGCCGACCACCAGCGGAAGGCGACCGATTTTCCTCGCGGCCGTTCCGGTGTCGGCCCGCTCACACCGGCCGCGGCGCGCTCGATTTCGGCGGCCCACCGTCCGGGGCGCTGCCGGGCTGCCCGTATCCTGGCGGCCGTGGCGAACCCTGACACGGACACCGTGACCAGCACCGTTGACACCACCGAGCGCGCCGGGGCGACCCCGGACCACAGCCAGCCGTATCGCGAGCTCGGGCTCGCCGACGACGAGTACGCCCGCATCCGGGAAATCCTCGGCCGCCGGCCCACCGACGCCGAGCTGGCCATGTACTCGGTGATGTGGAGCGAGCACTGCTCCTACAAGTCGTCGAAGAAGCACCTGCGGTACTTCGGGGAGACCGCCACCGACGAGATGAAGGCCAAGATGCTGGCCGGCATCGGCGAGAACGCGGGTGTCGTCGACATCGGCGAGGGCTGGGCGGTCACCTTCAAGGTGGAGAGCCACAACCACCCGTCCTATGTGGAGCCGTACCAGGGCGCCGCGACCGGCGTCGGCGGCATCGTGCGCGACATCATGGCGATGGGCGCGCGCCCGCTCGCGGTCGCCGACGCGCTGCGCTTCGGCCCGGCCGACGCCCCCGACACCAAGCGCGTGCTGCCCGGCGTCGTCGCGGGTGTCGGTGGTTACGGCAACTGCCTCGGCCTGCCGAACATCGGCGGCGAGCTGGTGTTCGACCCGTCGTACAGCGGCAACCCGCTGGTGAACGCGCTGTGCGTCGGCGCGATGCGCGTCGAGGACCTGCACCTGGCGTTCGCGTCCGGCACCGGCAACAAGATCATCCTGTTCGGCGCCCGCACCGGCCTCGACGGCATCGGCGGCGTTTCCGTCCTGGCGAGTGACACCTTTTCGGGTGACGAGTCGTCGGGCGGCCGCAAGAAGCTGCCGAGCGTCCAGGTGGGTGACCCGTTCACCGAGAAGGTGCTCATCGAGTGCTGCCTCGAGCTGTTCGCGCAGAAGCTGGTCGTCGGCATCCAGGACCTCGGCGGCGCCGGGCTGTCCTGCGCGACGTCGGAGCTGGCCGCGGCCGGCGACGGCGGCATGCACATCTACCTCGACCGGGTTCCGTTGCGCGCCACGGGAATGACGCCCGCGGAGGTGCTCTCCAGCGAGTCGCAGGAACGCATGTGCGCGGTCGTCTCGCCGGAGAACGTCGAGGCGTTCATGGCGGTCTGCCGCAAGTGGGACGTCATCGCCACCGACATCGGCGAGGTCACCGACGGCGAGCACCTGGTGATCACCTGGAACGACGAGGTCGTCGTCGACGTCCCGGCGCACACGGTGGCGCACCAGGGCCCGGTGTACGACCGGCCGATCGAGCGACCGTCCTTTCAGGACGCTCTGATCGCGGACACGTCGGCGTCGCTGCCGCGTCCGTCCACTCCGGACGAACTGCGCGCGGACATCCTGCGGTTGATCGCGTCGCCGAACCAGGCGTCGAAGGAATGGGTGACTTCGCAGTACGACCGCTACGTGCGCGGTAACTCCGTGCTGTCCCAGCCGTCCGACTCGGGGATGATCCGGATCGACGAGTCGAGTGGCCGCGGGGTCTCGGTGGCGACGGACTGCAACAGCAAGTTCGTCTACCTCGACCCGTACCGCGGCGCGCAGCTGGCGCTGGCAGAGGCGTACCGCAACGTCGCGACGGGCGGCGCGACCCCGGTGGCGGTGTCGGACTGCCTGAACTTCGGCGCGCCGACCGACCCGGGCGTGATGTGGCAGTTCGAGCAGGCCGTGCACGGTCTGGCGGACGGCTGCGTCGAGCTCGGCATCCCGGTGACGGGCGGCAACGTGAGCTTCTTCAACCAGACGGGCTCGACGGCGATCCTGCCGACGCCGGTGATCGGCGTCCTCGGCGTGATCGACGACGTCACCCGCCGCATCCCGACGGGCATCGGCGCGGAGGCGGGCGAAACCCTGCTGCTGCTGGGCGAAACGCACGACGAGCTAGACGGCTCGGCCTGGGCCCGCGAGCTCCACGGCCACCTCGGCGGCGTCCCCCCGCGCGTGGACCTTGCCCGCGAGAAGCTCCTGGCGGACGTCCTGGTGGCGGGCTCCCGCGATGGCATGATCTCGGCGGCCCACGACCTCGCGGACGGCGGCCTGATCCAGGCGTTCATCGAGACAGTCCTCATCGGACAGTGCGGCGCGCGAGTGTTCCTTGACAGCGACGAGGACCCGTTCGTGCAGCTGTTCTCGGAGTCGTCGGGCCGCGTGCTGGTGGCGGTCCCGCGCACGGAGGAGCTGCGCTTCACGGAGATGTGCACGGCGCGCGGCCTGCCGTGGCGCAAGACCGGTGTGGTGGACCCGGAGTCGGGGACGTTGGAGCTGCAGGGGATTACGGAGTTCACGTTGGACGAGCTGCGGACCGCTTGGGAGAGCACGCTTCCCGCGCTGTTCGACTGACCTACGAGGGCGAAGGCGGCGGAACCCGCCGTCTTCGCCTCGTGGGCTCAGCCGAGCTCGGCGACGATCCGTGACTCGCCGTCGCGCAGTTCCTCCAGCTTCCAGCCTGCCGGCAGGCGAACGTCCTTTTCGGATCGAACGCGGGTGTTGTACAGCGAGACCGACTCCGGCAGCGTGGCGAACCGCAGGTCGGTCTGGCCCTCGAAGCCGGTCCGCCGCAGGTCGAGCTCGCACGAGGCGACCACGCCGGTGAACACGGCGTCCTTCCGGAACTTCGCGTCCTTGAACGTCGTCTTCCCGGCGAACGTCGTGTCCGTGAACTCGGCGTCCTCGGCGAAAGTCGTTCCGCTGAACCAGGCGTGGCTTTCGAACACCGCGCCGCGGCAGCGGAAGTAGCCCAGCAGCCGGCCCGAGCCGGTGCCCGCCGCGGTGAGGTACACCCGGCCGGTGAAGCGGCTGCCGCTGAGGTTCGTGCTGCTGTGCAAGGACGCGTACCGCAGCAGGAGGCCGCCGACGAGCTTGCCGGAAAGGTCGAAGTACTCCAGCGACGCGCCGGTCAGGTCCAGGTCGTACGCCGGAGCGTCGTCGTCTCGCGGGGGCAGCAGGTCGGCGACCAGCCGCTGCGCCGTGAGCCGGACCGTCAGCTCGCGCTCCGGTTCCGGGTCGGCGCCGGCATCGGCCGCGGCGGACGGACGGGTGAACGGCCGTCGCAGGTACGAGCACAGCACGTCCAGCACCGTCTGCGTGTACTCCGGCCGGCTCCGCGCCAGTCCCGCCAGCGCGTGCAACGCCCCCACCCGCACCTGGTCGGCGTCGTGCCCGAGCAGCTCGACCGCTTTTGCGAACCGCTCGTCTGCGACGCGCTCGCGGTCCTGCTCCGCGCGCTGCGACTCCAGTTCGTGCCGCCGGCGCTCGATGTCCTGACGCCGTTCTTCGACGCGGCGGCGCCGGTCGTTCAGCCACAGCGCGTACAGCGCCACGATCGCGCCGCCTGCCAGGCCGCCCGTCTTCAGCGCGTCACTGCGGCTGGTGGCGGGGTCGGTCAGCAGCCAGCCGCCGACCCCCAGCAACAGCACCAGCGACGCGAAGAACGTCCACGCCAGCGGTGATCGCCACAGCTTCACCCGCTCAGGAAACCAGCATGGTGCTGATGCAGAAACCCTTGTCGTCGAAGTTCGTCGCGCTCAGCGTGCCCTTGACGTTCTTGCCCGCGGACGTCCCGGTGACCGGGCCCTCGACCAGGAACTCGTCGTCCGGCACCGCACCGAGCTGCAGCTTCAGCGGCGGCTTGAGGAACGTGTCGAGCCACGAGTCGAGCAGTTCCTTCGAGTCGGCGCAGCCCAGCGCGATCGCGCCGGTCTTGTCGTCCGCGTTCAGCTTGTCGATGAAGCTCTGCAGCACCGCCTTGGCGTCCGAGCTGCCGTCCCCACCGGTCGGCGGCTTGGACGCCGACGTCGTCGTCTTCTTCGGGGTCGTCTTCGGCGCCGTCGGCTTCGCGGACGTGCTCGACGCCGGCGGGGCCGCGACGTTCGTGTTGTCGTCCTTCGACAGGAAGAACCCCGGCGCGACAAAACCGGTCACACCCAGCGCCGCCAGCACGACCACCACGGTGGCGCCGACGGCGATCCACATCCCGGTCTTGCTCTTCTTCGGCGGCGCCGGCGGCCCGCCGAAGCCCTGCGAGTAACCGCCGGTCGCCGGGTCCCAGCCCGACATCTGGCCACCCTGGTTCGGGTCCCAGGCCTGCTGGCCGTACTGCTGCGCGTTCGGGTCCGCCCACGCCGGCTGCTGCTGCGCATTCGGGTCACCCCACTGCTGCTGGGTGTTGGGGTCGCCCCACTGCGGCTGCGGGCTCGCCGGGAACCCGCCCGACGGATACCCCTGCTGCTGGCTCGGGTCCCAGCCCTGCGGGTACTGCTGCGTCGGGTAGGGCTGCTGCTGGTTGGGGTCCCACCCGCCCTGCTGCGGGTACGGCTGCTGCTGGAAGCCGCCGGACTGCGGCTGCTGCCCGTACGGATCGGGCTGACCGGGCTGGCCCGGCTGAGGCGGGTACGTCATCTTTCGTGCCTTCCGGGCGCTGGCTGTTCGTGCGCTTCCGACGTCCGGCAGCCCCGTGCGGTTCCCCCAGACGTGTGCGCAGCATTCTGCAAGCTCGGACGGTACGGCATGAAACCGGCTCCCGGCCGAGCCGACGCGAAGTCGTCACGATCCGGGAGCCGGGGGGCGGTGCGGGTCAGCCGTTGGCGAGGGCCTGGAGCCGGTCGTAGGCACCGTTGAAGGTGTCCTGGTCGAGCGGGCTCGAGGTGTACTGCCAAACGGTGTAGAAGCCCCAGTTGTAGGGCAGGGTGCCGACCGACGACGCGTACCGCGCGACCCACAGCGGGGCCGTGCTGGAGAAGTCACCGCTGACGCACTGGCTCCACCAGCTCTGCGACGTGTAGATCACCGGGTATCGGCCGGTCAGGGAGTGGTAGGTGTCGTGGAAGTCGAGGATCCACGACGTCATCCCCGCCTTGCTCAGGCCGTAGCAGGTCGCGCCGTACGGGTTGTACTCCATGTCGAGCGCGCCCGGCAGGGTCTTGCCGTCCTTCGACCAGCCGCCGCCGTGGGCGACGAAGTACCGGGCCTGCGCCGCGCCACTCGCGGTGTTCGGGGTCGCGAAGTGGTAGGCGCCGCGGATGAAGCCCTGGTTGAAGGAGCCGTTGTACTGCTGCGCGAAGTACGGGTTGGTGTAGCTGGTGCTCTCCGTGGCCTTGGTCCAGACGAACCGCTTGCCCTGGTTCCAGTAGGTCGCCCAGTTGACGTTGCCCTGGTAGCTGGCGACGTCGATGCCGGCGACGGTGGCCAGCACCTGGCCGGGGATGGCCTGGCCGGGCTGCGGCTGCTGCGCCGCCTTCTGCGAGTCCGGCGTCGACGTGTCCCCTTCGACGCGCCGGATCTGCGACCCCAGTTCGTGGTTGTGCTGAGCGATGTCCGCGTTGATCGCGGACACGGGGTCGACTTCGGGGGAAAAGGTCGTCGCCTGGGCCGTGCTGCCGAGCAGGAGCAGCGTGGCCGGGACGACGAGGGCAGCGAACAGCCGCCCTCTTCGGGGAATGGACATCGTTGAATCCCTTCACGGATACCCTCGCGGAGGGCGGCTTACTGCAGGTAGCCGCCCGTGCACGATTGTTAAGGACGAAGTGGCGTTTGTCACTCAGTTCCGTGAAATTGGGTATACGTGTGGGTGATTTTCCCGGGAAGACGATCTTCAATTGGTGACTGGTTAACACCTATTACCGGGATGCTGCGCCGTTCGGCCGAGCGTGGGAACCCGCGATCGGGCGGTGCTCAAAACGCCGGCGCGCCGCGGCGGTGGGTCCGAAGTGGCCGCTCGATGCGCGCCCGCCGTCAGCCGAGGGCGAGCGCCCGCAACCGGTCGGCCGAGCCGTTGAACCAGTTCTGGTCGCCCGGCAGGGTGCCGCGGTCGGCGAACTGCCAGATCGTGTGCACCGCCCAGCCGGCCGGGAGCTCGCCGACGAACGTGTTGTAGCGGGCGATCCACAGCGGGTTTCCGCCGAAGCCGCCGTTGTTCGCCGTGCAGCGCTTCCACCAGCTCGTCGACGTGTAGATCGTCGGGTACCGGCCGGTGGTCGCGCGGTAGGTCTCGGAGAAGTCGCTGAGCCAGCGGACCATTCCGGCCGCGTCCTTGCCGTAGCAGGTTTCGCCGTACGGGTTGTACTCCGCGTCGAGCGCGCCCGGCAGGGTCCGGCCGTCCGCCGACCAGCCGCCGCCGTGGGCCAGGAAGTAGCGGGCCTGGGACGCGCCGTCGGAGATGTCCGGGCGGGCGAAGTGGTAGGCGCCGCGGATCAGGCCCGCGTTGTAGGAACCGTTGTACTGCTGGGCGAACTGCGGGTTGACGAAGCCGGTGCCTTCGGTTGCCTTGACGTAGACGAACTTCGCGCCCGACCCCGCGGCGCCGGACCAGTCGACCGGGCCCTGGTGCCCGCTGACGTCGTGGCCGAGCTGCTGGTCTTCGGTCGCGTACAGGACGCCAGGCACCGCTTCGACGCCTTCGACTCTGGCGATCTGCGAACCGGCGAAGTGCTCTTCGGCCCCGGCGTAGACGTCGTCAGCTGTCGCCGGGGCCTGCCCGGCGAAGAGCAGGCCCACGGCCAGGACGACGGGCGGCAGCGAACGACGTTTCACCCTCATGCTCCCCACCGGTCCCGTGAGTTTCCTTCAGCCTCACGATGCACCGGTGTCGCCGATCCGGCGAATCGATGATCACTCGATGGGGTGGTACCCGCAGGTCAGCGCATCTCTTCGGCGAGGGCCTTCACGAGGTGCTCCGCCGGCACCACGGCCGTGATCAGGTCGTGCGGGTTGATCGCGACCGGGTGGCCGCCGAGCAGCCCGACCATGTCGCGGCCGAGCACCGCGCGGGCGTGCGGCCACTCGCGCGGGACGAGCGTCTTGCGCGTGTACGCGGGCACCATCACCCGGCCGTCGGTGTTGTGGAAGCCGATCACGGTCCGCTGCACCGGCGACATCGCGTAGACGAACAGCGTCGCGTCGAGGACGATCTTCGGCAGGTCCGACGCCGGGCGGTGCTCGGTGCGGACGAGCTGCAGCGCGTGCTCGAGGTCGTTCGACGGCTCCGGGAAACCGAGCGCCTTGGGCGAGGGCCGGTAGCGGTCGTTGGGGTGGAAGTCCGCGACGACGTCGCCCGCGCCGTTCACCGGGTACGCCCCGACGACCGCCCACGACGGGACCGGGCCGTTCGGGTCGAAGGCCTCGTCGATGACGTAGAGCCAGCTGTTCGGGTTGGCGCGGGCGTTCTCGCGCATCTCCGCCGTGATCTCGGGTGTGCCGTGCTTGCCGGACCGCCGCGCCTGACGGCCGCCGCGCCGCGCCGCGCGGCTGTGCTTGCCGGGGTGGTCGGCCCCGCTTCCGGTGGGCTGCTGCGAAACCATCCGATCTGCCTCGTCCCGCTGCGCCATCTCATCCCCACGTTCTCGGGTGTGCCTGAAAACTCTTGGTGCGCCACTCTACTGTTTGCCCATGGCCTCTTCGCGTTCGGTCGACCCCGGACAGTTACGTGCGGCGGTGCTGGCGATTTCCCCGTGGCTGCAGGGCGATGCGCCCGACCCGGCGCGGCCCGATCTGGCCGCCGCGGTCCGGCTGAGTCTCCGCGCGCTCGCGGCCGACGCTCCGGGGCGGACGGTCGAGGTGCGCGTGCCGCCGTTCGCCGCGGTGCAGTGCGTGGCCGGGCCGCGGCACACCCGCGGCACGCCGCCGAACGTCATCGAGACCGACCCGCGCACGTGGCTCGAGCTCGCCACCGGCCGGTTGGACTGGACCACTGCGGTGGCCGGCGGCCGGGTGTCCGCTTCGGGCACCCGGGCCGACCTTGCGCAGTGGCTGCCGATCGTCCGCGTCTAGCTACGGCTTGCGGCCGACGCCGCCGGCGATCGTCCGCTGGGCGACGTTGAGCTCCTTGAGCCGCGGGCCGTCCGGCCACCAGTCGGCGCACAGCGTCACGCCGGGGTCGACCATTTCGAGGCCGGGGAACAGCTCTTCGATCTCCTGCTGCGTCCGGAACGTGCCGGAGCCCATCGGGCTGTGCACGAAGAAGTCCTCCATGCGGCGTGCGGTTTCGGAGTCTTCGTTCTCGGGGTCGAAGAAGTGGCTGAGCCCGACGAAGGAGCCGGACGGCAGCGCGTCGACGTACTCCTTCATGATCTCCTTCGGCCGGTCCTTGTCGCCCTTGAAGTGGTGCAGCGTGCCCATCTGCAGCAGCACCAGCGGCTGCGTGAAGTCGATGTGCTCGCGCACGACCTCGTTCTCGATGATCCGCTGCGGCTCGAAGATGTCTTCGGCGACGAAGTGGGTGTGCTCGTTCTCCTCGAGCAACGCGCGGCCGTGCGCCAGGACCACGGGGTCGTTGTCGACGTAGACGACCGTGGCCTCGGGGTGGATGCGCTGGACGACCTGGTGCGTGTTCTCCGCCGTCGGGAGGCCGGATCCCAGGTCCAGGAACTGGGTGATGCCCGTCTGGCCGGCGAGGAACCGGCACGCCCGGATCAGGAAACCGCGGTTTTCGAAGGCGAGGTCCTGTGCCTCCGGAGCGGCCTTCTGCACCTGCCCCAGGACCTCGCGGTCGATCTCGTAGTTGTCCTTCCCGAGCAGGAAAGCGTCGTAGACACGCGCGATGCTCGCTCGGGTCGGGTCGACCCCCACGGGAACTCGTTCGGTCCGGGTCGCGGCGTCGGGCATCTTGAACCTCGCAAGTTCTGTGTCGAAAGTCTCGTACTCTACGTAGAGTAGGACTACACACGCATGCGGTAAACCGGGTCACCTCTTTGCGCAGGACGGCCCAACGTGTACTTTCGGTAGTCGGGCTAGAACCCCCTGGTGACGTGAGCGCGGAAGGTCCGGGAATGAACGCGGTGAACGCGTCCGCAGGCGAACAGAACATCGGCCCCACGGCGCGCCGGATGATCCTGGGCTCCCAGCTTCGGCGGCTCCGTGAAGAGGCCGGCATCACCCGGCAGCAGGCCGGGTACAACATCCGCGGCTCCGAGTCGAAGATCAGCCGGCTCGAGCTGGGCCGGGTCGGTTTCAAGGAACGCGATGTCACCGACCTGCTGACGATGTACGGCGTCGAGGACGAAGGCGAGCGCCAGAGCTTCCTCGACATGGTCAAGCAGTCGAACGAGCCCGGCTGGTGGCGGCGGTTCGGCGACACCATGCCGAACTGGTTCACCGACCTGGTCGGCTTGGAGGAGGCGGCCGCGCGGATCCAGATCTGGGAGCCGCTGTACGTCTCGGGACTGCTGCAGATCGAGCCGTACGCCCGGGCGATCTTCAGTCACGGCCGCTCGGAGATGGCGGACGAGAGCGTCGACCAGCTGGTCGCACTGCGGATGCGGCGCCAGAAGATGTTCAGCAGGCCGGACGCCCCGCGCGTGTGGATGGTGCTCGACGAGTCCGTGCTGCACCGGCCCATCGGCGGAACGCGCGTGCTGAAGCAGCAGCTCGAGTACCTGCTCGAGATGAGCGCGCTGCCGAACGTCTCCGTGCAGGTCCTGCCGTACGAGCGCAGCGGGCTGTCGGCCGAGCACGCGTTTTCGCTGCTGCGGTTCGGTGAGCCGGAACTGCCCAACATCGCTTACATCGAGTACCTCACCGGCGCGCACTACGTCGAGAAGCGCGAAGAGATCGAAAAGTACAGCCGGCGGCTGGACATGCTGGCGGTCGACGCGGCCACTCCCGAGCGCAGCCGTGAGTGGATCTCGAAGCGTCGCCAAGAGATCTAAGATCACTGGTCAGACCGGTCACGTGGCGTAGTTTTCACTGTTCATTGATCCGGTGACGTTCACTCTATAGAGTTACTGTGCACAAAATTCTGCACGTGCATTTACCGTTGCAAGAACACGTGCTAGCGTTCGTCACGCGGGCAAATGCACATGCAGATGCATCGCCTTGAAATCTTCCGCATGGAGAGGTGGGACCCATGGCTGAGCGATTCGAAAACGGCATCCCGGCCGACCGGCTGTCCGGAGCCGCGTGGCGCAAGGCGAGCTACAGCGGTTCGGTCGGCAACTGCGTCGAGGTCGCCCCGCTGTCCAGCGGCGAGATCGCGATGCGCAACTCGCGCTTCCCGACCGGCCCGGCGCTCGTCTACACCCGCGCCGAGATGGCGGCGTTCCTCGCGGGCGCCAAGGACGGTGAGTTCGACGATGTCCTCGGCTGAGGCCGTCGCCCCCGTCTTCGACATCGAGACCGGCCTGCAGGAGCTGGTGGCTCGCGGCTACCAGTTCGTCCACCCCGCCGACGAGCGCGGCGAGGTCCTCGCCGTCGTCGGTGTGCGGGTGCACGACGACGTGGTGGACGTCGTCCGGCTCAACGCCGAGGACGACGTGGTGGCGACCCGGATGCCCGGCACCGAAGACAACATCTTCGAACCGGAGCGCTGGCTGTGGCGCCGCAGCGGTGAAGGAGCCCAGGTGCTCACGGAGATCCTCTCGTTGCCGGACGCGTGTTAGTCAGCACTGTCTGCAGGCCCTGTCCGAAGTGGTCGGAACCACTCCGGGCGGGGCCTGACTCATGTCCGGACCGTCTACACTGAAATCGGCCTGACCACGTCTTCCTGGGAGCACCTCGGTGGTTTCCGACCCGCAGCTCGTGTCCGACCAGCCCGACCCGGAACCCCGCGAGGAGTGTGGCGTCTTCGGCGTCTGGGCTCCCGGGGAAGAAGTCGCCAAGCTGACCTACTACGGCCTCTACGCTCTGCAGCACCGTGGGCAGGAGGCCGCCGGCATCTCCGTCTCCGACGGCTCGCAGATCGTGGTCTTCAAGGACCTCGGCCTGGTCAGCCAGGTGTTCGACGAGCAGATCCTGCAGTCGCTGCAGGGGCACATCGCCGTCGGGCACTGCCGGTACTCGACGACCGGCGCCACCGTCTGGGAGAACGCCCAGCCGATCTTCCGCACGACCGAGACCGGCAGCGGCCTTTCCTTCGCGCACAACGGCAACCTCGTCAACACGGCGGAGCTGCGCGAGCGCACGATCGCCGCCGGGCTCAAGCCGCACGCGGGCCTGACCGGCTCGTCCAGCGACTCGGACCTCATCTGCGGGCTGCTCGCCGCGAACGCCGCGGACAAGGGCATCGAAGCCGCCGCCATGGAGCTGCTGCCCACCCTCCAGGGCGCGTTCTGCCTGGTGTTCTCCGACGAAAACACGCTGTACGCGGCGCGCGACCCGCACGGCGTGCACCCGCTGGTGCTCGGCCGGCTCGAACGCGGCTGGGTCGTCTCCAGCGAGACCGCGGGCCTCGACATCGTCGGCGCGTCCTTCGTGCGTGAAGTCGAGCCGGGCGAGCTCATCGCCATCGACGCCGAAGGCCTGCGCTCCTCCCGGTTCGCGAACCCGGACCCCAAGGGCTGTGTCTTCGAGTACGTCTACCTCGCCCGCCCCGACACCACGATCGCCGGCCGCGGTGTGCACGCCACCCGCGTCGAGATCGGCCGCCGGCTCGCCACCGAGCAGCCGGTCGAAGCCGACCTCGTCATGCCGGTGCCGGAGTCCGGCACCCCCGCCGCGATCGGTTACGCGCAGGGCTCGGGCATCCCGTACGGCACCGGCCTGGTGAAGAACGCCTACGTCGGGCGCACGTTCATCCAGCCGTCGCAGACCATCCGCCAGCTCGGCATCCGGCTGAAGCTGAACCCGCTGCGCGACGTCATCCGCGGCAAGCGCCTGGTCGTGGTGGACGACTCGATCGTCCGCGGCAACACCCAGCGCGCGCTCGTCCGGATGCTGCGCGAGGCCGGCGCGCTCGAGGTGCACGTCCGGATCGCGTCGCCGCCGGTGCGCTGGCCGTGCTTCTACGGCATCGACTTCGCCTCGCGGGCCGAGCTGGTCGCGAACGGCGTCGACCTCGACGGCATCCGCCGCTCGATCGGCGCCGACTCCCTGGGCTACATCTCGCTGGACGGCCTGGTCGCGGCCGCGGAGCAGCCGAAGTCGCGGCTGTGCACGGCGTGCTTCTCCGGCGAGTACCCGATCCCGCTGCCGGAAGACGCGCTGATCGGGAAGCACCTGCTGGAAAGCCTCGACGCGGTCAATGGCGCGGCGAAGCCGGTCAGCGCGGCCGGGTACGGTGCCGAAGACGCCATCCGGCGTCCCTAGCCCGTCCGGGCCAGTCCTTCCAGTTGGGAGTCCTTCAGCCGTGAGCGAGTCCACGAGCGCCACGTATGCCGCCGCCGGCGTCAGCATCGACGCCGGCGACCAAGCCGTCGAGCTGCTCAAGCCCCACGCCGCACGGGCGACGCGTCCCGAGGTGATGGGCGGCGTCGGCGGCTTCGCCGGGCTCTTCTCGCTGAGGCTCGACAAGTGGAAGGAACCGGTGCTCGCGTCGTCGACCGACGGCGTCGGCACGAAGCTCGCCGTCGCGCAGGCGCTGGACAAGCACGACACCGTCGGCATCGACCTGGTCGCGATGGTGGTCGACGACCTGGTCGTGACCGGCGCAGAGCCGCTGTTCCTGCAGGACTACATCGCGGTCGGCAAGGTGCACCCGGAGAAGATCGCGGCGCTGGTCGGCGGCATCGCCGAGGGCTGCGTGCGGGCGGGTTGCGCGCTGCTCGGCGGCGAGACGGCCGAGCACCCCGGCCTGATGGGCGAACACGACTACGACATGTCGGCCACCGGGGTCGGCGTGGTCGAGGCGTCCGCGCTGCTTTCGCCGGAAAAGGTCCGTCCGGGTGACGTCGTGCTGGCGCTCGGCTCGTCCGGACTTCACTCGAACGGGTACTCCCTGGCCCGGCACGTGCTGCTGGACATCGCCCGGATGCCGCTCGAGGGGCACGTCGAGGAGTTCGACCGCACCCTCGGCGAGGAGCTGCTGGAGCCGACGCGGATCTACGCGAAGGACTGCCTCGCGCTGGCCGCGGAGACCGAGGTCCGGACGTTCGCGCACATCACGGGCGGCGGCCTGGAGGCCAACCTCGCCCGCGTCATGCCGCGCGGCCTGGTCGCCCGGCTCGACCGCGGCACCTGGACGCCGTCGGCGGTGTTCGCCCTGATCGGCCAGCGCGGCAAGGTCGAGCGCGCCGAGCTGGAGAAGACGTTCAACATGGGCGTCGGCATGGTCGCGATCGTCGGCCCCGAGGACGTCGACCGGGCGCTGGCCATGCTCACCGCGCGGCACGTCCCGGCGTGGGTGCTGGGCGACGTCCAGCCCGCCGACGACGTCGACGGCCCGCGTGCGCTGCTTTCGGGCGACCACCCGCGGTTCTGAAACGCTCTTGCTCACGGCTGTCACACTGATCGGGTGGCAGCCGAAGACGTGGTGGTCGGCTCCCGGTTCACGATCCCGGGAGCCGAGTTGAGCGAGCGCTTTTCGCGCTCGTCCGGCCCGGGCGGGCAGGGCGTGAACACCACGGACTCGCGCGTGGAGCTGTCCTTTGACGTCGCCGCGTCGCCGTCGATCCCCGACCACCTGCGTGACCGCGTGCTGGCCGGGCTCGGCCCACGCCTGGTCGACGGCGTCCTGACGATCGCGGCCAGCGAACACCGCTCCCAGCTGCAGAACCGCGAAGCCGCGCGAGGCCGGCTGACGAACTTGCTGCTCGACGCGTCGGCCCCGCCGCCCGCCAAGCGACGCCCCACGAAGCCGTCTCGCGGTTCGAAGGAGCGTCGCCTGGCGTCGAAGAAGCGCCGGAGCGACGTGAAACGAGGCCGCTCCGGCCGCTTCGACGACTAGCTCAAGGACAGGTGCACACACTCACCCGCCGGCCGATAGCCGACCCGGGCGTAGATGCTCCCGATCCCCAGGTCACCGGGGGTGAGGAACGCCGTGTGCGCGCCGGCTTCGTGGGCGTCGCGGGTGAGCCGGGCGGTGAGCGCGGCGGCGATGCCGCGGCCGCGGTACGCCTCGAGCACGCCGATTCCGGCGATCTCGGTGGTGCCGTCGACGATTTCGAGCGCGACCCCGCCGCCGACGACCACGCCGCCGTCCTCCGCGAGGAGGTGCCGCCCGCTGGTCTTCGCCTGCTCGATCTCGTCGTCGCCGACTTCCGCGGGTTCGCCGAATGCCATGTTCTGCGCCGACCGCATGCGCCGGAAGTCCTCGTCGGACTCCGGTGCGCGCAGCCGGATCCCCGCGGGGACCGGCTTGTCGACCCGCTCGGCAGGAGCGCACGTCATCAGCGGCACCCGCCGTTCGAGCTCGTACCCCGCGTCGAGGAGCAGTTTCTCCAGGTCGGGGGCGATTTCGGTGAAGTACTCCAGCCGCGGGAGCAGGTCCCGCCGCCGGTAGGCCCCGGTCAGCGCGTCGATCTCGGCCGCCGTCGGCCGCGCGCCGTCGTCCGGGATCGCGTAGTTGAGCATCGGGTGGTCGGTGCCCACCGAGTAGGTGGCCAGGAACGGGCCGACCCGCTCGGTGTCCCGGCCGCGGGGCGCCGTTTTGCGGACATAGGTCTGGATGGCAGACATTGCTGGGTTGGAGCCTTTCGAGAGCGTGTCAAGGAACCGCGGCCCGGAACGGGACCGGCGGGGTGGACGCTGGGCGTCGGGCCTAGCGCGGGCCGACGCCGGGAGCGGCGCCAGGCATAGGCGGTCATTCCTTGACTCGAAGGGGCTCTTCCGGGCCAGTGTCGCAGGGCCCGCAACCGGTTTACTGCCGGTCCGGGTGCGCGATGGCCGCGTAGCGCGTGTCCCACACCGAACGCGGAACGCGCAGGGTGAGCGTCGGGGACTCGCAGATCCGCCGCCGCTGGGCCGGGACGGCCACCGGCACCGGTGGTGGCAGGTCCAGCGCCCGCCAGCCGCGCCGGCTCAGCGCGGCGCCGAGCGTTGCGCCCGCGGTGTTGAGCAGGACGTCGTCGGTGGAGGTCACCCGGCCCGTGTGGATCAGATATTGCGTACCTTCCACCAGTAGCGACGCGGCCAGGGCGGCCAGCGCGACCTTGGCCAGCGTGCGCAGCCGGCGCATCCGCAGCGGGAGCAGCGCGCCGAGCGGCGCCAGCAGCAGGACGTTGCCGATCACCTGCCAGAGCGACCCGTCGTCGGCGAAGGCGGCGGTGATGTCGGCGCCGGGCACCAGGTCGAGCGTGCTCGCGTGCGAGTTGCCGACCGGCATGATGACCAGGCAAAACACCAGGAACGCGACGAGCAGGACGGCGCTGTCGACGCCGGCCGTCGCGGTCGCGTAGCGGGCCGGAAGTCTTCGGCGGCGCCGGGCGGCGAGCAGTGGCCAGCCGAGCAGCGCGTACGGCAGCGCGATGGCCGAAACCGGAATCATCCCCCAGAAGGCGCGCAGCAGGGCTTCCATGCGCCTCCCTTCTCGAACCCCTCAAGATCTTCGATGCGCGATGAAAACAGCCCTCCCAAGATCACCTTCGCATCACAAGATCGTCTCGGCAGTCCGAGCGGGCCGCACTATTCGGTGATCTTTGCGGTGGCGCGACGGGGCTTTCCGTGGTTCGGTCGGTAGGCGCACTGTCCACAGTGGATGCTGTGGACAACCCTGTGGATGAATTCGGGGAGTTTGTGAAGAAGCCTTACTTCACAACGTGAATCCGGCGAGGAGGCCTGTGTACTACTCGGCGAGCTCGCGGGCCTGCTCGAGCAGGTTCTGCAGGTGCAGACCACGCCGGACGTCGCAGGGGTGCGCCGTGGTGCCGCTGGCGATCATCGCCGCGAAGTCGTCGAGCAGGGCGGTGTAGGACTCCTGTGCCGAGCCCGGTTTGCGCCCGAGTGTCCGGTAGCCGTGCTGACCCCAGACGGCGACCTCGACGACGGTCGGCTGCACCGGCAGCCGCAGCGAGAGCGTCGCCGTGCTGACCACGCCGTCTTCGTGCGCCAGCATCAGGTGCCAGAGGTCGCCGGGGCTCCGCCGCGCCGCCACGACCTGCGTGATCGGGCCGAGCGCGGCGTCCAGCATGTCGAGCGCGTGCGGGCCGATGTCGTACAGCGCGCCGCCGTCGTCCTGCCGCCACTCCGAAGCCGCGTACTGGCCGCCGAGCAGGGCGCCGGACAGCCAGCGCGCGCCGCCGCCGGCCCAGCCGCCCGCCTGCGCGAGGCCGGCGAGCCACTCCTGGGTCTGCGCCGAATACCGCAGGGTCAGCACGACGAGCGCGGCGACGTCGGCGGCAGCGACCGCGTCGGCCAGCCGCTGCGCGCCGGCGAGGTCGGCGGCGATCGGCTTCTCGAGGATCAGGTGCTTCCCGGCCTCGGCCGCGCGCACGCCCAGCTCGGCCTGGATCGCGGGTGGCACGGCGAGCGCCACCGCGTCCACCTGCTCGAACAGCTCCTCGACGCTGCCGGCGGTGGCCGCGCAGTGCGTCTCCGCAAGCGCTTGCGCCGCCTCCGGCCGCCGGGCCCAGACCGCGGTCAGCGCGGTGCCGGGGTGGTCGGCCAGGCCGGGCGCGTGCACCGTCGCCGCCCAGGGCCCGGCGCCGATCAGGCCGACGCGCAGCTGTCCGTCCGCGATGAGCTGTCCCACGCGCCGCAGTCTAGGTGTGTCCCTCGTCGCGCCGGAACCGCGTCTTCCACTGGCTAAGGTGCCAGCATGATCGCCGCGCGCTTCGCCCGTTTCTCCGCCGCCTGTGCCCTGCTGCTGGGCGCCGCTCTGGTGGGCGCCGCGCCCGCGTCGGCGGCGGACTCCGACGGCTCGTGCCCGGACGGCGGCGGGGTCACGGTGATCGTCGACTTCGGCGACCTGGGCCCCCAGCCCCTGGTCCGCTGCGCGCCGGGGACACCCGCGACCGGCATCGCCGCCCTGCAGGACGCCGGGATCGACGTCGCCGGCTCGCAGAAGTACGGCCTCGCCGTGGCCTGCCGGATCAACGGCAAGCCGGGCCCCGACGTCGAGTCCTGCGCGGGCATGCCGTCGGCGACGGCCTACTGGAGCTACTGGCACGCGGCGCCGGGCGGCGCCTGGACGTCCAGCCAGGAAGGCGCCCAGACCTCGAAGCCGGCGCCGAACGGCTTCGAAGGCTGGGCGTACGCGAAGCCGAAGACGGCCAACGACCTGCCCGCGCCGCCGCGTGTGGCGCCGGTCCGGCAGGCGGCGTCGCCGGCTCCCGCACCCGCTGACCAGGGCAGTTCGTTCCCGTGGGGTGTGGTGATCGGGGCCGTGGTGATCGTGGTGGTCGGGGGCGCGGGCGTCGTCGTGGCGCGACGGCGGCGTGCGCAGTAGGGCGCTGCACCCGGGCGCCTGGTGGGTCTGGGCGCTCGCGCTGGCCATCGCGGCCAGCCGGACGACGAACCCGCTGCTGCTGGGGCTGGTCATCGCCGTCGCCGGGTTCGTCGTCGCGAACCGGCGGAGTGACGCGCCTTGGGCGCTGGCGTTCCGGCTGTACGCGTACGTCGGCGCGCTGATCGTCGTGTCGCGCGTGCTGTTCCGGATCCTGATCGGCGGTGAGGACGGCGGGTACGTGCTGTTCACGCTGCCGCGGATTCCGCTGCCGGCGTTCGCGGCCGGGGTGTCGCTGCTCGGGTCGACGTCGGCGGAGGAGCTGCTCGGCGGGTTCTACGACGGCCTGCGGCTGGCGACGATGGTGATCTGCGTCGGCGCGGCGAACGCCCTGGCGAACCCGAAACGCCTGCTCAAGGCCGTGCCCGGGGCGCTGTACGAGGTGGGCACGGCCGTGACGGTCGCGCTGACCGTGGCGCCACAGCTGGTCGAGAGCGTGCAGCGCGTGCGGCGGGCCCGGCGGCTGCGGGCGGGCCGGGCTCGCGGGCTGCGGGCGGTCAAGGGCATCGTGGTCCCGGTGCTGGAAGACGCGATGGACCGGTCGCTGCGGCTGGCGGCCGCGATGGACTCCCGCGGGTACGGCCGCCGGGCGTACCTGAGCCGCGGCGTGCGGGTGCTGATCGCGTCCTGTGTCCTGTTCGGGCTGGTCGGGGTGTGCGTCGGCGTCTACGGGGTGCTCGACGGGACGTCGACGTGGCTCGGCGTGCCCCTGCTGGCGGCCGGGCTCGCCGTCGCCGTGGCAGGGTTTGTCGTCGGCGGGAAGCGGGTGCGGCGGACGGCGTACCGGCCGGATCCGTGGCGGTGGCCGGAGACGCTGGTCGTGCTGGCCGGGGTAGGAGCGTGTGTGCTGCTGTTCGTGACTTCGCGTGTTGATCCGGAGAACCTCTACCCGTCGTTGAGCCCGTTGCGCTGGCCCGAAGTGTCGGTGGTGCACGCGTTGTCGCTGCTGGTCGCGGTGCTGCCGGCGTTCGTCGCGCCACCGCGGCCTTCGTTGTCGTCGTCTTCGTCTTCGTCGGAGGTGGGCCGGTGATCGAGTTTTCGCAGGTCACGGTGACCTATCCGGACGCCGCGCGGCCGGTGCTGGCCGACGTCTCGCTGACGGTCGAGGAGGGGGAGCTCTGCCTGGTCGCCGGGCCCACCGGTGTCGGCAAGTCGACATTCCTTGGTGCGATCAACGGGCTCGTTCCGCACTTCACCGGCGGGCGGCTGGCCGGGCGCGTGCTGGTCGACGGGATGGACACGTCGGTGTACCCGCCGCGGGAGCTGGCTTCGGTCGTCGGAGTCGTCGGGCAGGACCCGCTGGCCGGGTTCGTGACCGACACCGTCGAGGAAGAGCTCGCCTACGCGATGGAGCAGCTCGCGGTCGCGCCGGATGTCATGCGCAAGCGGGTCGAGGAAACCCTGGACCTGCTGGGGATCGCGGAGCTGCGCAACCGTCCACTTCGGACGCTTTCGGGCGGGCAGCAGCAGCGCGTCGCAATCGGCTCGGTGCTGACGGCGCACCCGCGCGTGGTGGTGCTCGACGAGCCGACGTCCGCACTGGACCCGACCGCCGCCGAGGACGTGCTGGCGGTGATCACGCGGCTGGTGCACGACCTCGGGACGACGGTGGTCGTCGCGGAACACCGGATGGAGCGCGTCGCGCAGTACGCCGACCGGCTGCTGTACCTGCCGGGCGACGGCTCGGTGCGGTCCGGGCCGCCGGCGGAAATCCTGGCGACGTCGGAGATCGCGCCGCCGATCGCGGAGCTGGGCCGGCTGGCTGGGTGGTCGCCGCTGCCGCTTTCGGTGCGGGACGCGCGGCGGGTCGCGGGGCCGTTGCGGACGCGGCTGGCGTCACGCCGTCAGAAATTGTCGGTGGTGGGTTCTACTCTCTCGGTGACCGGTCAAGCACTGGACGTGAGAGGGGTGGTGGTCCGATACGGAGATGTCCTGGCGGTGCGCGGGGTCGACCTGCGCGTCGGGCAGGGGGAGATTGTCGCGCTGATGGGACGCAACGGCTCCGGCAAGTCGTCGCTTCTCTGGGCGGTGCAGGGCAGCGGGCCGAGGTTGGCGGGGAAGGTCGACGTCGGCGGAGCGGATCCTGCGACGCTCAAGCCACGAGTGGCCCGTCGGCGCGTCGGACTGGTTCCGCAGACCCCGGCCGACCTGCTGTACCTCGATTCGGTCGACGCCGAGTGCGTACAGGCCGACACCGAATCCGAGGTCCCGGCGGGAACGGCCCGGGCGCTGCTGGACCGGCTCGCCCCCGGGATCACCGGTGAAGCGCACCCCGGTGACCTGTCCGAAGGGCAGCGACTGGCGCTGGTGCTGGCCGTCCAGCTGGCGGCGGCCCCACCGGTCGTGCTCCTCGACGAGCCCACACGCGGCCTCGACTACCACGCAAAACGGCGCTTCGCGGCGACCCTGCGCGAGCTTGCCTCGCAGGGTCACGCGGTGGTGCTGGCCACCCACGACGTCGAGTTCGTGGCCACGGTGGCCCACCGAGTGGCGGTCCTGGCCGACGGCGAGGTGGTGGCCGACGGCCCGACGAAGGAGGTCATCGTCGCCTCACCGGCGTTCGCGCCACAGGTGGCGAAGATCTTGTCGCCGGAGCAGTGGCTGACGGTGGACGAAGTAGCCGAGGCGCTGGCATGAGCGGGTTTGTGGTGCTGCGCGGGTCCGGCGTGGCCAGCTCTGTTGTGCTGCGCGGGTTCGGCGTGGCCGGCTCTGTTGAGCTGCGCGGGTTCGGCGTGGCCGGCTCTGTTGAGCTGCGCGGGTTCGGCGTGGCCGGCTCTGTTGAGCTGCGCGGGTTCGGCGTGGCCGGTTCCTGCGTGCTGCGCGGGTCCAGCGTGGCCGATTCCGGTGTGCTGCGCGGGTTCGGCGTGCCCGGTTCCGCCGTGCTGCGCGGCTCCGGCTTGACCGGCTTCGTCGTGCTGCCCTGGTCCGGTGGTCCGGCGTGACCGGCTTCCTCGGCCCACCGCCGCGGGCGGTTCGGCTTACCCTTCGGCCCGCGTTGGTCCTCGGGGTCGCCAGCCTGCTCGGCATCGCCATGTTCTGCTGGCCGCTCTTCGCGCACCCGCGGCCCAGCGGCGCCGCGCACACCGCGGACGCGCCGTTCGTCTTCATGGCGACCCTGCCCGTCCTGATCCTGGTCGTGCTGGCCGAGCTGTCACGCGGCGGCATCGACGCCAAAGCGCTCGCGCTGCTCGGCGTGCTGTCGGCCGTCAACGCCGGGCTTCGGCCGCTCGGGGCCGGGACCGGGGGTATCGAGCTGGTGTTCTTCCTGCTCGTGCTCGCGGGGCGGGTGTTCGGGCCGGGGTTCGGGTTCGTGCTCGGCTCGACGTCGATGTTCACCTCGGCGCTGCTCACCGCCGGGGTCGGGCCGTGGCTGCCGTTCCAGATGCTCGCTTCCTCGCTGATCGGGCTCGGGGCCGGCTTGCTGCCGAAGCGACCCCGCGGCAAGGCGGAGATCGCCGTGCTGGTGGTGTACGGCGTTGTCGCGGCCTACTTCTTCGGGCTCCTCATGAGCCTGTGGACGTGGCCGTTCCTGGCCGGCTCGTCGTTCAGCGGCTCGCACGCGGGGCTCGGGTTCGTGCCCGGCGCGCCGCTGCTGGACAACCTGCACCGGTTCGCCGTCTTCACCGTGCTGACGTCGACCCTCGGCTGGGACACCGGCCGCGCCATCACCAACGCCGTGGCGATCCTGCTGCTGGGGCCGGCCGTCCTGACGGTCCTGCGCCGGGCGGCTCGGCGGGCGGCCTTCGACGCGCCCGCCGAGTTCGATCAGGCCAGCTTGTCGTAGATCGCGACCAGCTCGGCGAGCTTGCGCGCGTCCGGGACGTGGCTCGTGTCGAGGTCGAACACGCGGAAGCGGTTGCCCGGCGTGGCCGCGTCGGCCTCGCGGATCATGCGGTCCTGCAACGGGAGCGGGACGATCCGGTCCCGCAGGTGCCGGACGTACACCCGCGGCACGCGGCCCCACCGCGCGCGGTCGCCGCGGGACGGGGTTGCGCCCTTGGTGAGTAGGTCGTCTGGCGCCATCGTGTTGAGGAACGCGTAGAACTCGGCGTCCGTCGCGTCTGCGAGGAACGCCGCTTTCGCCGCCGCGAGCAGCTTCGGGTCCGCGAGGCGCCAGTTGAACCGGACCGCGCCGATCACCGCCGGGTCGGCGGCGAGGAAGCCGAGGAGGTCGCCGACCCGGGACGTCGACGCCTCGGGGGTGGCCATGTACTCGTCCGGGGTCGCGAGGTCGATGCAGCAGAACGCCGTGTCGTACACGAGAAGGTCGATCAGATGCGGGACGGCGTTCGCGACCAGGCTGATCATCGCGCCGCCGATGCTCGCGCCCACCAGCACGACCGGGCCGTGCGCGGCCGCGCGGCGGACCGTCTCGACGGTGGCCGCCACCTGGTCGGCGACCGTGACGCCGGCCAGCGCCGACGGCTCCGTCGCGAACGCCGCGAGATCCTGCGGCGCCTGGTAGGAGCGGCGGAACTGCTGGCCGGGCTGGTCGACGCCGACTCCGCGATGGCCGCGCAGAACCAGCTCGTTCGGCGCGGCCGAGACACCGTTGGCGCCGGCGGCAAAGACGAACGTGGTCACGCGACCGCGCGACGGCCGCCCCGCGACGGGCGAGTCGGCTTCGGCAGCTGCGGCGGCACCAGCGGCTGCCGCGCGCCCCGCGGCAGCGGCAGGCGAGGCGGCACCAGCGCGTCCCGCGGCAGGCAAGGCGGCGGCGGGCGTGGCGGCCAGCGCGGGCGTCACGACTCCGAGACCGGCGGCGGCCAGGGCGGTACGACGGCTCAACTCAGGCATACCTGACAGTGAAGCGAGCCCACCCGCTCCCGCCCAAGACGACAAAGTCGCCGCCCGGACCACCAAAAGTTGGTCGGGCGGCGACTAACGTCGATCAGCTGTAGGAGTAGAAACCCCGGCCGGTCTTCTTGCCCAGCAGGCCCGCGTCCACCATGCGCAGCAGCAACGGCGGGGACGAGTACAGCGGCTCCTTAAACTCCGCGTACATCGAGTCCGCGATGGCCTTGATCGTGTCCAGCCCGATGAGATCGGACAGGCGCAGCGGGCCCATCGGGTGGGCGGTGCCCAGCTCCATGCCGCGGTCGATGTCCTCGGCCGAGGCGAAGCCCGACTCGATCATCCGGATCGCCGAGAGCAGGTACGGCACCAGCAGCGAGTTCACGATGAACCCGGCGCGGTCCTGCGAGCGGACCACGGTCTTGCCCAAGGCTGTCGTCGCGTGCTCTTCCGCGCGGCGGGCGGTCTCCTCGCTCGTTAGCAGCGAGGGCACCAGCTCCACCAGCGGCAGCACCGGGACCGGGTTGAAGAAGTGGATGCCGACCACCTGCTGCGGCCGGCTCGTCGCCATGCCCAGCTTCATGATCGGGATCGACGACGTGTTGGACGCGAACAGCGCGTCCTCGGCCTCGACGATCTTGTCGAGCTGGCGGAAGACGTCGACCTTCGCCTGCTCCTGCTCGAGGATCGCCTCGATGACCAGTTCGCGGTCGGCGAACTCGGCGATGTCCGTGGTGAAGCGGAGGCGGCTCCGCGCCGCGTCGGCGTCTTCGGAGGAGATCTTGCCGTTCTTGACGCCGCGTTGCAGAGACTTCTCGATGCGGGCCTGGCCCGCGTCGAGCGCCGGCTGGTTCACCTCGGTGACCACGACGTCCAACCCGGACCGTGCGTGCACCTCGGCGATGCCGGACCCCATCAGTCCCGCTCCGACGACTCCAACCCGACTTACCACCGGCTCACTCCTTCGTCCGCTTCGCAGCCCGCACCCTGTTCGAGGGCAGCACGCAGCGCGCGAGGGCGGTCACCGAGTTGTGCCCGGCTACGCCCTCGCGCGGTTACGCGTGCTCAACGACGGTACTCGTCGTACCCGTCGTCGTACGGGTCTTGATCATCGCTGTCCGGCTCCTCGTAATGACCACTCGAGGAACCACTCGACAGCTCGCGCTGCAAAGCATCGAAGTCGGTCTCGTGCGAGCTGTACTTGAGCTCGCGCGCCACCTTCGTCTGCTTGGCCTTAGCCCGGCCGCGCCCCATGGCTCGACCCCCTCGCACAGGGGCGGGGCGGCCGGGGGAATCGGCGGCCCCGCATCGTCTCGACAATTCTTTCCTGCTCACACCGTACCGTGTCCGGGGGGTTCGATGCGACGTGGCACGGTGTGCTGGTCGTGACAGTGTCCGCCGGACACCGGTTACCGGCCGGTCGGTGGCGATCGGCGCAGGTAGACGTGCCACGATCTACTGGTGCTCCGTCCCTTCGTGGCCTACCTACGGGTGTACGAACCCCTGCTCGCCCTGGGCGACCAGCCGGACGAACGGCTGCGCGCGGCCGTCGCGGCGGCCAAGCTGCGGCGGACCGAAGCGGGCGCTCGCGAGCAAGCCATGTGGCTCAAGTCACAGGTCGCCGCGCCGCGCCGGCTGCTGCCCGCCGAGCTCGCCGACGGGCGGCCGGCGCCGAGCCTGCTGACCGACGTCCTGGTGCTCGACCCCCAGGACGTGCCGGAGGGCAAGGCGGGCAGTGGCCCGTTCGTGTGCCCGCTGGAACTGCGGGCCCGCTCGGCCGCCGCGCTCGTCACCTTCCTGGGCGACGCGCACCCCGCGCTGAAGAACGTCGTCCTCGACGAGGGCGGGTTCACCCAGGAGACGATCCGCGCCCGGACGAAGTCGGCGATGGCGGACCTGAGCACCTCGGCGGCGCACACGCTCTCCACGACGTGGACCGTCCCGCTGCCGTGGTTCGTCCTGGTCGACCCCGAAGAGCGGCGGCTCGTGCTCGGCCGTGGCCGCGACGATCCCGAGCGCGAGATGTCCTGGCGGACCACCCTGGCCGACGCCCAGCACCGGGCGCGCGAAGCCGGTGAGCTGCTGGAACAGACGTTCGGCGACTCCGGGCCGGGACGCGTGCTGTTCGAGACGCGGCGGTGGCTGGACAACTTCCACGCGGACTCCGTGGTCGAGCTCGACTACGGCGGGCTGGTGCAGCTGTTCACCGATTCCATCCTCGAAGCCGACAACACCGCCGAAGAGGTGCACGACATCCTGGACGCGCTGCGCTCGGGCAACGTCGAGGAGCTCGCCGAACTGTTCTCCGACCTGCGGGAGTTCTGGGGCGACCTGGCCGCCCGCGAACGCTCGAACTAACCGCGCAGCTCCGGCACCCGGAGCTCGCCGACCGGGCGGCCGCCGCCGAGCACCGAACCGCGCGCCAGCTCGGTGAGGTCCGAGACGTCGACGCCGAGGTACCGGAGCGCTTCGACGGCCAGGGGCGCGCAGGTCCGCTTCGCGCCGTCGTCGATCTTGATCGCCACCGCGAACCCGTCCGGGAGGGCGAACGCCTGGACCCCCTCGGCGCCGCCCTTCGCGACGAGACCGTCCACGGCGGACATCAGCTCGGTGTCTTCGCGCCCGGTGCCGGCGACCAGCCACGGGTGCGCGCGCATCGCGGACGCGACCGTCCACTCGGGTCCGTCGGTCGCGCTCGCGACCCGGCCGAACGCGCGCGCCAGCGCCGTCAGGGAAAACGCGAAGAGCGGGGCGCCACAGCCGTCGACGCCGGTGTGCGCGATCGGCTCGCCGGTCAGGTCGGTGACGGCGACGGCGATCGCCTGCTGCAGCGGGTGGTCCGGCGCCTCGTAGCCCGCGGTCGGCCAGCCTGCGCGGACGCAGGTGGTCAGCATCCCGGTGTGCTTGCCGGAGCAGTTCATCATCACGCGCCGCGGCTCGGCGGCGTCGCGCATGCTCGGCACGTGCAGCGGGAAGTCGGGCGGGCAGGCGAGGTCGTCTTCGTGCAGGCCCGCGGCCTCGAGCAGTTCGAGGACCCGCTTGACGTGCCCGGGCTCGCCGGAGTGCGACGCGCATGCCAGCGCGAGGTCCTCGCCGGTGAAGCCGAGCCCGGCCCGCAGCATGCCGACCGCCTGCAGCGGCTTGTTCGACGAGCGCGGGAAGACTGGCGAAGTGACGTCGCCGAGCGCCATCCGGACGTCGCCTTCGGGGCCGGTCACCACGAGCGCGCCGCGGTGGACGCTTTCCACAAAACCGGATCGGACGACTTCGGCGAGGACGGGGTTGGTCACTGAGCCTCGCCGCGTCCGCCTTCGCTCTCCAGCAGCTCGTCCACAGTGGCCGAACCCTGCTGGTAGCGCTTCGCGATCTCCGCGTTGAAGGTGTCCATCACGCCTTGGACCTCACGCCGGAAGGACGACACCGACAGCTCTTCGCGGGCGTAGGTGTCCAAAGCGGAGGCGAGCTTCTCGTCCGAGAGGGACCCGACGTCGGTCAGGTCGGTGTCGCCGATCAGGGCCTCGGCGTGGCGCCGGTGCTCGCCGGCGCGGGAGGGTTCGAGCTGCTGGTGACGTCCGGAGCCGGCCGCCGGACCGAGCGCGTTGTCGGCCAGGATCGTGGCGAGCTGGTCGACGATGCTGTCTTCGCCGCCGGAGCTGCGCCGAGCCTGCTCCGCGCGCACGATGTCGATCCGGGCGTGCAGGAGCCGGCGCAGGTAAGACAGGTCCGTCTCTTCCTGCGCGGCTTCGTCGCGCCGCTCGCGCAGCACCTTCAGCGGCAGTTCACCCAGGCCGCTGAGGTACCCCGGGCCGAGCACGCGGTCGATCCGCCGCCTGCCGCCGGGCCGCACTTCGATCACAGCGCAGTTTATCCCGGTTGAGGGTGATGTCGCTGTCAGGGGCTTTTGTTCAGCCACGAAGTTGGGCCGCCGCCGCACGCCCCGGCGCGGGCTGCTCCGACGGGACGGAGTCGGGGTCGATCGCCGCCTGGACGAGGTTGTCCTCCGACCCGGTCAGCAGCTCCGCGCCCACCGGCGTCGAGCGTTTGACCAGGGCCAACGCGATCGGCCCGAGCTCGTGGTGCTGGATCACGGTGCCGACGCGGCCGACCGTCCGGCCGTCGAGCAGCACCGGGTCGCCGGGCTCCGGCCGGATCTCGGGGGAGCCGTCGAGGTGCAGCAGGAGCAGGTTCCGCGGCGGACGGCCGACGTTGTGCACCTTCGAGACCGTCTCCTGGCCGCGGTAACAGCCCTTCGCGACGTGCGCGGCGGAGCCGACCCAGCCCACCTCGTGCGGGATCGTGCGGTCGTCGGTGTCGACCCCCAGCCGCGGCCGGACCGACTCGACGCGCAGGGCCTCGAACGTCCAGCTGCCGGCCGCCCGCGCGCCCGCGTCGGTGAGGCGCTTCCACCAGTCGGCGAGGGCGTCGCGCGGCACCGCCAGGTCGACGCTGGAGCGGCCCGGCCACGGCATCCGCCGGGCGAACCCGCCGCCGGAAAGCGCTGTCACCGCGTACGGCTCCGGGCCGACTTCGGCGCCGGCGGCGCTCAGCACGCGCTCGGCGTCCGGGCCGAGCACGGTCAGCAGCGCGAGCTCGCCGGTCGCGTCGCGGATGTCCACCTTGGACCAGAACTTCATGGCCTCGAGGTATTCACGCAGTGTTTGGGGACCGCCCTTGGGCAGCGCGCTGGTCACGCTCGTGCCCGGGTCGGTGTCGAGCCAGACGGTGCCGTCGAGGTGCGCGAGCACCATGTGCGTCTCGACGCGGCCCTGGCTGTCGAGCACCAGCGCCTCGGTGCCGGTGCCTTCGGCGAGCTCGGTCACGTGCTGCGAGATCACCAGGTGCAGCCACGAGAGCCGCTCCTCGCCGGTGACCGCGATGAACTCCCGGTGGGAGCGGTCGATCACGACAGCGCCACGCGACGCCGTGCGCTGCTCCGCGAAGGGGTCTCCCCAGTGCCAGGGGACGCCGGCTTCGGGGTGGTCGTCGGGCGGAGGGATGGATCCGGGCACGTCCAGCAGCGGCGAGCGGTACGGCATACCGCCCAGCCTAGGTGAGGACTGATCCGGCCAAAAGCAGGCCGACACCTCGTACGGCACGTGACTGTCGCAGCAAAGCCATTCGGCCGTGACTGTGGTCGGATCAGTACCGGTCGGCGCAGTACCGTGCTTGTATGCGCGTGCTCGTCTTCCTCGACGGAACCCCGGCCGACCCCGACACCGCCCAGATCAAGGCCGACGACCTCGGCCTGACCCGCGGCGACGGCGTCTTCGAGACGATTCTCGTAGTCGACGGGAAGCCCCGCGAACTGCGGCCCCATCTCGAGCGGCTGGCGCGTTCGGCGGCCATGCTCGACCTGCCGGAGCCCGATCTCGCGGCCTGGGAGCACGTGGTCTCGGTGGTGCTCGACCGGTGGGCCGGCGGCCCCGAAATGGCGCTGAAACTGGTGTACACCAGGGGTTCCGACGGCGACCCCGACGCGGTGCCGACCGGGTTCGCGCTGGGTTCGGAGGTGTCGCCGTCGATCTTGCGGGCCCGTGCCGAGGGGGTCGCCGCGGTCACCCTGGACCGGGGTTTTCCGCCGGACCTCGCCGAGCGCGCGCCGTGGCTGCTGCTCGGCGCGAAGCCGTTGTCCTACGCGGTGAACATGGCCGCCGTGCGGGAGGCGGGCCGCCGCGGGGCCGACGATGTGATTTTCACCGCCACCGACGGCTCGGTGTTCGAAGGTCCGACCTCGACCGTGGTGCTCGCGAAGGGGCGGACGCTCTACACCCCGCCGCCGGCCATCGGGATCCTGCCGGGCACGACCCAGGCCGCGCTGTTCCGCGGCGCCGAGAAGGCCGGCTGGGCGGTCAAGGTGGAACCGCTGCGCGTGGCCGACCTGGTGGCGGCCGACGGGGTGTTCATGGCGTCGAGCGTGCGCAAGCTGACGCGGGTGCACACGCTGGACGGTGCCCGCCTGCCCGACTCGTCGGCCGTGTTCGCCGAGCTGCTGGCGGCCTACGAGGGTGAATACGCCTGAGTGATCCGCACGATCGCGGGGGCGACCTCTTCGGCGCGGTAGGCGGCGATCTTGTGGTGGCCGTCGATGATCAGCTCGCGGTCACCGTCGGCCAGTACGACGGCGACCGGGCGGTGGCCGCTGCGGATCGCGGTCCGGTAGTAGCCGACGCGGGCTTCGTCGGACGGCGGCCAGACGTCGGTCGGGGTGAGCAGCTGGTCGTCCGGCAGCCGCTCGGGGCCGCTCACGCGGTAGTCGCCGTCGACGAGCAGGTCGAGCACCGGGCCGAGCGTGGTGGCCAGCGGACGCCGGAGCTGGCCGGTGGCGAGCGCGATCCGCAGCGCTTGGGGCAGCTCGGCCCGCGCCCGGTTGTTCACGTCCAGGAAACCCGTGCCACCGCTGATCGTCACCTGTTCCACGCCTATCAGGACGGGCGACGGCGCGACATGGTTCCAGCCGCTACCCGGAAGGGTGCACCGGGTGACCCGGGTCTCACCCGCGCGGCGGTACAGCCCGGCGAGACCCCGCACTTTCACGTGAAAGTGCGGGATGGGGACGGGCGGAAGCGGATCCGGGTGCCCGGCCGGGCTTGCGCGAGCGCGCCCAGCGCGGCCCCGCGCACGACGGCGGCGACCGGGTAACCACCCGTGGTCGGGTGGTCGGCGAGGAACACCACGGGAAGGCCGTTCGGCGGCACCTGGATCGCGCCCGTGACGACGCCTTCGCTGGGCAGCTCCTCTTCGGCGAACTCCGCCGCTCGCCGCAACGCCGTCCCGTCGAGCCGCAGGCCGACGCGGTTGGACTCCGCCGTCACCGTCCACCACGCGGCCAGACCGCCGGCCGCGGAAGCGAGCCAGTCGTCACGCGGGCCGAGCGTCACCGGCACCACCAGCTCGTCCGGCGCCGAAACGGGCACCACGACGTCCGCGCCGGCCGGGATTCCGGTCGGCGCGCCGAGCGGAAGCACGTCTGACGCGCGAAGCGGCGAAGGGCCGATGCCGGACAGGACGTCGCGAGATCGGCTGCCCAGCACGGGCTCCACCGCGATCCCGCCGGACACCGCCAGGTAGCAGCGCAGCCCGGCCGGCGGCGTCCCGAGGGTGAGCGTCTGGCCCGCTCGCACGGGCACCGGCACGTGGGAGCCGAACGCGCGGTCGTCGACGACCACCGAGACCGGCGGGCCGGTCACCGCGACCGTCGCGGACGCCGTGAAGCGCACCGAAAGGCCGCCGAGCAGGGCTTCGATCCCGGCCGACCCCGCCGGGTTGCCGACGAGCCGGTTCGCCAGCCGCAACGACGCCGTGTCCAACGCCCCCGACGGCGCGACGCCGAGATGCGCGTAACCCGGCCGGCCCAGGTCCTCGACCAGCGCCTGCGGCCCCGGCGCGAGGACCTCCAGGGACCTCACCGGACGCTCCGGAACCGCACGCGGTCACCCGGGGCGAACAGCGCGGGCGGGTCCGCGCGCGGGTCGAACAACGTCGCCGACGTGTGCCCGAGCAGCCGCCAGCCGCCGGGTGACTCGCGCGGGTAGACGCCGGTGAACTCACCGGCCAGCCCGACCGACCCGGCTGGGACTCGGGTGCGGGGTGACTCCAGCCGCGGCTGCCGCAGCGACGGCGGAAGACCGGTCAGGTAACCGAATCCGGGCGCGAAGCCGGTGAACGCGACGGTGTAGGCCGTTTCGGTGTGCAGCGAAACGACGGCTTCCTCGGACATCTCGGCGTCCGAAGCGACGAGCGCGAGGTCCTCGCCGTCGTAGCGGACGTCGAGGGTCACCTCCCGCGGCTCGCCGGCGGGCGGGTGCGTCAGGTCGGCGTCTTCGAGCAACGCCCGGACCGCCGCCACCCCGCCGACGACCAGCAGGCTGCGGGCGCCGGGCACCAGCTCGACGACGTCTTCGGGGCGGGCCGCGCAGACGGTCGCGTGGGCCGCGCGCATCTGCTCGAGCGAGTCGCAGTCGAGCAGGGCGGCGTCCTCGCCACACCGCCGCCAGCGCACGCTGTCAGCCGACGACGCGGCGAAGCAGGGCCGAAGAGTGGGGCTGCATCTCCTGGCCCACCATGGCGCGCTCCTCGACGTAGCCGAGGGAGCCTTCGATCAGGCCGTACAGCCGCTGGGCCGCGGTGACGTCCTTCGCGGTGGCCGTGCGGATCACCGCGTCGGTGCCCAGCTCCCAGGACGTCTGGTTGCGCGGCTTGCCGTAGTAGAGCTCGACGACGCCGGTGTTGTGCGTGAGCAGCAGCTCGATCGTGTCGTCTTCCTGCGGCCGCCAGAACCCGGACTCGCGGGCGGCAGGGCGGATGACCTTGCCGTCGTCGTCCAGCAGCCACGCGCGCGACTCGTGGACGAGGAACGGCCGGCCGTCGTGCGAGATCGTCAGCTGCTGCGCGAACTTGCGCGGGCCTTCGATGGTCGGGTAGTCGACCTCGCCCTCACCGCGCCAGACACCGACGAGCGGCAGCAGCGCGAGGCAGGCGTCGTTGAGGTTCGGCCCCTCGCGCAGGTTCGCGGTGTCGTTGGGGATGGGCAGGTCGTCCCACAGCGGAAGGTTGCGCTCGCGGGTGCTCTCCGCGCGCATCTCCGCTGCTGCGATGGCGTCGTCGCCGCTGGCGGTCATGGGTCAGCGCTGGTCCGCGTAAAGCCGGTAGACGACGTACACGGCGAACCACGTGATGGCGACGCCCGCCAGCACCAGCAAGGTCGTAAACAGAGCTTCCACGTCCAGCAGGATAGTCCGCCGCCGCTCACCCGGCCCGGCGCAGGGTCGTCGCGGTGAGGACGGTCACCGCGAGCAGCACCACCCCGGCCACGCCCATCGCCGCGTGCAGGCCGCTCGGCAGTGTCGGACCGGCGGCCAGCAGCGCGCCGAGCGCGGCGACCCCGAGGGCGGTGCCGGTCTGGCGGGCCGCGTTGACCGTCGCCGACGCGATCCCGCTGCGGTTGCCCGGCAGCCCGGCCAGCCCGACGATGTTCGACGGCGTCACCGACAGCCCGACCCCGGCGCCGGCCAGCGCGAACGCGACCGCCACCAGCCAGTACGGGCTTTCGGCGTCGAGCAGCAGGAACGCGAAGGAGCCGACGGCCGCGACGAGGTAGCTGACCGGCAGGAGCCGCTCCGCGCCGTAGCGCGCCGAGAGCCGTCCGGCGGTGAACGCGGCGACGACGTTCGTGAGCACGTACGGCAGCATCTGGACGCCCGCCTCGGTCGCCGTCGCGCCGCGGGCCTGCTGCAGGTAGACGCCGATCAGGAAGACCGCCGGATAGGCCGCGAACCCGAGGCTCCAGGCGGCGAAGATCGCCACCGAGAACCGGGTCCCGGCGAACAGCCGCACCGGCAGCATCGGGTGCGGCACGCGCAGTTCGACCACGATGAACGCGGTCAGCGCGGCGAGCCCGAGAACCCCGGTGAGCAGCACGGACGTGCTCAGCCCCAGCCGTCCGGCCTCGATCACGGCGAAGGTCAGCAGGCCGATCCACAGCGCGCCGAGCACCTGTCCGGTCAGGTCGAGCGCGCCGTGCGCCGGGTCGCGCGACTCGGTGATCCCGCGGCGGCCGAGGACCACCGCGACCACGCCGATCGGCAGGTTGATCAAGAAGATCGCGGGCCAGCCGAAGGCGTCGGTGAGCGGGCCGCCGATCAGCGGGCCCAGCACCAGCGCACAGCCCGCGACCGTGCCCCACAGGCCCATCACCCGCGCCCGCTCGGCCGGCGCCGGGAAGGCGTGCGCGAGCAGCGCGACCGAGCCCGGGATCACGGCGGACGCGGCGAACCCCTGGACGATCCGGGCGGTGACCAGCAGCTCGAGGGTCGGCGCGAGCGCGCAGCCGACCGACGCGACCGTGAACAGCGACAACCCGGTGAGGTAGACGAGCTTGCGACCGTAGCGGTCGCCGAGCGTGCCGCCGGAGAGGATCACGGCGGTGAGCGCGACGGTGTAGCCGTCGATGATCCACTGCAGCCCGCTGAAGCTCGTGCCGAGCGTGCGTTGCATGGTCGGCAGCGCGACGCTCACGACGCTTACGTCGAGGAGGGCCATGAAGCTGCCCAGGAAGACGGCGGCGAGCAGGCCGGCGCGGCGCGTCACGGGAGCGGTAAGGGTCACCTAAACAGCTTGCGACCTCAACCCGGCTTGAGGTCAACTCATCGCATGCTTTCCATCGGTGAAGCGGCCTCGACGGTGGGGGTCGCGGTGTCCGCGTTGCGCTACTGGGACGAGCGCGGGATCGTGCGCCCCGCCGCGCGCCGCGGCGGCAAGCGGTTCTACGGACCCGACGAGCTGCACCGGCTGGCCGCGGCGAAGATGCTGCAGGACACCGGCCTCTGCAGCCTCGACGAGATCGCCGCCGTGCTGCGCGGCCCGGAGCACGGCGACTGGCGGGCCGTGGTCCGCGCCCGGATCGCCGAGCTCGCCGAGCGGCGGCGGAAGCTCGCCGTCGCGGAGACGTTCCTCGACCACTTCCTGCGCTGCCCGCGGGACCACCCGATCGAGACGTGCCCCTCGCTGCGGGACCACACCGACCGGGTCCTGAACGCCGCGAAGGCCTCCCCACCGGAATAGGGAGGCCTTCGCGAAAAGTACGTCAGGCGACGGAGATGGCCAGCTGGTGCACGCCCGGCCCGTCGGCCGTCACGGACGCTTCGCCGTTGCCGGTGCGGTGCAGCGCGCGCACCGTCCAGTCGCCGGGCGCCGCGTAGAAGCGGAAGTCACCGTCGGCCGAGGAGACGACCTCGCCGGTGAAGTCGCCGCCGCCGTCCAGGAGCCGGACGAACGCGCCGCCGACCGGCCCGTCCGCGCCGGTCACCTTGCCCGCGAGCACAACCTGCCCGCGCGTGTCGTAGTCCGCCGGCGTGGCCTCCTGAACCGGTGCGCCGCAGCTGTCGTCAACCGCCATCACTTGGCTCCCAACTCGACCGGCACGCCGACGAGCGAGCCGTATTCCGTCCATGAACCGTCGTAGTTCTTGACGTCTTCGTGCCCGAGCAGCTCGTGCAGCGCGAACCACGCGATGGACGACCGCTCGCCGATCCGGCAGTAGGCGATGGTGCCCTTGCCGGCGTCGATGCCCTGCTCCTTGTAGAGCTCGTCGATCTCGCTCTCGGTCTTGAAGGTGCCGTCCTCGTTGGCGACCTTCGCCCACGGCACGTTCAGCGCGCCGGGGATGTGGCCGGGAACCTGGGACTGCTCCTGCGGCAGGTGCGCCGGGGCGAGCAGCTTGCCGGAGAACTCGTCCGGCGACCGCACGTCGACGAAGTTCTTCGCGCCGATGGACTGGACGACCTCGTCGCGGAACGCGCGCAGGGACAGGTCCTGGTCCTTGGCCTTGTAGTCGGTGGCGGCGCGCTTGACCTCGTCGGAGCTCAGCTCACGGCCGTCGAGCTCCCACTTCTTGCGCCCGCCGTCGAGCAGCTGGACGTTCTGGTGGCCGTACAGCTTGAAGTACCAGTACGCGTACGCGGCGAACCAGTTGTTGTTGCCGCCGTAGAGGATCACGCGGTCGTCGTTCGAGATGCCCTTCTCCGAGAGGAGCTTCTCGAAGCCCTCCTTGGAGACGAAGTCGCGGCGCACGCCGTCCTGCAGGTCCTTGCGCCAGTCGAACTTCACCGCGCCCCGGATGTGGCCGCCGTCGTACGCGGTGGTGTCCTCGTCGACCTCGGCGAACACGACGCCGGGGGTGTCCAGGTTCTCCTCGGCCCACTGGGTGGTGACCAGGACGTCTTCACGGCTCATGGAACGGACTCTCTTTCTGGGGTTGAACTTTCAGGACGCGCGGGCGGGGGTGAAGCGTTTGATCAGCAAGAACATTTCGCAGCCGAGGCAGAAGTCGAAGGCCGCGTTGAGGAAGGCCGCGAAGAGCGCGAAGGCCGTCGCGACGATGCCGAGCGGGGTGACGTCGAGGGCGAAGCCGATCGTGCCGACGAGCGCGAAGACGAACCCGACGGCCTGGGCGAACCGCAGCGGCGCCGCGTCCTCCCGCTCGTCGGTCGGGCCGAGGCGCGGGGCGACGACCGTGCGGTACACGATCGAGTAGGGCGCGGGCTTGAGCCCGACGAACGCGCCGATGGTGAACACGACGGTCTGGATCGCCAGCAACGGCCACCACTGGGTGACCAGGACGACCGCGAGCACGACCGTGGTCAGGATGGCGGCGAACCGCGGGCCCCGCGGGTCGACGGCCGGTCCGGCGGACATGGTTCCTCCAGCTGGAGCAGAGGGGGTGCGTGCGAACGGCACGCTTCAGCGGCTTCGGGGCTGGCTGGTTCCGGGCGTGGTTCAGCTCCGGTCGGACGGAACGCGACACAGGCTGCTGCGGACGCGGCAGAGGTCGACTGCGCGTCGCTGCGTGAGGAAGTTGGTCAGCCTGGTCACGGGTGCGAGCGTACCCAGCTCTCCCTCAGAGTGGGAACCACGTTCACACTCTGGGAGAAGTTCCGCCATCTGGGACACAGCCCTGGTCAGGGGGTCCGAGCCGTGAGATACGGGCGCAGCGCGTCCAGCAGTTCGGGGCCCTTGGGGACACCGCCGACGCGCAGCAGCTCCCGGCCGTCCGGGGTCAGCGCGATCGTGGTCGGCGTCCGGAGCACGGCGAGGGACTGGGCGACCTCGGGCTGGTTCGTCACGTCGAGCTCGACGTGGTGCAGGCCGTCGGTCCGCTCGGCGAGCGGCGCGAGGACGGCCTTCGCGTGCCGGCAGGGCGCGCAGAAGGTGGTGGAGATCTGGACCAGCGTCACCGCGGACGCCGGGTCGAGCACGGCGGTGACGGGACCGGGCAGCTCACGCACGGGCTTCGCCGCCCGCACCCGGCCGTTGCGCGCCCGCAGCAGCAGCCCGGCGGCCGACCCGGCCACCAGCACCGCCACGAGCACCCACAGCCCCGTCACGCACCGCTCCCTACTTGCTCAAGTCCGCGAAGGACACGTTGGTCGCCTCGCCCTTGATCGTCACCGAACCGCTCTGGACGCGCACGCCGGTCGGGGTGACCGACAGCGGCAGGTCCTTCGTGCTGATCGACGCCCTGAAGTTCGGCAGCAGCGCGTTCTGCACCGCCTGGGGAACGACCGTCGTCTCCTGGTCGTTCCCGAACTGGAGCCGCTTGGGCACGAAGTTGATCGTCCCGCCCTTCGCGTCGGCCTCGATCATCGCGAAGCAGAAGATTTCCAGGTCCTTGCCCGCGAACGAAAGGTGTCCCGAAATGCGGACACCGGTGGTCGACTCGTCGACGGTCTGGCCGTCGGTCGTCGTCGTGGGGGTCGGGGTCGCCTCGGCCTGCCCGGAGTCGCCGTTCTCGACGTAGTCCGTGGTCGCGGGCTCGATCCGCAGCTCCTTGATCTTGTCCAGCGGCGCGAGGCGGGACAGGTCGGCGGCCTTGATGGTGACCGAGCCCGTCAGCTGGCCGATGGTGATCGCCTTCGTGTTGCCGGAGGTGATGTCCGACAGCGGCGCCGTGACGTTCTCCAGCTCGGCGTTCACCGCGACGTCCTGGAGCTTGTCGGCGACCGGCACGCCGGCGGCCGACACGCTGATGTGACCGTACTCACCGCCGAGCGCCTGCGTGAGGAACGGGAAGCCGTGGATCGTCACCGACGGGTCGTCGGTCAGCTGCAGCTGCGTGCGCGCCTTCTGCGAGATCATGTGCTCGGCGTACGCGGCGGCCCCGAAATCGGCGCCGACCAGCAGGAGCGCCAGGACGACGAGGGCGATCACCCAGCGACGCAGCCGGCGCCCCCGGCGTCGCGCGTCCGGCCTCGGTGCGGGTCGGTCGTCCCGGGCCACGGGCCTGCTCACCATCGCGTCCGTACTCCTGTTCGTCGGGTCCACCGGGGTTTCTCCAGGTGTGATCGATCCAGCAAGGGTTAGGTGCCCGGCCGTCGAGCCGCTATTCTCACTTAGCACCGAACAACGCCACCGTGAGGCGACGATTTGTGAAGGCGGTGCGGCTCATGAGCCTGGACCTTCTGGTGCTGACTGCGGAAGCCGATGCCACTTCGGTGCTGCCCGCCCTGGACCTGCTGCCGCACACCGTACGCGTACGCGCTCCCGAGGTGACCGCCCTGCTCGACGCGGGCCACCGTGACGTCATCGTCCTGGACGCGCGCAGCGACCTGGCCTCGGCGAAAAGCCTCTGCCGCCTGCTGAAGGGAGCCGGCGAGGACGAGGCGTCCACCCCGATCATCGCGGTCGTCGGTGAAGGCGGGCTCGTCGCGGTGAGCGCCGAGTGGCGCACCGACGACATCCTCCTGCCGACCGCCGGCCCGGCCGAGGTCGACGCCCGGCTGCGGCTGGTCACCACGCGCGACGGCGGGTCCGCGCAGGTCGACGCCGAGCTGCGGGTCGGCGAGTTGGTCATCGACGAGGCGACCTACACCGCCCGCCTCCGCAAGCGCACCCTCGAACTGACCTACAAGGAGTTCGAGCTGCTCAAGTACCTCGCGCAGCACGCCGGCCGGGTGTTCACCCGCGCCCAGCTGTTGCAGGAGGTGTGGGGTTACGACTTCTTCGGCGGCACGCGCACGGTCGACGTCCACGTGCGGCGGCTGCGCGCCAAGCTCGGCCCGGAGCACGAGCAGATGATCGGCACCGTGCGCAACGTCGGGTACAAGTTCGAGCGGCCGGCCAAGGGTGGCGCGCGTCCGGCGGTGCCCGCGCAGGCCGAGGCCCCGGCGGAGACCCCCGAACTCGCACACTGACGCCACCATCTCAGGACGCCTCGCCAACCCTCGCGTTGCCTCGCCCGCCGAAGCGGCACTTTCACGTGAAAGTGCCGCTTTGAAACGCAAAGCCGCACTTTCACGTGAAAGTGCGGGCTCGCGGGTACGGTCACGGGGTGACCGGAGAAGGCGAATGGCGGCAGGAACTGGACGGCAAGCAGCTCGAGGACGTCCGCGGGCTGCTGCTGGCCGTGCGGGAAGCGGACGGCCGGCCCGAGGTCGCGGCCGAAGGCCCGCTGCCCGGTGAGTTCGACGGCGGTGAGCACCTCGTCGCCTGCGTCGAGGGCGAGGTCGTCGGGTACGTCCACCTCGACACCACCGGCGACTCCTTCGGCCACCAGGTCGCCGAGCTGTTCGTGCACCCCGCCCACCGCAGCCGCGGGTACGGCGCGAAGCTGCTTCAGGCGCTCGACGAGCGCGCCGCGGTCGGGTTCCGGGTCTGGGCCCACGGTGACCACCCCGCGGCGCTCCAGCTGGCCGTGAAGACCGGTTTGGAGCGCAAGCGCGAGCTGCTGATCCTGCACACGGACGTCGAGGGCGCGGACTGGCCCGAGCCGGTGCTGCGCGAAGGCGTCACGCTGCGGACGTTCGTGCCCGGCCAGGACGAGGACGCCGTCGTCCGGGTCAACGCGCGGGCCTTCGACTGGCACCCCGAGCAGGGCGCGCTGACCGCCGAGGACCTCCGCGCCGACGAAGGGCGGGCCTGGTTCGACGCGGACGGCTTCTTCCTCGCCGAGCAGGACGGCAAAGTGATCGGCTTCCACTGGACGAAGGTTCACGAGCCGACGCCGGGCCGGTTCGGCGGCGAGCGTGTCGGCGAGGTCTACGTCGTCGGCGTCGACCCGGCCGCGCAGGGCGGCGGGCTCGGCCGGGCGCTGACGCTCGCCGGGCTGCGGCACCTCGCCGGGCGCGGGCTGCGGCAGATCATCCTGTACGTCGAGGGTGACAACGCACCGGCATTGGCGGTCTACACCAAGCTGGGGTTCGCGCGTCACGAAACCGACGTCCAGTACGGCCGGTGAGCGTTACAAACGCCGTGCCAACAGTCCGTCACAGTGTGCGAACGCCCAGGTCACGGCGGGGACACGACACCCTTTCGGGCTAGTAGCACTGCTCACATCCGGGGCCTTGTTCAACTTCCGTTCACCTGGACAGGGGCGACCGTCCACCGGGGCTGCCTAATGTCCGGATCCGGCGCGGCAGCACGCCGCGACGACCCGGTCAAGCTCCTGATGGAGGAAACAGCAGTGAAGATCATGCGGCCCCTGAGCGCGGTGGGCATCGTCGCGAGCGCCGCCCTCGTGCTCGCCGCCTGCGGTTCCGATCCCGCGGCGTCGAACAGCAGCAGCTCGAACTCGGCTGCCGCCCCGGCCGCGACGGGCACGGCCGACGTGGCGTGCGGCGGCAAGAGCCCGCTGTCCGCGGAAGGTTCGTCGGCCCAGAAGAACGCCATCGACATCTTCACGCAGCAGTACAGCAAGAAGTGCTCCGGCCAGCAGGTCAACTACAACCCGAGCGGTTCGGGCGCGGGCGTCAAGCAGTTCAACGCCAACCAGATCGACTTCGGTGGCTCGGACTCGCCGATCACCGGCGCGGACCTCGAGGCGGCCAACAAGCGCTGCGCGAGCGACGCCTGGAACATCCCGATGGTCGTCGGCCCGGTGGCCGTAGCCTACAAGCTGTCCGGTGTGGACAAGCTGACGCTGACCCCGTCGGTCA
Source organism: Amycolatopsis sp. NPDC104587 (assembly GCF_055583645.1). NCBI lineage: Bacteria > Bacillati > Actinomycetota > Actinomycetes > Pseudonocardiales > Pseudonocardiaceae > Amycolatopsis > Amycolatopsis sp. NPDC104587. The sequence goes on from NZ_JBVJNO010000016.1 coordinate 116,017, forward strand.
TCGCCAAGATCTTCTCGGGCTCCGTCACCAAGTGGAACGACCCGGCCATCAAGGGTGTCAAGGGCAACGAGAGCCTGACCCTGCCGGACAAGGCCATCCAGGTCGTCTCCCGCTCCGACGAGTCGGGCACCACCGACAACTTCCAGAAGTACCTGGGTGCGGCGGCGAAGGCCGACTGGACCAAGGGTGCCGGCAAGAAGTTCAACGGTGGCGTCGGCAACGGTGCGCAGGGCTCCAACGGTGTCGCGACCGCGGTGAAGGCCGCCGACGGCGCCATCACCTACGTCGAGGGCGCGTTCGCCAAGGACGGCCTCACCCCGGCCCTGATCGACAGCGGCTCGGGCGGTGTCGAGCTCAACGCGGCGAACGTGGCCAAGTCCCTCGAAGCGGCCAAGTTCCTCAAGGAAGGCTCGAAGGACCTCGCGCTCGACCTCAACGGCATCTACGCCAGCAACGTCGCGGGCGCCTACCCGCTGCTGCTGACGACCTACGAGATCGTGTGCTCGAAGTACGCGAACCCGGACGTCGCGAAGGCCGTCAAGGCGTTCCTGACGGTGTCGGCCACCGACGGCCAGCAGCCGCTGTCCGCCAAGGGATATGTGCCGATCCCGCAGTCGCTGCAGACGAAGGTCCTGGACTCCATCAAGGCCATCGCCTGACCCGCGTCACGAATGACAAGGCTGGACAGAACTAGTCGATGAGCGAGTCATCCTCGACGCGAACGCCCACCGGCGACCCCGGTGGGCGTTCGTCGTCCGCCACAACGCCCCCGGAGGATCCGATTTCGGAGCAACCAGCCTCGGCGGCGGCGCCCGAGCCGCCCGCGAGCGACAAACCGAAGAAGGCGCGGCCCGGTGACCGCATCTTCCAGAACCTGACCACCGGGGCCGGGATCTTCGTCGTCGCCCTGATCGGCCTGATCGGGCTCTTCCTGCTCATCCAGGCGATCCCGGCGCTGCAGGCGGACAACGTCAACTTCCTGACCAACCACGGCTGGTCGACGAACGACCCGGCGAACATGTCGTTCGGCATCCTCGACCTCCTCGAGGTCACGGTGGCGACGTCGCTCGTGGCGCTGGTCATCGCGATGCCGGTCTCGCTGGGCATCGCGCTGTTCCTCACGCAGTATTCGCCGAAGCGCTTGGCGCGGCCCTTCGCCTACGTCATCGACCTGCTCGCCGCCGTGCCGTCGATCATCTTCGGCCTCTGGGGCATCCTGGTCTTCGCGCCGGCCATCGAGCCGTTCTCGCAGTGGATCAACACCACGTTCTCGTGGTTCCCGCTGCTGGCGCCGGGCAACGTCGCGCCGAGCGTGCGCGGCACGATCTTCACCGCCGGCATCGTGCTGGCCGTGATGATCCTGCCGATCATCACGTCGCTCTCGCGCGAGGTCTTCGAGCGCACGCCGACCCCGCACATCGAGGGCGCGCTGGCGCTCGGCGCCACGCGCTGGGAGGTCATCCGCACCACGGTGCTGCCGTTCGGCAAGGCCGGCTACATCGGCGCGTCGATGCTCGGCCTCGGCCGCGCGCTCGGTGAGACGATCGCGCTCGCCGTCATCCTGCTGATCCCGCAGGGCCGCAACTTCGACTGGAGCCTCTTCGACGGCGGCTCGACGTTCGCCTCGAAGATCGCGGCCAACTACAGCGAGTTCAACAACGAGATCTCCGCCGGCGCCTACATCGCAGCCGGCCTCGTGCTGTTCGTGCTCACCTTCCTGGTGAACTTCGCGGCTCGGTCCGTCATCGGCAAGAAGGGAGACTGAGCAATGTCCACCACGCTCGAAGCCCCTGCCACGGCGCCTGCGTTCCAGCAGGTCAGCATGGCCCGCAAGGTCAAGAACGGCCTCGCGACCGTGCTCGTCTGGCTGTCGTTCCTGGTCGCCGTCGTCCCGCTGGTGTGGGTGCTCTACACGGTCGTCGCGAACGGCATCAAGCGCATCCCGTACTCGAACTGGTGGGGCCAGGACCTCGGCAACTACCTGTCCGACGAGGTCGGTGGCGGGGTGCTGCACGCCATCATCGGCAGCCTGCTGCAGGGTCTCGTCTGCGCGATCATCGCGGTGCCGATCGGCATGCTCGTCGCGATCTACCTGGTCGAGTACGGCCGGGGCAAGCTCGCCAAGGCCACGACCTTCATGGTCGACATCCTCTCCGGTGTCCCCTCGATCGTCGCCGCACTGTTCATCTACGCGCTCTGGATCACGACCTTCGGCCTGCCGCGCAGCGGTTTCGCCGTGTCGCTGGCCCTGGTGCTGCTGATGATCCCGGTGGTCGTCCGCTCGTCGGAGGAGATGCTGCGGATCGTCCCGGACGACCTGCGTGAGGCCTCCTACGCGCTGGGTGTGCCGAAGTGGAAGACGATCATGAAGATCGTGCTCCCGACGGCGTTGTCCGGCATCATCGGCGGCATCATGATGGCGCTGGCCCGGGTCATGGGCGAAACCGCGCCGCTGCTGGTCCTGGTCGGCTACTCGGCCTACACGAACTGGGACATCTTCCACGGCGAGCAGGCGGCGCTGCCCCTGCTGATGAACAACGAGCGTGTCACCAACTCGATGGACCCCGGCTCGGTCGGCTTCGACCGGATCTGGGGTGCGGCGCTGACGCTGGTGCTCATCATCGCGATCATCAACCTCCTCGCCACCGTGTTCGCGCGCCTTGTCGCCCCGAAGAAGAAGTGAGCTGTAAGCCATGGCCAAGCGAATCGACGTCAAGGACGTGGACATCTACTACGGCAAGTTCCACGCCGTCGACAGTGTCACCCTTGCCGTGCCGCCCCGCAACGTCACCGCGTTCATCGGCCCGTCCGGCTGCGGCAAGTCGACGGTGCTGCGCACGCTGAACCGCATGCACGAGGTCATCCCCGGCGCCCGCGTCGAGGGTGACGTCCTGCTGGACGGCGAGAACATCTACGCGTCGTCGGTCGACCCGGTGCAGGTGCGCCGCACGATCGGCATGGTGTTCCAGCGCCCCAACCCGTTCCCGACGATGTCCATCAAGGACAACGTCGTCGCGGGCCTGAAGCTCGGTGGCACCAAGGGCAAGAAGACCCTCGACGAGATCGCCGAGCGCGCCCTGCGCGGCGCGAACCTCTGGAACGAGGTCAAGGACCGCCTCAACAAGCCGGGCGGCGGTCTTTCGGGCGGGCAGCAGCAGCGGCTGTGCATCGCCCGCGCGATCGCGGTCCAGCCGGACGTCCTGCTGATGGACGAGCCGTGCTCGGCCCTGGACCCCATTTCGACGCTGGCGATCGAGGACCTGATCGGGGAGCTGAAGAAGGACTACACGATCGTCATCGTCACGCACAACATGCAGCAGGCGGCCCGGGTTTCCGACCAGACGGCGTTCTTCAACCTGGCCGGGGTGGGCCAGCCGGGACGTCTGGTCGAGCTCAACGACACGGAGAAGATCTTCTCCAACCCGGACGAAAAGGCTACGGAAGACTACATTTCCGGCCGTTTCGGCTGAGTCGTCGTTGTGGTCGAAGGCCTTTCTCGCCGGTGCTCGGGGTCGGCGAGAAAGGCCTTCTTCTTTTTGTCAGTCCTTTGTGGATCGGTTCTGTCCGCCGGTTCTGGAAAGCGGTTGTCCCGCACCGATCGCCGTCAGGTAGAGCTTGATCCAGTACTCGTCGACCAGGCCGGCCCGGACGAAGTCCTGCCCGATCGGGAACCCTCCGAAGAGCACCATGTCCTTGCCCGGCAACGCCTTCAGCTCGCCCGCCGGGCCGGCCAGGTGAACCGGCCGGCACGCAAAAAGCCCCCGGCCGGACGGCCAGGGGTTTTTCGCGCAGTGCTCAGATGTCGTCGTCGGTGCCGTAGCCCGGCATCCGGCCGGTGACCACGAAGATCATCCGCTTGGCGACCGACACCGCGTGGTCGGCGTACCGCTCGTAGAAACGGCCGAGCAGCGTGACGTCGACCGCCGCGGCCACGCCGTGCGGCCAGTCGCGGTCCATCAGGACGGTGAAGAGGTGGCGGTGGATGTCGTCCACCTGGTCGTCTTCGGACTCGAGCGTCTTCGCCGCTTCGACGTCCTTCGACTTGATGACCTGCTCGGTCTGCCGGGCCAGCTTCACCGCGACCTCGCCCATCTCGGCGAAGTACCCGCGCACCGCGTCCGGCAGCACGGGTTCGGGGTGGCGCCGCCGCGCGGCCTTCGCCACGTGGAGGGCTAGGTCGCCCATCCGCTCGAGGCTTTCCGCGGCGTGGATCGCCGCCAGCACGGTGCGGAGATCGGTCGCCACGGGCGCCTGCAGGGCGAGCAGCGCGTACGCCTGCTCCTCGCACAGGGCGCGGGCGTCGTCGACCTTGGCGTCGTCGCTGATCACCTGTTCGGCGAGACTGAGGTCGGTCTCCAGCAGTGCCCGCGTGGCACGCTCCATGGCGTCGGCGACCTGGACCGACATCGCGGCCAGGTTGTCGGCGAGCTGTTCGAGTTCGACATGGTAAGCCTCACGCATGGCCCAACCCTACGGGCAACCGTGACCAAACACCGCATCGCCGGGTGAACCGCACGTGAACCCGGACTAACGATCCTCGCGGGTCAGCCCGTGCTGCTCGTCTTCTTGCTGGTCGTCGTCTTGGAAGTGGTCTTGGACGACGACTTCGACGTGCTCGTCGGCGGAGCCTGCTCGCTCGCCGGGATCGGGGCGTTCGGGTCCGGCAGCGGGGTGTTGTTGCGCAGCGCGTCGAAGAGGGCCTTCGTCTTGCTGCGGACGAGGACCTCGTTGCCGCGGCTGTTGGACTCCCCGGTCGTCGGCACGGTGAGGAAGGTGATCTTCGACTGGTCGAGGCCCTTCATGGACTGCGCCAGCGTCATCATCTGCTTGACACCGAGGTTGTCGCCGAAGGTGGCCTTCGCGAAGGCCGTGATGAAGTCGCTGAGCTTGCCGGGGTCGAGCACGACGTCCGACGACATGACCTTCTTCAGCAGCGCGCCGATGAACTCCTGCTGCCGCTTGATCCGGCCGTAGTCGGACGTCGGGTCGCCCTTGACGTGCCGTGCGCGCACGAAGTTCAGCGCCTGGTCGCCGGAGATCGTGACGTCGCCGGTCTCCAGCAGCACCTTGCCGAGGATGGTGTCGTCGATCGGGATCTCGTTGTGGATGGTGACCCCGTGCACGGCGTCGACCATCTCCTTGAAGCCGTTGAAGTCGATCCCGACGAAGTGGTTGATCCGCAGGCCGGTGATCTGCTGGATGACCTTGGTCACGCACGACGGACCGCCGACCGCGTACGCGGTGTTGAGCTTGGCGATCTTCTGCCCGGGGACCTTTTCGTCGGTGTTCTTGTTCTGCGCGGGGTCCCAGCGCTGGCAGTCGGGCCGGTTGATCTCGAGGTCGCGCGGGAACGACGTGACGACGACCCGCTGCCGGTCCGCCGGGATGTGGGCGACCATGACGGTGTCGCTGCGGGCGCCGGGAGTGCTGTCGGCGGTGCCGACCCCTTCCTCGGCGGCCGCGCCGTCCCGGGTGTCGGAGCCCACCATGAGGAAGTTCTCGTCGTTCGCCTGGCCGGCGGCGTCCTGGATGTCGGCGGAGTTCTCGTCGAGCGCGGAGATCTGGGTGAACTTGGCGTCGAAGTAGGTCTGCGCGCCCCACGCACCGCCGATCCCGAGGAAAACGAGCCCCGCGATCACGGCGGCGGCGATCCGGCCGAACCGGATCGAGCGTTCGATCTTCCGCTGCTTCTTCTCCTGGAGCCGGGTCTGCGCGGCCTGCTCGGCCTCTTCTTCGGGAGAAGGCGCAGTGGTGACGACGCGCTGAAGCGCCGTGCGAGTGCTCTCGATCAGCGAAGCCGGCGAGAGACGCTCACGGCGTTCGCGCCGCTTCGCCTCTTCGGCTTCCATCTCGTCGTGCGCGGCCGAGAACCGGGCGAGGGTGTGGTCGATCTTGCGGCGGTACTGGGTCGCCTCGTCGATCGCTTCCATCTCGTCGGTCATGGTCAGCGGATCAAGAGCGGCCCGCGGTGGGACGGCACTCGCCGGTCGCTTGGTCGGAGCGTCCGGGGACACGGCGGCTGCCTCAGCGGCGGCCGTGGCGGCTGCCGCTGCGGCGGCTCGGCGCGGTGCGGGCCCGTCGGGTCGCTGCGACTCGCTCTCGGGAGCGCCCGGACGGCGGGGAGCGGCGCCTTCGGAGGCCGCGCCCGGACGGCGAGGCCCATCGGCGGGGGCGCGGCGAGGTGCGGCCCGGCGCGGGCCAGTGCCTTCGGCCGAGGAACCGGCGCTTTCAGCGGCGGCGCGGCGAGCCGCGGGTCCATCGGGACCGGCTCCGCGGCGGGGGCCAGTGCCCTCGGCCTGGGAGGCCGAGCTTTCGGCAGCGCGGCGAGGTGCGGACCCATCCGGACCGGCTGCGCGCCGGGGGCCAGTGCCCTCGGCTAGGCCGCGGCCCGGCGGGCTGTCAGGTGCGGGCCGGCGGGGACCAGCGGCTTCGGCCGAGGAACCGGCGCTTTCAGCGGCGGCGCGGCGAGCCGCGGGTCCATCGGGACCGGCTGCGCGGCGAGGACCAGTGCCCTCGGCCAGGCCGCGACCCGGCGGGCTGTCAGGTGCGGCCCGGCGAGGACCAGCGGCTTCGGCCTGGGAGCCAGCGCTTTCGGCGGCCCGACGAGGCGCAGGCCCGTCCGGACCAGCCGCACGTCGAGGACCAGCGGCTTCGGCCTGCGAGCCAGCACCTTCGGCAGCCCGACGAGGCGCGGGCCTGGCCGCCGCGCGACCATCAGCCGGAGCTGTACGTCGAGGCTGCTCTGCCTCCTCGGCAGCCGCACCCGGGCGGCGAGGGGCCGTCCCCTCCGGGCCTTCAGGCGCCGGGCGGCGCATTCGCCGTGGGGGCTGGGGTGCCGCCGAGGTCTGCTGCGGGCCCGGGTTGGCCGCCGGCGGGCGGCGCTGGAGGGGGGCCTCCGGCTGGGGGGCCGCCGCCGTCGTGCGGCGGGGCTGGCGGGGGCGGGGCGGGCGCGGTTGACGTGTCGCGTCCGTGGGTACCGAGTTCTCCGCAGGGGCCTGTCGCGGCGTGCGCGGCGGCTGCGGAGCGGGCTCCGCGGCCCGGCGTCCTGGCTGGTCAGGGGGCACGGGGCGAACCCCGGTGGTCTTTGCGACGACGTCCGAAACGCTGAGCCCGCCCTGGTCCTCCATCGACCGGCGTCTGCCGGTGCGGGGACGCGCGGGACCATCGGTGCGGCGACCGGTTCCCGGGCTGTCGTGCTCGTCCGGCACTCGGTCTCCTTTCGCACGGTCGAGGGTTGGGCTCTGGTTGGCCGTCTTCCCCCACAGGAGGTGATCGTTCCCCCGGCGGTTTTCGTTATCGTACGGATACCCCCCGTTCGTGACGACACCCTCCCGGAATTTTCTTCACCTTGAGTCGACGAACGGCCGCTGGGCGTCGACAAACGGGTGAAGGCCGGCATCGGCAATCCGGAGTAATGCCGCGTTTACGTTACTCAGAGTGTGTTATTAACTGCGTGCTTTGCGCGTCGTGATAGGCGACTTTGTTCCGGCCCGCACGTTTCGCCGCATAAAGCAGGGAGTCCGCGCTGCGCAGCTGCCGCTCGGGTGACGTCGGCGCGCCCGCGTGCGCCAGTCCGGCGCTGATGGTGACGTTCAGTCCCGGCTGGAGTTCTGACCAGGGGTGACGGGCGACCCGCAGCCGGGCGGCGTCGACGATGCGCACCGCCTGCCCGGCGTCGACCCCCGGCAGCCACAGCACGAACTCCTCGCCGCCGTAGCGGGCGCAGAAACCGTCCGGCGGCAGCTCCTCCTGGAGGAGGTCGGCCACCCGGCGGAGGACACGGTCGCCGACGAGGTGACCGTACGTGTCGTTCACGCGCTTGAAGCGGTCGAGATCGATGAGCGCGAGGCCCAGCGGCGGCCGCGGCCGGGCCGTCTGGCGGTCGGCGAACGGTCCGTACAACCGCTCGTCGAGGTAACGGCGGTTGTAGCTCGACGTCAGCGCGTCCCGCAGGCTGCCGTCGCGCGCGATGTCCAGCGCGGAGCGAAGGTGCTGGTAGGCGCGGCGCCAGTCGCCCTGGGTGGCGAACAGGCCGGCGATGGCCTCGTGGAGCCGGAGCAGGTCCGGCGCCCGCGGGCTCCGGCGCAGCGCGCCGTCGTCCTCGGCGACCATGCCCACCTCCACCACGCATTGGTTGTCGTCGCAGTGGAGACCGCGCTTGAGGTGTCGGCCCGGCCGAAAGGCGAATTTAGCTCAACGGGACGACGATGGTTACTCTGAGGAGTTGCGCGTTCAGAGTCCGACGAAGGGCTCAAGGCCCTTGAGCTGGGAATATTGGTCTTTGGCCCAGTAACTCACATTAGCCGTTTTGTCGGTCAGCAACTGCTGGTAGTCGCTCCAAGAGACCCAGCGCCAGTCGCCGACCTCGGCCGGGTTGGGCTCGGGCTCGACGTCGGCCCAGGCGGCGAACACCGGGCAGAACTCGTTCTCGACGATCCCCTCGAACGGCGGCGTCCGGTACCGGTACTTCGGCAGCACGCAGTGCAGCCCGGACAGCGACGGCAGCCCGAGCTCGTAACCGGCACGCCGGCTGACGGCGTCCTCGAGCGACTCGCCGGGCGCGGGGTGGCCGCAGACGCTGTTGGTCCAGACCCCCGGCCAGACCTTCTTGTGCAGCGCGCGCTGCGTGATCAACAGTGCGTTGTCGCTGCGACGCAGGACGTAACACGAAAAGGCCAGGTGCAACCGGGTGTGCTCGTGGTGGCTGGCGAGCTTCGGGCCGGTCTCGCCGGTGGGCACGCCGTCCTCGGTGACGAAGACGACCTGCTCGGTTTCGGGTTCGGTCGCGGTATCCACGCGCCCCAGTGAACACGACGGGCCCGAGCGCCTCGTACCGCAAGGCGGGTGGGTTACCGGCGGTCCGCCCGCCCGGGTGACGGGCCGTCACCGCGCGTCGAGGTGCTCCACGATCAGCGAAGTGACGGCTTCCGGCGCCTCTTCCGGCACCCAGTGCGTGACGTCTTCGAGCATTTCGAAGCGGTAGGGCCCGGTGACCCGGTTCGCGGTGTCGAGGGCGGCGGTCGAGCCGAACGAGACGTCTTCGGTGCTCCAGATGTAGAGCGTCGGGACGGAGATCGGCCCGATCTTCCCGCCCGGCCGCCCGGCGCGGTACCAGTTGAGCGCGGCGGTGAGCGCGCCCGGCTCGGACAGCCGCCGCACGTAGTCGTCGACCTTGCTCGGCGAGACGCGCCGCTCGAACATGTCCCGCAGCGCGCGGGCGTCGTTCTCGAGCATCCGCCGCTCGGTGACGCGCGTCTGCCGCCACTCGGTCATGTACTGCGTCCGCAGGTACTGGTCTTCGTCGTTCTTCATGGCATCGGCGAGCGCGGCGGGATGCGGCGTCGAGACGACGGTGAGGCTGCGCAGCCGCTCGGGGTGCATGTCGGCGGTCCACCAGGCGACAGCGCCACCCCAGTCGTGCCCGACGAGGTCGAACTGCCCCCACCCGAGCCGCTCGGCGACGGCGACGACGTCCCCGACGAGGTGGTCGATCGAGTAGTCGGAGGCCGCTTCGGGCCGCACATCAGGCGAATAACCCCGCTGATCGGGCGCGACGGCCCGGTACCCGAGCACCCCGAGGGTGGCGACCTGGTGCTCCCATTCGGTCGCGGCTTCGGGAAAACCGTGCAGCAACAGCACGGGCCGCCCGTCTTCGGGCCCGGCGGCGATGGCGTCGAAGGAACCGGCCTCGGTGGGGATGCTGATGTGGTCGATCACGCGCCCGAATCTACTTCGCGCGGTTGAACGGGTGGTGGCCGGTCAGAACCGTTCGCTCGGTCGAGGAGGCGGTCAACACACCGACGGTGGTGGTGACCTGATCTTGAGAGACAGCGTGCGGATGTCCTCGATGTCCTTCGGCCTGCGCAGCATCTGCTTGTACTTCAAGACGTCCGCGAGCGGGGCGAACGGGATGCCGTCGATGAGTTCAGCACGCGCGATCAGGTCGTCGGTATCCCAGTCAGGCGAGATCCAGCGCTCCGAGAACTCGATGCGGCCGCCGCCGAGCTTCCGGAGCCGGTCACCGGTCACCGAGCCTGTGCCGGCGACGCCGTGAGTTTCGGCGAAGCGCCAGGCATCGCCGCGTGCAACAACGTCCAGGTCGTTCAGTTTCTCGGTGAGGTTGTGCGCGAACATCGGCGCGCCGCCGAAGACAACATAGTCGCGGGGGTCCAGACCGAACTCGGTCAACTGCCGGAAAAGCGGATGGTGGCAAAGGCTGATGACCACGGTCATTCCTTCGGTGGTGCGGGCGTGCGGTGGCGGCGGAGCCAGTCGAGCAGGATGCGCTCCTCCGCTTCGGGATCGGCTGCTTCATCCTGGGGTGATGGCAAGGCGCCCAGCGCACGGATGATCTCCGGGCGCTCTGTAGGCGCGCTGCCCTCCAGCGCCTTCTGCAGTCGATCAGTTTCGAATCGTTCCTGTACTTCGGTACGGCGCAACCGAAGCCACGCCTTCGTCACCATCGACAGTGCCACAACGAGGGGGACGGTGATCCATTCCGGGTGGCCGAACAGGATGGCGGACACCGCCGGCTCACAACGTCGCCGTACGGTTGCCCTCGGCGATCTCCGTGAGGGCGTGGTGGTCATGGACATAGAGCACTTGGCGGCCGGTGCCGATCACGTGCTGCTCCTTGAACGCCCGGACGATCTTCTTGACGGAGTCGAGTGAGGCGCCCGTCAACGCCGCGACGTCCTGCTGGCTCAGCGGCACGGCGAGCCCGGTGTCGGTGGTGCGACCGATGCCGTTCTTGGCCAGCTCGAGCAGGGCCTTGGCGACCTTCTGCTCCACTGCCAGGTCGGATTCGACGATCTTGTTCGTGGCCTGAGAGACGCGCTCGTCGGCGGCCACGAGCTGGGCGTACATCGCACGGGGGTGATCAAGGAGGAACTTCCGCCACGCCGACGCGGACAGGTGCAGAACTTCCACCGCATCCATGGCGATTGCGCTGGCGGTGCGCGGCTGTGGTCGGACGGCGGCCATTTCGCCGACTGTTTCCCGGGGCCCGCGAATGGCGACGATCCGTGGTCGCGTACCCAGGACCACCTTGATGTGACCCTTCTTGATGAGCAGGGCGAAGTCCGTCGCCTCGCCTTCCCGGAAGAACGTGTGTCCCTCCTCGCGGTGAAGGACCTGGCCCACCTTGTCCAGGTGGAGCAGTTCCTCCTCGGTGAGGAGCGGTTGCGCTTGATCTTGGAGCGGATCCGCCATGTTTGAAAGGATAGAATTACACTTAGGCAGGGGTCAAGTACTCCACTTGGAAGCTTATCCTTCCGCGAGAAGGTCGCTGACCTGCGTGATCTTGATAAGCGGTCCGTACAGCCGCATGATGTCCAACGCCTTTGTGTGGCTCTCGTCGTCGACACCCGCGCAGGCGTCCGAAACCACGGTCACGGACACGCCCGCATCCGCCGCAGCCAATGCCGTCGACAGCACGCAGCAGTCCGTTGACACTCCCGCCAGCAGCAGCCGGGACCCACCCACTCGGGTCGCCATCCGTGGGGTCCACTTGCCGAACGTCGTCGCGTCCACTGTGGACGACGGCTGGAATCCCGCCACCACCTGGTACAGCCGTGAATCCGGTGGCTGCAACGCGAACGGCCACCGCTCGTAATACTGCTTCCACGCCCCGTCCGGACGCGCGGGTGCGACGAACCGCGTGAACACCACGTTGTCGCCGAAGGCCGTCACCAGGCGCTGGATCGGGGGAACCACCTCGGCGAACCGCGGGGTGAACCACGGGCTCGCCTGGTCGGCGAACACGTTCTGCAGGTCGATGACCGCCAGTACCGATCTCACACGGCCTCCTGTGCCCGGATGCGTTGCCGGGTAACCAAAGTCGCCAGGAAGCCCAGGGCCAGTGCCAGCAGCACGCCGAGGTTCGCGAACGCCCACGAGCCGTCGCGGCCGCCGAGGCCGAACGGCTCCAGCAGGTAACCCTGCCACTTCAGCCAGTCCGCCGACGTGTTCGTCACCAGGCCCCAGCCGAGCGCCGTCGCCACCAGCACCACGGCGATCGGCCCGACGCGGATGTCGCCGTAGCGGCCGGCCCGGTCGAACAGCTCCCGCTCCGCGTAGTCGCGGCGCCGCAGCAGGACGTCCGCGAGCATCACGCCGCACCACGCCGCCACCGGCACGCCCAGCGTCACCAGGAACCCCTGGAACTGGCCGAGGAACTCGCCGCCGAAGAACACGATGTAGACCGTGCCGAGGATCATCAGCACACCGTCGACCAGCGCCGCCACCGGACGCGGCACGCGCAGGCCCGCCGACAGCAGCGCCAGCCCGGACGAATAGATGTCCAGCACCGCGCCGCCGACCAGGCCGAGCACCGCGACGATCGCGAACGGCACCAGGAACCACAGCGGCAGCAACGTCGTCAGCGCGCCGATCGGGTCCTTCGCGATCGCGTCGTTGAGCGAGGGTGACGACCCGGCCAGCAGCAGCCCGAACACCAGCAGCACCAGCGGCGCCACCGACGCGCCGAACGTCGTCCAGCCGACCACGCCGCGCCCGGACGACGAGCGCGGCAGGTAGCGCGAGTAGTCCGCCGCCGCGTTGACCCAGCCGAGGCCGAAGCCGGTCATCAGGAACACCAGCGCGCCGACCCACTGCTGCGCCGAGCCGGACGGCAGCGCGCGCACCGCGTCCCAGTGGATGTCGCCCACCACGAGGACCACGTAGACCACCGTGAGCACCCCGGTGATCCAGGTGATCCACGTCTGCAGCTTCATGATCGCGTCGAACCCGAGCACGCCGGCGGCGACGGTCAGCGCGGCGACCACGACCAGCGCCACCACCTTCGTCGCCGTGCCGCCGCCCCAGCCGAGACGTTCGAACACCGTCGACGTCGCCAGTGTCGCGAGCGCGGTTAGCACGGTTTCCCAGCCGACCGTGAGCAGCCACGAGATCGCGGACGGCAGCCGGTTGCCGCGGACGCCGAAGGCCGCGCGCGAGAGCAGCATCGTCGGCGCCGAACCGCGTTTGCCGGCGATCGCGATGAACCCGCACAGCAGGAACGAGAACAGGATGCCGACCACACCTGCGACCAGCGCCTGCCAGAACGAGATGCCGAAGCCGAGCGTGAACGAGCCGTAGCTCAGCCCCAGCACCGAGACGTTCGCGCCGAACCACGGCCAGAACAGCTGCCGCGGCGTGCCGCGGCGCTCGGCGTCGGTGATCACGTCGAGGCCGTTGGTCTCCACCTTGAGCTTGCGTTCGGTACCGGTCATGACCCGTCCCTGGTCAGTAGGTGGTCGATCGCCGCGCGGTCCGGCGCGGTCGCCGGGCCGCGGCGGGTCACCGAGAGCGCGGCCGCCGCGTTCGCGCGCACGGCGGCGTCGAGGAGGGTACTGCCGCGGAGCAGCTCAGCGGCCAGAACTCCACAGTGCGTGTCGCCCGCGCCGTTGGTGTCGACGGCGTCGACCGCGAAGCCCGGGACCTCGGTGGTCCGGCCGTGCTCGTGGACCCGGCAGCCCTTCGCGCCGTCGCGGACGACGGCGACCGGCGGAAGCTCGCCGAGCACGGCGGCTTCGCGTGTGTTGCAGCTCAATATGTCTATTGTGGACAGTAGGGCATGGAGGTCTCCAGGGGTGATGTCGCTGACGAGGGGGCCGGGATCGAACAGGATCCGCGTGCCGGGAAACCGGGGCAGCCAGTCGAGAAGCGCCGCACGGTTGGTCTTATGCAACAGACTGTAGCCGGTCACGTACACGATGTCGTCATCCTTTGGGACGACATCGTCGAGCGCCTTCAGTCGTCCCTCGGCGCCGGTGCCGGTCGCGAAGGTGCGTTCGCCGGTCGGGTCGACCAGCGCGACGACCACGCCGGTGTCCAGGTCCGGCGTCGGTTCGTGGGCAAGTTCGACCCCCTCGGCGGCCAGCGCGGTCCGGGCCAGGTCGCCGAGGCCACCGACACCGTGGCTACCCGCGTAGAGCACGCGGGCGCCGGACCGCGCGGCCGCGGCCATGACGTTGAAACCGCCGCCCGGCACCAGGCTCGTCGAAGACGCCAGCACGTCGCCGCCGGGCGGCGGCAGGGCCGGCACCACCATCACCAGGTCGAGGACGACCTGGCCGGTGTGCACCAGCCGCCCGGTCATCGCCGGCGCAGCCGCAGGAGCTCGTCGACGAGCGGCCCGAACTCGAGCCGGTTCACGGAAAGCACGGTCTCGACGACGTCCGGGCGGAACGCGCCGACTCCGCGCGTGGCGCCGAGCATCGCCCCGCAGATCGCCGCGACGGTGTCGGTGTCCCCGCCGAGCCCGGCGGCCAGGCGCAGCGCCGCCGGCGGGTCGTCACCCATGGCCTCGGCCAGCGCGAACGCGGCCACGACGGACTCCTGCGACGCGACCGACGTGCCGATCACCCGGGCGACCGCGTCGGCGACGGCGGCCGGCGCCATGCCCCGCACCCAGCCGCGCGCCCAGCGGATCCGCGCGGCGATCTCCCCGCCCGGCGCCCAGTGCCCGCGTTCCCCGCCGACCACGGCGGCGCGCTCACCCGCGTCGAGCGCTTCGGCCGGCTCGGCGCCGTCCACCCCGGCCGAGACGACGGCGGCGACCGCGGCGGCGGCCGCGATGCCCAGGCTGGTGTTGTGCGTGACGCGCGCGGTCGCGACGACGGCGTCGACCAGGCGGTGCAGGTCGTCCGAGGGGGTCGCGATGCCGACCGGCGTGACCCGCATGGCGGCGCCGTTGGTGGTGCCGGTGCGCCCGGCCTCGTCGGCCGGAACACCGTCCTGCAGGCGGGAAAGCGCGCGTTTGGTCGACGGGCCGAGCAGGTCCGCGGAGCCGCGGCGGACCATGTCGGCTTCCCAGATGAGCAGCGCGTCGGCGAACACGTGCGGTTCGACGGTGCCGCGGCCGTCGATGAGCAGCCGCGCCAGCAGCACGGCCTGCTCGGTGTCGTCGGTGACCGAGCCGGCGGGCATCAGCGGTGCGACCGGCTGCTCGGCGACGGCGGTGAGCAGCCCGGTGACCGGCCCGTAGGCGGCGGCGATCGCGGCCCGGGACATCGACTGCGTCGGCATCCCGAGCGCGTCGCCGACCGCCAGCCCGGTGAACGCACCGAGCGCCCGGTCCCGCGCGTTCACCGGTGTCCGAAGGTGAGGTGGAACTGGAAGCGGTCCGGGTCCAGCAGGCTGACCACGTGCTCGACCAGCCGGCCCTCGACGTCGACGGAGGTGCGTTCGGCCCGCAGGAACAGCTCGCCGATGGAGCGGCCGAGGAGCTCGGCGCCGCGGGCGTCCAGCCGTTCGGTGCTGATCCACTGGTCACCGCCGACGGAGATCCGGCCGGCGGCTTCGAGCGTCTTGGTCAGGGAGCCGTCCCGCAGGCCGGTCTCGGGGAGCTCGGCGAGCGGGCCGACCGCGGGCACGGTGGCGGTTTCGAGCGAGACCCCGCGGTGGTGCTCCCGCCGCAGCCGCCGCACGGCGACGTAGGTCTTCTCGCCGAACTCTTCCTCGAGGGCCTGGTCTTCGACGGTCTCGATGCCGAGGAGCTCGGTGGTGACGGGCGCCCCGGCGTCGGCGAGCGCGCGGGCCCAGCCGATCCGCTGGTCGAGCTGGACGCCGTCGAAGGTGACGAACGAGCCGACGCCGGCTTGGGTGGAGATGAGCTCGAGCTGCTGCAGTTCGGAGAGCGCGCTGCGGACGGTGCCGCGGCTGACCTGGTACTGCAGGGCGAGCTGGTTCTCGCCGGGGAGGCGCTCGCCGTGGGCGAGGCGCCCGGAGCGGATCAGCTCCGCGAGGTCGCCGACCAGGTGCTGCTTCTTGCCGTACATGTACACACCTGTACACCGGCGGCGAGGCCTGGTCAAGCGGCGACGAGCGTCCTGACCTCGGCCGATGCCTCCCGGGCCACCAGCTCACCGGCTTCCTTGGCCGCGGCGCCGGCGACCACCATGATCACCGCGAACGAGCCGACGAAGAGGACCGTGCTCAGCCACACCATGGTCGAGATGGGCAGGGTGAAGGCGCCGACCACCCGCGCGGCGCTTTCGAGCATGAACCCGACACCCCAGATGATGCCGGCCCGGCGCAGGACGGTGGCGAACCGCGCGTTGCCCTCGAGGCGTTCCCACGCGGCTTCGTGATCGGCCTTGCCATGGGTGAGGAACGGGCGCATGGCCTTGGTCATGATCGGCTGCGCGGTGAACGCGGAGATCAGGATGACCAGCCCGATGAACCCACTCCCGATCGAGTCCTTGGCGATCATCATCCGCGCGTCCCCGGCGACGAAGGTCAGCAGCATGCCGACGACGTTGGTCACGAGGACGACCAGCGCGAGGCCGTTGATGGTGCGGTTCCGGGCGAACTGGAAGAGGGTGCGGGCGAGCGGGACCACGCCGAAGAGGGCGAGCGCGGTGAAGTCGTTCACCCCGAAGGCGTGAAGCCCGTAGTAGACGCCCAGCGGCACGGCGATCTCAACGCCGAGCGTCCGGAGGAGGGAACCGAGGCCTGCTTCGTTCGTGGTCATGGGAAAAGCTTGTCGCTGGAAGGGGTTTCGCGGAGATGCGATCCGCCACGATCGGGGGATGACAGATGTCACGACCTCACGTTCGGCCCGGCTGCGTCGTCGAACGGGTATGGCGACATTTCTGCGTTTCACGATCGGCCTGCAGACCTTGGCCGTGTTTCTCTCGCCGGTTACGGCCGGCCTGTTGTTGACCACGCCCAACGGGCATTCGCTGCACAGCGCGGCCGCGTACACGGTGTTCGTGGTGGCGATGGTGCACGTCGTGGCCGCGGTTCTGGCGTGGCGACCGGGCGGAGGCTCACCCCGGCCGATCGTCTCGGCGGGGGTGTTCTTCGGGCTGGTGCTGGCGCAGGTGGTGCTGGGCATTGCGCACGTGACCGTGGTGCACGTGCCACTGGGAGTGGCGTTGTTCGGGTTCAGCCTGCTGCAGCTCAGCCGCCGCTCAAGAGTTCCGCTCGCGTCGAGGCGGACCACTGGCTTCGCGGCAGGAGGTGCTGGAGCACGGTGAGGCTGCGCGAGCACGACGAAGGGCCAGGCGGGCGTGCCCGGCGAGCAGGTCGTGGCGGTGACCCGGTTCAGCCTCGACGCCGATCATCCTCGAAGGCATTCTCGGCGTGGTCCGCTGGAGGCCGATGCCGCGCCGGCCCGCAGCCGATCACGTTCTCTGCTTCGGTGTTCGGACCGGGCAGGCCCGCCGGCTGCGTCAGGTGCGTCGTCGGCAACGGCTCCGGTCGAGCGTGGTCGGGGTCAACGGTGCCGTTCAGACAGGCCTGCTTCGAGCACCGTGAGGTCGCGCACCGCGTAACGGTGGTGCTCGGCTTCTTCCTTCAGCACCACCTTGAGGCAACGGCGAACCACGTACTCCTGGTCGGGATACATCTCGGCAGGCTTGCGGCCGCACACCCGGTCGAGCTCGGCAGCGGTGAGCCCGTCGACGACACGCCGCATCGCGGCCATGCGGGCGAGCCTGGGCGCGAGCACCTCGTCGAGTTGCGGGTCGGCGCTGAGGGTGAGGCCGAGCTTCGTCGCCTCCTCGGGTGGTGTTCCTCCGGCCGCGAAGCCGAGCGGGTGGTAGGGCGCGTCCTCTTCGAGCACGGCGTTTCCAAGCCAGGCGTCGGAGGCGAACAGGAGGTGTCGTTGGGTTTCGACGAATGACCACTCGCCGTCGACCTGCTCGTGCAGTTTGGCCTGGGGCAGCAGTCTCGCCCGGTCGAGCGTCGAGCTCCACGCGGTCTCGATGGCGTCCCAGGCAGCCCGGTAGTCCTCGGGAGAAGCCGCGTTCCGCGCCAGCACCCGCGCAGGGTGCCGGGCGTCGAGCTCACCCTCGACGTAGGCGGTCACGTCCACGTCGTTGACGACGAGGCGCTCGAAGTAACCACCGAGGTAGACGTCGCTGCCGTAGCAGTCGACGATCTTCAGGCCGTTCACCTCGCAATCGCGGATTTCGAGGCCGGCGAGGTCGCACAGGTGGATGCGAGCACTCCGGAACTGGTCGCTCTGGACGTATTCGGAGACCATCGATGAAGTCTCACCCATCCGCTCCGGCCGCGCCATGTTCGGCAGCAGCAGCGGTGTCGGGCCAGTTCCAGCGAAGCCCGAAACACCCCGGGCGCACGTTGCCCGCCGCGGCCGCGAACTCCGTCGCGGTCCGCCGGACGCCCCGGTGCGGGCCGGGTGCCACGACGGCGACCGCGGCCGGTGTCATCGGTGGTGTGAACACCGCCGTCAGCCGCAGATCCCGCACCGTGCGGTGGGTCCGGAGGAACCAGTGGTCATTGCGGACGTCGTCGTCGAACAGCACCTCGTACTCGATCCGGCCGGTTTCGGCCGCGAGCAGCGGCCGGTCCAGCTCCAGCTCCATCAACGCGAGCCCTTGCCCGGCGACGACCCGGTAGCTGCGCAGGACACAACCGCGCGTTCTGCCGAGCACGGGAATCCGCTCACGCGAAGCACCTCGCACCAGCACGACGGCACTGCGGGCTGCCCCCGCGGCGAGCAGCGTCACGGCCGCGACCAGTCGCTGGTTCACGCCCTCGCGGTCGAGGTACAGGGTGTCGTGACGGGTGACCGTGCGCACCGGCGGCACAGCGCATTCGGCCAGCGCGTCGCGCAGGGAAACCGGTGCGCCCCAGGCGTTTGCCATCCGGTGTACGTCCTGAGTGGACCGTGCCGCCCGGCCCCGGCCACGGCGGGCGCCGAGCAACGCGGACAGTTCGCCATCACGCAGCCGCAGAACCTCCTCCAACGCGGCCAGCGCCGAATCCACGTCACGTTCGGGCCGGCTACGACCGCTGCCCCAGTAGCTCAGAGTCGCGACGCTGACCTTCGTCCCCCGCATTTCGAGGGCACGCTGGAGCTGGCGCAAGCTGAGCCCGGCACGGCTGATGGCGGTGCTGAGCGCGCAGGCGAAGGACGTCTCAGGCATGCGTCGATGATCCACGTTTCGGTCGCGGAGTACGAGTCCCGAATAACTGTTAACGACTTTCGCGGGGTACCTCGCCGAGGCGACGCTCGTAGCATCGTTGACGTCAAAACCCGCTGCGGCACAACGAATCGCCGCCGATCACGAAGGACAACACCATGCGGAAAACCGTTGTCACCCGCGTCGCTGCGTGCGCGCTGGCCTGCGTCGCCGTCGCCGCGGGAGCCGCCGCGCCCGCCTCGGCGAGCGGGCTGCCGAGCTTCGAGACCTGGCTCGCCGACGTCCACCAAGCCATGGCCGGCGGGACCGGCTACCTCGACACCCGGGTTTCGCGGGGCGGTTCGAAGCTCGCCATCGTGACCGACATCGACAACACCGCCCTCGAAACCCACTACCGGCCCGGCCACGCCACCCAGGACGTCCTCGACTTCGCCCGGCACGCCAAAAGTCTCGGCGTCAGCGTGCTCGTCGCCAGTTTCCGCAGCGACGCATCGGATGCGAAGGAGGCTCTGACGAGCGTCGGCTATCCCGTCGACCGGGTGTGCGTCCGCAAGAGCGGCGAGCAGCACGCGACCGACACGAAACAGCGCTGCCGCAAGGAGTACGCAGTCGCGGGCTACACGATCATCGCGAATGTCGGCAACCGCCCGGGCGACTTCACCGGTGAGAACTACGAAAAGGGCTTCAAGCTGCCCGACTACGACGAGCAGCTGTCCTGACTCGTGCGGGTGGTTCAGCCGCCGGAGTGCATGTCTTCCGCCTCGGGGACGCAGTCGTCGTCCGGGTCGTCCAGCCAGCCGTGGGGCAGCGTGACCTTGCCCGGCGATCCCTGGCGGCCTCGCGGGCCGTCGGCGTTGTCGGGGAACGGCGCGTCGTGGTCGAGGCGGCCGATCAGGTCGTCGAGCTCGGTCAGGCTGGACACCATCGCGAAGCCGCGGCGGAGCTCGGAGCCGACCGGGAAGTTCATGAAGTACCACGCCATGTGCTTGCGCAGATCGCGCAGGGCCTTGGTCTCGCCGTCGTGCCCGATGAGCAGCTCGGCGTGGCGGCGCAGGACCCGCGCGACCTCGCCGAGGTTCGGCGGTGTCGGCAGGGCACGGCCGGCGAAGGCCGCCTCCAGCTCGCCGAACAGCCACGGCCGGCCCAGGCAGCCGCGGCCGACGACGACGCCGTCGCAGCCGGTTTCGGCGACCATGCGCAGGGCGTCGGCGGCGCTGAAGATGTCGCCGTTGCCGAGCACCGGGATGCTGGTCACGGCCTCCTTCAACGCCGTGATCTTGGTCCAGTCGGCCTGGCCGGAGTAGCGCTGGGCGGCGGTGCGCGCGTGCAGGCTGACGGCGGCCGCGCCCTCGGCCTCGGCGATGCGGCCCGCATCGAGGTAGGTGCGGTGGTCGTCGTCGATGCCGATGCGGAACTTGACCGTGAACGGCACGTCCCCCGCCGCGCGGGCTGACTCCCGGACGATCGCCTCGAACAGCTTCCGCTTGAACGGCAGCGCCGCCCCGCCGCCCTTGCGCGTCACCTTCGCGACGGGGCAGCCGAAGTTGGAGTCGATGTGGTCGGCGAGCCCCTCGCCGACGATGATCCGGACGGCTTCGGCCATGGTCTTCGGGTCGACGCCGTAAAGCTGCATCGACCTGGGCTTCTCGTCGGCCCCGAAGGTCATCATGTGCATGGTCCCGGGATGCCGTTCGACCACGGCGCGGGCGGTGATCATCTCGCAGACGTAGATCCCGGCGCCGTACTCGGCGCACAGCTGCCGGAAGGCGACGTTGGTGATGCCGGCCATCGGAGCGAGCACGACTGGGGGATCGACCTGGTAGGGGCCGATCTTCAGGGCGGGCTTGCTCAGGGTGGCGGTCACGTCTCCATTGTCGCCTGTGGTGTCGATCACGTCGACCAGGGGCCGGATCGGCTCACGCGATGAGGTCGTCCCAGCGGACCAGGATCGCCGCCGCGAGGACTCCGGCGGCCAGGATCTTGATGATCACCAGCCCGCCGCTCACGCCGCTGAACGACAGGAGGTCCAGCACCGCGCCGACCACGAACGCCACGCCGAACACCCGCGCGCCCCAGCGGCGGCGGAAGGCCAGGGCCACCACCGCGACCAGCTGGACCGCGGTCGCGAACAGGGCGAGCAGGAACCACGGTGACGTCTCGCCGCCGTGGGCGAGGTCGTCGGCCAGGACCGTGGTCCCGGCGACCAGCAGGACGATCGTGCCCAGGCCGAAGACGACCAGCATCACCGGCAGGAAGATCCGGCCGGCGCCGGCCGGGGTGGCGCGTTCAGGCAGACGACGACGAGGCACGATGAGCCTCCGAGCGAGTCGGGAACCCCCAACCCTGCCCCGCCTCACGGCCGGCGTCCACGGTGCTTTTGCCGCCACCGCCGTAGGGTTCGGACCATGACGAACGAACCCCTGCGCTGGGGAATCATGGGCACCGGCGGCATCGCGGGCGCCTTCGCGGAAGACCTCCGGCTGACCGGCTCCGGCGTGGTCGCCGCGGTCGGGTCCCGGACGGCCGCGAGCGCGGACCGGTTCGCCGACCGGCTCGGCGTCACCACCCGGCACAGCAGTTACGAGGCCCTCGCCGAAGATCCCGGCGTCGACATCGTCTACGTCGCGACGCCGCACCCGATGCACCACGGCAACGCCCGGCTCGCGCTCGAGGCCGGGAAGCCCGTGCTGGTCGAGAAGCCGTTCACGATGAACGCCGAGGAGGCGCGGGACCTCGTCGCGCTGGCTCGGGCGCGCGGGCTCTTCCTGATGGAAGCCATGTGGACGCGCTTCCTGCCGCACATCCGGCACGTGCGGGAGCTGCTGCCGCGGCTCGGCGACGTCGTCACCGTCACCGCCGACCACGGGCAGTGGTTCGCCGAGGACCCCGAGTTCCGGCTCTTCGCCCCTGAACTCGGTGGTGGTGCCCTGCTCGACCTGGGGATCTACCCCGTCTCGTTCGCGTCGATGGTGCTCGGCGCGCCCGACCGGATCGCCGCCATGGCCACCCCCGCCTTCACCGGCGTCGACGCGCAGATGTCGATGCTCTTCGGTTACGCGGGCGGCGCGCAGGCGCTGCTCGGCTGCACGCTGAGCGCCGTGTCGCCGACCACGGCGGCCATCGTCGGGACGGCCGCGCGGATCGAGATCGAGGGGCCGTTCTACGCGCCCGCGTCGTTCACGTTCATTCCGCGCGAAGGCGATCGAGCCCGCTACGAGTACGTCGACGAGGGCTTGGGCCTGCGGCACGAGGCCGACGAGGTCGCCCGGCTGCTCGCCGCCGGGGAGACCGAAAGCGCGCTCATGCCGCTGGACGAAACCGTGTCGATCATGGTGACGATGGACGAGGTGTTCGCCGCGACCAGGACGTGACCCGGGTTTGAGTAGTGCTACGGATCCGCAGGTGGGGGCTCATGGCCGACTCTGTCCGGTATGACCACCGATGCAGATGTGCTCCTCCGGCTCGCCGGCGAGATCGACGACCTGGGGCGTCGTCTCGCCCTGGTGGGCTCCGAACTGCGGACCGCCCGCGCCGAACAGCCGAAACCGGCCCCGGAGCCCGAGCAAGCCGCGCCGCAGCCGCAACAGCCGCAGCCCCAGCCGCAGCAGTCTCAGCCGCAACAGCCGCAACCCCAGCCGATGCCGCCGCCGCAGCAGCAGATGCCGTGGCCGCAGTACCAGTGGCAGCCGCCGCCTCAACGGCCGTACTTCCCGCCGCCGCAGCCGCCGTACCAGCCCGTTCCGCGTCAGACGCTGGGTGAGAAGCTCGGCAAGGAGGGCGCGGGCAGCCGCGTCCTGGCCTGGGTCGGTGGCGCCGTGACGCTGCTCGGCGTGGTGCTGCTGCTCGTGCTGGCCGTCCAGCGGGGGTGGCTCGGGCCGCTGCCGCGGGTGTTCGTCGGCGCCGCGTTCGGGCTCGCGCTGACCGGCACCGGTGTCTGGCTGCACCGCAAGCCCGCCGGCCGCACCGGGGCCTTCGCGCTGGCCGCCACCGGCATCGCCACGCTCTACCTGGACGTCGTCGCGGCGACAACCCTCTACGACTTCCTGCCGGTGCTCGCCGGGCTCGCCGCCGGGCTGGTGATCACCGTCGGCGGCCTGCTCGTGGCCGTGCGCTGGGACTCGCCGCTGCTCGCCTCCGCCGTGGTCATCGGGTGTGTGGTCTGCGCGCCGATGACCACCCGAGGGTTCACCCCCGAACTGGTCACGTTCCTGCTGATGGTCCAGCTCGCGACGGCGCCGGTGCAGCTGCGCCGCGACTGGTCGTCGCTGACCCTGTCCGCCGGCCTCCCGCCGCTCTTCGCCGCCGTGATCAGCACGGCGGTCGTGGGCGGTGGCGGCAGCTGGGCCAACACGGCCGCGGCCGGCGCCGTCTCGCTCGTCGGTGTCACGCTGGCGCTGATCGTCGTGCGCCGCCGCGAGAACGACGCCGCCGCGCTGTCCGTGCTGGCGACGTCCGTGCTGCCGACGCTCATCGCCGCGGCGCTGTTGCCGAAGGTGCAGGCCGTGCCGATCGCGGCCGGCGCGGGCGTGGTGCTGCTCGCGGTGTGGGCGGCGCGCCGCTGGTGGCCCGGGCTCGCCGGGCAGCTGGCCGGGCTGGCCGGGTTGCTGGCGATCCTGCAGGCGACGGTCACCCAGTTCGACGGTCCCGCCCGCGCCGCGGTGCTGCTCGGCGAGGCCCTGCTCCTGGTCGTGGCCGCGCTCGGCGGGCGCAACCGGTTCGCGCTGGGCGCCGCGCTCGGGTTCGCCGCGCTCGGCGGCCTGATCGGCGTCGTCTTCGACGTCACGCCCGTGCTGCTGATCGTGTACCGGACGCAGACGGCGGGTGACCTCGCCGGCGCGCTGGCGGTCGCCGCGCTGCTCCTCGCGGTGTCGGTCGCGCTGCCCTGGGCGGCGATGCGGCTGGCGGTGTTCCGCGGGCCGTCCGACGACCTGCCGGTGTGGCTCCTCGCCGGCGTCGCGGCCCTCTACGGCGCCGCCGGCGTGGTGCTGTGCGGTTCGCTGCTGGCGATCCCGGGCCGCACCGGGTTCCTGGTCGGCCACGCTCTGATCACGGTGTCCTGGACGGTCGCGGCGCTGGTCCTGCTGCTGCGCGGGATCGAGGTCGTGGCGCTGCGGGTGACCGGCCTGGTCCTGGTCGGCGCGGCGGTGCTGAAGCTGGTGCTGTTCGACCTGGCTGCCCTGGACGGCCTGGCCCGGGTCGGCGCGTTCCTCGGCGCCGGTCTGGTGTTGCTGGCCGCGGGTTCGCGGTACGCGCGGCGCGTCGCCTCCCGGTAGACCGGGAAGAAACTGTCAGTGCCCCGTGGTTGTCCTGATCACACGACCGACGACCAGGGGGCACCGACATGGCCACACCGAAGCTTTCCGACCGCGCCGACGAGAAGATCGGCTGGCTGACCACCGTCACGCCGAAAGGGCGGCCCGCGCCACGACCGGTGTGGTTCGTCCTCGACGGTGACGACGTGCTCGTCTTCAGCCAGCCCGGCACCGCCAAGCTCCGGCACCTCGAAGCGAACCCCGAGGTGAGCTTCCACCTCAACAGCGGCGAGTCCGGCGGCGACATCCTCGTGGTGAACGGAAAGGCCGTCGTCGAGGCGGGCAAGGCTTCCGAGGCGCCCGGGTACCTCGGCAAGTACGCCTCGTCCTACCCCGGCATCGGCTTCACGGCGGAGTCGTTCGACGCCGAGTACTCCGTCCGCATCCGCGTGGTGCCCGAGCGCTCCTGGGGGTTCTAAAAGGCCACGTCGAGGCAGGCCAGCCGCGCGCCCGCCGTTCCGGCGTGGCCGGGGTCGGTGTGCGTGTGGGTTTCGTGCACGACGACGGAGCCGGCCCGCCGCGCGCCGAACGTCCAGTCCACTGTGGACCGACCGCGGCCGGTGCCGAGGCGGTCGGTGGTGAAGTCGAGCCAGATCTCGTTGCGGGGGTTGGCGTAGGCGGGGTCGACCGACGGCTTGACCGGGTCCGGCACGTGCTGGAAGTGCGGCCCGGCCGCGTCACCGGTGGCGCCGCACGGCTTCTCGTGCGCGTGGGCGCCGTAGGCCCGGTTCGGCAGCAGGCCGGTGACCACGAGGGTCGTCTTCGTGCCCGAGCCGGCCGACAGGCTGAAGACGTGCGCGCGGGCGCCGGCCGGGACGAGGTCGGGGCGGTAGGTGGTCAGCGGGCCGTGCGCGGTCACCACGCGCACGGGCGAAGCGGAGGCGACGGCAGGGGCCAGCACAACGGCGGCAGCCGCGAGAGCGAGAGCGGGGAGAAGACGCATGGTCCTTCTCTAACCAGCGCGAACGAGCGCAGCCATGATCTTCACGCGAAAGAGTGACCGCTTGGGGAGATAAAGTCACTTTTCTCCCATTCAGTGGGAGGTTCTCGACGAGGTTATGGTTTCCGGATGGCCGAACAGACCGGCGAAACCCGCAACCAGCAGCTGACGCGCAACATCGGCGAGCTGCTGCAGGAGCTGCGGGTTGCCCAGGCGGGCGTGCAGATCCTCTTCGGCTTCCTGCTGTCGGTCGTGTTCACCGACCGGTTCCACGACGCCAGCGGGTTCGAGAAGTCGCTGCACCTGGCCGCGGTGGTGCTCGCGGTGGCGGCGACGGCGCTGCTGACCGCGCCCGCGGCGTGGCACCGGCTGCTCTTCCGCACCGGCAGCCGGGAGCGGATCCTGACCGTCGGCAACCGGCTCGTGCTGGTCGGGCTCGTCTGCCTCGCGCTCGCGATCACGTCCACCGTCGCGCTGATCGCGAAGGTGGTCTACGGCGAGGCCGCGATGATCGTCATGGCCGTGCTTTCCCTGCTGCTCTTCGGGATCCTCTGGTTCGTCATGCCGGTCAGGCTGAACCCGGAGAACGGCGATCAGCCGACGGGACCGCCGAGGTAGAGCGTGTCCTCCTGGACGAAGCAGAGCGGGTTGCCGAACGGGTCGTCGGCGTAGAAGGAGCGTTCGCCCCAGAACTGCGTCTCGATGGTGTCGTCGATCCAGCGCGGGTGGGCGGCGCACACTCGCCGGAACGTCTCGTCGACGTCGTCGACCGCGAGGTAGACGATCCGCGGGTCCTTCCGCGGCCGCGGCTCGCGGTGTTCGAGCGGCGCCTCGACGCAGGCGAGCACCACCCCGCCGCAGGTGAAGTAGTGGCGGTTGAGCGCGATCCGCTCACCGGGGTCCCCGAAGACACCCGCGTAGAAGGCGGCCGCGACCTCGATGTCGTCGACGGGCTGGATCAGCCGGAAGACCCGCGGTCCGCTCATGCGCGCACAGTACCGCTGTTCATCCCTCGTTCGGCGGCCGTTGCCGGTGCGGACGGCCGGCGCCCGTAGCTTCCGGCCCGTGACTGACACCTCTCGCCGGACCTTCCTCCTCGGTGCGGGCGCGGCCGCGGCGGCGACCCTGCCGAACGTCCTCGCCGCGCCCGTCGCCGAAGCCACCGGCCGGCACCGCCCGGACGCCGAAGATCCGCGGTTCACGCTCGTGGTCATGCCGGACACGCAGTACCTGTTCGACGAGGACCGCGGGGACGCGGCCCCGCTGGACGCCTCGCTGCGCTACGTCCTCGACGAGGCGGATGACAACGTTGTCTTCCTCGCCCACCTCGGTGACCTCACGCAGAACGGCCGCGCGGACGAGTTCGCCCGCATCAGCCGGTCGTTCCAGACGCTCGACCGGGCCCGGTTCCCGTACAGCACGCTGGCGGGCAACCACGACATCGACGGTTCGAAGGACGACCAGCGCGGCCCTTCGCCGTACCTCGACGCGTTCGGCCCGCAGCGCCAGCGCTCCTCGCCGACGTTCAAGGGCGCGTCCAAGGACGGCTACAACACCTACCACGTCTTCCGCGGCGGCGGCCGGGACTGGCTGCTGCTGGCGCTCGACTGGCGGCCCTCGGCCGGCGGCCTGAACTGGGCGAAGCAGGTTCTCGCGCAGCACCCGACGCTGCCCGCGATCCTCACCATCCACGAGCTGGTCTGGGCCGACGACGACCACCAGGCCCAGTTCTCGACGTTCGGCGAGCTCGTCTGGAAGGAGCTCGTCGACGGCAACGACCAGATCTTCCTGACGCTCAACGGCCACTACTGGCCGACCGGGCGCACGGTCCGCAAGAACGCCGCCGGGCACGACGTCCACGTCCACCTCGCGAACTACCAGGACCGGTACTACGGCGGCAGTGCGATGATCCGGCTCTACCAGTTCGACCTCGCGCGTGGTGTGGTCGACGTCCGGACGCTGTCGCCCTGGCTCGCCGCGCAGGACCACCTGAGCGAGCTGCAGCGGATCGAGGTCGAGCGCAGCGGCGCGGCCGACTACTTCAGCCTGGAGATCGACTTCGCCGAGCGCTTCAAGGGCTTCGCGCCGGTGCCGGTCCCGCCGGCGCGGCCGGCGAAGCAGCTGCTCGTGCCGGGCACGGTCGCGTACTGGCGCTTCGAGGGCGGGCAGGACGGCAAGCCGGTGCCGGACGACGTCGTCGTGCGCGACCAGAGCGGCCGCGGCAACCACCTCACGCGGGTCACCGCGCCCGGTAGCGGACCGGACGCGCTGAAGTTCTCCAGCGAGTTCTCGCCGCGGCAGCCGTCGCGGGCGAGCCTGCGGTTCGACGGCGGCCGCGACCCGAGCCGCGGCGCGTACCTGCGCACGGTCGACGTGGCGCCGATGAACCGGCTGAAGTTCGAGCGCGGGTACACCGTCGAGGCGTTCTTCCGGCTGCCTGCGAACTTCAAGGACGGCCACCACGGCTGGTGCGGGCTGTTCGCCCGGCAGGGCAGCGGCGCGGCCGCCGGCAAGACCGGCGACGACCCGAAGGAGCCGGCCGCCACACTGTCCCTTTCGGACGGTGGCGAGCTGCAGTGGGCGGTGTTCCCGCTCAACCAGGACCGGATCTCGACGAACTGGGGCCACGAGCTGCCGGTCGAGAAGTGGTGGCACGTCGCGGTGGTCAACGACGGCCGCCGCACGACGGTGTTCGTCGACGGCTGCCCGGTGGTGCGGAACCCGGCCACCCCGGCGGTCGGCCTCGCGAACCCGGGCGGCTCGTGGCTGGTCGGCGCTTCGTCGTACGAGGGGAAGGTCGACCGGAGCTTCGCCGGGCTGCTGGGTGACGTGCGGGTGGTGGACCGTCCGCTGAGCGTGCGGGAATTCATGCTGGGCTGAGCTGCTCTTGACAGCGGGTGGACAATAAAAAATCGACGTGCCTTCCGAGAACAATAGGAAGACCCGCCGAATGTAGCGTCAGTCTAACCGCTGTGAGGGGAATTTGTCAAACCAGGGGTACGACGAGGAATTGCGGGCCGAGCGCGCGTACGTCGAAAGGTTGTACGCGCGCCTCGACCGCGAACGTGAGCAGGCGTGGGCCCGCTACCGCACCGCGCTCGGGGAACCGGGCACCACGCTGGTGGAGCGCGACGCCGACGTCCGGATCCGGGGCCGGGAGACGGCCCGGCTGAACGTCGCCGACAACGGGCTCTGCTTCGGCCGGCTGGACGCCCTTTCGGGCGACCGGAGCTACATCGGCCGGATCGGGCTTTTCGACGGCGAAAACGACTACGAACCCCTTCTGCTGGATTGGCGGGCGCCGGCGGCGCGGCCGTTCTACGTCGCCACCGCGGCGTCGCCGGAAAACATGCGCCGCCGCCGTCAGTTCCACACGATGGGGCGCCGGGTCGTCGATTTCACCGATGAGGTCCTCGGGCGTCCCGGTGACGGCGAACGCGGGGACGCGGCGCTGCTCGCGGCCGTTAACGCGCCGCGCGGGGAGGGCATGCGGGACATCGTCGCGACGATCCAGGCCGAGCAGGACGAGATCATCCGGCTCCCGCACGCGGGTGTGCTGGTCGTCGAAGGAGGCCCGGGCACCGGCAAGACGGCGGTCGCGCTGCACCGGGTCGCCTACCTGCTCTACACGCAGCGCGAGCGGATGTCGCGCAGCGGGGTGCTGGTCGTCGGGCCGAGCCCGCTGTTCCTCGACCACATCGGGCGGGTGCTGCCCTCGCTCGGCGAGTCGGACGTCGTCTTCCGGACGACCGGCGGCCTGGTGCCCGGGCTGAGCGTTATCGCCGAAGACCCGCCGGAGGTGGCGGTGCGCAAGGGATCGCTGAAGATCCTCGACGTCCTCGCGGCCGCGGTCGCCGACCGGCAGAAGGTGCCGGAGGAGCCGGTGCCGGTCGAGCTGTCCGACGTCACCGTGGACTTCGACGCCGGGATCGCGGCCGAGGCCCGGCTCGAAGCCCGCCGGTCGGGCCTGCCGCACAACGAGGCCCGCGCGGTGTTTCGCGAGCACGTCGTGGCAGGTGTCGCCGAGCGGGCGCTGGCGAAGATCGGCGAAGGCTGGCTGACCAGCGAAGACCGGGGCGCGTGGGCCGATCTGCGCATCGACGTCCTCGAGGAGCTGGCGGACCACGAAGAGCTCGGCGCGGTCCTCGACGGGCTCTGGCCGGAGCTGACGCCGGAGACGCTGCTGGCGCCGCTGTACATGTCACCGCGGCGGCTGCGGGCGGCCGGCTCCGACCCGTCGCTGTTCCGCGCGGACGGCGCGGCCTGGACGGTGTCGGACGTGCCGTTGCTCGACGAGCTGGCCGACCTGCTCGGCCGGGACGAGTCGGCCGAACGCGCGGCGGCGCGCCGGCAGGCGGAGGAGGACGCGGAGTACGCCGAAGGCGTCATGGACCTCATCAAGCTGGACCGGGAAGAGCAGGACGAGGACCTCGGCTTGGTCGCCACCGACCTGCTCTACGCCGAGGACCTGGCCGGCCGGTTCGCCGAGCGCGACACGCGTGACCTCGCCGAACGGGCGGCCGCGGACCGCGACTGGACGTACGGGCACGTGGTCGTCGACGAAGCGCAGGAACTGTCCGAAATGGACTGGCGGGTGCTGATGCGGCGGTGCCCGAGCCGGTCGTTCACGATCGTCGGCGACCTCGCGCAGCGCCGCAGCGCGGCCGGGGCGACGTCGTGGGACACGATGCTGGCGCGCTACGCCGGCGACCGCTGGGTGTACCGCGAGCTGACCGTGAACTACCGGACCCCGGCGGAGATCATGGTGGTCGCCGGCGCCCTGCTCGCGCAGTTCGCGCCGGGCGCGCGGCAGCCGGAACCGGTGCGGGCGAGCGGCGCCCGGCCGTGGTCCAGACGAGTTGCGGACGGCGAGATGCAGGACGCCATCGACGATTTCGCCCGCGACGAAGCCGGTCGTGCGGGCACCAGCGTCGTGCTCGGCCCGCCGGGGGTGCCGGGCACGATCCCGCCGTCGGCCGCCAAGGGCCTCGAGTTCGACGCGGTCCTCGTCGTGGCGCCGGAGCGGATCCTGGCCGAAGGCGCGCGTGGCGCGGCGGAGCTGTACGTCGCGCTCACCCGCGCCACGCAGCGCCTCGGGGTGCTGCACCGGGATCCGCTGCCGGCGGCGCTGCGCGGGCTCGCCGAAGCGGGGGCGCCGGTGCGGGCCGGCCATCGCCGGTTCCTGTAGACCGGCCGGGGGTGGCGGGCGAGGGCCCGTCATCCCCGGCCGGTCACGCCGTGAGCCGGCCCCAGGCGTAGTTCTGCTTGGCCAGCTTGAGGTACACGAACAGCTCGGTCCCGGACACGCCCTCGATCTTGCGGATCTCGTCACCGAGGACTTCGAGCATGTGGTCGTCGTCCCGGCAGACGAGCTCGGCCAGCAGGTCGTAGCGCCCGGCGCACAGCACGACGTAGTGCACGTTCGCCAGTTCCGACAGCTTGTTCGCTACCTCGCGCGGATCGGCGCCGTCGACGCTGATGCCGACCATGGCCTGCCGGGTCAGGTCGACGTTGGCGGGGTCGGTCACCGCGACGATCTGCATCAGGTCGTCGCGCAGCAGCCGCTGCACCCGCTGGCGGACGGCTCCCTCCGAAAGCCCGACCGCCTTGGCGAGCGCGGTGAACGAGGCCCGGCCGTCCTGCTGCAGCAAGGCGATCAGCGATCTGTCCGTATTGTCCAGCGCGCGCGCACGTGATTCGTCACCCATGCCGTCCCTCCCTGTGTTTCGGCATGTGATTTGTCAAGTGCGCAGCGTATCGAGACCTGACCAGAAAGCGAGACCCTCAGGCCAGCTTCACGTGATCCGGCGCCAGGATCGCGATTCGCCGAGGAATCGGTGGCGACGCCGGGGCGTCACGAGGCATTCCGAGGCGGTTTGCGGGCACGTGCACCGGCTTCGGGGCGTCGGGGCGGAGGTTCGGCACCGGGACGGCGTCGATCCGCTGGGCCTGGGGGTGCTCGCCCGGCCGCCGGAGGCCGCCGTGACACCGTCCACATCGGACTTGCGCGACGACCTCAGCCCAAGTCACGGCGGCTGAGGTCCTCCTCGGTCTCGCGGCGCACCAGCAGCGTCGCGACGCCGTCCCGGACCCCGACCAGCGGCGGCCGGCCGACCTGGTTGTAGTTCGACGCCAGCGAGTGGTGGTACGCGCCGGTGCACGGCACGGCCAGCAGGTCACCGGCGTGCAGGTCGCCGGGCAGGAGGATGCCGTCGGCGAGGACGTCGCCGGACTCGCAGTGCCGGCCGACCACGGTCATCGGCGTGCGCTTCGCCTTCGACCGGCGCCCGACCAGGCGGGTCGTGTAGCGCGCGCCGTAGAGCGACGGCCGCGCGTTGTCGCTCATGCCGCCGTCGACCGCGACGAACGTGCGGCTGCCGCGCTTGACCGCGCAGACGCGGTAGACGGTGATCCCGGCCGGCCCGACGATCGCCCGGCCCGGCTCGATCGTCAAGCGGGGCAGGGGAAAGCCGTGTGTCGCGCACTCGTAGCCGAGGGCGACGCGCAGCCGTCGTGAGTACCCGCCGAGGTCGAACGCGGGCTCACCGCCGACGTACGGCACCGCGTGCCCGCCGCCGAGGTCGAGCTCCCGCAGCGTGAGGCCGTGGACGTCGCGGATCCGGACGAGCACCTCGGCCATCCGCCGCGCGGCCGCCTCGTACCGGTCGACGCGGGTGACCTGCGAGCCGATGTGGCAGTGCAGCCCCGCGAGCCGGAGCCCCGGCTGGGCCCGAACCGCCCGCACGGCCGCGTCGACGTTGTCCGGGACGCCGTCGAGCAGCGAAAACCCGAACTTCTGGCCCTCGGCGCCGGTGCTGATGGCGCTGTGCGCCCCGGCCGCGACACCCGGCGTCACGCGGATCATCACCTGCTGCGCGCCGTGGGCGAGCGTGCCGAGCTGCTCGATCTCGTCGAGCGAGTCGACGACGATCCGCCGGACGCCGTACTCGAGAGCGGCCTTCAGGTCTTCGGGTGTCTTCGCGTTGCCGTGCAACAGCATGCGCTCCGCGGGGAAGCCGACTCCGCGCGCGACGGCGATCTCGCCGGCGGAGCAGGTGTCGAGCGCCAACCCCTCTTCGGCGACCCAACGCAGTACGGACCGCGTACACAGCGCCTTGCTCGCGTACGCGACTTCGACGTCCGGGAGTGCGCGCCGGTACTCGCGCGCGGTGTCGCGGACCTGCTGCTCGTCGATGAGGTACGCCGGCGTTCCGAAGCGGGCGGCGAGGTGGCTGACCTTCGCGCCGGCGAGGAGCAGCTCGCCGTCTTCGCCGAGTCGGGTGCTTCGCGGCCAGACTCCTGGCTCGAGGTGATCGGCGGCTTCGCAGCCGAGGCTGGGAAGAAGCTCGCTGAGCGTCACGGGTGCCTCCGGGCATCACGACGGATCGGACTCCGTCAGGACACCGCCCTTCGTGCGCCCGGAGATCACCCGTGAATGCCGTCCTGACGGCTTTCGGCAGGCCGCTGACGCCTTGTTAACGCGCGAGTAACCTCGGCCACACGTCGGCTGACCTGCGAAGAACTCCCGGTCGTCAGCGTGTCTTCGCGGCGGGGGTGCCACACACGCAGCCGCGGTCGGTCGCCTGGCTCGCGGCGGTGGCAGCGCAGTACCGGCGGGCGATCGCGTCGTGCGTGCCGAGCGGGTGCGGGCAGCTCGGGCACCCGGTGCCGGGGTGTGCCACCTCGGGTGCGTCCGGCGCCGGGGTGGTCACGTCGTCGGCTCCGCCCGCTGGCGCCGAAGGGGTTCGCTCGCTTCGTGCAGGTGCTGCAGCACGTAGCCGTAGGACCGGGCCCAGCTGCACTGGGCGTAGGAGATCGAGTGCCGGGCGCAGAAGTCCCGGACGATCACCTGCGCGTGCTTGAGGTTCGGCCGGGCCATGCTCGGGAACAGGTGGTGCTCGATCTGGTAGTTCAGCCCGCCGAGGGCGAAGTCGACCACCGGGCCGCCGCGGATGTTGCGCGAGGTCAGCACCTGCTTGCGCAGGAAGTCGAGCTTGTGCCCGGCCGACAGCATCTCCATGCCCTTGTGGTTGGGCGCGAACGAGCAGCCCATGTACAGCCCCCACAGGAACTGGTGCACCAGGATGAAGATGATCCCGGTCAGCGGCGAAAGCACGATGAACACGGCGGCGAGGTAGGCCACCAGGTGCGCGATCAGCAGCGCCGACTCCAGCTTGCGTCGCCGGAGGTCCTTGCGCAGCACGGCTTTCACGCTCGACACGTGCAGGTTGAGGCCTTCGAGCAGCAGCAGCGGGAAGAACAGGAACGCCTGGTACTTCGCGACCCAGCGCAGGAAACCGCGCTTCTGCGCGCTTTGGGCCTTGCTGAAGGCGAGCGCGGCGATGTCGACGTCCGGGTCTTCGTCTTCGTGGTTCGGGTTCGCGTGGTGACGCGCGTGCGTGCCGATCCACCAGCCGTAGCTCAGCCCGGTGAGTCCACCGTGGACGAACCCCGTCGCGTCGTTCGCCTTGCGGCTGCTGAAGATCTGCTTGTGCCCGGCATCGTGGCCGATGAACGACAGCTGCGCGAACATCATCGCGAAGAACGCAGCGAGGAACAGCTGCCACCACGAGTCCCCGAGGAACACGAACGCGACCCAGCCGCCGCCGAAGGCCGCGAGGTTGAGCCCGATCCGCACGGCGTAGTAGCGCCTTCGACGGCGCAGGAGACCGGCGGCCTTGATCAGTCGCGACAGCTCAGCGAAGTCACTGCCCGCCGTCGCCGGCGAATCCGGAACCTGGATGGATGTCATCGGCGTCACCGCTCTGGGATAAGTCATTGAAGGCTTGTCCAGCAACGGTTTCCGGCCCCGACGGGGTCCGGGTCCGGTCCGGGAAAGGGCACTGGGGCCTGGTCGCGGTGGTACCGCGTCCTCCGCCCAGCGTCCCACCCCACCGCCCGATTGGCAATCGCCCGCTGGCCGCCGAAGAGGTGTACAGTCGGCCACATCGGGATTGACGGTGACTTACGACACACGTGACCTTCCGGTCGGATCGCTCCGGCCGGGGACAGGAGCCGAGCCCGGGCCGGGAACCCGCTCGTACTGCAGCCGTGCCGGTCGATCGACCGGCGAGCAGCCGCCCGCAGTCGCGTGGAGTGACGCCCGAGGTGCCCAACCAGGTTGCCACAGCGGGGTTTCTGGTCGGCTCAGCCCTTGTCGGTGGCTCGCCGGCGGTCCGGCGTCACGACGCCCGGACGGACCGGCGAGCTGCCGCCGTCACGAGAGTCCCCACGAAGAAAGCAGGCCGAAGAGCTGCTCCCGCTCGCCCGCGGTCAGCAGCCGGCTCGGCGGCCGGACGTCGGGGCGGCACAGCCCGAGCTGGCCGAGCGCGTCCTTGACCACACTGACGTTGTTGGCGTTCCCGTTGGCGGCGCGGAGCTCTTCGAACGGACGGATCCGCTCCCAGACCGTCATCGCCGCCGGATAGTCCCCTGTGGACAGTGCGCGGAACATCTCCAGCGAGATCGCCGGGTCGACGTTCACCAGACCCGAAGTGAAGCCGGTGGCGCCGACGGCGAAGTAGCCGGGCGCCGAAAGCTCGGCCAGGCCGGCGATCCACACGAACCGCCCGAAGCCCGCGTCGCGCGCGACCGAGCCGAACCGCACGGGATCCGGCACCGCGTACTTCACCCCGATGACGTTCGGCGCGGCTTCGCCCAGCGCCCGCAGCTGCTCGCCGGAGATCGCCGGGTTGCGGACGTAGAGCACCACCCCGAGCTCCGGCACCGCGGCGGCGATCGCGGCGTGGTAGTCGACCCAGCCGTCACCGGAGATGTACGGGTGCACCGGCTGGTGGATCATGATCATGTCCGCGCCGGCGTCCCGCGCGTGCGCCGCGGCCCGCGTCGCCGACGCGACGTCGTGCCCGATCCCGGCGAGCACGCTCGCCCGGCCGGCGGTGGCTTCGACGGTGGCTTCGAGGCATTGCCGCGCTTCGTTGGCGTCCAGCGCGTAGAACTCGCCGGTGTTCCCGTTCGGCGTCACGACCTCGATGCCGCCGGTGATCAGCCGGTCCACGAGCTTCGCGTACGTCGGGCTGTCGACGGCGCCCTCGGCGTCGAACGGCGTGACCGGAATGGCCACCACCCCGGAAAGCCGCCGCTTCTGCTGCTCGAACGTCATCGAGCCCCCTTCGGATCGTCGGTCGGTGCGGCACGCTCGCCCGTGAGCCCGAAGGCGACCCGGTCGAGGAAATCCGTGATGTGCCTGCGCAGCAGGTGTTCGGTCTGCCGGGCGTTCCCGCTCTCGGCGGCGGTCAGGATCGCCCGGTGTTCGGCGGCTTCACCCTGCCACGTCGGGCTGATGCCCCAGCCGGTGACGGTGACCAGCGCCGCCTGGTCACGCAGCCCGTCCAGCGTTTCGACCAGCAACGGGTTCCCGCACCCGGCGTAGAGCGCCCGGTGGAACAGCCGGTTGGTCAGGCTGGCCTTCGCGCGGTCGACGGCCGCCGCGCCGGTCCCGACCTCGACCAGCACCCGCCGCGCGCCACTGAAGTCCGCCCCGCGCTCGACGGCGCGCCGGACGGCTTCGGGCTCGAGCAGTGCGCGGAGGTCGTACACCGCGCACGCGCTCTCGGCGTCCATGACGCGGACCGCCGCCCGCTTGTACGTGCTCATCGTGACCAAACCGGAACCGGCCAGGATCCGCAGCGCCTCGCGCACCGGCGTCTTCGACACCCCCAGCGAGGCTCCGACCTCGGCCTCGACGAGCGTTTCGCCCGGCCTGAACTCCCCGCTCAAGATCGCTTCCTTGATCGTGTCGCGGACAAAATCGGTGCGCGAGACGGGCGGCGGCGGCCTCCGCGCCGAAGAAGTGCTCGCCACTGGCATGTCCGATCTGATATACGATGCGACATACAACATTATCACGGACCCAGGGAGCAGCCATGCAGCGTCGCACCGGCTTCCGATTCCGACGAGTGCTGCTCGCGGCCGGCCTCGCCGCCGGGCTGGCAGCCTGCGGCGCCCCGGGCGGTGACGGCGGCCAAGCGGCGAACCCGTCGGCCGTGCCCGACAAGCCGGCCAAGCCCGTCGACCTCAACATCCTCGACATCGCGGGCAACCTGCAGCTCACCAAACAGATGATCGAGAACTTCAAGGCCGCGCACCCCGAAGTGCTCTCGAAGGTCACCTATTCGACGGCGCCCGCCCCGAGCATGGCGGGCAAGCTCAAGGCGGAGCAGGACGGCGGAGTCGCCCAGACGCACCTGGTCCTCAGCGGCACCGACGGCCTCTCCGCCGGCATCGCGAACGGCACCCTGGCGAAGGTCCTCCCGGACTTCGCCGGCCGGTTCCCGAACCTGATGCAGAACTACCTCGAGCCCGCGGCCAAGATGCAGGAGCTGGCCAACGGTTACGGCGTCGAAGTCGTCTACTACCCGTCCGGCCCGCTGCTGGAGTTCAACCCCGGCGCGGTGCCCGCGGCGCCGGCGTCCCCGCAGGAGCTGCTCGACTGGGCCAAGGCGCACCCGGAGAAGTTCCAGTACGCCCAGCCGTCGAACTCGGGCCCGGGCCGGACCTTCCTGATGGGCCTGCCGTACCTCCTCGGTGACAAGGACCCGAAGGATCCGGACCAGGGCTGGGACAAGACCTGGGCGTTCCTGCAGGAGCTGGGCAAGTACGTGAAGTACTACCCCTCCGGGACGACGGAGACGATGAAGAACCTCGCGTCCGGTTCGGTGGACATGGTCATGTCGACGACCGGCTGGGACATCAACCCGCGCAAGCTCGGCACCGTGCCCAACACCGTCAAGACGGCGATCATGCAGCCGATGCACTGGGTCACCGACGCCCAGTACGCCCTGATCCCGAAGGGGCTTTCGCCCGACCAGGAGTCGGCGATCCTGCAGCTGATCGCGTGGATGCTGAAGCCGGACCAGCAGGCCATCGCCTACGACGACGGCTACTTCTACCCCGGACCGGCGGTCAAGGACGTCACCCTGCAGATGGCGCCCCAGAAGAGCCAGGACACGATCAAGCAGTTCGGCCGCCCGGAGTACGAGCAGTGGATCGCCCAGTACCCCAAGGAGACGTCGCTGCCCGCCGAGCAGCAGGTGAAGGCGTTCGACAAGTGGAACCAGCTGGTCGGCGGCTCGAAGGTCGGCAAGAAGTGACGTTCGGGCAGCTTCGCCTGGACGGTGTCTCGCGCAGCTTCGGCTCCGCGAACGCGCTGAGCGGCCTCGACCTCGCCATCACCCGCGGCGAGTTCGTGGCCCTCCTCGGCCCGTCCGGGTGCGGCAAGTCGACCGCGCTCAACTGCCTCGCCGGCCTGCTCCCGCTGACCGGCGGCAGCATCTGGCTCGACGACACCCGCATCGACGGCCGCCCACCCGAGCAGCGCGGGTTCGGGATGGTCTTCCAGAACTACGCGCTGTTCCCGCACCTGTCCGTGCGCGCCAACGTCGGCTTCGGCCTCAAGATGCGCAAGGTCGGCCGGGCCGAGGCCCGTCGACGGGTCGACGAAGCGCTCCGCCTGGTCCAGCTCACCGAGCACGCGGCGAAGTTCCCCGCCCAGCTTTCCGGCGGCCAGCAGCAGCGCGTCGCCATCGCCCGCGCCGTTGTGCTGGAGCCGGCGGTCGTCCTGATGGACGAGCCGCTGTCCAACCTGGACGCCAAGCTCCGGCTCGAGATGCGGATGGAGATCCGCCGCCTCCACCAGACGCTCGGGCTCACCACGGTGTACGTCACCCACGACCAGGAGGAGGCCCTTTCCCTGGCCGACCGCCTCGTGGTGCTGCGTGACGGCGCGGTCCAGCAGGTCGGCACCCCCGAGGAGGTGTACGCCCAGCCGGTGAACAGCTACGTCGCGTCGTTCATGGGCTACCGCAACCTCCTGGACCTGACGGTCACCGGCGCCTCGGGGTCGTCGGTGACCGTCGAGGGTGACGGAGTCCGCCTGTCCGGCCGAGGCGCGCTCGCGGAGGGCCCGGCGAAGGTCGCGATCCGCCCCGAGGACTTCGTCATCGGCGACGCCGCGGAGAACGCCCTCGACGTCACGGTCGAGATCGTCGAGTACCACGGCCGCGAGCTGTCCGTCTCGGCCCGGTTGCCCACCGGGACACCGGTCTACTTCCGGACCGACAAGCGCCTCGCCCCCGGCGACACGGTCCGGATCGGCGTCCCGGCCGACCGCGTCCTGGTGTTCGCGCCATGACCGCCACCGGCGCCGCCCGCCCCGCCCTGCGTCACCGCCTGGCCGAACGCGGCATCGACCGCACCCTGCTCCTCCTGGTGCCCGGTCTGCTGGTCACCGCCTGCCTCTTCCTGTCCCCCTTCCTCTACGGCCTCCAGTTGTCGTTCGCCCCACGCCAGGGCGGTGTCTTCGCCAACTACGCGCGGTTCTTCGGCGACCCGTACCTGCGCAACACGGTCTGGACGACGCTGGGTATCGCGCTGCCCGCGACGTTCATCAACGTGCTCGCCAGCATCCCGATCGCGTACGTGATGCGCGGCCGCGTCCGCGGCAAACGCCTCCTGACGACGATCCTGGTCGTCCCGATCACGCTCGGCACGGTGCTCACCGCGCAGGGCCTGATCATGTACGGCGGCCCGGCGGGCTGGCTGAACAAGGTGCTCACCGTCCTCGGTGTCACCGACCAGCCGCTCCCGCTGATCCACAACTACACCGGCGTGCTGCTGTCGCTGGTGATCACCGGCTTCCCGTTCTCCTTCCTGCTGACGTTGTCCTATCTGTCGGGCATCGACCCCTCCCTGGAGAAGGCCGCCGCGACGCTCGGCGCGAACTGGGTCCAGCGCTTCCGCCGCATCACGCTGCCCCTGCTGGCGCCCGGCCTGGCGATCACCTTCTGTCTCTCGTTCGTCATGGCGTTCTCGGTGTTCCCCTCCGCGCAGCTCGTCGGCGACCCGGCGAACGAGACCCGCGTCATCTCGATCGCGGCCTACCACGCCGCCTTCGAGGAGTACGACTACTCGATGGGCTCGGCCGTCGCGATGCTCATGGCGGTGGTCATGCTGATCGTGATCGGCCTGGTCATGGCGTGGCGCGGCACGCTGTACCGCGGAGCGACCGGAGGCAAGGGATGACCGGTTGGGTCGCGCGTCCCGGACGTTGGGTCGTCTGGGCCGTCGTGGTGTTCTTCTTCGTCAACCTCGCTGGCGTCGTGCTCTCGGTGGTCGTGGACTCGTTCGGCACGCAGTGGTTCGGCTCATGGCTCCCGGACGGCTTCACCACCCACTGGTACGCCGACGCCTGGCGCGAGTTCGGCCTCTCGGACGTCCTCCTCACGACGGCCGTCGTCGCGCTCGTGGTCATCGCCGTCTCGGTGGCGGTCGGCGTCCCGGCCGCCTACGCGCTGGCTCGCCGCTCGTTCCCCGGCAAGCGCCTGGTGATGCTGCTGTTCGTGCTGCCGATCCTGATCCCTCCGATCACCTACGGCATCCCGCTCGCCACCGTGCTCTACAAGTTCCACCTCGCCGGCACGACGACCGGCGTCATCCTGGCGAACCTGGTGCCGTCGGTGCCGTTCGTCGTGCTGACCATGACACCGTTCATCGAGCAGATCGACCCGAAGATCGAGGCCGCGGCCCGCATGTCCGGCGCGCGGACGGTCTCGGTGTTCACCCGGATCCTCGGCCCGCTGCTGCTGCCCGGGATCCTGGCCGCGTCGATCCTCGTGCTGGTGCGCACGGTCGGCATGTTCGAGCTGACGTTCCTCACCGCCGGCCCGGACTCGACGACGCTCGTGGTGGCGCTCTACAACTCCGTGTTCGCCGCGGGCATCCGGGCCAACCAGTCGGTGGACGCGATGGCGACCATCTACACGGCTTCCATGCTCGTACTCCTCATCGTCGCGTTGCGGTTCGTGAACCCCACCCAGCTGGTCACCAGGATCCGGGAGGAGGCCTAGGTCGTTCGCTCATGTGATCGACTGTACCGCCGATCATCGAACAAGTGATCGACACGATCGGGTGTAAGTCAGGCTTGCGGCTCCCCCGAGGGGAGGTGCCAGGCTGGCGGCATGCGGTATTCGATCGGCGAGCTGGCCGGGCGCACCGGGCTGACGACCAAGGCCGTCCGGTACTACTCCGACCGCGGCCTCCTGCCGCCGTCGGGGCGCAACACCGCAGGTCAACGCCGTTACGACGACGCCGCGCTCGCCCGGCTCGACCTCATCCGCACCCTCCGCGACCTCGGCCTCGACCTCGCTTCGATCCGCCGGATCACCGACGGCGAGACCACGGTCGCGGAGGTCGCGGCGAGGCACGCCGAGGCCCTGGACGTGGAGATCCGCGTCCTGCGAATGCGCCGCGCGGTGCTCACGGCGGTGGCCCGGCGCGGCTCGACCCCCGAGGAGACAAGCGTGCTGAACAAGCTGGCCCAGCTGTCCGAAGTGGAGCGTCGACGCCTGGTCGCCGACTTCCTCTCCGACGCGCTGGGTGACCGTCCCGACCTCGCCGGCGTCGCCCGCACGCTGACCCCCGAGCTGCCCGAAAACCCGAGCCCCGACCAGATCGAGGCCTGGGTCGAGCTGGCCGAGCTGACGCAGGACCCGGGGTTCCGCGCGGTCCTGCGCCGGCTCGTCGAGCAGCACCGAGGTGGCCTGCGCCGCGACCTGGCCGCCGACGTGCGCGACGCCGTCACGCCCGCGCTCGAAGCCGGGCTGACCCCGGCTTCGGCGCAGGCGGCGGCGATCGTCGACGGCCTCGGGCGCACCCCCGCCCAGCTGCGGGACTGGCTCGGCACCGTCAACGACCCACGCCGTGAGCGCTACCTGGAGCTGCTCGCGGTGGTCAACGGCTGGGCCGCGCCGGAAAGCCTGACCCCGGCGCTCGACTGGCTGGCCGCCGCGACAGCTCGCTGATCCGGGCCAGCGCTTCCGCCACGGGCTGCGCGTCGAGCCGGCTTCCGTCGCGCAGCCGCAGGGAAAGCTGTCCCGCGGCGGCCTCCGCCGGCCCGATCACGGCTTGGAACGGCACCAGCCGTCCCTCCCGGATCCGCGCGCCCAGACTGCCTTCCGACACGACCTCCGCGCGCAGTTGTCCACAGCCGTCGAGAACCTCGTATGCGTAAGGCAGTTCCGCGTCGGACAGCGGCAGCAACCGGAGCTGCACGGGCGCGAGCCACGCCGGGAACGCACCGCCGTGGACCTCGACGAGCTGGGCCATCGCGCGTTCCACACTGCCGATGATGCTGCGGTGCACCATGACCGGCCGGTGTTTCGCCGCGTCCGCGCCCACGTATTCGAGGCCGAACCGCGCGGGCTGGTGGAAGTCGACCTGCACGGTGGACAGGGTCGACTCGCGACCGGCGTGGTCGGCGATCTGGACGTCGATCTTCGGTCCGTAGAAGGCCGCTTCGCCCGCGACAGCGTCGTAAGACAGCCCGCTGCGGTCAAGCACCGACCGCAGGATGTCCGCGGCGCGGTCCCAATCACCCTCGACGTACTTCTCGCCGTCGCCGGGCAGGGAAAGGCGGTAGCGCGCCGGGCTGATGCCGAGAGCGTCGTAGGCCTGCCGGATCAGCGAGAGGGCGGCGACCGCCTCGTCCTCCACCTGGTCGAGGGTGCAGAAGATGTGCGCGTCGTTGAGCTGGATCGCCCGCACCCGGCTCAGCCCGCCGAGCACCCCCGACAGCTCGGCGCGGTACATCCCGCCGACCTCGGCGATCCGCAGCGGCAGCTCGCGGTAGCTGCGGCCGCGCGAACGGTAGATCAGCGCGTGGTGCGGGCACAGGCTCGGCCGCAGCACGAGCTGCTCACCGCCGACGTCCATGGGCGGGTACATGTCGTCGCGGTAGTGCGCCCAGTGCCCGGAGATCTCGTACAGCTCACGTTTGCCGAGCACCGGCGAATGGACGTGCCGGTAGCCCGCACGCCGTTCGAGGTCGCGGACGTACTCCTCCAGGCTGTGCCGGACGAGCGCGCCGTCGGGCAGCCAGTAGGGCAGGCCGGCGCCGATGAGCGGGTCGGTGTCGAACAGGCCGAGCTCGCGGCCGAGCTTGCGGTGGTCGTGCATTGTGGACTCCTCGTGACGGGCGAGGCGGGTGACCACAAGACGAAGCCCGGGGCAACCGCCCCGGGCTTTCGTGACCATGGATCAGCGCGCCGGGACACTCTCCGGCGTCGTCGTGTTCGCAGCGCGCTTCATGGGATCGACGGTAGCAGCAACCGTGATCCCGGTCCCGGTTCTTTTAGGGCTTGGTTGCGTTGTCGGTGGTCCGAAGTAGGGTGCGGGTCGGGCACGTTCCGTCAGGGTGATGGAACTCGGGGTGAGGGGGTTGGGATGGGTGACGTGGTGATGCGGTCATGACCGCACCGCACCGCGATCTGGGGCTGTTGCAGCGACAGGCCGCCGAACTGGACACGCGGCTCGCGGCTGCCCGGCACACCGCGAAATCAGCCGATCAGCTGGTCACCGCGGTCGTGACGGGGCAAGCGAAGCTGCTCGACCTGAGGATCGACGATCGAGCCTTGACCGGGCCGCACACCTCGATGCTGGGGCTCAGCATCGTCGAAGCGGTCCGCAACGCGCGGAACGCGGCGCGGGCTTCGTCGCTACCGCAGCTGAACGCACTGTTCGGCGGGCAACCTCCGCACCCCGTGACCGGGGCCGCCCCGCCGGTGCGCGAACCCGTCCAACGCCGAGCGGAGCCGGACGACGAGAGTTTCGAGGAGCTCGATTTCCTGACCGACGAGGAACCGGAAACGGGAGGCGGGCGCTGGTGAACAGTGAAGAGCGGCTTTATCACCTGGCCAAGGAGATCGACGCGCGGGTGGCCGCTGTCGAGCAGGCGGCAGCGACGGCCCGAAACCTGCCGATGCCGGTGAACATCGGTGCGGGCCTGGGCACCGTGACGGTCGACGGTACGGGAAACCTGGTCTCCGTGGACCTCGTCCGCGGCGCGGTGGCCGGCCAGAGCGGTGCCAGCTTGGCGGGGCATGTGTTGCGCGCGATCACCAACGCGGAGTCGGCGGCCTCGACCCGCCGGAAGACCATGACCGACGAGGCAGCGCGTGTGGGGGAAGCCCGATGACCGGTGGCGGTTTTGATCCCCTGGGTGGTGCCTCCGGTTTC
Organism: Amycolatopsis sp. NPDC104587; assembly: GCF_055583645.1. NCBI lineage: Bacteria > Bacillati > Actinomycetota > Actinomycetes > Pseudonocardiales > Pseudonocardiaceae > Amycolatopsis > Amycolatopsis sp. NPDC104587. Next base: position 159,201 of record NZ_JBVJNO010000016.1, read on the forward strand.
GAGGTTTACCCGCAAGCCCTCCGGGCGGCGACGAACGAGGTCTTCGCGGCGCGGGAGAAGGTCACCGAGTTCGCGGTGGGGGATCTCGCGCCGATGACCCTTCGCGACGAAGACGTCGGTCTGCTCGGTGCTCGGTCGGGCATCGTCCAGGTGTTCAACGAGGTGTTCCAAAACCTGCGGGAGAAGAGCGAGCGGGGAGCCGAACGGCTCACCGCGCTGGCGGAGGCGTTGGACAAAGCAGCCGACTACTACGAGACCCAGGACGAAGAGAACTACCGGCGGCTGCGCGCGAAGGAAGAAGGCTTGAACTGACCATGGTCAACGCCACCGCCTCCGCGGCACAGCCGCAGCACACGCCGGCACCTTATCCCGAGGACGCCGACGCCAAAGTCCGTCAGATCGCCGAGATCTTCGGGCGGAACGACATCCTCCACTTGCTCGACGATCTGCGGACGAAACTGCTGGGTGACGTACTCAGCGTGCAGAAGCTGGCCCGGCAGTTCGCAGCGGTCAGCACCCTCGCCGAGGCCAAAGCCGACATCGGCGCCGCTGTCCAGGCTGTCAGCGGTACGTGGTCGGGACGCGCCGCGAGCCAGTTCGGTGCCTACACCACCAGAGTGAGTGAGGCGCTCGACAAGCAGAACTCCGCCGTCGGCACAGTGTCGTCGATCCTCACCGACATGACGAACCTCGTGGTCGACACCTACGCGAAGGCGATCAAGTTCCTGGGCACCTGCGCCGCCGAGCTGGCCAAGATCGACATGAAGGCGATTATCGCCGCCTTGACTTCGGTTATCCCGATCGTGGACATCTTCACAGCCGGCGACGTGATCGACACGGTGGTCGAAGCTTTCGGCACTCTGGTCAAGGACTTCGTGGACCTGCTCGCGGACGCGCAGACCAAGATGGGCGACTTCTGGAGCAAGGCGAACGCCCTGATCCGTGGTGACGCCGACTTCCCGGAGATCCCGGACCTCCCCGGCGGATCGGGGATCGACAACCAGAAACAGTGGCGGGTCGACCCGTCGGCTTGGCCGGAGTGAACGATGCGAATGCGCTTTTTGCCCTTTGTTCTCGCCGGGGTACTGCTCGCCGCCTGTGGGCCGTCCGGATCGAAGAAGACTCTTCTCGAACCGCCGTCGCCCCCGCAGACCGGCCCGGCATTGCCGTTGACGCCGGTTCGGCAGCCGCTCGACCTGGCGAAGTTCGACGCTGACCCGTGCAGCCTGCTCACCAAGGAGCAGGTCGCCGCCGTCGTCGCCGATCCGCCGAGCATCGTGACGCAGAGGAGGTCGGCCACAACGGACGCCGACGGCTGCATCTGGGCCAGCGGGAAGTCGCCGGCAGTCTCCGTGCTGAAGTCGCTCACGGAGCCCAGGACGCTCGAGGCGCTCAAAAACTCACCACGTCGCAAGTCCGGCGCGATGGACCCGTGGACCGAGGTGTCGATCTCCGGGTTGCCGGCGGCGGTCTTCCACGAGATGCCGGGGCCTGACAACTGCGACGTCGGCGTCGCGGTCACCGACGACGACATGCTGATCTTCAGCTACCACGGCAACGGTGCGCCCTCGGTCTACTGGGACAAAGACCGCTGTGGGGGCGTTCTGAAGACCGCCGAGTTCGTGCTCGGCAATCTCAGGAACGGCTGAGGAACACCTCCAGCTGCTCGACGACGAAGGCGTGGTCATCGGCCTGCGGGAGGCCCGAAACGCCGACGGTGCCCACCACGCCCACGTCGCGCACCAGCACCGGGAACACCCCGCCGTGGGCGGCGTAGACGTCCGGGTCGAGGCGGGAGTCCGCCTCGAACGTGCTGCCCTTCGCGCGGGACCGCGTGCCGATCATGAACGAGCTGTGCCCGTAGCGGTCGACGACACGGCTCTTGCGCTCGATCCAGGCGTCGTTGTCGGCCGACGTCCCCGGTAGCGCCGCGTGGAAGAGCCGCTGGCCGTTGCGGCGGACGGAGATCGTCACCGGCAGCCCGCGCTCGCGCGCCGCGGCCAGGAGCTGCTGGCCGAGGGCGAGCGCGGTCTCGTTGTCGAACTTCGTGAACTGGAGGCGTTCTTCCTGGTCGGCGAGCTGGGCGAGGCGGTCGGTTTCGGTCATGCGCCTATTAAATCAACACTGTTGTTTAATTACCAGCGAACTCGGTGAGGGAGAGCACGTTGCCGTCCGGATCGGGGAACCAGGCGATCCGCCCGCCCGGTGTGGTCCAGATTTTGTCGGTGTCCTGTGGCAGCGTGTCGAACGTGAGGAACTCCACGCCCCGGCCGCGCATGGTGCCGCCGCTCCGGAACACGACCGCGAAGGGGGACTGCTCGATGAACTCGAGGCCGGCGACGTCCGTGTAGAAGGCGCGTGAGCGCTCGAGGTCGGTCGACGGCGCGAAGGCGACCAGATCCGCTGAGCCGAGCATGGGCACCACCTCTCTCGGCGGAAAAGGTACTCCTTGTCAGGCCCGCTGACAGGGGGACGAGGAGGTGGCATGGGCCGGATCCGGCGACGCACGGTGCTCGGCGGCGCGGCCGCGGTCACCGTGGCCGGCGCGCTGCCCGCGGCCTGTGCCGTCCCGGCGCGGACGGGCACGATCGACGACGTCCGCCACGTCGTGGTGCTGATGCAGGAGAACCGGTCGTTCGACCACTACTACGGCACCATGGCCGGCGTACGCGGCTTCGGCGACCGCGCGGCGCTGCGCGACGTCTTCCGCCAGCGCGGCCGCGACGGGCCCGTGCTGCCGTTCCGGATCGACACGTCCGTCGTGGACGGTCAGGACCTCGGCGAGCTGCCGCACGACTGGAACAGCACGCACCGCGCGTGGAACAACGGCGCGTACGACGGCTGGGTCGCGGCCAAGAGCCCCATGACGATGGGGCACTTCGCCCGCGACGACGTCCCGTTCCAGCACGCCCTGGCGAGCGCGTTCACGCTGTGCGACCACTACTTCTGCTCGATCCAGGGCCCGACGCAGCCGAACCGGCTGTTCCACTGGACCGGCACGATCGACCCCGACGGCCGGGCCGGCGGGCCGGTCACGCACAACTTCCCGGACTACGAGCCGTCGTTCCGCTGGACGACGTACCCGGAACGTCTGGAAGCGGCCGGGATCAGCTGGCGGATCTACGCCAACGACGAGGAGCGCGGCGTCCCCGAGCACTTCGTCGGCGACTACGGCGACAACCCGTTGTGGCTGTTCAAGAACTACCACGATGCGCTGTATTCGATGGATCCGGTGAAGCGGCGGCTGGCCGAGCGCGCGAACCTGCGCAAGAAGCTCAAGCCCGACTCGGGACAGGGCGAGGACCTCGACCACGTGCTGGCCGAGTTCCTCGCGGACTGCGCGGCCGGGACACTGCCCGCGGTGTCGTGGGTCGTGGCGCCGTACGGCTACTGCGAGCACCCCGCGGCCCGGCCGGTCGACGGCGCCGCGTACATCCAGCGGATGCTGAAAGCGTTGTGGGACAAGCCGGAACTGTGGGAATCAACCGTCGTCTTCCTCAACTACGACGAAAACGACGGCTTCTTCGACCACGTCCTCCCGCCGACGCCGCCGCCCGGCACCCCCGGGGAGTTCCTGCCCGCGCACCAGCCGTGGCAGGGCAAGCCGTCCGGGGCGCCGACGCCGATCGGGCTGGGGCCGCGGGTGCCGATGACCGTCGTCTCGCCGTGGAGCCGGGGTGGCTGGGTGAACTCCCAGGTCTTCGACCACACGTCGGTGCTGCGGTTCCTCGAGACGTGGACCGGGGTGCGCGAGCCGAACATCTCGGCCTGGCGCCGGGCCCTCTGCGGCGACCTGACCAGCTGTTTCGACTTCCGCACGCACGACACGTCGATCCCGCTGCTGCCCGACGCGGACGTGCTGCGCGCCGAAGCCGACCGCACGCAGGCACGCCTGCCGAAGCCCGGGCTGCGGCCGGGCGCGCTGATGCAGGAGCCCGGCACGGCGAAGGCGCGCCCGCTGCCGTACCAGCCCGTCGCCTGGGTTTCGGCCGAGCCGTCCGCGGTGAAGCTGCACCTGGCCAACCACGGCACGCAGGCGCTGCAGTTCGCCGCGTACGCCTATCACACAGGCGGGACGTCACAACGCTTCGACGTCGGTCCGGGCGGCTCGGTGACGGGCGAAATCGCGCACGGCGGCACGTACGACGTCGCGATCCACGGTCCGAACGGCTTCCTCGTCGAGGCCTCCGGCGGCGTGGGCCTCGACGCCGCCGTCACGTTTCTGCCCACGCCCGCGCTGCGGGTCACGGTGACCAACAGCGGCGCGGCGCCGGTCGTGCTCAACGACGTCACCCTTCCGCCCGGCGGCTCGCACGACTTCCCGGTGCCGGCGAAGAACGGCTGGTACGACGTCACTTTCGAGACGCCGGAGTGGCGCCGCCGCTTCACCGGCCACCTGGAGGACGGCGGCCCGTCGCGCACCGGGCCTTAGCGGAGGGAGTCCAGCGCGAAGGCGGCGAGCATCGCCACGCCGGTCGGCATCGCGTCCTCGTCGAAGAGGACGCGGTTGGAGTGGTTCGCGGGCGCCTCGGCCGGGTCAACGCCGGGCGGGCAGCCGCCGAGGAACGCGTACGCGCCCGGAACGCGTTGCAGGACATAGGAAAAGTCCTCGGCGCCCATCAGTGGGTCGGCCATCAGCTCGACGTTCTCCGCCCCGAGGACGCTCGCGGCGAGCCGCAGCACCTCGCCCGCGACGCGGTCGTCGTTGACGGTCACCGGGTAACCCGGCTCGACGTCGGCGACCACGCGGCAGCCGTACGCCGTGCCGACCGCCTCGCACACCTTGTACAGCTCGTCACGTACGAGCGCGCGCGTCGTCTCGGACAGCGTGCGGATCGTGCCCTGCAGCTCGGCGGTCTCCGGGATGATGTTCGTCGTCGTGCCGGCCTCGATGCGCGTCACCGAAAGCACGGCGGGGTCGAACACGCTGACCCGCCGCGTGATCATCGTGTGCAGCGCCCCGACCATCGCCGCGGCCGCCGGCACCGGGTCGATCGTGTGCTGCGGCGCCGAGCCGTGGCCGCCCTTGCCGGTGACGCGCACGGTGAACGAGTCCGCCGACGCCATCAGCGGGCCGGGCTTCAGCTGCAGCAGCCCGCTGCGCGCGTTGGCCAGGATGTGCACGCCGAACGCGCGCTCGACCCGCGTCCCGGCGGCGTCGAGCACGCCCTCGTGGATCATGAAGCGGGCGCCGTGGTGGCCCTCCTCGCCCGGCTGGAACATGAAGACGACCGAGCCGGCCAGCTGGTCCTTGCGCTCCGAGAGCAGCCGGGCCGCGGACGCGAGCATCGCCACGTGGGTGTCGTGTCCGCACGCGTGCATCGACGTCTCGTCCTCGGACGCGAAGTCCAGCCCGGTCTCCTCGGTCAGCGGCAGCGCGTCCATGTCCCCGCGCAGCAGCACCGCGGGGCCGGGCCGGGCGCCGCGCAGGACGGCCGTGAGCGAAGTCGTGGCCTTGCCTTCGGTGATCTCCAGCGGCAGGCCGTCGAGCGCCTCCCGGATCGCCGCCTGGGTGATCGGCAGGTGGAGGCCCTGTTCCGGGTGCCGGTGCACGGAACGCCGGAGGGCGACGGTGCGGTCCTGCAGCGCCCGCGCGTCGTCGAGGAGGCCGGCGAACGGCGCACCGGGCAGCGTGGGCAGGTCAGTGGGGCCGGTCATGCTCTCGATAGTGCCCCATGGGGCGCTTCGGGCGCACCGTGCGTGCGCTCGGTCGGGCAGCGGAATACGGTGTGCGCATGGCGGTGGATGAGCCGGTCACGGGCTTCGCGGTAGCCGTGGTCCGGGAAGACGGTCGGTGGCGGTGCAGTGCGCTCGACCCGGGGGCGCTGACCGAGCTGGACGCGGCGATCACTGAACTGGGCAAACTACGTTCCACCGGTGCGGCCTTCGGGCTCCTGGCGGTCGATGACGAGTTCTTCGTGATCGTCCGGCCGAGCCCGCGGGGGCCGTCGTTGCTGCTGTCGGACGCGGCGGCGGCACTGGACTACGACATCGCGGCGGACGTCCTCGACGTCCTGCGCGTCGACCCGCCGGACGAAGAGGACGACTCCGTCTGGCCCGAGGGCGACCTGGAGATCCTGACGGACCTCGGGCTGCCCGGACCGGAGCTGGAGGTCATCGTCGGCGAGGTCGACCTCTACCCGGACGAGCAGCTGCAGATGATCGCGCAGCGCGTCGGGTTCGGCAGCGAGTTCGCCAAGCTCCTGGACGAGCTCTGAGACGCCCGTCCGACACCGAGGCCGTGGAGGCCGCGCTGGAAGCGGCGCGGGCCCCCGGCGCGGACGTGCCGATCGGGGCGGTGGTCTTCGACCCCGACGGCAAACCCCTCGCGGCGGCCCGCAACGCGCGGGTCGAGCTGGGCGACCCGACGGCGCACGCGGAGGTCCTCGCCCTGCGTGCGGCGGCGCGCGTGGCGGGCGACGGCTGGCGCCTGGAGGGCTGCACGCTGGCGGTGACGCTGGAGCCGTGCACGATGTGCGCGGGCGCGCTGGTGCTGGCCCGCATCTCGCGGCTGGTGTTCGGAGCGTGGGAGCCCAAGACGGGAGCGGTCGGCTCGCTGTGGGACGTCGTTCGCGACCGCCGGCTGAACCACCGTCCGGAGGTCCACGGAGGCGTCCTTTCGGCGGAGTGCGCGGCCATCCTGGAGACGTATTTCGCCACGCGGCGCTGACCACCGTGGTCCGGTGGGTACCCAGTGGACATGACTATGAAGGACAAGGTCCAGCAGGCGGTCGGCGGCGCACGCTCGAAGCTCGGAGCGGCGACGGGCAACCGGCGCCTGGAGGCTTCGGGTCGCATGCAGCGCCGCCGCGCCCAGGTGGCCGAGGTGGCCCACGACCTGCGCGACCGCTTCCGGGAGGCCCAGGTCAGGCGCCGTTCCCCCCGCCCCGGCGACCCCTCGTGAGGCTCGAGCGGGTGCTCCGGTATTGTTCTCGGCGGTGGCGTGTCCGAGCGGCCGAAGGAGCACGACTCGAAATCGTGTGACGGCTAATCCCCGTCCGTGGGTTCAAATCCCACCGCCACCGCTCTGCCGGACCCCCGGTCAGCCCAGCTGACCGGGGGTCCGGCGTTTCTCGAGGGTCTCCGGCTACTTGTGGTCGTCGGTGCGCCAGCCGTTCTTCGACTGGCACGTCGTGGGTGTGTTGCCCATGCTCGGGGCATCGGTCGCCGGATAGTGCGTGGCACAGAGTGCCGCGAAAGTTTCAGGCTCTTCGATCTTCACCTTCGATCACCTCCTCTCCGCTCCATCAGCAGGCTTGCCAGGGCTTGCGAGATCGGCAGGCCGGTCGCTTCTTCGATCCACAGCCACTGACCGACCGGATTGACCTCGAGGAAGACGTATTCGCCGTCCTGGTCGACAGCGAAGTCCATCGCGGCGTATTCCAGTCCCAGCTCCTCGAGCAGTTCCCGAGAAGCTTTCGCCAGTCCGTCGGGAAGCTCGTCGACCTCGTACTTCAGCGTGGTGAACACATCGGGATTCCGCCAGTCTTCGATCTCCTCGAAGCCGGGTGCCGAGATGCGGCAGGTGTAGAATTTTCCGCCGACGTAGGTGGCGCGCACCTCGAAGGATTTCCTGATCCAGCGCTGGAACATCACCGGTTGATTTCTGACCAAGTCGATCTTTGCGAGCCGTTCTCCGGTTACGCGAGTGGTCAAAGCCGTATATGTGGAGTCTTCGTACTCGAAGTGGTATCCGCTGATCGGCTTGTAGACGCTCGGGGCACGGGCGCAGAACTCGCGGGCGAGAACGGGGTCGTTCGTGGCCAGGGTCTCGGCGACCTTGAGGCCGCAGCGCTCCGCGGTGGCGAGCTGGTGCATCTTCAGCCTCGAACGCCGGATCGACTGCGGCGGGCTGATCCAGTACCGGTCCCGGAGCGTCTCCCAGATGCCGTCGAGAACGTCTCGGATCTCTTCCTCGGCAACCGACCGCTGCACGGTGTCCTTGATCCGGAAGTCGTACGTGTACGGGCGGCGGAACCAAACTGAGCGCACGGAGCGCAGGTCCTCGGATCCGATCGTGACGAGCGGACCGGAGCCGTGCCCGGTCCGGAAGCCGAGTGTGAGGTCGCCGCGGGTGAGAAGGTCGACGTCGAGTCGCAGGACCCGCCCGCCTCGCGCCAGAATTTCGGTGAGTACCGACTCCGTGTTCAAGCCGTCCCTGGAATGGGTGAGAAGGAGGATCTCCGGGGTGCCTTTCACACAGCCCGGAGTCGGTGGTCCAGATGGTGTTGTTACGCACGCTGTTCGGCGTTGGTGCGTCCGGGTGAACCTGCGTGGTGCGACGCAACGGGAACAGTCGCAAGAGCGAACCGGAGGGAGTCGTGCATCTCGAATCGGTTCCAGGAGAGAAACATGGGTTTCTTCACGCGAAAGCAAAACGACTCTCTGCTGCCGGCGGACATGGTCGACCGGGTCGTGGGTTACTTGCGGACCGAGGTGCGTGCGCCGAACGCGCCCGCTTCGTTCGACACGCCGGGACTGATCTACAGCCTGCATTCGACGGCGCAGGCCGACCCGGCGCTGTTCATCAGAGAGCTCGCCGCGACGGTTTTGCCGGCGGGTGGGGAGGCGTCGCGTGGGGGCGCCCGGGTCGTTTGGGACCTGCTCACGTCCGATCACCTCGGTGATCCGAACTGCGAAGCGATGCTCGACGCCGGGCTGGCCTGGCTCCGTGCGACCGGAACCTCGTCCATCAACCTGTTCGGCTACGAGATCGGTCGCTGGCAGGCGACCCACGGTACTTGGTAGCGGCTTGACTTGAAGGGGACTTGAAGTGTGACCGTGGTCGGCACCAGCTGACCGAGGAGCGCACCATGAAGGTTCTTGTCACCGGGGCCACCGGCAACACCGGCCGGCACGTCGTCAGCGGTCTGCTCGACGCCGGCGTCGATGTTCGGGTTCTTGTTCGTGATCCCGCCAAGGCGCCCGACGGCGTCGAAGTCGTTCACGGCGATATCGCCAATCCTGCCGAGGCCGTTGAAGGCGTCGACGCCGTCTACCTCCTCTGGCCGTCCTACAGAGCCGAAGGCATCGAAGCCGCCGTGAAATCCATGCGGGGCAGGAAGATCGTCTATCTTTCCGCGATGAACGCGGAACATGGCGGGGTCTGGGGAGAGGTCGAGAAGGCCGTCGCAGAAGTCACCGGCGATTGGACCTTCCTCCGCGTCACCGGCCTCGCCACCAACACCCTCGGCTGGGTCGAGCAGGCGAAAACCGGCAAGGTGCGAGCACCCTACGGCCAGGCCAAACGATCCCTCGTCCACGAAAAAGACGTCGCCGAAATGGCGGTCAAAGCGTTCACCGAAGACCACGCCAAGCAGATCTACCTCGTCACCGGGCCGGAAGCCATCAGTCAGGAAGACCAGGTGAAAGCCATCGGGCAAGCACTGGGAATCCCCGTGGAATGGGAAGAACAACCACTCGAAGAAGCAACAACACAGCTCGGCGAGGAATTCGCGAAAAGCGCCCTGCCCTACTGGGCCTCGCTCGTCGACGATCCGGAGCCCGTCTCGCTGGACGTCACCACCGTCACCGGGCATCCGGCGAGGAGCTTCGACGAATGGGCGCGCGAACGCTTCAGCTGAGCTGGACCGCCGGCGCCGTCAACGGCTCCAGTTCCGCGGCCAGCGAAGACAACGACGCGACCTTCGCCGAAACCACCCGCAGCACCGAAGTGCACGCCGCGCTCACCGCGCTCACCACTTCGGCGGACCGGTCGTCCGACAACACCGCCGCGATCGACGGCGAAACACCGGACGCGATGGCGGCCACCTCCTCGGACGCCGAAACAGCCAGCGCGTCCAGCTCCGCAGCGATCCGGACGCCCAGCGCGGCCGTCGACGCGGCCGCCCGGGCCGCTGACGTGTACTGACCGTCCACTGTGTCCGCCCAGGTGCCGAACGTCTCCGCGCTGCCGCCCGTTTCGGCGCGCTCGACGCCGCCGCGGAACTCCGCCTGGGCCGACGTCACCAGCAGGGCTCCCGCGTCGACCGTCGACGCGGACGCGCTGACCGACGCCGGGGCGCAGTCGAGGTGCCGGAGCGCCGCGACCGGGTCCGGGGCGCCGATGCGGCCGGCCGCCGCGCGCAGCGACGCCAGCGAAGCAGCCGCTGACGTCAGCGCCGGGTGTTCGAACAGCTCGAGCGTCACGGCGCCACCGCTAACCGCCCCCGGAAGCCGGTGCTCCGGGTGCTCTCGGCCGCCATGCGCAGCCGGCCGGCCAGGTCGGACGTCGCATCACCGAGGATGCGCGCGTCCGCTTCGCGTGCTGCGAGGGCGGACGCCCAGCGCGCCGCCAGCTCGCGGGCCTGCGGTGAGATGCCGAACGGCGTCGATTCGACGCGGGCTTCGGCGAACCGGCCCGCCGCCTTGTCGTCGGCCGCCGCCGCCTGATCCAGCAGGTCAGCCGCCGTGCGTAGCTGGTCAGGGCGCTTTGGGGGGTTCCGGGTGGCGAAGCCCCCGGCCCCCGGGATGTCACTGTCGATCCGCGAGCCTCTGCCTTCCGGCATGGGGACCTCCGTCGTCAAGGGCGCTCACCCGATCGTGAAGATCTTGCCTCATGGTCCCGTCCGGCCCGCATCGCGGTGACCTGCGGTGTTGATCGCGTTCCACCAAGTGGACGGCTTGACCGCAGGACGGGAAGAAGGTGACCATGAGCGCATGCCCGCCACCTCGGAACGCCTGATGGTCCGGTGGCTCGGCCGCGCCTCCAAGCGGTCGGTCGGGGAAGGCACCGCGGAGCTGCTCCTGCGCCGCGGCCGCCTGGGCTCGCCCCCTGCCTGACGCCGGCCCAGCGTCCGCTTTTCCCGAAAACCCTTGGAGCACAACCATGTCCGTAGATCTGCCTGCCCGGATCCAGCTGCGGGAGGCCGCCACACCCGACGCCGGCATCGTCGAAGGCCCGCGCGTCCTGCACCGCGTCGAAAGCGAACCGTACGAGCTCTTCCGGATCCGGCCGCTCGGCCGGGTGATCGGCGCCGAGGTCGAAGGCGTCGACCTGGCCGAGCCGCTGACCCCTGAGCTGCGCGAAGAGCTCAACCGCGCCCTGCTCGAGTGGAAGGTCGTCTTCTTCCGCGACCAGCGCATCACGTCGGCGCAGCAGCGCGCCTTCGCCGCGAACTGGGGTGAGCTGGAGACCAACCCGTTCATCCCGAAGGGTGACGACGACGCCGTCACGCGCTTCGAGCGCACCGCCGCCATGCCCGGTTACGAGAACATCTGGCACGTCGACGTCACCTGGCGGCCCAACCCCGCCCTCGGCTCGGTGCTGCGGCTCATCGAGGTGCCGCCGGTCGGCGGCGACACGATGTGGGCCGACATGGCCGCCGCCTACGACAACCTGCCCGAAGACGTCCGCGCCCGCATCGACGGGCTCACCGCGGTGCACGACTACCTCCCCGGCTTCGACCGGTTCTCCGATCCTGCGCTCCTCGCGCAGTGGCAGGACCGCTTCCCGCCGGTCGAGCACCCGGTGGTCCGGACGCACCCCGAGACCGGCCGGCGCACCCTGTTCGTCAACCAGGCGTTCACGACGCACATCGTCGGCCTCGACCGCGCCGAGAGCGACCGGCTGCTGCGGTACCTGTTCCTGCAGGCACACACGCCCGAGTTCCAGGTCCGGTTCAGCTGGCGGCCGAACTCGGTGGCGTTCTGGGACAACCGCGCGACGCAGCACTACGCGGTCAACGACTACCACCCGCACATCCGGATCGCGGAGCGCGTCGCCATCGCGGGCGACCGGCCGTACTGAGCCTTAGCCTGGGGGGCATGACCGATGAACCCCAGGCAGTGGTGACCGGTTTCCTCAAGGCCCTGGAAGACCTCGACATCGACCGCGCGCTGACGTTCGCGGCGAGCGACATCGTGTACCAGAACGTGCCGTTGCCGCCCGCTCGCGGCGTCGCCGCCGTCGAAAAACAACTACGCCTCATGGCCCGGTTCGGCTCCGGGTTCGAAGCGCGCACCCACCACATCGCGGCGGACGGCGCCATCGTCCTCACCGAACGCACCGACGTCCTGCGCCGCGGCGCGTGGGAAGCGGAGTTCTGGGTGTGCGGCACTTTTGAGGTCGAAGGCGGCCGGATCGTGCTCTGGCGCGACTACTTCGATTGGACGACGGTCCTGGCGGCGAGCGCGAAAGGCGCCGGGCGGGTGGCACTGGCCGGCGCGCGCACGCTCCTCGGCCGCTACAAGGGAAGGGCGGCGGTCCGCTAGGCCCGGTGCTCGCCGCGGTCGTGGTCCCGAAGGTCCACGACCGCGGCTATCCCCAGCACCAGCACGAACACGCAGCTGAGAACAATCAGCCCCCACATGATGGTTCTCCCTCCCCCACGTGATTGTGCTGGTTGAGCTGTCGGGGGAGTGGTCTGTGCCACTTTTCCGGCGGCTCACGCAGACCGTACCGCCGCTTCACTCGGGTTGTTCCGGTCCTTAGGGAGCATTTAAGGCAGATGCGCCGGATGGGTGATACGGGCGGCGCGAGCCGTCACAGTTCGCGCGCGATCCGTTACGCACCAACACCCAACCCGGCCACGGACGCGATTCCGTTTCGGACAGTGACCGACGTGGAACGCAGCGCGGAGAGGTCCGCGACGTGCCGCAGGACCTTGGCGGCTTCGTCCCCCGCGAGCGGTTCGCACTCGTTGTCGGCGCCGCGCCGCACCGGGATGAGCTCGAGCCGCGGTTCGTCGCCGAACATGCAGCCGGCGAGCAGCCCGTCGAGGTGCCGCCCGCGCATCGCCGGCCAGTCGAAGACGAGGTTGCCGAGGCTGTAGAGGATCGGGCGGCCGCGGTACACCTCGACGGCCTGGATCGTGTGCGGCCCGTGCCCGGCCACCAGGTCGGCGCCGGCGTCGATCGCGGCGCGCCCGTAGGTGACCTGGTACTCGGCCAGGTCGGGCCCCGGCAGGCCCCAGTGCATCGAGACGACGACGTGGTTGTTGCCGGCCTTGGCCTGCTTGACGTCCGCGACGAGCCGGTCGAGGTGCTCGGGCAACGGCGTCGTGCGGACGAGCGGCGGCCGTCCCGGGACCTCCGCCACGCGGGGGTCGGGCTGGTACGCGGTGGTCGCAAACGCTTGCGCGACGCCCGGGAAGTCCGGTTGCGCGACCTGGCCGGGAGAACGGAGTGAGGTGTACGCGAGGAATGCGACCTTCTCGCCGGATTGCTCCACCACGGCGGGCGCGTGCGCGATGTCGGCTTTCGCGCCCGCTCCGCAGTGCGCGATCCCCGCGCGGTCGAGGACCGCGAGGCTCGGCAGGTGGGTGAAGTTGTTGGCGCACGAGATGACGTTGATGCGGGCGGCCGTCAGCGCTTCGGCGAGCGCGGCGTCGGCCGGGCCTTCGAGGTTCACGAACCGGAGGTCGGCGCCTTCGAGCAGGGGTTCCAGGCGGGCGAACGCTTCCGCGGGCTTCGCGCGGCCCTGGACGTTGACGTCTCCGCCGAGTACCAGCGTGATCACGAAGCTTCTGCCGATCGAGTGACGACGAAAGTAGTTGTTACGAATCGTTGCATCTTTGTCTTCCTCCTCCTCATCTGTTCGGGGGACTATGCCACGACTGTTCAAGCACAAAGGGGACTCAGGGTGACCAAGACCCACAGATCCAAGACCGCGCTGACGGTGGCCGTCGCATCGGGCCTGGTGCTCGGCGGAGTGGCCGCGCCGGCCGCCTTCGCGGCACCCAGCGCCGACGCGGTCATCGCCGAGGTCTACGGCGGTGGCGGCAACTCCGGCGCCACGTTGACCAACGACTTCGTCGAGCTCGCGAACCACGGTACCGCCGCTACGAGCGTCGACGGCTTCAGCGTCCAGTACCTGCCGGGCGCGCCGAGCGCGTCCAGCACCTGGCAGGTGACGCAGCTGGCCGGCAGCGTCGCGCCGGGCGGGCGTTACCTCGTCGCCGAGGGCAAGGGTTCCGGGGGCACCGTCGCACTGCCCACACCGGACGCGACCGGCACGATCGCGATGTCGGCGACCGCGGGCACGATCGCCCTCGTCTCCGGCACCACGGCGCTGACCTGCAAGACCGCCGCGGACTGTGCCGCCGACCCGCGGATCAAGGACCTGGTCGGCTTCGGCGCGGCGACCGTGTGCGAGGGCAACCCGACCGCCGCGCCGTCCAACTCGACCTCCGTCGCGCGCGGGACCGCACTCGCCGACACGGACGACAACGCCGCCGACTTCACCACCGGCGACCCGTCCCCGACGAACACCAAGGGCGAGACGACCGGCGGCGGGAACCCGGGCGAGCCGGGCACCCCGGCGAAGATCCACGAGATCCAGGGCACCACGCGCATTTCGCCGTTCAAGGACAAGAAGGTCAGCGACGTCACCGGCGTCGTCACCGCGACCCGGACGTTCGGCTCGGTGCGCGGCTTCTGGCTCACCGACCCGAACCCGGACAACGACCCGCGCACCAGCGAGGGCCTGTTCGTGTTCACCGGCTCGACCAGCCCGGCCGTGGCGGTCGGCGACGCGGTGACCGCGACCGGCACCGTCCGCGAGTTCTACCCGGACGCGCCGGCGACGTCGAACTACCAGTCGCTCACCGAGCTGAGCAGTGCACAGTGGACGGTCGGCTCGCACGGGAACGCCCTGCCCGCGCCGACGGTGCTGAACCCCGACACGGTGCCGACGACGTATGCGCCGTCGCCCGGCGGGAACATCGAGTCGCTCCCGCTGGAGCCGGCGAAGTACGCGCTGGACTTCTGGGAGTCGCACGAAAGCGAGATCGTTTCGGTCGGTGACGCCCGCGTCGTCGGCCCGTCGAACTCCTTCAACGAGCTTTACGTGACGACCAAGCCGGATCAGCACAAGTCCGTCCGCGGCGGCAGTGTCTACCTGGGCTACGACAAGCTCAACAGCGGCGTCCTGAAGGTCCAGTCGCTGATCCCGTTCGAGCAGCGGCCGTTCCCGAAGCTCAACGTCGGCGACCTGCTCACCGGCACCACGTCCGGCCCGGTCGAGTACAGCAACTTCGGCGGTTACACGCTGTTCGCCAGTGTGCTCGGGACCGAAAAGGACAACGGGCTGCAGGCCGAGACGACGCGCAAGCAGCGTTCCGGCGAGCTCGCGGTCGCGACGTACAACGTCGAAAACCTGGCGCCGAGCGACCCGCAGGCGAAGTACGACCGGCTCGGCGAGGCGATCGTGACGCACCTGGCGACGCCGGACATCGTGAACCTGGAAGAGATCCAGGACAACACGGGCGCGACCGACGACGGCACCGTCGCGGCGGACCAGACGCTGCAGAAGTTCACCGACGCGATCGTCGCCAAGGGCGGGCCGCGCTACCAGTGGCGTTCGATCGACCCGGTGAACGACCAGGACGGCGGCCAGCCGGGCGGCAACATCCGCGTGGCGTTCCTGTTCAACCCGGCTCGGGTGTCCTTTGTGGATCGCCCAGGTGGGTCGTCGACCTCGCCGGTGGGTGTTGTCCGTGACCACGGCAAGGCGCACCTGACGGCGTCTCCCGGTCGTGTCGACCCGGCCAACGAGGCCTGGGAAGCCAGCCGCAAGCCGCTGGCCGGCGAGTTCGTCTTCAAGGGCCGCACCGTGTTCGTCATCGCCAACCACTTCAACTCCAAGGGCGGCGACCAGCCGACGCACGGCCGCAACCAGCCGCCGGTGCGCAGTTCCGAGGTGCAGCGGGCGAAGCAGGCCACGGTGCTGCGCGGGTTCGTCGACTCGTTGCTGTCGGCCGACCGCAACGCGAACATCGTCGTGGCGGGTGACCTGAACGACTACCCGTTCTCGCCCGCGGTCCAGACGCTCACCGCCGGTGGCGCGCTGAAGGACCTCATCGCGTCGGTGCCGGAAGCCGAGCGGTACAGCTACGTTTTCGAGGGCCAGTCGCAGGTGCTGGACCACATCCTGGCGTCGAAGGCGCCGCGCGGGGTGGACTACGACGTCGTCCACATCAACGCGGAGTTCGCCGACCAGGCCAGTGACCACGACCCGCAGGTGATCCGGTTCCGGCCGAGCACCGGCAACGCGATCCTGGACGCGCTCAACGACCTGCTCGACTACCTGGAGCAGGTTCTGGGGCACTAGTCCGCGGATTTTCGGGGCCGTCACCGGGTTCGCCCGGTGGCGGCCTTTTTGCGTGTTAGCTCCTTTGGGTGACGAGGAAACCACGGGGCGTTGACGGCCGTCTTACGGTGGACAGGACCACAGGGAGGGTGGCGTGGACGGGTATGCGGTGAAGGTCGAGGAGCTGGGCAAGCTCATCAACGACCTCGACACGGCGGCGGGTCGAATGGCCGACGCGAACAAGAAGCTCGGCGGCGGTGGGGCGTTCGGGTCGCTGGGGACGGCCGACCTGGGCAAAGCGGGTGTCGAGTTCGAGGAGGCCTGGCGGTTCGGTATCGGGCGCCTGGGTGAAGCGGCGGGGGACATCACTGAGCGGCTGAAGGCGGCCAAGGAGAAGTACGAGCGGATCGAGGCGGAGTTCGGCGGTCAGCTGACGAAGTTCGGGTCCGCGGTGCTGGGTGACGAGCCTGGGAACCAACCCCGGGTCGGGCAGCCGTCCGGCGACGGCGGCATGGTGGGCGGCGGCGTCACCGGAGGGGTGCCGGGAATCAACGAGCTGGCCGACCGGCAGGGCCCCGGCGGCGGCATGGTGGGCGGCGGCGCGACGGGCGGCATCACCGGCATCCTGGACGGACTCGACGGATGAGCACGCAAGCCTTCCCGGCCCTGGGCTTCGACCCGGCGCCGGGCGACCTCGACGGCGTCACGGACCTGGCGGCCAAGTACGGCGCGGTGAGCAAGGACCTGACCGAGGCCGACGACGCGGTCCGGCAGATCGTCCGGAAGCAGGGCATCTGGCAGGGCGAGGCGAGCGAGGCGTTCGCCCGGCGCGTCGGCCCGCTCCCGCAGTACCTCGAGGGCGCGGCCCGGTCGATGGGCGAGGCCGCGGACGCGCTCGAAAGGTGGTCCCAGGACCTCGGCAACCTGCAGAAACGCGCGGCCGACCTGGAGGCCCGAGCAGAGGCGGCGGCCAAGGCAGCGGAGGCGGCGCGGGCGAACCCGGACCTGGCGCTGGCGAACCGGACGTTCCCGGACCAGCAGTCCCTGCAGATCGCCCAGAAGCTCCTGGACAACGCGGGCCGGCAGCTCCAGTCGGCGATCGACGGGTGCCAGAACATCCAGGACGCGGCGAAGCAGCTGCAGCAGGAGCACGCGGACGCGGCCGGCCGGGTGGCGGAGGCGTTGCGGAAGGCAAAGGAACTGGCGCCGGACGAGCCGGGGTTGCTCGACAAGCTGGGTGACGCCATGGGGGGTGTCCTGGGTGACCTGACGGACACCCTCGTTGATGGGGCGGACCAGGCGTGGGACTTCGTCCAGGACCACGCGGAGCTGATTTCGAAGGTGTCCGACGTCATGGGCGACATCGGCAACGGCATCGGCGTCTTGAGTGACGTCCTGCCACCACCGGCCGACAAGGTCGCCGGCGGCGTCGCCGCGGCGTTGGGGCTCGGAGCGCTCAGCGGGCACGCGGTGGCCAAGGCGGCCGGAGCCGACGTGGCGCCCGAGACGTTGTTCTTCGACGCGGTAGGCGCCGCCACCTCGGTGGCCGGTCTCGCCGACGTGCTGCCGGACACCGCGATCAAGGTGACGGCGTACGGCCTGGTCGCCGATCAAATCGTCGGAGAGAGTGTCGGAGACAAGGACTTCGAGAGTCCTTGGGATGACTTCCAGAACTACTGGGTGCCCAAGGACGGGGGTCAGCTGGCCGTGGTCGCCGGCACGCTCGTCGCCGGGCCCGCGCCCTGGGCGGTGATGGCGGTGGGCAATGCGGCCGATGCCGGAGTCCAGGCCGACAACGCGCCGGACCGACGACGTGAGCGGGCGGAAGACGAGGTGTGGAACTGATGCCTCTGCAGATCGATCTGCCACCCGGCTTCGCCGGGATGCCGGTGGGCGCCGACGACAAGATGAACCGAGGCCACGCCTGGACCGTCGCCGGGAACCTCGCGGCCGGTGCCGGCACGTCCATCGAGGAGTTCGGCAGCTACCTGATGGCGCTGGTCCCGGCCATGCAGGCCAACGGCATTCACGTGTTCGGCAAGTTCGCGGTCGGCACCCGGAAGGGTGACGTCGCGACCCTGACACTCGGTGTCGCGCAGTGGCCGGAGACCGCACCGGGCAACCGCGACGCCTTGGTGGCGGCGATGGCCGACCAGTATCGAGGCCGCCACAAGCGAGCGGTGGTGCAGCCGGTGCGGTTGCCGATCGGCCCGGCGATCGTCGCGATCAGCGGCGGCGAGTACCACCTGCCCGAGCACGACGTGCGCACCCAGATCAAGGCCGAGTACCAGATCCCGCTCCCGGACGGCCGGTCCGTGGTCATCCTTTCGGTGGTCGCCGAGTCGGAGGATGCCTGGCCCGCGGTTGCCGAGGCGACGGCGAAGGTCGCGTGGAGCCTCCGCAGCGAGGAGGCGTCGTGACCGCCCTGGTGGTGGCCACGGGCGGCCGATCGGTCGCAGACGTGATGGGCCTCGCCCTCGGCGGACTCGTGGTCGTCGCCGGCCTGACGTTGACCACCGTCCGGGCGCTTCGGTCGAGGAAGCCGCGTGATCAGCAGATGGCGAACTTGGCCGCCGAGCTGGACGGCCGGAACAAGGTGTATCTCCGGATGATCGAAAACGGCCTGTCCGTCGAAGAGCTGCTCTGGGTTGCGCGCGGTCGTGGGTACAGCTTGATCGTCCATCGGCATTCGAAGTACTACGAGTTCGTTTACACGCCGAACCAGCCGGGGCAGGTCGCATGATGGTGCTGGCCGCCCATTCGAGTGACGCAGGATCGGTGCTGCTCCTGCTGTTGACCGTTGTGCTCGGCGGCCTGCTGGCTGCCAGCCTGACGGTGACGATCATCCGGGCCAACCGAGGCTCCCAGCCGCGTGAACAGCAGATGGCACGCCTCGCCTCTCGGCTGGACGGCCGGAACAAGGTCACCATCCGCATGGTCGAGTTGGGCATCAGCAAGGCCGATCTCCACTGGGTCGCGCAGAGCCGGGGCTACGCCTTGATCGAGCACCAGTTCGGCAAGTACTACGAATTCGTGTACGCGCCGCGCCAGGCGGGGAGGCCGGGGCCGTGGGCGATTTGAATGTGCTTCACGAGGTCGAGGGCATAAACCTCGCAGGCGACGCGGAGTACTTCGAGACACTCGCCGTTTTGGCCGCGCGTCTCGCCCAGCAGTTGGACGGCCGCCCGCTGGTGTACGTGCCCTACGCCGAATGCGGCCTGCCCGCGCCCGATGTGCTGAGCACCGCCCAGGCCCGGGGTTATGCCATGGCCCCGAACGGGGCGGCTTCACGCTACGAATTCCTGCGACACCAGGGGAGGCCATGAACAACCCGCAGCTGATCGAGGAACTGCGCTGGCAGCTCAGCCAGATCGAGAACCGCAAAGCCGACAACCAGCGCCTCCTCGCGGGCATCGCCGGGAGTGCGCACACCACCGTCGTCTCGCCGGATCGGTCCGTCACCGTGCTGGCCGGGCCCGGTGGTGTTGTCAGCGAAGTTCGGCTCGCGCCCGAAGCCATGCGGCAGGACGCCGTCACGCTCAGCCGGACCATCACCGCCGCCGTGCGGGAGGCCGTGGCCGCCGGTGAGCGAGCGCCCGCCCAGCAACCACAACCGCAGCCGCAACCGGCCAGACAAACGCAACGCAGGCAAACCCCGGCCGACGAAGAAGAGCCCTACGACACCGTCTTCGACGTCTAGTCCGGCGGCTGCTCTCCCCGCTTCCCCGCCGCCCGCTTGGCCCGCCAGCCCAGCGCCAGCACCGCCTGCACCAGCTCCTGGTAACTGGGCTTGACCTCCTCCAGATACCGCTCCAGATACGCCGCCCGCGCTGTCGAGACCGGGCGGGGCTCGTCGCCCGGGTGGAGCCACATCAAGCCCTGGATGTTGTGCAGCGCCATCTTCCACCAGCGCGTTGCGCGCTCGGCCGCTCTGGCTTCGCGGTCCGTTGCCGCCTCGATGGCGGTCTGGGCCTCCTCCAGTTCGCCCTCCAGTTCCTCGGCCCGCCGGAGCTCCCACTCACGCAGGTTCTCCGCCGAGCCCCGGGACAGGGCGATGATCTCCTTGTACCGCATGGCCGCGGTGGCGCCGTCGTCGGTCATGACGCGTTCTCCGGACGCTGGAACGGGATGATCACTTCAGGGGCGCCGTGCGTCGTCCGGTCGAAGAACAACGCGCGGCCGGGCCGCGGTGACCAGTGCACGACCTGGCCCGCCGCGAACGGGGCCAGCTCGTTGCCCTGGACGTCGAGCGCCGCCCACGTGCCGATGTCGTCGGTGCCGGCAAAACCCAGCGTGTCCTTCAACCTCGCGATGCTGCGCCACCAGCCGATCGTGTGGATGCCGTGGCCCGGCCCTTGCTTCAGCACGGTCCGCAGGTGGTCGAGCCCGCTCTTCAGCTGCCCGACGGCCTTGGCCTCCAACACCGGCAGCGCCGCGTCGACGCCGTACAGCAGCAGGATCTTCGCCCCGCCCGACATCGAGCCGGCCAGCGACTCCAGCACCCCGGTCAGGTCCTCCACCAGGGATGCCGCGTGGCCGTCGGCGCGCAGCCGGTCGGCCAGCTCCAACGCCGCCGGTGCGCACGCCTCGATCGCGCAGCCCAGGACGAACTCGACCTCGCCCGGCTCGTACTGGCGGGACAGCGACCGCGCCGCCGAGTCCAAAATGGACAGCGCTTCCGCGGTGGCCGACCCCAGCACCGCGATGTTGCGGCCCGGCGCCCACGAGAGGTCGACGCCGCACGCCGCCTCGGTGACGTCGATCGACTGGCCCAGCAGCGCCCGCGGCCGCGAGCTCGGCTTGAGGTCGAGGTACGCCGGGAACTGTTCCAGGATCGGCGAATGCGCGCCGTCGAACAGGCGCGGCCGCGCGAACCGGCCCGCGTACTCCTCCCACAGCCGGTGCTGCAGCCGGACGAACACGTTCTTGCTGCTCGCGTCCGGGATGTGGGCGAGCTGGTTGCCGTGCGCGATGCCGGAGTCGTGGTTGATCACGCCGTGCCACTTCGGCGCCGCCACCGCGGCGTTGTTCGTCTCGGCCAGCACGCGCCGCGCCTTCGGCATCGCGATGCGCAGCGTGCACTGCTCGAACACCGCCGGCTTGCCCCAGAACGCCTCGATGCCGGCGACGTCCTGGCTGGCCAGCACCATGTGGATGCCCTGCGACCGCCCGCGCCGCGCGATGTCTTCGAGCAGCTGTGTCGCCGTCGCGGTCACCTGGTCGCGGCCGGCGAACAGGTACTGGAACTCGTCGATCACCGCGACGATCCGCGGCCAGTGCCCGCCCGGATCGGCTTCGCGGAGGTCGGCGAGGTTCGTGACTTCGTGCTCCTTCGCCGCCGCCGAACGCCGTCGCAGCTCGTCGGCCAGGAAGCGCAGCAGCGCCAGGCCGAACTCGCGGTCGGTGTTGACGTTGACGCCGACCAGCCGCGCGTGCGGCAGCCAGCTCGCGTCCTTCCGGCCCGGCGCCAGACCGGCGAACGAGACGCCTTCCTTGAAGTCCAGCAGGTAGAGCGCCAGCTCGTTCGGGTCGTAGCGCGCCGCGAGACTGCCGAGCAGCGCGTACAGGAAGTTCGTCTTGCCCGAACCGGACGGTCCGCCGATCAAGGCGTGCGGGCTCGCGTCGCCGATCACGACCTCGACGGGCTCGCCCTCGAAGAACCCGACCGGGGCACGGAGTTCGCGCGCCGAGCTTTCGCGGCCCAGCTCGGTCGGCAGCAGGTCGTCGAACGAGCGCGGCCCGCCCTGCTTCGCGATCAACGCCTTCGCGATCTTGTCGACGGCGCGGATCACCTGCCCGGACGGCATCGGCGGATCGAGGTCGACCACCAGGTCGGTGCCGGTCATGCTGCTGATCGCGTGCCGGTCGTCGACCAGGCTCAGCGTCTCGACCGGCGCGCTCACCGCCGTCGGGACGTCGACCATGACCAGGCAGATCCCGGCGGCCAGCGCGCCGCTCGCGACGCGCTTGAGGTCGCGGGCGCGTTCGGGTTCGAGGGTTTCGCCGTTGCCGTACAACACGACGACGCGGTACGGCTCGCCCCGCTGCTGGGTCGACTTGCGGATTTCGCGCAGCGACGTGAACCCGGCGGCCATGCCGGTCGCGTGGATGCGGCGGATGTGCCCGGCCAGCTCGTCGAGGAGGTCCTCGAGCCGGCCGGGGTCGTACAGCGAGAGCGCGCTGGTGGTGCTCAACGGGTACAGGTCCGGCAGGATCGCGGTCAGCTGCCCGACGTCCCACAGGTGCACTCGCACGGCACCGGGTTCGAACGTCGAGAGCACGCGGATCAGCAGGTTCTGAACGATGCCGTCGATCGTGGGCCGCGTCTTGGGCGCCGACGTGATCACCAGGTGCGACTCGTCGAGCAGCGGCACCGCGACGTCGAACGTGCGGGTGGCGTCCCCACCCGCGGCGGTCGCGGACCCGACGCGCCACAGGCCGGGCGAGGTCAGGCCGGGGTTGTGCCCGACCCGGCCGAGCCAGTCACCCGGCGGCAGGCCCGCCGGGCCCGTCGCGTTCTGGGCGACCAGCTCGCGCAGGGTCACCGGACCCTGGCTCCAGTCGGTGTAGAACGCGCTGCGGACACTGCCGAGCGCGCCGAACACCTCGTGCGCGGCCGGGTGGCGGGCCCACTCGTTCTGCTGTTCGGTGCTGGCGTGGTTCATGCCGACGCGGACGATGTCCCGCTCCAGCTGGAGTTTGGCGAGATCGGCCTCGGCGGCCTGTCGGGCGCCGGCCGCCGCGCCCAGCACCAGCCCGATCTGATGGCGGACGCGGTCGAGTGCGGTTTCGACGCGGTTGCGTTGCTCGGCTGACTTGCTGGCCATCGGCGTCCCCAAGAAAAGTCGTCCCCCGGAAAAAGGATTACAGGCGCGACCGGTATCCGCTCACCAGGTCCTCGGCGGTGCTCAGGCGGCCGAGGAGCTGGTCCAGCCCCTCTCCGGCCTGCGCGTACTGCGTCGGTAGCCAGGGATCGGCCTTGGCCTGGGCGTCCACGAGAGCTTGCCGGGCCTCTCCGAGCAGGCTTGTGGCCCGCTCGGAGTGGGCCCGCGCGTTCGCGAGCCCGTCCACGACGGCGGTGAGCAGCTGGTGGAGTTCGGCTAGCGTCATCCGGTCAGAGCCTGGCCGAATACGAGTCGGCGGAGGAGATGCTGGCCTGGATGGTGCTCTGCATACCGCTTATGTCGTGCAGGGCCTGGGCGAGCAGGCCGTGGGCCTGGCTCACTTCGTGCTGGCTGCTGCCCTGCGTCGCCTGGGCGAGCGACTGCTGGGCTTCTTCGAGAGACTGCGCTGCTTGCTGAAGGGCGGCGATGCCTGCGGACGCCTTTTCGTTGGCGAGCGCGATGCCAGCGCGGATCTCTTCGACTCCGGCCATCGGGCCTCTACTCCTCGGATATCTGGTGTCTTACGGGGGACGGATTCCATTGAAACAGATCCAACGACACAGCGTGATCATCTGATGATGCCGAGTGATCGCGGGCCCGGAATCAGCAAGGCCCCGGACGTGGGACGTCCGGGGCCGGGCCGATCACGGTCTGTGCGGGGGTCGTCCCGACACCAGTACCGCACACTGAAGTCGCTGGCCAGCGCTACCCCAGGTCAGAGCGGTTTTCGTGCCACTGCTGGCCTCTCTTGACGGGGCGGGCTTGGTTGCGGGTGAGAGTAACGCGACCGGAGCAACGGGCTTCGCTCGGGCCTGCTCGTAACTCCCCGTCAACGTGCGGAAAACGCCACAATCGAAGCGATTTCACATTTCGGGCCGCCGAAACTCCCAGACGAGCATCGCCGGCACGCCCTTGGCGGCTGCCCGAGCCGCGTCGGGCACCAGCGCGGCGAGGCTCCACGGCCAGAGCTCCCACGGCCCGGGCTCGGTGGTGGCGGGCGCGGGATCCCGGGGCGGCAGGCCCGGTTCCTCGCAGCGAACGACGGTCAGCCCCGCTGCCAGCGCGGCTCGCAGGTAGTCGCCGACGAGGTGCCGGTGCGAGGCGATCCGCCCGGGCCGGCCGCCGGGTCCGCGCAGCGCCGGGATGGAGCCCCGGGCGACGGATTCGGGGTGGACGTCACAGATGACGACGGTCCCACCGGGCCGCAGCACCCGCGCGAACTCGACGAGCACTGGTCCCAGGTCGGCGACATGCGTCAGGGCGAGCCCGCAGACGACCAGATCCACGGCGGCATCGTCGACGGGTAGTTCGGTCAGCTCACCGAGCCGGAAGTCGCCACCCGCCGCCTTCGCGAGCATCGCGGGCGAACTGTCGACACCGATGACGCGATGACCCCGCCCGGCGAGGATCCGCGCGTACCGCCCGGTGCCACAGGCGGCGTCGAGGGCGTCGCCGGGTGGGAGGTCGTCGAGGATCTTTGCGAGCAGCGGCTCGTCGAGCGCGAAGGCGGCGTTGCCGGGGTTGTCGTAGGAGGGGGCCCAGATCTCGTAGCCGGGCACGGAGTCGAGCCGCTCACTGGTGACTGCTTCGGTCAGTGACGCGTCGTCGAGCAGCCGGCGGACCTCGGTGAGCCGGGCCTCGACGAACTCGCGGTCGAACTCACCGGTGAACCCGCGCAGCAGGGCCAGGCCTTCGATGCCGAGGAGGTAGGCGAGGGGGTGTTCGTAGGTCACGCCTGGGACGGTAGGGGCGGGGAATCGGGGCGGGCCACCGAATTCCGGCGCCGAAACGACAAAACGCCGGGCGCGCGGGCCCGGCGTTTTGCCTGATCAAACGGCGGAGGATACAGGATTCGAACCTGCGAGGGCGTGAACCCAACACGCTTTCCAAGCGTGCGCCTTAGGCCGCTCGGCCAATCCTCCGCAGGAGACGATACCGGATGGTCATCCCATGGCTTGAAGGTGGGTCAGCGCGTGACGTCGGCGACCACGCACGTGATGTTGTCCGGGCCGCCGGCCTCGTTGGCCAGGCGGATCAGCTCCGGGATCGTGTCCGCCGGCTCCGGGATCGATGCCAGGACGTCGCGCAGGGTGGCCTCGCTGACCGGGCCGCTCAAGCCGTCCGAACACAGCAGTACCCGGTCGCCCTCGGTCGGCTTGAACGTCCAGATGTCGGGGTCACCGGATCCCGCCGTCTGCAACGCTTTCATCAGCAGCGACCGCCTTGGGTGGGACTCCGCGTCTTCCGCCGCGACGCGGCCGTCCTCCACCAGTGCCTGGACGAGCGTGTGGTCGCGGGTCAGGCGGCGCAGGCCACCCTCGTGCAGCACGTAACCCCGGGAATCGCCGATGTGGGCCGCCGCGAACTCGATGCCGTCGAACAGCAGCGCCGTCAGGGTTGTCCCCATGCCTTCGGTTGTCGGCTCCTGGGACGCCACCTCCGTCAGCCGCTGGTCGATCGACTTGACCACGCCGGCCATCGTCGCGGCCAGGTCGACACTCGTGAGATCGATCCGGCGCAGGTCGACCTCCAGCTCACGCAGCACGTCCACCGCGGTCGCGCTGGCCACCTCGCCGTGCGGCTGACCGCCGATGCCGTCGGCCACCGCGAGCAGGCGGGAACTCGCGTACAGCGAGTCCTCGTTGACCCGGCGACGCTTGCCGACGTCCGACCCCGCGGCGTACCGCAGGACGTACCGATCGTGTGTCATGCCCCCATGAAAGCATTGGTTGACTGAGTTCACAACCATGACGACTGAATGGAGCATCCTCCGATAGAGTCCTCGCCATGGACGACGACGCCACGGTCAGCGCGGCCGACATCGCGCGGCTCGCCGGGGTCGGCCGGGCCGCGGTGAGCAACTGGCGACGTCGTTACCCGGACTTCCCGCAGCCCGTCGGCGGCACGGCGTCGAGCCCGCTGTTCGGCCTGTCCGACGTCGCCGGCTGGTTCCGTGCCCGCGGCAAGAAGTTCGAGCTGACCGCGGGCGAACGCGCCTGGCAGCGTCTGCGCGCCCTCGGTGACGACCTCGACCTCGCCGCGCGCGTGAGCCGCGCCGGGGTCTTCTTCGCTTTCCAGGCCGGCATTTTCGACACGTTCGACAGCAAGCTCGACGACCCCGAGCTGCTCACCCTGCTCAGCGAAATGACGCATCAGACCGGGCCGGTCGAAGCGTTCGAACTGTTGTGCCACCGGTACTTCGAGGCCCACTCACGGCGGCTGTCGACCACGCCGGAGCCGGTCGCCGAGCTGATGGCCCGGCTCGCCGGGCCGGTGTCGGCGATCCTCGACCCCGCGTGCGGCTTCGGCGCGCTCGCGCTGGCGAGCGGCGCGAAAACCGTGCTGGGCCAGGACAGTGACCCGATGACGGCGTCGATCGCAGCGCTGCGGTTGAGGCTGCGCGGCCTCGAGGCCGAGGTCTACGCGGTCGACGCGCTGCGTGAAGACGCTTTCACCGACCGCGTCGCCGAAGCCGTGTTGTGCGATCCGCCGTTCAACGAACGGGCTTGGGGACATGACGAGCTCGTCGGCGACGAGCGCTGGGAGTACGGCCTGCCGCCGCGGGGCGAACCCGAGCTCGCCTGGGTGCAGCACTGCTTGGCCCACGTCGAACCCGGCGGCACCGTGGTGATCCTGATGCCCGGCGCGGCGGCCGGGCGGCGCAGCGGCAAGCGCATCCGCGGCAACCTGCTGCGCGCGGGCGCGGTCCGCGCGGTCGTCACGCTGACCGCGGCGGGCCCGGACCTCTGGCTGCTGCGGCGGCCGGTGCCCGGCGAACGGCCGCCGTCGACCGTGCTGCTCGGTGAAGCGGGCGACGATCTGTCCACAGTGGATACCAGCTGGCAGGAGTTCCTGGCCCGTCCCGAATCCGGCGTCCGGATCATCGACCTGCTCGACGACGACGTCGACCTCACGCCGGCCCGGCGTCGCGCCCGCGACGAGGACCTCGGCCAGGCTTTCCAGGCCGTGCACCACCATTTCGCCGAGCTGGCGCCCCAGCTGCCGGTGCTCGAGACGGCGGACACCGAACCCGCGTTCACGACGATCGGCGAGCTGGTCAAGGCGGGGATCGTCGAGGTGAAACACGCGGCTCGCGCGGACGCCGAGGCCCCGGTGGCCGAGGAAGGTGACGTCGTCGCGTCGGTGACCGGGGTCGCGTACGTCCACAGTGGACAACCGGAGCCGGTCGGCGCCGGGCTCACCGTGTACCGCGTCGACCCGGACCGGCTGGACGCGGGTTTCCTGGCCGGCTGCCTGCGCGCGGCCGACCTGCCCGCCGCGTCCGCGTCGACCCGGATCGACGGCAGGCGGGTGCGGATTCCGCGGTGCCCGATCGCCGTCCAGCGTGAATACGGACTGGTCTTCCGGCGGCTCGCGGAATTCGACGCCGTCCTGCGCGAGACGGCGGAAACGGGCCGTGAGCTGGTCCGGCTAGGCTTCGCTGGACTTGTCGAAGGACGGCTCAAGCCGGGCCATTAGGGGAACGGATGCTGATCGCCGACCGCTACGAGCTCGACGAGCTGCCGCTCGGCCGCGGCGGGATGGGCGCGGTGCACGGCGGGCACGACCGCCGGCTGGGCCGGCGCGTGGCGATCAAGCTGCTCAGGCTGCCGGGCCGTGACGAGGAGCTCGAAGCCCGCTTCGCCCGCGAGGCGCGGATCCTGGCGACGCTCGACCACCCCGGCGTCCCGACGCTGTACGACTACGGCACACACGACGACCGGTTGTTCCAGGTCATGCAGTTCGTCGACGGCGTGACGGTGGCGGATCTGCTCGCCGAGCACGGGCCGCTGCCGGTGCCGTGGGCCGCGGCGATCGCGGCGCAGGCGTGCGCGGTGCTGACTGCCGCCCACGCGCTCGCCGTCTGTCACCGCGACCTCAAGCCGTCCAACCTGATGCTCGGGCCCGACGGCGGGGTGAAGGTGATGGACTTCGGGCTCGCGGTGCTGCGCGAAGCCGACGCCGCGCAGTTCACGCGGGCCGGGCAGCTGCTGGGGACGCCGTCGTACATGGCGCCCGAGCAGATCCAGCGCGGCGGCGCCGAACCGCGCAGCGACCTGTATGCACTGGGGTGCGTGCTGCACGAGATGCTCACCGGCCGGCGGCTCTTCGACGGGCCCACGGCGTACGCCGTGTTCGAGCGGCAGGTCAAGGAGCTGCCGGCGCCGGTGCCCGGGATTCCGAAGCAGCTCAACGCGCTGCTCGCGGAGATGCTCGAGAAGGACCCGGAAGCGCGGCCGCCCGGCGCGGCGGCGCTGTACGAGCGGCTCGGCGCCTTTGTCGGCGCGCTGCCGCCGCTGCCGGGGTTCCTGGTGCCGCCGTCGGTGCCGAGCCCGGGCCGGATGTACGCGCGGATGCTGGGGCGCGTCACCGGCTGAGCCCCGGCATCTACCCAATCGTGACCTTCGCCGACGAACCTTCACCGGGTGACCACCGTCTTTACGGGTGTCCAAAGGCGATGATCGAGTAGCTGGGGGTACCGGATCGTGAAAAGGCTTCTGGCGGGAGCGGCCGCGCTGGCCACCGCGTTCGTGCTGGCCGCTTGCTCCGGCGGTGGCGCCGCGGGCGGGCCGAACGCCGGTGGCGGGGCCGTCGCGGCCGCGGGGACCGGTGGGGGGACGCCGACCACCTCGAGCACCACCGCCGCTCCGACGACGACGTCGAGCGCGACACCGACACCGACCCCCACCCCGACCACGTCGAAGGCCGCGCCGACCACCACGGCGAAGCCGAAGCCCAAGCCGAAGCCGCAGCCCGCGGCGAACGAGTCCGGGGTTCCGTGCGCCGCCGCGGCGGCCGCTTCCGGCACCGCGGCCTGCGTCGACCTCTCCGCGCACAAGGCGTGGATCCTGCAGGGCGGCAAGGTCGTCTACGGGCCGGTGCCGATGCTGCCGGGCCGCAAGGGCTACGCGACGCCGACCGGCACGTTCCACGTGCTCTCCAAGGAGAAGATGCACCTCTCCAAGGAGTTCGACAACGCGAAGATGCCGAACTCGGTCTTCTTCTACCCGGGTGACGCCTTCCACACCGGCAGCCTCTCGGTCTACTCCCACGGCTGCATCCACCTGTCGGCGAGCGCGTCCCTGAAGTTCTTCAACACTTTGCACGTCGGCGACGTCGTGCAGGTTGTGCCGTAACAACCACACACGGTAGGTCACAGTCAGATAACTTCACACTGTCGAGTGCAACTGACCCCCCTGTTCGGGCGATAAGTGATCGCTTGGGAAGGGGGGCCAAATGGCCTTGGCAAAACTTCGGGCACTCCGTCACGCCCTCGTGGCGGCTGTGCTCGCAGGGGCGTTGCTGCCCGTCGTGTCCACTGGGGTGGCGACGGCGGCAACAACACTCCCGCAGGGATTCGTCCTGCGGGACACCAGCACCGGGCTGGGACAGCTTCAGCTCACGGACTTCGCGTACCTGCCGGACCAGTCCGTTCTCGCAACGGCGAAGGACGGCCGTGTGCAGTGGGTCCCGGCCACCGGGACGCCCCGGACGATCGCGGCTCTGCCGTCGACCCGGGTCGCGGGTGACCTCGGTCTCGTGGGCCTGGCGATCGCGCCGGACTACGCGACTTCGCACTCCATCTACCTGACGCGGTCGATCAACGGCAGCAGCGGCTTCGTGATGCGGCTGTCGCGGTTCACGGTGACCGTGGACGCGGCGGGCGCGCCGACCGGGCTGACCGGCGAGCAGTCGCTGTTCGAGGTGCCCGGGTTCCACGACGTCCACGGCATCAACGGGATCGTCGCCGCCGCGGACGGCACGATCTGGACGTCCGTCGGCGACAACGGGGACTTCACGCAGGTCGACCCGGGTTCGCTGCGGGCGCAGGACGTCAACCAGCCCTACGGCAAGATCTTCCACTTGGCCGCCGACGGCAAGGGGGTGCCGGGGAACCCTTACTACGACACGGCGAACCCCTCGTCCACCGCGAGCAAGGTGTTCGCGCGCGGGTTCCGCAACCCGTTCCGGTTCAGCATCGACCAGAACCTCGGCCTGCCGGTCGCCGGTGACGTCGGCTGGAACACCTGGGAAGAGGTCGACGTCGTCCAGCGCGGCGCCAACCAGGGCTGGCCGTGCTGGGAAGGCAACCACGCGACGCCGGGTTACAGCGGGCTCGCGGGCTGTGCCGGCGTGCCGAACCAGCCGCCGCTCGTGGAGTTCCTCCACGGCGAAGGCCCGATGCAGGCCAACAGCGTCACCGGCGGCATCGTCTACAACGGATCGAGCTACCCGGCCGCCTACCGCGGGTCCTACTTCTTCGGCGACTACGTGCGCAACAAGATCTGGACCCTGCGGTACGACGACCAGGGCCAGCTCACGCAGGCCCCGGAGAACCCGCCGGCCTTCACCGGCATCGGCGGCCCGACCAAGTTCGCGGCGGCGCCGAACGGCGACATCGTCTACGCCGACATCCTGACCGGGAACCTGCGGCGGCTGACCTACTCGGCGGGCAACACCGCGCCGGTGGCGAAGGCGACGACGACCACCGATCCGGACGCCCGCACGGTGTCGTTCGACGGCTCCGGCTCGGTCGACTACGACAACGACCCGCTGAAGTACGACTGGGTCTTCGGTGACGGCGCCACCGCCGTCGACGCCGGCCCGAAGGTGAACCACACCTACGCGGCGGGCACCGAGTCGTTCACCGCGAAGCTCACGGTGCGCGACCCGCTGGGCGCCACCGGCACGACCGACATCCAGGTCGCGCCCGGCAACCACACGCCGGAGCTCACGCTGACCACGCCCGGGGACACCGCGACCTTCGCGGTCAGCCAGCAGGTCTCGCTGAGCGCCACCGCGACGGACGCCGAGGACGGCACGCTGCCGGTCACCTGGACCACCGCGGTCCGGCACTGCCCGAGCGAGGCGACGTGTCACTCGCACCCGGGTGTCGGCGGCACCGGGTCGAGCTTCGCGCAGCCGTTCACCGATCACCCGGACTCCCGCATGGAGTTCACCGCGACGGTGACCGACAGCGCGGGCGTGGTCACGACCAAGACGTACACGGCGATGCCGCGCCAGCACCGGCTCACCCTGCTCAGCACGCAGCCCGCGGCGCTGAGCATCCCGGTCGAGGGCGGGGTCAGCTCGGCGCTGGTCACCGAGGGCGCCAAGTTCGACGTCGAAGCCGCGCCGCTGGGCATCGACGGTGTCTCGAAGTTCACCGGCTGGCAGGGCGGTCCCACGGACACCACGTGGATCGTCACCGTCGGCACGGGTGACATGACGCTGACGGCGAACTACGCCACGCCGATCGACCAGCGCTACGACGGCGACGCCGCATTGCGGGCGAAGCTCGGGGCGCCGACGGCGGCCGAGGTCACCGACGGTCCGGTCCACTACCGCGCCTACGCGAACGGCCGGCTGTACTGGAGCGCCCTGGGTGGCGTGAAGTACGTGACCGGTCCGGTGCTGGACAAGTACGTCGCCCTCGGCGGCAGCAACGCGCTCGGTGTCCCGACCTCGGACACCGCGTCCACTCCGGACGGTGTCGCGCAGTACAGCCACTTCAACAACAACGGCAACATCGGGTCGATCTACTACACCGCGGCGACGGGTGCGCACTCGATCTACGGTGAGATCCGGAAGAAGTGGGCGGCGCTGGACTACGAGCGCGGGCTCGGTTACCCGACGACCGACGAGTCCGGCACGCCGGACGGGGTCGGCCGGTACAACCACTTCGTCAAGGGCGGCAACGTCGGGTCGATCTACTTCACGGCCGCGACGGGCGCGCACGCGATCTTCGGTGAGATCCGGAAGAAGTGGGCGGAGTACGGGTACGAGCGCGGGCTCGGCTACCCGACGACCGACGAGGGCACGACCCCCGACGGCGTCGGCCGGTACAACCACTTCAGCCTCGGCCACTCGATCTACTACACGGTGGCCACGGGTGCGCACGCGGTGAAGGGCGAGATCCGCAAGCGCTGGGCGGCGCTCGGGTGGGAGCGGTCCTACCTGCGCTACCCGACGACCGACGAGTACGTGACGGGAGGGGTGTACCGCAGCGACTTCCAGGGCGGTTACATCACCTACACCGTCGCGGGCGGGGCAGTCGACCGTCCCTGGTGACGTCTGAATGAGCAGAAGCGGGCCGTCTCCGGGTTTCCGGAGGCGGCCCGCTTCGCGTTTCAGGAGCGCAGGTCCGCCGGGGTCGTGCCCGGCGCCGTCAGCGGCAGGCCGAGGGCGACGCGCTCGGTGAGCCACGGGCTCGGCCGGTACCGCGGGTCGCCGGTGGTGGCCAGCAGGCCGCGCAGGATGCGCAGCACGACGTCCCCGCCGACGAGGTCACCCCAGGCCAGCGGCCCGCGCGGGTACCCGAGGCCGAGGCGGACGGCGGTGTCGACGTCGGCCGGGGTGGCCAGCTGCTGGCCCGCGATGAAGCACGCGGTGTTGACGATCGACGCGAGCAGCCGCTGCGCGACCGGGGCCGGCCCGTCGCGCACGACGGTCACCGGACGTCCGGTCGCGGCCAGCGCGCCCCACGCGGCGCGGCCCGCCGCCGGGTCGAGCCCGGCGTGCACGGACATCGTGAGGCGGCGTTCGTAACCGCCGAGCGGATCGACGCCGGCGACGCGGGCGGGCGGCAGTCCCGCGCGGATCGCGGCGTCCACAGTGGACTCGCCGTAGAGCGGGACGAGCAGGACCGCGTCCGGGTAGGCGTCGGACACCACGTGCACCCCCGCCGAGGACAGCACCCGCGCGAGGTGCTCGTCGGCGGTGAACACCGGGCTCGTCGGCTTCGGCGGCGCCGCGGGCTCGTCGGCGACCTGCTGCTTCCCGTCGACGTACGAGTAGAACCCTTCGCCGTTCTTGCGCCCGAACAGCCCGGCGGCGACCCGCGGCCGGGTCAGCCACGACGGCCGCAGCCGAGGCTCGCCGTGGAAGCCGCTCCAGATGCTTTCCAGCACGGCGTGCGACACGTCGAGCCCGGTCAGGTCGAGCAGCTCGAACGGCCCGAGCTTCAGCCCGAGGACATCGCGGGCGACCCGGTCGACGTCGGCGGGTTCGGCGAGCGCCTCGGCGAGGATCTGCAGCGCCTCGGTGTTCAGGCCGCGGCCGGCGTGGTTGACCAGGAAGCCGGGCGCGTCCTTCGCCAGCACCGGCTCGTGGCCCCAGCTCTTGACCAGCTCCAGCGCTTCGCCGGGCAGCCAGTCGTAGGTGCGCGTGCCGGGGACGACCTCGACCAGGCGCATCAACGGCACGGGGTTGAAGAAGTGCAGCCCGACGAGCCGGCCCGGGTCGGCCAGCTCGGCGGCGATCTCGGTGACCGACAGGGAGCTGGTGTTCGTCGCGAAGATCGTCTCCTGTGGACAGACGCGCTCGAGGCCGGCGAACAGGGCCCGCTTCGTCGCGATGTCCTCGCGGACGGCCTCGACGACGAGGTCGACGCCGTCGGCGGGCGCGTCCGGCGCGTCCACCGCGACCAGCCGGTCCTTGACCGCCTGCGGGTCGTCGAGCTTGCCCTTGCCGGCCAGCTTGTCGGCCATGCCGCCGATGAACTCGATCGCTTCGGTGACGGCTTCGCGCCGGACGTCGGCCAACTCGACGGTCACGCCCGCCGTCGCGGCGAGCTGGGCGATTCCGCGGCCCATCACCCCGGTCCCGATCACCCGGATCCTGCCGACCTTCCCGGCCCACCCCGTCACGTCGTGCCCGCCTTCCCGCCGATGCTCACCGGGCGACGGTACCGTCTCGGCCGTGACGGGGAAGCGCCTGACGCGGGCGGAAAGCCGCGAACGGACGAAGGACCGGTTGCTCACGGCCGCCGCCGAGCTGTTCGCCGAGCGCGGGGTCAACGGCGCCTCGGTCGAGCAGATCGCCGAACGCGCCGGTTACACGCGCGGGGCGTTCTACGGCAACTTCGACGGCAAGCACGACCTGGTCGTGGCCCTGCTGGCGCGACGTCGTGAGCAGGAAGCCGTCGAAGTCGCGGCGCTGCGGGGCGATGTTCTGGCGCGGTTGAAGGAGTGGCACGCCGAGCGCGCCGAGCACCTGCCCGAGTGGTTCGCGCTGCGCACCGAGCTGACGCTGTACGCGCTGCGCAACCCGGCCGCGCGGCCGTCGGCCGGGGAGAACGAGCGCGCCGCGCGGGAGCTGATCGAGACGGGCGTGCGCGCGACGTTCGCCGAGCGTGGGGTCGAGCCGCCGGCGGATCCGGCGTTCCTGGCGCTGATCATCCACGCGCTGGAGGACGGCCTGCTCCGGCAGCGGTACCTCAGCCCGGACGGCACCAGTGACACGGTGATCGCCGACGCCGTCGAGCTGCTGCTGCGGACCTGGCTGCGTTAGAGCCCGACGAACTCCGCCATCCGAAGCGCCGTGTGCGCGAAGAACTCGTCGGCAGGGTCGACACTGCCGACGTACTGGCCGAACAGGTCGAAGTTGATCGCCCCGAACAGCTGGGTCCAGGCCATGATCAGCCGGGCCACGGTTTCCGGCCCGGAGACGATCCCGAGGACCTTCGTGAGGGCCTCGGCCTGGGCGCGCAGCCGGGGCGGGACGTCGCCGCGGACGTCGCGGAGCTCGGTGTGGGTGAGCACCTTGACCAGGGCGAACGCGACCCGGGACGCCGGCGCGACGGTGTCCTGCGGCGCCTGGTAGCCGGGGATCGGCGAACCGTAGATCAGCGCGTACTCGTGCGGGTGCGCGCGGGCCCACTCGCGTGTCGCCCGCCAGATCGCCAGCCACCGGTCGCGTGGCTCGCCTTCGCCCGGGTCGGCCTGTTCCGCGGCCTCGCCGATCGCGTTGTAGGCGTCGACGATCAGGTCGGTCAGCAGCCGGTCGCGGCTGGGGAAGTAGCGGTAGAGCGCGGACGACACCATGCCCAGCTCCCGCGCCACCGCGCGCAGCGAAAGCCCGTGCGCGCCGACCTCGGCGAGCTGGCGGCGGGCCTCGTCCTTGATCTCCTGGGTCAGCTCGGCGCGGGCGCGTTCGCGCGCGGTGCGGGTCGCGGTCATGAAGCTCAGTGTGCCACGGCGGAGAGCGGCGCACCAAATCGAGAGCACTGCTCTTGACAACGTGTCGCGGCCGGTGTTCACTGCTCTTAACCGAGAGCACTGCTCTCCCAAGCTTCGGAGGACACCATGACTGCCGCCCGCTACATCGAGCCGAAGAAGGCCACCAACGTCTTCAACGAGGTCGTCGCGAAGCTGACTCGGATGGGCTTCAGCGTCTGGGGCAGCCGGGTGCTGACCGTCGTCGGCCGCAAGAGCGGCGAGCCGCGGTCGGTCCCGGTCAACCTGCTGACCGTCGACGGCGTGCGCTACCTCGTGGCCCCGCGCGGCGAGACGCAGTGGGTGCGCAACCTGCGCGCGGCCGGCCAGGGCACGCTGAGCGTCGGGCGCCGCGTCGAGGAGTTCACCTTCCGCGAGCTGGGCGACGACGAGAAGCCCGGCATCCTGCGCCCCTACCTCAAGCGCTGGAAGTTCGAGGTCGGGGTGTTCTTCGACGGTGTCGACGCCAAGGCGTCGGACGAGAAGCTGCGCGAGATCGCGCCCGGCTACCCGGTCTTCGAGATCTTCACGAAGTAGGTTTGCGCCGCTTCGTCAGGTTCGCCGCGATCAGGACCACGCCGAGCAGGAACGCGACGAGCCCGATCAGGAACCACAGCTTCTGGCCGGTCATGAAGCTGCCGGTGATGACGCCGATGCCCTGCAGCACCCAGACGGCGCCGACGAGCAGGAGCACAACCCCGACCGCGAAGGTGATCCAGCGCCTCATCCACCCAGTCTGGCACGCGTTCGGGCCAGTCGCCGGGAACGGGCCCGGCGACGGCCCCGGTTAGGGCAGAGTTGCGGGGGTGCACGACATCAGCGGGTCACTGCGGCGGCAGTCGCTGCTCGTCGCGCTGGTCTGCATCGCCTGCGACGCCATGCTCTTCAGCGTGCGCGGGCCGCTCGGCGACGGCCGCTGGCAGCCGTGGGCGGTGCTGGCCGGCGGGGTCGCCGTCAACGCCGCGCTCGCCGGGCCGGCCCGCTACTCGGGCTGGGTGTCGCTGGCGCACGCCCTGCTCTTCGCCGCGTCACCGGTGCTGATCAGCACCACCACGGGGTACGTCGTCGGCAACAACGCCGGCATCCTGATCGCCGGGTACCGCGCCGGCGCCTGGCTGCGGCCGAAACCGGCGGTGCTCGCGCTGCTCGTGATGCTCGCCGGGGTCACCGCGGGCTGCATCGAAGGCGGTGGCCGGACGGCGGGTGACCTGCGGCTGATCTCGGTCAGCGTCAGCGTGAGCGCACTCCTGCCGTGGCTGGTCGGCCGGTACACGACAGCCCGGCGCGCCTACATCGCCGACCTCGAGCGGGCGGCGGACGAACGCCGTCAGCACGAGGAAGAAGCCGTGCGGCGGGCCGTCACCGAGGAGCGCACGACCATCGCGCGCGACCTCCACGACGTCATCTCCCACCACGTCAGCGCCATCGGGGTGCACGCCGGCGCGGCCCGGCTCGGGCTGCCCGACGGCGCCGAACCGGCGCGGAAGTCCCTCGGCGCCGTCGAGTCCGCGAGCCGCGCGGCGATGGCCGACCTGCGCCGGCTGCTCGACCTCCTGCACGCCGAGGCCGGCGCCGGGCAGCCCGGGCTCGACAACCTCGACGAGCTGGTCGAGACCGTCCGCGCGGCCGGTCTGCCCACCCGGCTGACCCTGCTCGGCGAGCCCCGCGAACTGCCGGGCTCGCTCGACGTCGCGTTGTACCGGATCGCGCAGGAGGCCCTGACCAACGCGTTGCGGCACGGCACGGGCCCGGTCGAAGTCGAGCTAAACCACGGCCGCACCGAGATCGTGCTCACGGTGACGAACGGCCTGTGCGCCGGCCGCGCCGCGCAGGGCGACCACGCGCACCGCGGTCTGGCGGGCATCCGCCAGCGCGTCACGCTCTTCGGCGGCCAGGTCTCCTACGGCGAGACCGGCGAGCACTGGCAGCTGCGCACGACCTTCCCGGTGGAGAGCACATGATCCGCGTCCTGCTGGCCGACGACCACGCGATGTTCCGCTCCGGGATGCGCGCGCTGCTCGACACCCAGCCCGACTTCACCTGCGTCGGCGAGGCGTCCGACGGCCGCGAAGCCGTCGCCGAAACCGCGCGGCTGCGCCCGGACGTCGCGGTCCTCGACGTCCGGATGCCCCGCCTCGACGGCCTTGCCGCGACCGAGGCGATCCTCGCCGCGCCGGGCAACGACACGCGTGTCCTCGTGCTCACGACGTACGACGCCGACGAGTACGTCTACCGCGCGCTGCGCGCCGGGGCGAGCGGGTTCCTGTTGAAGAGCCTGGCGCCGGAGGAGCTCGTCGCGGCGATGCGGGTCGCGGCGCGCGGGGACGCGCTGATCGACCCGTCGGTGACCCGGCGGCTGGTCGCGAAGTTCGCGTCGGTGCTCGAACCCGCGGCCGCCGAACCACCCGAGCTGGCGCGGCTGACTTCGCGTGAACGTGAAGTGCTGCTGCTGATCGCCAACGCGTCCAGCAACGCCGAGATCGCGCGGCAGCTGCACGTCGGCGAGGAGACGGTCAAGACGCACGTGTCGCGGGTGCTGTCGAAGCTCGGGTTGCCCGACCGGGTGCACGCGGTCGTCTACGCCTACCGGCACAACCTCGTCCCTGACCGGACCGGTCAGTTCGACGGCCGGGCCGAGTAGCCGCCGCCGCGGCGCTGGCCCGGCTGGCGCTGACCCGCTTCGAAGCCCTTGCCGAGCGTCGTCGCCGTGGCCGTCTGGCCCTCGACCTTCGCCACGACCGTGATGTTCGTGGAGCCCTGCTTGACGTCGCCCGTCTTCTGCGTCGACGAGTCGAGCGTGTACGTCTGCTTGTAGCCGTCCTTGCTGGTCAGCGTCACCGAAGTGGCGCTCAGCTCGGTGACGTCACCGGTCTGCAGACGCTCGGTCGTGTAGCCGCCGTTCGGGTTGGCCACGACGAAGTCGCCGTGCAGCGCCTCGCGCATGGCCGCCATGCCGCCGCCGAAGCCGCCGCCCGGGCCGCCCTGGCCGCGGAACTGGCCGCCGCCCGGGCCGCCGAAACCGCCGGGGCCCTGCTGGGCGCTGTTGTCGGCGCTGCTGGTGCCGGCCCAGATCGCCGCGCCGCCGCCGGCCGCGATCACCACCGCGATGCCGGCCGCGATCGCCGTCTTCTTGCCGGACCAGCCCTTCTTGGGCGCCGCGGGGGCCGGGTCACCCCAGCTCGCCGGGGCCGGCTGGCCGGCGGGCGCCGGCTCGCTCTGGGGCGTGTTCGGCTCGGTCGTCATCGTGTCCTCCGGTCGTACCCACACTGGTTCAGCCCAGGTTCACCGCCGTGGCTGTGTTTGAGCTGTGCGGGCCGTCAGCACGCGCTGTGGCTCCCTTACCCGAACGAAGGACCTTCACAGGAAACGCACAGCGGTCACACAGTGACCACTGAAGCGCCGCCGAGAAGATGGCACTATGACCGCTATGAACGCCACGTCACCCGGCCCCGGCAAGGCCGACCTGCGCCGCGCCGACGGGAGCCCGGTGCGGGTCCTCGTCGTCGACGACGAGTCGACGCTGGCCGAGCTCGTCTCGATGGCCCTGCGGATGGAGGGCTGGGAGGTGCGCAGCGCGGGGGACGGCACCGAAGCCGTCCGGATCGCGCGCGACTTCCGGCCGGACGCCGTGGTGCTCGACGTCATGCTCCCCGACTTCAGCGGCCTCGAAGTGCTGCGGCGCATGCGGTCCGAGGCGCCGCACCTGCCCGTGCTGTTCCTGACGGCGAAGGACGCGGTCGAAGACCGGATCGCCGGGCTCACCGCGGGCGGCGACGACTACGTCACCAAGCCCTTCAGCCTCGAAGAGGTCGCGCTGCGGCTGCGCGCGCTGCTGCGCCGGGCCGGCGGGGTGACCGGCTCGAGCGGGTCGCAGCTGGTCGTCGGCGACCTCACCCTCGACGAGGACAGCCGCGAGGTGCACCGCGGTGGTGACCTGGTGCCGCTGACCGCGACCGAGTTCGAGCTGCTGCGCTACCTCATGCGCAACCCCAAGCGGGTGCTGTCGAAGGCGCAGATCCTGGACCGCGTGTGGAGCTACGACTTCGGCGGTCAGGCCAACATCGTCGAGCTCTACATCTCCTACCTGCGCAAGAAGATCGACGCCGACCGTGAGCCGATGATCCACACCATGCGGGGCGCCGGGTATGTCCTCAAGCCAGCGGGCTGAGCGGCGGCGGTCCCGGGCCCAGCGGCCGTGGTCGC
The DNA here is from genome assembly GCF_055583645.1 of Amycolatopsis sp. NPDC104587. Classification (NCBI taxonomy): domain Bacteria; kingdom Bacillati; phylum Actinomycetota; class Actinomycetes; order Pseudonocardiales; family Pseudonocardiaceae; genus Amycolatopsis; species Amycolatopsis sp. NPDC104587. The sequence goes on from NZ_JBVJNO010000016.1 coordinate 198,314, forward strand.
TGCGACGGCGGCTGATCGTCCAGCTCGCCGCGCTGCTCGCGCTGGTGTGCCTGGTCGTCGGCGTGGTGACGGAGTTCGCGCTGAGCGAGTTCCTGGTGGGCCAGCAGGACAAGCGGCTCGCCGCGGCGACCGACCGCGCCGCGCACGGGGCGGACCGGCCGCCGCCGTGGACCTACGACGGACAGGCTCCGCCGCCGGATCCGCTGCGCGCGCTCGGCCAGGGCGAGGGCACGCTCGCCGCCGTCCAGATCGGCTCGCTGTACACCGGGTCGGTGATCGACTCCACCGTCGCCAGCTCGCTGCCGAAGCAGCGGCGAGCGCCGTTCCGGAACATCGAGAAAGGCCAGACGCTCGCCCTGCTCGCCCTGCCGTCGGACGGGAAACCGCACAGCATCGACCTCGGCGGCAAGCTCGGGGACTACCGCGTCGTCTCGACGACGTCGCCCGGCGGTGAGAAAACCGTCATCGGCCTGCCGCTCAAAGACGTCAACGAGACGCTGTGGCGGCTCGGCTTCATCCTCGGCGGGGTCGCGCTCGCCGGGATCCTGGTGGCGGGCGCGGTCGGCGCGGCGACGATCCGCCGCACGATGCAGCCGCTCGACCGGCTGGCCGCGACCGCGACCCGCGTCTCCGAACTGCCGCTGGACCGCGGCGAGGTGGCGTTGTCCGAGCGCGTCCCGGACGCCGACACCGACCCGAACACCGAGGTCGGCAAGGTCGGCTCGGCGCTGAACCGGATGCTGCAGCACGTCGCGAACGCGCTCACCGCGCGGCACGCGAGCGAGAACCGCGTCCGCCAGTTCGTCGCGGACGCGAGCCACGAGCTGCGCACGCCGCTGGCGGCGATCCGCGGGTACGCGGAGCTGACCCGGCGCAGCGGTGAGCAGGTGCCGCCGGACGTCGCGTTCGCGATGAGCCGCGTCGAGTCCGAGTCGCGCCGGATGACCACGCTGGTGGAGGACCTGCTGCTGCTGGCTCGCCTCGACTCGGGACGGCCGGTGGTGCACGAGTGGGTGGACTTGTGCCGGCTGGTGGCCGACGCGGTCGCGGACGCGCACGTCGCGGGCCCGGACCACAAGTGGCTGATGGACGTGCCGGGCGAGCCGATCGGCGTGCTCGGCGACGCGGGCCAGCTGCACCAGGTGGTGATCAACGTGCTGGCCAATGCGCGCACGCACACCCCGGCGGGGACAACCGTCATGGCGTCACTGTCCACTTCGGACGGTGTGGTGCGCCTGCGGGTGAGCGACGACGGCCCGGGCATCCCGCCGGACATCCTCCCGGACATCTTCGAGCGCTTCGCCCGCGGTGACAACTCGCGGTCGCGCGCGGCGGGCAGCACCGGCCTGGGCCTGGCGATCGTCGCCGCGGTGGTGGGCGTGCACGGCGGCCGGGTCGGGGTGCACAGCCGTCCCGGGCGGACGGAGTTCGAGATCACGTTCCCGGCGGCCCCGGCGCCGGAGTGACCCGATCGTGGTGGACGCACAGCCGTCGCACAGCTTCGGCACAAGTTCACCACATGCGCCGCCCACACGGTGGGCAGCATGACGACCACGCTGTCGGCGCCCGAACACGCCCAGCCCGCGCCCCAGGCCGCCCGCCCGCCGCGGTGGACCAAGCCTTCCGTCGCCGCGCTGCTGCTCGGGACCGGGCTGCTCTACCTGTGGGACCTGGCCAAAACGGGCTGGGCCAACGACTTCTACGCGATGGCGGCGCAGGCCGGCACGTGGAGCTGGAAGGCGCTGTTCTTCGGCTCGCTCGACCCGGGCAACGTCGTCACGGTCGACAAACCGCCGTTCTCCCTGTGGGTCATGGGGCTCTCGGGCCGGATCTTCGGCTTCTCGAGCTGGAGCCTGCTGGTGCCGAACGCGCTCGCCGGCGTCGCGTCGGTGGGCCTGCTGTACCTGGCCGTGCGACGGCTTTCGGGGCCGGGCGCCGGGCTGCTCGCCGGGGCCGGGCTCGCGCTGACGCCGGTCGCCGCGCTGATGTTCCGCTACGACAACCCGGACGCCTTCCTGGTGCTGCTGCTCGTCGCCGGCGCGTACTGCGTCGTGCGCGCGCTCGAGCACGCGAGCACGAAGTGGCTGGTGCTCGCCGGGGTCTGCGTCGGGTTCGGCTTCCTCGACAAGATGCTGCAGGCGTTCCTCGTGCTGCCCGCCTTCGTGCTGGTGTACGCGGTCGCGGCGCCGACGTCGCTCGGGCGCCGCATCGGCCAGCTGTTCGCCGCCGCGGGCGCGGTGCTCGTCTCCGCCGGCTGGTGGATCGCAGTCGTCGCGCTCTGGCCGGTCGCGGACCGGCCCTACATCAGCGGGTCGACCGACAACACCGTGCTGGAGCTGGCTTTCGGGTACAACGGCCTCGGCCGGATCTTCGGCGAAGGCCGGGGTGGTGGCGGCGGGACGTTCGCGCCGCCGTCCGGCGCGGGTGGTGGCTTCGGCGGGGAGACCGGTCTGACGCGGCTGTTCAGCGGCGAGTTCGGCGGTGAGGCGTCGTGGCTGCTGCCCGCCGCGGTCCTCGGCCTGGTCGCGGGCCTGTGGTTCACCCGGCGCGCGCCGCGCACCGACCGGACGCGGGCCGCGCTGCTGCTCTGGGGCGGCTGGCTGGTCGTCACCACGCTGGTGTTCAGCTACATGAGCGGCATCATCCACCCGTACTACACGGTCGCGCTGGCGCCCGGGATCGCCGCCACGCTGGGCATCTCCGCCCGTGAGCTCTGGCGGGGGCGGGCCAACTTCGCGGCCCGCGCGGTGCTCGCGGTCCTGGTCGCGGTCACGGCGGTTTGGGGCTTCGTCCTGCTCGCGCGGACGCCGGACTGGCAGCCGTGGATCCGCTACACGCTGCTCGTGCTGAGCGCGGCCGCGGTGCTGGCGCTGCTCTTCGGCGCCGACCGGGTCCGCCGCCTCGGGCCGGTCGTGGCCGTGCTGGGCCTGTGCGGCGCGCTGCTCGGGACGACGTCCTTCACCCTGGCCACGGCGGCGAACGCGCACGCGGGCGGGACGCCGTCGTCCGGCCCGGCCGCCGCCGCGAGCGGTCGCGGTTTCGGCGGCCGGGGCGGGTTCGGCGAGGGACAGGCCGACACCGCGGTGATCACCCTGCTGAAGGCCACGACGACGAAGTGGGCCGCGGCGCAGAGCGGCGCGATGCAGTCGGCGGGGCTGGCACTTTCGAGCGGACGGCCGGTGCTCGCGATCGGCGGCTTCAGCGGCAGCGACCCGGCGCCGACGCTCGCGCAGTTCCAGCGATACGTCGCCGCGGGCGACATCCACTACTACGTCGCCGGCGGGCGGGGCGGCTTCGGCGGCGGCCGCGGTACCTCGGGGGAGATCCAGGCGTGGGTCGAGCAGACCTTCGCGCCGCAGACCGCCGGGAGCACCACCGTTTACGACCTCACAAAATCTATCAATTGATCGAAATAGCCTCGATTGTTTCGGTCTTGTTAACAGTGGCGGAATCATTCGCGGTCTCCCGGCCGGTGCGATAGTCGCGGGTGGGCTCATCTGTTCGAACACCATTCCGGCCAGTGGCACACAACGAACGATTGTTCGGTTCTCGCCGGTAGCCCACGGTGATGATCGCGGGGGTGTGTAACGGGGAGGGACTACTGCCCGTGCAACTGCACGTCCGGGTGAACCGCGATTTTGACCGGGCGGCCGACAGAAAGTACGCCGGTCCTGTGTGTCGAACGTGTCGATGACGCTGGTTGGCCCACGCTTGGATCACTCGTTCGGCGGCATCCTCGGGGCATTGTGGTGATCTTGTGCTCCTCGCTAGGCTCTCCGCCGGGTGAGGGACAAGGGGTGGCTGGTCCGGTCCGCTGAGGCACCGGATCTCACTGGGTGTGGGTGATCCCTGTCCGCTTTTGCTCATCCGTGACCCGATCAGGTGCGTCTGGAAGAGAGCAGCGATGACTGTGCGCTTTCGGCGCCGCAACACTCCACTTCCCCCGCCTTTTGGAGTTTCGCTGTGACTTCCCGTCCCCGTCGGCTGACGGTGTTCCTGACTCTGCTGACCCTCGCCGGGGTCACCGCGCTTTCGGGGTGCAGCGACAGCACCGCCGCCGGTGGCGGCGGCAAGATCACCCTCGGGTTCAGCGCGTGGCCGGGCTGGTTCCCCTGGCAGGTGGCGCAGGAAAAGGGCCTGTTCGCGAAGAACGGCGTGGACGTCGACCTCAAGTGGTTCGACAACTACACCGACAGCATCAACGCGTTGTCGAGCGGGGCGATCGACGCGAACAGCCAGACCCTCAACGACACCCTCTCCTCGGCCTCCGGCGGCGCCAAGCTGTCGATCGTGCTGGTGAACGACAACTCCACCGGCAACGACAAGATCATCGCGCGGGACGGGATCAACGCCGTCGCCGACCTCAAGGGCAAGAAGGTCGCCGTCGAGCAGGGCACGGTCGACCACTACCTGCTGCTGCTCGCGCTGCAGGAGGCGAAGCTGACCGAAAAGGACATCGAGCTCGTCAACCTGCCGACCGACGCCGCAGCGGCCGCGTTCGTCGCCGGCCAGGTCGATGCGGTGGGCGCGTTCGCGCCGTTCACCACCAAGGCCCTCGAGCGCCAGGGCAGCCGCGCGATCTCGTCGTCCGCCGAGTTCCCCGGCGCCATCCCGGACCACCTCGTCACGTCGCAGAAGCTGGTCAAGGACCACCCGAAGGACGTCCAGGCGCTCGTCAACACCTGGTTCGAGACGCTGACCTGGATCAAGAACAACAAGGACGCCGCCGTGCAGATCATGGCCAAGCGCGGCGGGGTCAGCGACTCCGAGTACAAGACCTACGACGCCGGCACCACGATCTTCACGCGCCAGCAGAACCTCGACGCGTTCACCCCGGGCGTCACCGCCCAGCACCTGGACTTCTCCGCGAACAAGATCATCGACTTCATCGTGAACACCGGGCTCGCCCAGCAGCGGCCGTCGCTCGACGGGCTGTTCGACGACCAGTTCGTGAAGGCCGCACCGCAGTGACGGGTCCGACCCAGCGCACCGCGGGCGCCCCGGCCGACGAACGCGCGGCCGAGGAGCTGGAGGCCGAGCAGCGGCTCGCCGACGACACCCACGCGGGCCGGGGCCGCCCGGCCTGGTCGCCGTTGCCGCGGCGGGCCACGCCGAAGGCCCGGTCGCCGCTGTTCTCCCTGCGCACGCCGATCTCCTCGTCGGCCCGCTGGACGCTGGCGGTGCTGTCGTTCGCGATCCCGTTCCTCGCCTGGGTCGTGCTGAGCGTCAGCGGGGTCGTCGACTCGACGTTCCTGCCGTCGCCGGCCGCGGTGCTCAAGGCCGGGCTGGACATGGCCGGCACCGGCGAGCTGTTCGACGACCTCTGGGCGACGACCCAGCGGGTGCTCGAAGGCTTCGGGCTCGCGGTGCTCGTCTCGGTGCCGCTCGGCGTCCTGATGGGCACCTTCACCGCGGGCCAGGCGTTCTTCGAGCCGCTGATCGGCCTGCTGCGCTACCTGCCGGCGAGCGCGTTCATCCCGCTGCTGATCATCTGGCTGGGCCTCGGCGAGCCGTCGAAGATCGCGATCCTCTTCATCGGCACGGTCTTCTTCAACACGCTGATGACCGCCGACGTCGTGCGGGCGGTGCCGAGCGCGCTCCTCGACGTCTCCTACACCCTCGGCGCGCGCCGGGGCGAGGTGCTGCGCAAGATCGTCGTGCCGCACTCGCTGCCGGGCATGATCGACGCGGTCCGGGTCAACGCCGCCGCGGCGTGGAACTTCGTCGTGGTCGCCGAGCTGATCAACTCCCAGGCCGGCCTCGGCTACCGGATCGTGCGCGCGCAGCGGTTCCTGCAGACGGACAAGATCTTCGCGGTGCTGGTGGTCATCGGGATCGCCGGTCTCACCATCGACGTCCTGCTGCGCCTGCTGCGCACGCAGGTCGGGAAGTGGGCGGCATGACGCTGGAACTGCGGGGCGTCGCCAAGGACTACGCCGTCCGCGGCAAGGTGACGCGCGCCCTCGACGGGGTCGACCTCGAAGTGCTGCGCGGCGAGTTCGTCTGCGTCGTCGGGGCGAGCGGCTCGGGCAAGTCGACGCTGCTTTCGCTGGTGGCCGGGCTGAGCACACCGACCGAAGGCGAGATCGTGCTCGACGGCGCCCCGGTGACCGGGCCCGGCCCGGACCGCGGGCTCGTCTTCCAGCACGGCGCGCTCTACCCGTGGCGCACCGTCGAGAAGAACGTCGCGTTCGGACTCGAGCTGCTGCCGGTCGACGCGGCCGAGCGCGCCAAGCGCGTGGACTGGTACCTCGCCGAGACCGGGCTCGACGCCGTGCGCCGGTCGCTGCCGAAACAGCTTTCCGGCGGCCAGAAGCAGCGCGTCGCGATCGCGCGGGCGCTGGCGTGCGAACCGGAAGTCCTGCTGCTGGACGAACCCTTCGGCGCGCTGGACGTCCAGACCAAAGAGGACATGCAGGTGCTCATCCGCCAGGTGTGGGCCGACACCGGCACCACGGTGCTGATGGTCACCCACGACGTCGAGGAAGCGGTGTTCCTGGGCGGCCGGGTGGTGGTGCTCGCCTCCGACCCGGGCCGCATCGCCGCCGACGTCGAGGTGACGCTGCCCGCCGAGCGCGGCCTGGCGGTGAAGCGCGAACCGCGGTTCCTCGCGCTGCGCGCCCGGATCGAGGACCTGGTCCGCGAGCAGCACCGTGGCCACGTCGACCGGGTGGCCGCGGGTTCGTGAGAACGGAAGACGGGATGGTGGCGGGATGAGGCACGGCAAGGCGACCGCGAGATGGGCCGGCGGCGGGGGAATCCTCGCCCGGCTCGGCATTCGCGGCAAGCTGAACCTGCTGCTCCTGCCGCCGCTGGCCGCGGTGGTGCTCGTGTCGGTGCCGTTCGTGCTGACCCAGGCGAACAGCGCCGTGGCCGCGACGCAGTCGGCGACCGTGGCACGGCACACCCAGCAGCTCGGCGGGCTGGTCTCGCAGCTGCAGCGGGAACGGCTGCTGACCGGCGCGTTCGTCGCGTCGCCGTCACTGCCGGCCGACCAGATGTTCCAGCAGCGGAAGACGGTCGACTCGGCGGTCGAGAACGTCCGGTCGTCCCTCGGCGCCGACGCGCCCGACGAGCTTTCCGCGGCCCTGACCCGGATCGGCTCGCTGGCCGAGCTGAGGCAGAACGCCGAACGCCGCGGCGTCGCGCTCGACAGCGTCGCCCGCACCTACCACGCGGTGATCGGCGCGGTCATCGACGCGCTGCGGCTCGTCCCGCAGCTGACCAGTGACGCCGAGGGCACCCGGGAGCTGACCGCGCTGGAGGCGCTGCTGCGCGCGAACGAGGAGAACTCGTTGCGCGGCATGGCGTTGATCGTGACGGCGGTGGCGCCCGAGGCCGGGCAGTCCATCCTGGACGACGCGACCCAGCAGGCGCCGATCTTCACCGACCGGTTCGTCCAGCAGGCCGGCAGCGAGCAGTCCGCGCTGGTCGTCAACGTCGAGCAGAGCGAAGCGGGCCGCCGGATCGACGACCTCGCCGCCGTGGCCGCCAACCCGCGCGACGCAGGCGCGCGGAACCAGTACGTCGCCGACGTCCTCGCCGCGTCGGAAAGCCAGGCGGCGCAACGCAAGCTGGTGCAGGAGCGGGTCACCGGCGAGATCGCCGCCGCCGCGAACGGCCGTGCCGACGCGGGCACGCGGCTCGCGTGGCTGGTCGGCGCCGGCGCGGGCCTGCTGTTCCTGCTCGTCGCCTTCCTCGCCGTCGCGGTGTCGCGCTCGATCGCCCGGCCGCTGCGCCGGCTGACCACCGCCGCGACGTCGGTCGCCGACCTCGCCGGCACCGAGCTCGTCCGCGTGACCGACACCGAAGAGGCCGAGGAGCAGATCCCGCGGCTGGCCACCATCGACGTCGTTTCGAGCGACGAGCTGGGCAAGCTGGCCGCGGCGTTCAACCGGGTCCAGACCACCGCGGCCGAGCTGGTCGAGCGGCAGGCGCTCACCCGGCGCAACACCAGCCTGATGTTCGCGAACGTCGCGAAGCGCACGCAGAACCTCGTCGGCCGGCAGCTCGCGCTGATCGACGAGGTCGAGCGCAACGAGCAGGACACCCGGCTGCTGGCCAGCCTCTACCGGCTCGACCACCTCTCCACCCGCCTGCGCCGCAACGCCGACAACCTGCTCGTGGTGTCCGGCACCCGCGACGAGACACGCATCGCCGGCCCGATCGAGCTGTCCACCGCCCTGCGCTCGGCGCTCGCCGAGATCGAGGACTACCAGCGCGTCAAGCTCGGGGTCGTCGCGGAGATCCTGCTGTCGTCGGCCCTCGGCGCCGACCTGGTGCTCGTGTTCGCGGAGCTGCTGGAGAACGCGACGTCGTTCTCGCCGCCCGGCTCGCTGGTCGAGGTGGACACGATGTTCCTCACCGACGGCTCCTGCCTGGTGAACATGGTCGACCACGGCATCGGCATGACCGCCGAGAAGATGGCCGACGAGAACCGGCGGCTCGTCGAGCGCGAACGCCTCGAGCTGGCGCCCACCAGCGTGCTCGGCCTGTTCGTGGTCGGCCGCCTGGCGCGGCGCCACGACCTGGCCGTCGAGCTGCTCGCGACCCCGACGACCGGTGGCGTGACCGCGCGGCTGACGATCCCGCCGTCGCTGTTCAGCCACCGCGGCGGGCTCCTGAAGACCACTCCGACGCCGGTGATCCCGGCCCAGGCCGCGCCCCAGCCGCGTCCCGCGGAAGCCGTGGCGGTCGCCGCCTCGGTGTCCACTTTGGACGAGCTCCGCCCGGTCGCGGCGCCGGCCGAGCTGCCGATGCCGGCGATCCCGGCGCTGCTCGGCACCATCGGAGGCAACGGGTTCCGCTGGTTCAACCAGCTGGAGCCGGTCTGGCCCGACGCCGAACCCGACATCAAGGCGACCGTCCTTTCCGGGGCTCCGGAGTCCTCTTCGGAGGCCGAGTCCCGCGGTGGCCTCCGCCGGCGTGTCCGCGGCGCCCAGCTGCCCAGCCCGGGCACCACCGCGCCGGTGGCCGACGGCCCGCGGCACGACCCGGACGCGACCAAGGCCGCCATGGACGGCTTCCAGAGCGCCTTCGCGAAGGCCGCCGAGGTCGGCGCGATGGAGACCGACCCGCCGCCCGCGCCGCCGACCGTCGTGACCGAGCCCGTGTCGCTGCCGGTGCGCGTCCCGGCCGCGGCCGTCCCCGAACCGCCGTCGCGTGACGGCCTGGTCCGCCGCGTCCCCGGCGCCCAGCTCGCCCCCGGCCTGCGGCAGCAGCCCGCGGGGCGGCCGGTCGCCCGAGCCGTCGTCAGCCGCGCCCGGCGCGACCCGGCTGCCGAGCGGGCGGCGTTCGACTCGTTCGCCGCCGGCCTGGCCAAGGCGGACGTGGTGACGGCAGACAGCCCTGGGGGCATGGCTGCCGGTCGTGTGATGGAACGAGGAGAAGAGAGCAGGAAATGAGCATCCCCGCAGCAGGCGTCAGCGTCGAGGCCCAGAACTTCAACTGGCTGGTGAGCCGCTTCGCCCAGCACACCGCGGGCGCGATCGCCGCCATCGCGGTCTCCGCCGACGGACTGCTGATCGCGGTGTCCTCGGAGCTCGAGCGCTCCAACGCCGACCGCCTCGCCGCGATCTCCTCCGCCATGCTCGGCCTCGCCCACGGCGTCTCCGAAAGCCACCCGCTCGGCTCGCCCGACAAGGTGATCATCGAGCTGGAGCACGGCTACCTGCTGGTCTGCACGATCAGCATCGGCTGCTCGCTCGGCGTCCTCGCCAACAAGCAGGCCAGCCTCGGCACGATCGCCTACGAGATGGCGATGTTCGCCAATCGCGCCACCGAGGTCCTGACGCCCGGCCTGATCGAGGAGCTCAAGAACACCGTAGGTTCGTGATGACGGAGGAACCTTCGCTCCTGCGGCCGTACCTGATGACCTCGGGGCGGGCCCAGCCGGTGGACCAGAGCCTCGAGATCGAGGCCCAGGTGATGACGTCCCGGCTGGGTGCGGCGTCCCACCCGAAGCTCACCTTCGAACGCCAGGAAATCGTTTCCCTGTGCCGGAGCACCATGTCGGTCGCCGAGGTGGCCGCCATGCTCGGCCTGCACATCGGTGTCGCCCGCGTCCTGGTGGCCGACCTCGCCGAGCTCGGCTACGTCGTCGTCCGGCGGCCGGCGAACCACAACTCGCAAGACCTCGGCATGATCGAAAGGGTCATTCGTGGACTCGAAGCCATTCACTGAACCGGGCGCCCGGCCGCCGGCCCCGGTCAAGATCGTCATCGCGGGCGGCTTCGGCGTCGGCAAGACGACGGCCGTCGGCGCCATTTCGGAGATCAAGCCGTTGACGACCGAAGCGGCGATCACGTCGGTGGCGGCGTCGGTGGACCGCACCGGCCACGTCCCGGCCAAGACCACCACGACGGTCGCGCTGGACTTCGGCTGCATCACGATCGACGACGAGGTCAAGCTGTACCTGTTCGGCACGCCCGGCCAGGACCGCTTCGGCTTCATGTGGCAGGACCTGGTCCACGGCGCGCTCGGCGCGCTGGTGATCGTCGACACCCGCCGCATGGACGACTGCTACCCGGCGGTCGACTACTTCGAGAACGCGGGCCTGCCGTTCGTGGTGGCGGTGAACATGTTCGACGGATCCCTGGGCCACAACCTCGAGGACGTCCGCTGGGCGCTCGCGGTGAGCGACGACGTCCCGCTGATCACGTTCGACGCGCGGCAGAAGCTGTCGGTGCGCGACGCGCTGCTGGCGGTGCTGCGGAACACGTTCAAGCGGGCTCGTGCCCAGGCGGGCGCGGGGGCATAGGCCGGGCCCGCTACACTGATCCACGGACCCCGCGCGGCGTCCACCCTGTGAACTTCCCCAGGGCCGGAAGGCAGCAAGGATAAGCAGGCTCTGACGGGTGCGCGGGGTCCCCTTCGTTCTGGCTCCGGCTCTCGGGGCTTCGCCCCTTTGCCGGGCCTTCACTTCGTCCTTTTGCCCGGGGGCCGAGCCCCCGGACCCCCACGGTGCCTCCCTCGCGGCCTGGGAGCTCTGCCGCGGCCTCTTCGGCGCCGGTTGGGTGGGCTGCCACGGCTGTCGTGAGTGGTGATTAGGGTTCTAACCCGAATTACCACTCACGACATCTTTAGAAGATTCCCAGCATGTCGTCCGGTGGCTGCGGTGATGGCGGTGTGTCCTCGTCCGTGATCGGCTTCGCCCGGCCCGTCAGCTTCACCAGCTCCGCGCCATAGACGCACCTCGCCGGGAACGCCGCCGAGGCCGTGCGGGCCGCGATTGCCGCCGTCGGGAGTTCGGTCGCGGAGGCCGCCAGGACCAGGTTGCCGAAGCGGCGGCCCTTCAGCACCGCCGGGTCGGCCAGCACCATCACCTCCGGGAACACCTCGCGCAGCGTGGCCAGGAAGCGGCGGGCGAACGGCAGGCCCGAGCCGTCCGTGATGTTGGCCAGGTACACGCCCGGGGTGCGCAGGATCGCCGCGATCGCGCGCGTCGCCTCCAGGGACGCCAGGCCGCCGGCCAGGGTCGCGCGCTCGAACGCGTCGACCACCACCAGGTCCGCCGAATCCTCACGGCGCGTCGCCAACCCCGCCCGGCCGTCGGTCACCCGGACGCGCAGACCCGGCACCCGCAGCCCCAGCTGGGTGCGGACCAGCTCGACCAGCTCACCGTCGGCGTCGAACACCAGCTGCCGCGACCCCTGGTGCGTCGCCGCCACGTACCGCGGGAGCGTGCAGGCCGCGCCGCCGATGTGGAGCGCGTCCAGCGGGCCTGGTGGCAGCTGGTCGACCACGTCGCCGAAGCGGCGGACGTAGTCGAACTCCAGGTTGGCCGGGTCGTCGAGGTCGACGTACGACTGCGCGACCCCCTCCACCGACAGCAGCCACGCGTTGCCCCGGTCGACGTCCCGGAGCAGCTCGGCCGTCCCGAAGCGCACCGGGTACCGCCCGGGCACCGGTTCGGCCTTCCGCGTTCGACCCACGACGACCGAGCCTAGCGGGTCGGAAACATTCCGTCCGCCGCGCCGATAGAGGAGCGGAACGATCAACGATCGAGGGGGTTTTCCTTGCGTGCAAACGCAGTAGTCGTCGCCGCGGCACTCGCCGCCGGGGTCTTCGCGACGCCGGCGGCCGCGGACGTCCTGCCCGACCGGGCCCAGGCCGTCTCGCTGCTGGAGTCCGGCGGTCCCGGCGTCGCGAGAGCAGCGGAAACGGCGTTGCTCGGCACACCCGCCGACCTGCAGGCCTTCCTGGCCACCGGGCAGTTCCAGGCCAAGGACGACGACGACCGGGTCCTGGTCACCCAGGCCCTGTCCACCGGCGGCCCGGTCACCAAGCGCGCCGCTCAGCAGGCGCTCAGCGGCACCATCGCCGACGTCCGGGAGTTCCTCGCCCACGGCCTCCCGCAGGCCCGGGTCGCGGACGACCGGATCGCCGTCGGCCAGGCCATGAGCACCGGCGGCCCGACCGTCAACGAGCGCGCCCAGAAGGCGCTCGACGGCACGCCCGCCGACGTCCGGGCGTTCCTCGAGACCGGTCTGCAGCTGGCTCGCGACGTCGACGAGCGGGTCCTGGCCGCCCAGGCCATGTCCGCCGGCGGTCCCGAGGTCAAGGCGGCCGCGCAGACGGCGCTCGACGGCGACCCGGCCGACGTCCGGTACTTCCTGAACCTCTGGAAGAAGGTCGCCGCGGACGGCGACGCCGAGGTCACCGCGGTCCAGGCCCAGCTCGACTACGGCAAGGCGGCCGCGGCCAAGCACAGCGCCCTCGGCGTGCGGCTCGCGAAGAGCCGGGCCGCGGCGATCGCGTCGGACGCGCGGAAGGCGAACACCGACCGGCTGGCCACCCAGCAGCACCAGGGCCAGCAGGACGGCCAGGCGGCGGCCGGCGCCGAAGCGGCCGCGCAGCAGCAGGCCCGCGACGCGGCGGCTCGCGCCGCGCAGGCCAAGACCGACAACGACAAGCTGCTCACCGACGCGGCCGACCCGGCGCTGACCGTGCCGAACGGCCGCCGCGCGTCGCTCTACCTGCTCCACAACGGCGGCGCCGCGGTCAAGACCGCCGCCCGCGTCGCGCTGAGCGGTTCGGACGACGACGTCGTCACCTTCGTGCACAGCGGGCTCGCCGTCGCGCAGGAGTCGGACGACCGGGCCGCCGTCTCGGCGATCGCGGCCGACCCGAAGGCCCGCCCGGGCCTGCGCCAGGCCGCTCGTGACGCGCTCGCCGGGCCGTACGCCGGGGTCGCCGCGCTGCTGCGCACCGGGGACTACCCGGGCCGCGACACCGACGACCGCGTCGAGGTCAACCAGATCATGGCGGCCGGTGGCCCGGCGACGAAGTCATGGGCGCAGAAGGCGCTCGACGGCACTGTCGCCGACGTCCGCGAGTTCCTGGCGCACGGGCAACACGACGCGCACCTGGTCGACCTGGACATCTACGTGACCCGGACGCTGTCGGACGGTCCCGAGGTCAACGCCGTCGCGCAGGGCGTGCTCGACGGCCCGCGGTCGGGTCTGCAGCCGTACCTCGACGGTGAGCTGGGCAAGGCGCGGGCGCGGGACGCCTTCACCGCGGCGCACGTCACCAAGGTCAACGCTCTGGTCGCCGAGGTGAACGCCCTGACCTCCTGACCGCAGGGCGAAGGTTGTCGGTGGTGCCCGGTAGTCTCGCGGCGTGGCTCTAGCGCTGTACCGCAAGTACCGTCCGGCAACCTTCGCCGAGGTCGTCGGGCAGGAGCATGTGACCGAACCCCTCCGCACGGCGCTGGCCGCCGGGCGGATCAACCACGCCTACCTCTTCTCCGGCCCGCGCGGCTGCGGGAAGACGTCGAGCGCGCGCATCATGGCGCGCTCGCTGAACTGCGTGAAGGGGCCGACGCCGGACCCGTGCGGCGAGTGCAACTCGTGCAAGGCGCTCGCGCCGGAGGGCTCCGGCAGCGTCGACGTCACGGAGCTCGACGCGGCCAGCCACGGTGGTGTCGACGACGCCCGCGAGCTGCGGGACAAGGCGTTCTACGCGCCGGCCGAGTCGCGGTACCGCGTGTTCATCATCGACGAGGCGCACATGGTCACCACGCAGGGTTTCAACGCCCTGCTGAAGATCGTGGAAGAGCCGCCCGAGCACGTCATCTTCATCTTCGCGACCACCGAGCCGGACAAGGTGCTGCCCACCATCCGCTCGCGCACGCACCACTACCCGTTCCGGCTGATCCCGCCGGGCGCGATGCGGACGCTGCTGGAAAGCAACGTCGCCGCCGAGGGCGTCGAGGTCGAGCCGGCGGTGTACCCGCTGGTCATCCGCGCGGGTGGCGGTTCGGCGCGCGACACGCAGTCGGTGCTCGACCAGCTGCTCGCCGGCGCCGGGCCGGACGGGGTTTCGTACAGCCGGGCGGTGTCGCTGCTGGGCGTCACCGACGTCGCGCTCATCGATGACATGGTCGACGCGCTCTCGACCGACGACGCCGGCACGGTGTTCGGCACGGTCGAGAAGGTCACCGAAGCCGGGCACGACCCGCGCCGGTTCGCCACCGACCTGCTCGACCGCCTGCGTGACCTGGTGCTGCTGCGCGCGGTGCCGGAGTCCGCGGGTGGCTTGGTGTCGGCGCCGGAGGAAGAGCTGACGCGGATGGTCGCGCAGGCCGAGCGAGTCGGCCTGGCCACGCTCTCGCGCTACGCGGACATCGTCCACAATGGACTCCTGGAGATGCGCGGCGCGACCTCGCCGCGGCTGGTGCTGGAACTGCTGTCCGCGCGGATGCTGCTGCCGTCGGTGACGGAGGCGGAGAAGGCGCTGCTGGCCCGGATCGAGCGGCTGGAGCGTCGCGCCACGTTGGCGGGCGGCGGTGGCGCGCCGGCCGAGGGCGGAGTCGAGCCGCCGGTGCGAGCGGCGCCGGAGAAGGAGTTTTCCCGGCCTTCGCAGCGCGCGGCTTCGGCCGGGCCGGCGCCGGTAGCGGTGCCTGAGCCGCCGCAGGCTGCCCCGGGTGGCGCGACCGCGGTGGCACCGGCCGGTGCTTCCGCTCAGCCCGCCGATGGCGGCTCGCGCACGCCCGCTCCCGCCCAGTCCGGCGACGGCGGTTGGGGAGCTCCTCGCACTCCGGGCGGCGGCACGCCTGCTGCGGCTGCGGGCGCCCCGGCTGCGGGCGGTGCCCCTGCTCAGTCCGGCGACGGTGGTTGGGGAGCTCCCCGTACTCCGGGCGGCGGCACCCCCGCCCAGTCCGGCGATGGCGGTAGTGGCACTCAGCGCACTTCCGGTGGCGGCACGCCCGCCCCGGCCGCAGCCTCCGCCGAGTCCGCCGATAGCGGTTGGGGCACCCCGCGCACCCCGGGCGGCGGCACCCCCGCCCCCGCAGCCGCCCCCGCCGAGGAAGCCCCGGCGCCCGCCGTGTCCGGTGGGATGGACGCCGCCGGGATCCGGAACATCTGGCCGCAGCTCATGACCGCCCTGCGCAAGTTCACCGGCGGCCGCAGCCTCGAAGCGATGCTGACCCAGGCCACGGTCGCGACCGTCGAGGGCAACGCCGTCACGCTGACCCACAAGTCCGAGCCGCTCTCGCGCCGCCTGTCCGACCAGGACAACGCCCGCAAGATCGCCGGCGCGCTGACCGAAGTCCTGGGTGGCGAGTGGCAGGTCCGCTGCGTCCACGGCAACGCCCCGGCCGCGCCCGCCGCGCGTCCGCAGCAGGCCGCGCCCGCGCCGGAGCGGTCGTTCACGCGCCAGTCGGCGGCCGCGCCCGCGGCTCCCGCGCCGCCGTCCCGGCCCGCGCCACCGCCCGCGCCGCCCGCGCGGCCCAAGGTCACCACGGCCGAGCCGGACATCCCGCTGCCGCCGGAGCCGTCCGACGAGGACGACGAAGACCTCTACAACGAGGACGCCAGCCCGGCCCCGCCGCCCCCTCCGCCCCCGCCGGACCAGGACCCGGACGAGCTGGCCCGCAAGCTGATCTCGGACCACCTCGGCGCCCGTCCGCTGGACTGAACCGTCAGCCGGCCAGGTAGGCCTCGATCGCCGCGGCGATGGCCGAAGCGAACTGCTGACGGCCTTCCTCGCTCGTCATCCGGGCCGCTTCGGCCGCGTTGCGCATGTTTCCGCACTCCACCAGCGCGATCGGCCGTGTCGACAGGTTCAGGCCACCGAGGTCCGAGCGCGCCGACAGGCCGTTGCCGCCGATGTAGTTCGACGTGCTGAAGCCGCCGCTGCGCATCGTGTCGCGCAGCGTCTGGGCCAGCCGCGTCGACGGCGCGCCCTGGGCCGCGTTCAACGGCGGTGACGAATACGCGACGTGGAAGCCGTTCGCGCCCGGCGAGTTCGAGCCGTCGGCGTGGATCGAGACGACGGCGTCCGCGTTGGCGGTGTTGCCGATCTCGGCCCGCTTGTCGACGCACGGGCCGACGCCGGTGTCGTTCGGCCGGGTGTAGACGACGCGGATTCCCTTGGCCGCCAACGCCTGCCCGACGCGCTGGGCGACGTCCCAGGTGAACGCGTGCTCGGCGTACCCGGCGTTGGTCGACGTCCCGGTCGTGTTGCACGGCTTGGTCTGCCCGCGCCCGGCGGGCACCAGCCGGTTGATCTCCGCGGGGTGCGAGCCGTTGCCGCCGTTGTGGCCCGGGTCGAGGACGACGACCTTCCCGCCCGCGGCCGGCGGCGGTGGCGCGGGCGCCGAAGACGACGGCGAGGTCGGCGGCGGTGGCGCGGAGGTCACCGTCGTCGGGGCCGGCGTGACCGTCCGGGTGACCACGGGGGCCGGAGCCGCCGGGGCTTCTTCCTGACAGCCACTGAGCAGCAGGGCACCGGCCAGCAGCAGGGGGACAATCGCGCGTCGCACGGCGACCACGGTGCCACAACCCGGGCCCGCCCGGGGCGCGACTACCCTGGTGGGGACACAGGCGTGCAGAGAGGACCGAGTGCGATCATGGTGCAACCCGGCGGCGGCTTCGACATTTCCCAGCTGATGCAGCAGGCCCAGCAGATGCAGCAGAAGCTCGTCGAGGCCCAGGAGGAGCTCGCCAACACCGAGGTCACCGGCACGGCCGGCGGCGGGCTGGTCACCGCGACCGTCTCCGGTGACAGCCAGCTGAAGAGCCTGCAGATCGACCCGAAGGTGGTCGACCCGGACGACGTCGAGACGCTGTCCGACCTGATCGTGGCGGCGGTCCGCGACGCGTCGGCGAGCGCGCAGAAGCTCACCGAGCAGAAGCTCGGCCCGCTGGCCGGCGGTCTCGGCGGCGGTGGCGGCATGCCCGACCTCGGCGCCCTCGGCTTCGGCGGCTGACGAACTTGTACGAAGGTGTCGTCCAGGACCTGATCGACGAGCTCGGGCGGCTGCCCGGGGTCGGGCCGAAGAGCGCCCAGCGGATCGCGTTCCACCTGCTGGCCACCGACCCGGCCGACATCGCGCGGCTGCAGGACGTGCTCGGCAAGGTCAAGGAGGGCGTGCAGTTCTGCGAGGTCTGCGGCAACGTCTCGGAGCAGCAGAAGTGCCGCATCTGCCGCGACGAGCGCCGCGACCTCACGGTCATCTGCGTGGTCGAGGAGCCGAAGGACGTCCTGGCGGTCGAGCGCACCCGCGAGTTCAAGGGCCGCTACCACGTCCTGGGCGGCGCGCTCGACCCGCTGTCGGGCATCGGCCCGGAGCAGCTGCGGATGCGCGAGCTGCTCAAGCGCATCGGCGAGGCGGACATCAGCGAGATCATCATCGCGACGGACCCCAACACCGAGGGCGAAGCGACGGCGACGTACCTGGTGCGGATGCTGAGGGACTTCCCGGGGCTGAGCGTGACGCGGCTGGCGTCGGGCCTGCCGATGGGCGGTGACCTGGAGTTCGCGGACGAGCTGACCCTGGGCCGCGCGCTCTCGGGCCGCCGTGTCCTTTGACGGGCTGCCGGTCGGGCCGGTCCGGACTCTGCTGGCCGTAGAGCGGCGGTACGTCGACATCCGGGACTGCACCAAGCTGCCCAAGGTGCGATACAGCGCCGACCTGACCGGCGTGATCGAGCTGTCCGTCGGGCAGGTCGCCCTCTTCGGCCCGAACTGGGAGTCGGAGATCGAGGGGCTGTGGGGTTCCGTGGCCGACCTGGTCGCCGGCTACCGCGAAATCGGGCACGCCGAGGAGAGCTTCCCCGACCAGCCTGCGGACATCACGCTCGAGCCGGTGCCACCGGGACTCATCCGGATCACCGTGGCCGGCGGGGAGTACCGCGAGACCGCGGTCACCGGCGAGGAGAAGCTGCTCGCCGCCCTCGTCGCGGGCGGGGTCGAGTTCTTCGAGAAGTTCGCCGACCTGACCGGCCGGAACTTCGACCGGGGCATCCGGAAGCTCACCGGTCGAAGCGTCTCAGGTCGTAGAGGTCCATCAGCCTGATCACCTTGTTCGCGTACTCCGGGTCGGTGGCGTACTTCCGCGCCACCGCCCGGATGAACGCGTCCGGGTCGCTCCGCACCGGCAGCGCCGCCGCGTAGTTCGACGACGTCGTCAGCAGCCGCCCGTAATCACGGAACGAGTCGGAAACCGTCGCGTACGAGCGGAAAAACGCGTCCACCGGGTGGCACGGCGACGGAATGCACTCCGCCGTCGGGTACCGCGCGCACCTCAGCGCGATCGGCCCCGGGCTAGTCGGCGTCACGCACTTGAAGCCGAAGAAGTTCCGCTCGACCGTGGACAGCGTGCTGCGGCCCCAGTTCGACTCCAGGATCGACTGCGCCACCGTCACCGATGCCGGGATGTCGTACGCCGCGTGGATCGCCTGGGCGATCGGGCCTGCCGAACCGACGTACGCCTGCTGGTAGCCCGAGGAAAGCGCCGCGTCTCGGACCGCCGGCTGGTCGACCGGCGGGGTCACCACCAGCAGCGCGGCCAGTCCGATGTGGATCATGGACGCCAAGCTGCCCGATCGCCGCCGAGGCGGCGACCGGGGTCACTCCAAAGAGGACCTCAGCAGTAGCCGAGCTGCGCCAGCGTGTCCACGATGATCTCGGACGGGTGGTACTTGTCCATCCAGGACTCACCACGCCGGTTCTGGTACGTGTCGAGGAAGTTCTGCAGCTTGTCGCCGCGCATCTCGGTCAGCACCACCGTCTCGCCGAGGTGCTGCGGCGTCTCGGTGCGCTCGCGGTGCACCGCGCACGGCAGCCCCAGGTAGTAGCACTCCGCCGAAAGACCACCCGAGTCGGTGACGACGTACTCCGCGCGCGCCACCAGCGGGAGGAACTTCAGGTACCGCATCTTCGGCTGCACGATGAACTGGTCGTCGAAGATGTTCCCGATACCCAGCGCGCGGATCTTCTCGCGCTCCGGCGCGCCGGCCATGTACAGGATCGGCATCTTGCGGCTCTGCTCGCGCAGGATCTCCAGCGCCTCGCGGTACTTGTCCGGGCGCGAGACCAGCTCGAAGCGGTGCAGCGTGGCGAGGCCGAACTTCTCCGGCAGGTTCGGCACGTCCAGCGGGCCGTTGATGGCCAGGCGCATCGCGTCGATCGCCGTGTTCGCCTCGGTGTCGACGACCACGCCGCGCGCGTGGCGCAGGTTGTTGACCTCGCGGATGCTCGGCGCGAAGTGCATGTCGACGATCTTCGCCGCGATCTTGCGGTTCAGCTCCTCCGGCAGCGGCGAGAGGATGCTGCCCGACCGCGCGCCCGCCTCGACGTGCCCGACGCGGGACTTGAGGATCCGCTTCCCGATCAGCGAGCCGTACGGCGTGGTGAACGTGTCGCCGTGCACCAGCACCAGCGGCGGGCGGCCGTCCTCGTTGAGCGCGGCGCGCAGCTCCTGGCGGCGGCTCCACGCGGTGCGCAGCACCTGCGCGGCCCAGCTCGGCACCTGCGCCGGCGACTCCAGGTTGTGCGCCTTGTCCTCCGGCACCAGCCAGACGTCCGGTTCGGGCATGTTCAGGTCGGCGAGCACGTCCGCGACCTCGTCGACGTGCTGCGCGGTGAACCAGATCTTCGGCCGCATCCCGCGCTCGCGGATCCCGTGGTAGACGGGCGCGATCTTGATCAGTTCCGCGGTGGTGCCGAGAATGAAGGAAATCACCGTGAAGGCCCATTTCTGGTCGGGTGCGGTGGCGCAAGGATACTGGCCGACCCGCCGCGGAGACCGCCGGGTAGCCTCGGCCCGGTGAGTGCGAACCCGCTCCTCCCCTCGCTCAGCGTCGTGATCCCGGTCTACAACGAGCAGGACTGGATCGAACGCAGTGTCGGCGCGCTGCTCGCCTCCGCCGAGGAGGCGAACTGGCCGATCGAGGTCGTCGTCGTCGACGACGGCAGCACGGACGCCACGCCTTCGCGGCTCGACGAGCTGCGGGAACGCCGGGGGATCACCGTGCTCAGCCAGGCCAACTCGGGCCGCTTCGAGGCCCGGCGGGCGGGCATCGCCAAGGCGTCGGGTCACCAGATCCTGCTGCTCGACAGCCGGGTGGTGGTGGACACCGGCTCGCTGACCTTCCTGCGCGACCAGCTGGTCGACCACCCGGAGCGGACGGTCTGGAACGGGCACGTCAACGTCGCTTCCGAGCACAACCCGTACGCCGGGTTCATGGCCGGGCTGGTGAAGATCCCCTGGCGCCGGTACTGCGCGGACCCACGCCTGATGTCCTTCGGCATCGACCAGTTCGACCTGTTCCCGAAGGGCACCGGATTCTTTTCCGCGCCGCGTGACGTTCTCGAAGCGGCTTCCGACGCTTTTGTTTCCCTGTTCGACGACGTCCGCTTCGCCAGTGACGACACCGGCGTCCTGCGCTGGATCGCCGAACGGCACCGCATCTTCCTGGCGCCGGAGTTCTCCGCGACCTACCACGGGCGCGACAGCTTCAAGAAGTTCGCCGCCCAGGCCTACTTCCGCGGGACGACCTTCGTGGACTCCTACCTCGGCTCGCCCGGCCCGGCCCGCAACGGCCTGTTCGCCGCGTTCGGCGTCGGCGTCCTTGGCCTCGGCCTCGCGCTGAAGAAGCCGAAGACGGCGGTGGCGCTCGCGGCCGCCGGCTCGGCCGCGGCGGGTGTGGCCGTGACCCGCTTCGGCGCGACGAACGCCGAGGCCAAGGCCGTCGCGAAGCTCGCGCCGGTGTTCGGGGCCGGCTTCGGCGCGGGCGCCGTCCGTGGGCTCGTCATGGCGCTGCGCGCGCGCCGGCGGCGGGATCGATGAGCTCACCGGTGACCCACGAGTCCGATGAGGCGGACGGCCGCAGCCTGGCGAAGGAGACCGGGCGCTCGGCCGGGCGGATCGGTGTCTCGCTGCTCGTCGCGATCGCGCTCGGGTACGTCCTGACGCTGGTCGCCACGCGCTGGCTCGGGCCGGAGAACAGCAAGGTCTACCTCTCGTTCTGGGGCATCCTGATGGGCCTCGGCAGCGCGTTGTCGCCGCTGGAGCAGGAGCTGTCGCGGCAGTCCGCGGTGGCCGCGCTCGACGGCGGCAAGGCCGGCAAGCCCGCGCTGCGGGCGCTCACCGTCGGCGCGGTGACGGTCGCCGTGGTCGCGGCCCTGACGATGGCCGTGCCGGTGCTCTCGGACCGGCTCTACGGCGGCAACACCGTGCTCGGCGTCATCGTGCTGTGCGGCGCGATCGCGTTCGCCTGCCAGTTCGCCGCGCGCGGCCTGCTCGTCGGGCAGCAGCGGATCAAGCCGTACTCGGGGCTGGTCGTCGCCGAAGCCGCGGTCCGGGTGGTCGTGCTGCTCGGGATCGCCGCCGCCGGGCTCACCGGCGTGACGTCGTACGCCATCGCGGCCGCGGCGGGCTCGTTCGCCTGGCTGCTGTTCGTCCGGCCGGTCTCCGGCCTGGTCGACCCGCACGCCGAAGGCGAGGGCTGGGGCCCGGTCACCGGCCGGATCCTCACCCTGCTGGCCGGCGCGGCGCTGACCGCGAGCGTCATCACCGGCTACCCGGCGATGGTGAGCCTGCTCGCACCCGGCGGGTCCGTGCGCGACGTCGGTGTCCTCTTCGCGACGCTCACCGTGTCGCGGGTGCCGCTGCTGCTGCTCTCACCGCTGCAGGCGCTCGCGGTGCCCACGGTCGTCCGGCTCACCGGCACCGACGAGGGCCGGCACCGGCTGCGGAAGCTGCTCGCGGTGGGCGCGCTCGGCACGCTGGTCGTCGGGGTGGTCGGCGCCCTGGTCGGCTGGCTGATCGGGCCGTGGCTGGTCTCCCTGCTCTACGGCTCGGAGTTCGTCGCCCAGGGCTGGTGGGTGGCGTGGATGGTGTGGGGTGCGGTGCTGCTCACCGCGCTGCAGCTGATGACGGCCGTGCTCGTGGCCCGCAAGGAAGCGAACAAGGTGCTCGTCACCTGGGCCGTGGTCGCGGTCGCGACCGCCGTGACGCTGCTGCTCGTGCCGGGTGACCCGATCCTCAAGGCCGTCGCCGGGCTGGCCGGTGGCCCGACGCTCGGGCTGGCCGTCGTGCTGGTGTTCGTGTTACGACGGCCGGGCAACGTGCACCCCGCTTCGGACGTCCCAGTAGGGTGACCCCGGCCGGACCCTCGGGGACAGGATCGGCGTGAAGCGCCGGTGAGGTTGGACAGCGGAAAACCATGAACGTACTTCTGGTCGTGCTCGCCTTCTGGCTGCCTGGCCTCGTCTTCGGGGCGGCGATCAGGCTCCGCGGCTGGCTGCTCGCGGCGGCCGCGCCGCTCCTGACCTTCGGCGTCGTCAGCCTGGGTGTGCCGGTGCTCGGCGGCCTCGGCATCCGCTGGAACGCGCTCGA
Source organism: Amycolatopsis sp. NPDC104587 (assembly GCF_055583645.1). Lineage (NCBI taxonomy): Bacteria > Bacillati > Actinomycetota > Actinomycetes > Pseudonocardiales > Pseudonocardiaceae > Amycolatopsis > Amycolatopsis sp. NPDC104587. The sequence continues at coordinate 220,947 of NZ_JBVJNO010000016.1, forward strand.
CGTCGCACTGTGGACGCTCGTGCTGTCCGTCGTCGGCTTCGGGCTCGCGTTCCTGGTGCAGCGCTTCACCGCGCGGCGGCACCCGGACTGGGCCGAGAAGGACGCCGCCGCGGCCGCGCCCGCCCGGTCCGTGCGTGACCACCTGCTGATGGGCGCGGGCGTCTTCGCCGGCAGCCTGATCGCGGTCGTCACGTTCCTGCGCGGCGCGCGCGGCCTCAACCAGGTCCAGCAGGGCTGGGACGCGCCGTTCCACGCCAACCTGGTGCGCTGGATCGCCGAGCATGGCGACGCCCGGCCGTCGACGGTCGGCACGATCGCGAACCTGCCGGGCCAGACGGACTACTTCTACCCGGACACCTACCACGCCCTGCTCGCGCTGGTCCTCGACAAGGCCGGCCTGGCGATGATGCCGACGCTGAACATGGCGGCGCTCACCGTCATCCTGTGCGTGCCGATCGGCGTCGCGGCGATGTGCCACGTGTGGCGGATGCCGCCGCTCGCGGTCGCCGCGGCCGCCGCGGTGTCGGCGTCGTTCACGAACTTCCCGTACGACTCGCTGTGGCGCGGCCCGCTGTGGCCGTACGTCGCCGGGGTCGCGCTGATCCCCGCCGCGCTCGCGCTGGCCCGTCTGCTGCTGGAGCCGAAGGGCGTCGCCGGCCCGGTGGCCATCGGCCTCGCCGTCGCGGGGCTGATCGGGCTGCACACGAGTGTCGCGTTCGTCGTGGTCGTGTACTTCCTGCTGATCCTGCTCGCCGTGGTGTTCCGGTTCGAGCGGATCGACTGGCGGCGCTCGGCGCCCTCGCTCGGCGCGACGATCGTGCTGGCCGTCGTCTGCGGGCTGCCGCTCGCGCTGCCTTCGCTGTACAACGCGGGGGGCGTGACGGGCGCCTTCTGGGCGTCGGAGGCAACCGTCTCCGGCGGTTTCGGCGAGACCATCACGTTCTCGCCGATGGCCGCCTTCCCGCAGTGGTGGATCGGCGTGCCCGCGTTCATCGGCATCTGCCTGCTGGTGAAGCACCGCCGGATGCTGTGGATGGTCGCCGCCTACTTCGTGTTCGGCGGGCTGTTCGCGGCCACGGTGTCGATGGAGTCGCCGCTCATCCACACCCTCACCGGCATCTTCTACAACGACCACTGGCGGATCGGCGCGCTGGTCCCGCTGGCCGGGGCGGTCGCGTTCGGCGAGTTCACCGACACCGTGGCCCGCTGGTTCGCGCGCAAGGCGGGCACCCGGCTGACGAACGTCCGGCCGGCGACGCTCACCACGATCGGCGTCGTGCTGCTGGTCGTCGTGATCGGCGGGCTCAGCCGCGGCGGGTACATCGGCCGCAACACCGCCCGCCTGCAGCTCAACTACAGCGGCGGCCCGACGGTCAGCAACGACGAGCGCGACGCGTTCGGCTGGCTCGCCGCGCACACCGCGCCGGGCGAGCACGTCATGAACGACAAGGCCGACGGCTCGGTCTGGATGTACGCCCTCAACGGCGTCCAGCCGGTCGAATGGACGTTCTACGGCGCCGAGCGGGACACCCCGGCCGGCTACCTCAGCGTGTACCTCAACGACATCGACAAGTACCCGCGGGTGCGCGAGCTGCTCACCGACCTCAAGGTGCGGTACGTCTTCATCGGCAAGGGCAAGGTCACCACGACCACCCAGACCGGGGTCGGCCTCGAGCACCTCGAATCCGGTACCGGTTTCAAGCTCGTCTACCGCAATCCGGGCGCTTCGATCTACGAGATCGAGGGCCAGCAGGGGGTCGTCACCTCGGGGGCGGCCGCCGGGTCCGCGGCCGGTAACGGGCAGTGAAAGGCTAGAGTGATCGCGTGTCAGTGACGTCTGCGACCTCCGTGACCAGCCGCCGGGTGCTCATCGTGATGCCCGCGCTGAACGAGTCGGCGAGCGTCGCGTCGGTCATCGAGCAGGTGAAGCGCGCCCTGCCGGGTGGTGACCTGCTGGTCGTCGACGACGGCTCGGTCGACGACACCGCCAGGCTCGCCCGGGCGGCGGGCGCCGAGGTGGCCCGCCTCGCGGTGAACCTCGGTGTCGGCGGCGCGATGCGCACGGGTTTCCGCTACGCCGTCGCCCGCGGGTACGACGTCGTCGTGCAGGTGGACGCGGACGGCCAGCACGACCCCGACGAGCTGGACGCGCTGCTGCGCGGCCTGGACGACGCGGACATCGTGATCGGCTCCCGGTTCGCCGGCAAGGGCTCGTACAAGGCGAGCGGGCCGCGCAAGTACGCGATGGTCGCGCTGTCGCTGGTGTTCTCGCGGCTGGCGAAGACCAAGCTCACCGACGTCACGTCGGGGTTCAAGGCGATGGGCCCGCGGGCCATCCGGCTGTTCGCCGGCTACTACCCGGCGGAGTACCTCGGCGACACCGTCGAGTCGCTGGTCATGGCCATCCGGGCCAAGCTGACCATCAAGGAGATCCCGGTCGTCATGCGGGAGCGCGCGGGCGGCACGCCCAGCCACTCGCCCGTGAAGTCGGCCGTCTACCTCAGCCGGGCCGGGCTCGCGCTGCTGCTGGCGCTGGTGCGCCGCCGGCCGGCCGTCGACTCGTCCGACTCCGCGTAAGGGGAAGCAGGTTATGGACGGTTGGCGCATTCTCAGCATCGTCGTCGCGGGCGTCGTGCTGTTCGTCGTCCTCGAAATGATGCGACGCCGGAAGCTGCGCGAGAAGTACGCGGGTGTGTGGCTCGTCGTCGCGGTCGGCGTGGTCGTGCTCGCGGTGCTCCCGCAGGCCGCCGAGTTCCTGGCCAAGAACACCGGCGTGCAGACGCCGTCGAACTTCGTCTTCCTCCTCGCCGGTGTCGTGCTGGCGCTGGTGTCGCTGCACCTGTCCACCGAGGTCGGGCACCTGGAGGAAGAGGTGCGCACGTCGGTCGAGGAGATCGCGCTGCTGCGCTGCGAGCTCGAAGACGCCAAGCGCGAGCTCGAAGGCCGGATCGCCGAGCTGGAGACCAGGACGTCGGCCCCGGACGACGTCAAAGGGCTCCCGGAGGTCGAGCGCGTCGCCAAGTGACGCGCTGATCGGGGTGCTGCTCGCCGCGCCCGCCCGCCTCGGCGGGGTGCGCGTCCTGGCCATCGACGGCCCCTCGGGCGCCGGGAAGTCCACAGTGGCCGCCCAGGTCGTCGAGCGGCTGCGCACGCGTGGCTGCCGGACGGAACTGGTGAGCACGGACGCTTTCGCGACCTGGGACGACCCCGTGGCCTGGTGGCCGCAGCTGCTCGACGGTGTCCTGCGTCCCCTCGCGGCCGGCGAGGAAGGCGTTTACCGGCGCGTGGACTGGTCCACCGGCACTCCCCGCGCGGGTGAGCTCGTCCGGGTGACGGTGCCGGACGTCCTGGTGCTGGAGGGGGTTTCCTGCGGCCGGGCTTCGGCAAGACCCCTGCTTTCGCACCTGTGCTGGATCTCCGGCGGCTCGGCGGCCGAGCGGCTGGCGAAGGCCGTCGCAAGGGACGGTGAGGCCGCACGGGCCGAACTGGGCCGCTGGCAACGGTTCGAGCGCGGCTGGTTCGCCGTCGACCGCACTTCCGAGGCCGCCGGTACCCGACTTTCGTAGGGAACGGATCGCTCACGCTGCGTGCACGAGCCGTTCCGGACCGATCAAGAAGGCTCGCCGCGGAAACACGACTGGTCTAACGTGGGTACCGCCATCTGAGTTAGTGATCCGGCACCGGGTGCAGCCATCCCCGGCAAATGGTCACATTGTGTCGCGATTTACGGACACATTGCGGTCAAATCGACGCCCACGTAGCGCGATCGTAACCTCACGTGCTTAAGTGCGAGCCGAGTTCCCGCTAGTGTCGGCGAGCACACCGATCGTCCGTCGAGTTCCTGACCGACCGGACGGTGACTTTGATCCCGAACATCTCCCAAGGGGTGCCAGATGCAGCAATTGCGGCTGACCCGAACACGCCGCGTGGCCCTGATCGGGCTCGCCGGCGCGCTCGCGGTTTCGCTGTCCGCCTGTGCGGAATCCAAGCGTGAAGAGGGCGCCGGAGGTGGTTCCGGAGGCACGATGATCTTCGGCGCGGCCGGCAACCCGAAGATGTTCGACCCCGCGTTCAACGACGAGGGCGAGACCTTCCGGATCACGCGGCAGATCTACGACACGCTGATCCAGAACAAGCCGGGCACCGCCGACCTCGAGCCCTCCCTCGCCGAGAAGTGGGACCCGAGCAACGACGGCAAGACCTGGACGTTCACCCTGAAGTCCGGCGTGAAGTTCTCCGACGGCACTCCGATGGACGCCACGGCGGTCTGCTTCAACTTCGACCGCTGGTACAACATGAAGGGCGCCGCCGCCCAGAGCCAGATGATCTACTACGGCGACGTCTTCGAGGGCTTCGCCAAGAACGAAGGCGACGCGGGCGGCGAGCCGGTCTACAAGAGCTGCGAGGCGAAGGACCCGACGACCGCGGTCCTGAACCTGAACAAGGCCAAGGGCGCGTTCCCGTCGGCGTTCACGCTGCCGTCGTTCTCGATCCAGAGCCCGACCGCGCTCAAGGCGCACAACGCGGACACGGTCACCCAGAGCGGCGACTCGTTCACCTACAGCGACTACGCGAACAAGTTCCCGACCGGCACCGGTCCGTTCAAGTTCGAGAGCTGGGACCAGGCCAAGGGTGAGATCACCCTGGTGCGCAACGACAGCAGCCCGTCGCCGGCGAAGCTCGACAAGCTGATCTTCAAGGTGATCCCGGACGAGAACGCCCGCAAGCAGGCGCTCAAGGCCGGCGACATCAACGGTTACGACTACCCGAGCCCGGCGGACTACGGCCTGCTGCGCAACGACGGCGAGCAGGTCCTCATCCGCCCGTCGTTCAACGTGCTGTACCTGGGCATCAACCAGGCCAACAACCCGAAGCTCAAGGACGTGCGCGTCCGGCAGGCGCTGGCCTACGGCGTCAACCGCGAGCAGTTCGTGAAGTCGAAGCTGGCCGAGGGTTCCGAGGTCGCGACCGAGTTCGTCCCCAAGGTCATCTCGGGCTACACCGACGACGTCACGAAGTACCCGTACGACGTGAACAAGGCGAAGGACCTCCTGAAGCAGGCCGGCGCCGAGAACCTCACGCTGAAGTTCTACTACCCGACCGAGGTCAGCCGCCCGTACATGCCGAACCCGGCGGACACGTTCACGGCGATCTCCGAGGACCTCAAGAAGATCGGCGTCAACGTCGAAGCGCACGCCGAGCCGTGGAACGGCGGGTACAAGGACGACGTGCAGAAGGCCGGCAAGCAGGACCTCCACCTGCTCGGCTGGACCGGTGACTACAACGACGCCGGCAACTTCGTCGGCACGTTCTTCGGCCGCAAGAAGGCGGAGTTCGGCTTCGACAACCCGGAGCTGTTCGCGGCCCTGGGTGCGGCGGACGCTTCGCCCGCCGGTGACGCCCACGCCAAGGCGTACCAGGAAGTCAACAAGCAGATCATGAACTACCTCCCGGCGATCCCGATCGCGTACCCGACGCCGGCCATCGTGGTCGGCCCGAAGGTCAAGGGTCTGGTGGCGAGCCCGCTCACCGACGAGCGTTTCAACACCGTGACCGTGAGCTGATCGACGGACTCAGCCAAAAGGCAGGGGGTGGGTGCTACCGCACCCACCCCCTGCGCCTGATTCCCGGGCTGGCAACAAAGGACTGCAAGTGCTCCGTTTCCTCGTGCGTCGGCTGCTACAAGCGATCCCGACGCTCCTCATCCTGTCCATCCTGGTCTTCGCCTGGCTCCGGTCCCTGCCCGGTGGCCCCGCCGCCGCCCTCCTCGGGGACAAAGCGACGCCGGAGAAGATCGCCGACCTGAACCACGTGCTGGGCCTCGACCAGCCGATCTTCATCCAGTACTTCGGGTTCCTCGGCCGCGCGCTCACCGGCAACTTCGGCAGCTCCCTGGTGTCGACCCAGCCCGTCATGAGCGAGATCGTCACCTTCCTGCCGGCGACCATCGAACTCGGTCTTTCCGCGATGATCATCGCGATCGTCGTCGGCATCCCGGCCGGCTACCTGTCCGCGCGGTACCGCGGCGGGCCGGTTGACAACGGTGTCATCGTGCTCAGCCTGATCGGCGTCGCGGTGCCGGTGTTCTTCCTCGGCTACATGATGCAGGACATCCTGGCCGCGCCGCTGGGGCTGCCGTCCCAGGGCCGGCAGTCGGCGGGGCTCGACGCCACCGCGATCACCAACTTCGCCATCCTCGACGGCATCATGACGAGCGAGTGGGACGCCGTCTGGGACGCGATCAAGCACCTGATCCTGCCGGCGTTCGCCCTCGCCACCATCCCGCTCGCGGTGATCACCCGGATCACCCGCGCGTCGGTGCTGGACGTCCTCAACGAAGACTTCATCCGCACGGCCAACTCCAAGGGCCTCACCCAGCAGGTCGTGCGCACCCGGCACGTCCTGCGCAACGGCCTGCTGCCGGTGGTCACGACCATCGGCCTGCAGACCGGCGCGCTGCTCGGCGGCGCGGTGCTGACCGAGCGGGTGTTCAACATCCGCGGCCTCGGGTTCCTGCTGGCCGAAGGCATCGAACGGCGTGACTACCCGCGGCTGCAGGCGCTCCTGCTGTTCGGGGCCGTGGTCTACGTCCTGGTGAACATGCTGGTCGACATCTCGTACGGGATCATCGACCCGAGGGTGCGTGTGCGATGAACACTTTGCTCAACAAGAAGAAGGAACCGATCGACAAGCTCGCCGCGGCGAGCGGCCGCAGCCTCGGCGGGGAAGCGCTCCGCCGCATGCTGCGCAGCCCGGTCGCGATCACCGGCGGGGTCATCACCGGCCTGTTCCTCATCGTCGCGATCTTCGCGCCCTTGCTGGAGCCGAAGGACCCGGACGTCCACTACCTCGGCGACCAGATCCGACCGAACTTCATCCCGGGCGCGCAGTCCGGGTTCCCGCTCGGCGTGGACGACTTCGGCCGCGACTTCCTGTCGCGGCTGATCGCCGGCGCCCAGCAGACGCTGATCGTCGGTGTGCTCGCCACGCTCGTCGGGGTGCTGATCGGCGTGATCATCGGCGGCCTGGCGGGCGCGTTCGGCGGCTGGGTCGACACCGTCCTCATGCGACTGGTCGACGTCCTGCTCTCGTTCCCCTCGCTGCTGCTGGCCATTTCGATCGCGGCGCTGTTCGCGAAGCCGAGCCAGTGGACGGTCATCCTGGCCGTGTCGATGATCGGCGTGCCGATCTTCGCCCGGCTGCTGCGCGGTTCCATGCTGTCCCAGCGGGACGCCGACCACGTGCTGGCCGCGCGGTCACTCGGGGTCAAGCGCGGGGCGATCGTGTTCCGGCACATGCTGCCGAACTCGCTCGGCCCGGTCATCGTGCAGGCGACGCTGACCCTGGCGACGTCGATCCTTGAGGCCGCGGCGCTGTCGTTCCTCGGTCTGGGCGACCCGGACCCGTCGCGGGCGGAGTGGGGACTGATGCTGGGCAAGGCCTCGCACCAGTTCCTCGACGTCCGCCCGGAGCTGGCGTACTACCCGGCGATCGCGATCATCATCGTGGCGCTCGGGTTCACGCTGCTCGGCGAGTCCCTCCGTGAAGCCCTCGACCCGAAGAACAGGCGGTGAAAACCCATGGCACTCCTTGAAGTCCGTGACCTGACGGTCAACTTCGTCCGCCGTGGCGAGCGGCCGTTCACCGCGGTGGACGGCGTCAGCTTCGACGTCGAACCGGGCCAGACGGTCGGCCTGGTCGGCGAGTCCGGCTGCGGCAAGTCCGTGACGTCGCTGGCGATCATGCGGCTGCTGGCCCGGCGCGGCAACAAGGTCAGCGGTTCGGTGCGCTTCGAAGGCACCGACCTGCTCAAGCTGTCCGACAAGGACATGCGCGACCGCCGCGGCCGCGACCTCGGCATGGTGTTCCAGGACCCGCTGTCCTCGCTGAACCCGGTCATCCCGATCGGGCTGCAGATCACCGAGGTGCTGGAGCGCCACCGCGGGATGTCGCGCAAGGCGGCGTCCGTCGAAGCGACGGAGCTGCTGGACAAGGTCGGCATCCCCGACCCCTCGCGGCGGCTTTCCGAGTACCCGCACCAGCTTTCCGGCGGGATGCGGCAGCGCGCGCTGATCGCGATCGCGCTGGCGTGCCGGCCGCGGCTGCTCATCGCCGACGAGCCGACCACCGCCCTGGACGTCACCATCCAGGCGCAGATCCTGGCGCTGCTGCGGGAACTGGTGCAGGACACCGGAACCGCGCTGATCATGATCACGCACGACCTCGGCGTCGTCGCCGGGCTCTGCGACGAGGTCAACGTGCTCTACGGCGGCAAGATCGTGGAGCGGGCGCAGCGGCACCAGCTGTTCGGCGAGCCGCGGCACCCGTACACCCACGGCCTGCTGGCCTCGATCCCGCGGCTCGACGCGGGCCGCGGCGAGAAGCTGATCCCCATCCGCGGTTCGGTGTCCGACAACATCCCGTGGGAGGGCGGTTGCGCGTTCGCGCCCCGCTGCCCGAACGCGCTGCCGGTCTGCCGTGAGGTTTCGCCGCAGCTGGTGCCCGACCAGAGCGGGCTGCTGCGCTGTCACAACCCCGTGCGGCCGGCGGTCGCGGCGGGAGGAGGAGCCCGATGACCCGTCCTGCTGGCGACGTGCTGCTCGAGGTCACCGACCTCAAGGTGCACTTCCCGATCAAGAGCGGGGTTGTGATCGACCGGACGGTCGGCCACGTCTTCGCGGTCGACGGCGTCGACCTGGCCATCCGCCGCGGCGAGACCTACGGCCTGGTGGGTGAGTCCGGCTGCGGCAAGTCCACGCTGGGCCGGGCGATCCTGCGGCTCAACGAGCCGACGGCCGGCTCGGTGGTCTTCGACGGCACCGACGTCGCGAAACTCAAGGGTGAGGAGCTGCGGAAGGCCCGGCGCCGGATGCAGATGATCTTCCAGGACCCGATGTCCAGCCTGGACCCGCGGCAGTCGGTCGAGTCGATCCTGGTCGAGGGCATGCACGCGCACGGCCTCGACAAGGACAAGGAAGCCACCCAGCGACGGCTGCGGCAGCTGCTGCACGCGGTCGGCCTCCCCGAGTCGTCGCTGCGGAAGTACCCGCACGAGTTCTCGGGCGGGCAGCGCCAGCGCATCGGCATCGCGCGGGCGCTGGCCGTGGAGCCGGACCTGATCGTCGCGGACGAACCGGTGTCGGCGCTCGACGTGTCGGTGCAGGCCCAGGTGGTCAACCTGCTGGAGGACCTGCAGGACCAGCTCGGCCTGACGTACGTGGTGATCGCGCACGACCTCGCGGTGGTGCGCCACATCTCCGACCGCATCGGCGTGATGTACCTCGGCGCGCTGGTCGAGGAGACGGACGCGGACTCGCTCTACCGCGACCCACTGCACCCGTACACGCGGGCGCTGCTGTCGGCGATCCCGGTCCCGGACCCGCAGGTCGAGGACACGCGCGAGCAGATCCTGCTCGCGGGCGACCTGCCCTCGCCGGCAAACCCGCCGTCAGGCTGCCGCTTCCACACGCGCTGCCCGTGGAAGCAGGCGAGCCTGTGCGACACGGACCGCCCCCAGCTGCGTGAGATCGGCGGCGGTCACCGGGTGGCGTGCCACTACGCGGAGGACATCCGCGACGGGCGCATCCAGCCGCACGAGGTCAAGCCGGAGCTGATCGAGCTCACCGGGGCGCTCAACCCCGACCTGGGCCCGCCGGACATCGGCACCTCGGCCGAGATCCTCTGACCGGAGCTTTCACGTGAAAGCGATCCGGAGGTGCTCCCTCCAGGTCGCTTTCACGTGAAAGCGACGCTCCTCGGGAGACGTTCGTGAAATACGTGGTCCTGATCTACGGCAACCCCGAGTCCCGTGCGGCGTGGGCCGGGATGAGTGACGAGCAGCGGGCCGCCGGGCTCGCGTACTACCAGCAGCTCAACGACGACCTCGATGCCTCCGGGGAGCGGATCGTCTCCGAGCGGCTCGCCTTCCCCGAGCTCACCAAGCGCGTCGGCGTGCCGATGGCCACCGACGGGCCCTTTGCCGAGGTCAAGGAGTTCCTCGCCGGGTTCTACCTGCTCGACTGCGAAAGCGAGGAACGCGCGCTCGAGATCGCCGGGCGGGTTCCGGAAGCGGCGTTCGGGGTGGTGGAGGTGCGGCCGGTGATGGGCCTGCACGGGACGGACCTGTGAACGGTCTCCTCCGCGAGCTCGCACCCCAGGTCCTCGCCGCGCTGGTCCGGCGCTACGGCGGCTTCGACGCCTGCGAAGACGCCGTCCAGGAGGCGCTGCTGGCCGCGTCGCAGCAGTGGCCGTCCGATGGCGTGCCCGACAACCCCAAGGCCTGGCTGATCACCGCCGCGTCCCGGCGGCGGATCGAGCAGTGGCGCAGTGAGACCGCTCGGCAACGGCGTGAGCAGGCCGTCGTGCTGGCCGAGCCGCCGGATCCCGAGCCGGTCGCCGCCGTCGACGACACGCTGACCCTGCTGCTGCTCTGCTGTCATCCGTCGCTGTCGCGGCCGTCGCAGGTCGCGCTGACCCTGCGGGCGGTCGGTGGCCTGACCACGGCGGAGATCGCCCGGGCCTTCCTGGTCCCGGAGGCCACGATCGGCCAGCGGATCAGCCGTGCGAAACGCTCGTTGCGCGGAGAACGCTTTTCGTCGGACGAGCAGCCCGAGCGGCTGGCTTCGGTGCTCCAGGTGCTGTATCTGATCTTCACCGAAGGCCACACGGCCAGCTCGGGCTCGGCGCTGAACCGCGTCGAGCTGACCACCGAGGCGATCCGCCTGGTCCGGCAGCTGCGGTCGGAGCTGCCGTCGTCCGGCGAAGTCACCGGGCTGCTCGCGTTGATGCTGCTGACGGAGGCCCGCCGGCCGGCCCGCCTTTCCCCGGCCGGCGCCTTGGTGCCGTTGGCCGAGCAGGACCGGTCGCTGTGGACAACCGACCTCATCGACGAGGGCGTCTCGCTGATCACGGGGGCGCTGGCTTCGGTGCCGGTGGGGCCGTACCAGCTGCAGGCGGCCATCGCCGCGGTGCACGACGAGGCCGCGTCCGCCGGTGAGACGGACTGGCCGCAGATCCTCACGTTGTACGACCTGCTGCGCGTGGTCGCTCCCGGCCCGATGGTGACGCTCAACCGCGTGGTGGCTTTTGCCCAGGTCAACGGACCGGCCGCGGGCCTGGCCGAACTGGCCGGAGCCGTCGAAGACCCGGCGTTGAAGCCGCACTATCGGGTGGATGTGGTGCGGGGGCACCTCCTCGAAAGAGCAGGAGACGCCGCCGGCGCGCGGGACGCCTATATCGCCGCCGCCCAGCGGACTTCGAGCCTGCCGGAGCAGGCGTACCTCCAGTCCCGGGCGGCCCGGCTCTGACCGGGTTGTCCACATGGGGGTCACTCCTGTGGACAACTCCGCCCCTGGGCAAACCGCCGACACCTGCGGGAGGATCAGCCCATGCAGGTCACCGTGCTGGGCGCGACGGGCCGGACCGGGTTCCACGTGGTCCGCTTGCTCGCCGCGAGAGGCCACACCGTCCGCGCCGGCCTTCGCGGCCGGAAGCGGGCCGAAGTGCTGCGAGACGTCAAGGCGGAGCCGGTCGTCGCCGACGTCACGGCCGATCCCGAAGACCTCGTCGAAGCCTTCAAGAACTCCGACGTCGTCATCAACACCATCGGCGCGCCCGATCCGGAGCCCGCGTCCGTCAACCTCGTCGACCGGGACGGGGCCATCACCGCGATCCGGGCCGCCGAGAAGGCCGGGGTCGCCCGGTACATCCAGCTGTCCGCCCAGTTCGCCGACTCGCCCGACCAGGGTGACCGGCTCGTGCGGTCGATCCTGCTGGCCAAGCAGATCTCCGACAGCGCCCTCCAGCGGTCCGCGCTGACCTGGACGATCGTGCGGCCCGGCACGCTCACCGACGGCCCCGCCACCGGGCGGGTCAAGGCCGCCGGCCACCTCGAGCCGGGGCGGATCGCCCGCTCCGACGTCGCCGCCGTGCTGGTCGGCGTGCTCGCCGAGCCGCTCACCGAAAACCGCGGTTTCGACGTCGTTTCCGGGGATTTCCCGGTTGCGCCGGCCCTCGCCGCGCTCGACTGACGCTACTTAAGTCGTAGACACCGCAATACCTGAGTAGGCCGCCCTGGTGCGGCCGCCCCCGGTACCCTGCGGAAAGCAGATTCTCCAAGTAGGGGGTACGGGCAGTGCACATCGACCAATGGCTGGAGGCGATCCCGCCGCTCTCGGTGTACCTGATCGTCGGCGCGGTGATCATGATCGAGAGCCTCGGCATCCCGCTCCCGGGGGAGATCGTGCTGGTCAGCGCGGCGCTGCTGGCGTCGCAGCACAGCAACCTGAGCCCGTTGTGGATCGGGATCCTGGCCAGCGCCGGCGCCATCATCGGCGACAGCATCGGCTACCTGATCGGGAAAACCGGTGGCCAGCGGCTCTTCGCCTGGGCGGGCCGGAAATTCCCGAAGCATTTCGGCCCGACGCACATCGCCAACGCCGAACGCATCTTCAACAAACGCGGGATGTGGGCCGTGTTCCTCGGCCGTTTCATCGCGTTCCTGCGCATCCTGGCCGGTCCGCTCGCCGGGTCGCTGCGCATGCACTACCCGAAGTTCCTGGTGGCCAACGCGCTCGGCGGCATCGTCTGGGCGGGCGGCACCACCGCGCTCGTCTTCTACCTCGGGGTGGTCGCGGAGAAGTGGCTCGGCAACTTCTCCAAGTACGGCCTGGTCGCCGCGATCGTGATCGGCGTGGTCGTCTTCTTCGTCATGAAGAAGCGGCTCGGCAAGAAGCACGAAAGCGAAGAAGAAGCCTCGAAGCAGGAAGAGACCGCGGCCTAGATGTGATGTCCAGGGAGGTTGGTCAGCCGGGTGACCGGCGGCTTGCCGCCGGTTGAGCTGTGGGGTCGGTGTTGATTGTAGAAGTGCAGCCAGCCT
>NZ_JBVJNO010000017.1:0-97405 GCF_055583645.1 Amycolatopsis sp. NPDC104587
GGCTGCACTTCTACAATCAACACCGACCCCACAGCTCAACCGGCGGCAAGCCGCCGGTCACCCGGCTGACCAACCTCCCTGGACATCACATCTAGAACAGCGTCAGGGGGTCAGTGGCGCTTCGAGCAGCGCGGCCGCAGCGGCACCCTCGGCATGCGGAGCCGGGCCGGTGCGCTTCCACAGCCGCAGCAGGAGGTCCAGCGCGGGAGCTTCGACGCTCGCGGCGTCGCCGGCGGCCGGGCCCAGCGCGGGCGGCTCTCCGGGGTGGACGGTCCAGACGTCGCCGGTGTCGGTCGCACGCAGCGTGACGGGCCCGGGCAGCCGCGGCGAAGGGTGCCAGCGCGTGACGCGGGGAAGCATGACGGCGAGGACCTCGTCGACGCCGTCGGCGGCCACGGCCGGGTCGAGCGTGAAGCCCGCGCCCGCGGCCGCACGCGCGTCGGCGAGGTGGACAGCGGTTTCGTGGACCTGACGGCGGTACCAGAACGCCTTGGTCTTCTCGGCGCCGCCGAAGTGCCAGCACTGGTCGCCGGGGTCCGCGGCTTCCAGCGCGGCCAAGAGCTCTCGCGCGGTTTCGGCGTACCAGGACGCCGGATCGCCACCCGGGCCGTCGGCGAAGCTCTGCCGCTGCGCCTGCCCGGTCGTGACGATCGAGGTGGCCCAGCGGTGGACGTTCCCGAGGTGCGTGCCGAGGTCGGCCAGCGTCCACGCGCCGCAGTCCACGACCGGCGCGGCCGGGTCGGCGGTGCGCAGCACCTCGGTGAACCCGGCGATCAGCTCCCGCAGCACGGGGAGGTAGTCGCGGGCCGGGAACGGCATCGTCGTCACGGGTGCTCCTGGGGAGAACCGGGGCCACGCGCGGGCGTGGCCCCGGCGCCGGTCACAGGTCGGGGAACCAGAGCTTCAGCTCGCGCTCGGCCGACTCCGGCGAGTCCGAGCCGTGGACCAGGTTGAACTGGGTCTCCAGCGCGAAGTCGCCGCGGATCGTGCCCGGAGTGGCCTTCTCGACCGGGTCGGTGCCGCCGGCCAGCTGCCGGAAGGCCGGGATGGCGCGCGGGCCCTCGACCGCGAGCGCGACCAGCGGGCCCGACGTGATGAACTCGAGCAGGTCGCCGAAGAACGAACGCTCCTTGTGCTCGGCGTAGTGCTCTTCGGCCAGGGCCTGGGGCACGGTGCGCAGCTCGAGGGCGACGAGCTTGAGGCCCTTGCGCTCGATCCGCGAGATGACCTCGCCGACGAGGCCGCGCGCGACGCCATCGGGCTTGACCAGGACCAGCGTGCGTTCAGTCACGACGGAATTTCTCCTTGGTACGGGTTGAGTGTCGGTGCGCGTGAGCGTAGCCGACCTCTTCAGCGGCCCTGCGGGTGCAGCTTCTTCGACCACAGCGACGCGCCGGTGGCGTCCCGCAGGTCGACGGTCAGGTCGCCGCTCGCGCCGTCGACGTTCAGCTCGCCGAAGTGCTGGAAGCCGTCGATCGGGGCCGTGTTCGCGACCGGTGGGGCGTGCACGAACACCGCCTCCGGGCCGAACGTCGGGTCGAGTGCGTTCGGCCCGAACGCGCCCGCGTTCAGCGGTCCGGACACGAACTCCCAGAACGGGTCGAAGTCCTGGAAGGCCGCGCGGTCCGGCGAATAGTGGTGCGCCGCCGTGTAGTGGACGTCCGCGGTCAGCCAGACGACGTTGCGGACGCGGCGGCGCTGGATCTCCCGCAGCACCCAGGCCAGCTCCGTCTCGCGGCCACCGGGTGCGCCCGGCAGGTTGTTCGCCACCGCCTCGATCGCGGTGCCGTCCGGGACGACCAGGCCGAGTGGCATGTCCGCCTGGACGATCTTCCACGTCGCCGTGCTGCGGCCGAGCGCGTCGGCCAGCCAGCGGGCCTGGCGGTCGCCGAGGATGTAGCCGGGCTTGGTCTGGTCGGCGGTGTTGGCGTTGCGGTAGGTCCGCATGTCCAGGACGAAGATCTCGACGCGGGAGCCGTAGGTGAAGCTACGGTAGACCCGCCCGTCGACCGCGCGGCGCGAGTCGATCGGGTGCCACTCGTGGAACGCCTGGTACGCCCGCGGCGCGAGCACGTCGACGCGCTTTTCGGTGTAGGCCGGGTTGTCGAGGATCTTGCCCGGGTACCAGTTGTTGAGGACCTCGTGGTCGTCCCACTGGACGTAAGCCGGCACCTGGGACACGAACCGCTTGAAGTTGTCGTCGAGCCGGTTGTAGGCGTGCTGGCCGCGGAACTCGTCGAGCGTCTCGGCGACCTTCGCCTTCTCCGTCGTCATGACGTTGCGCCAGGTCCGGCCGCCGGGCAGCGCGACGGTCTCGGTCAACGGGCCGTCGGAGTACACCGTGTCGCCGCTGTGCAGGAACAGGTCCGGGCACCGAGCGGCCATCGCCGAGAAGATCGTCATGCCGCCGAGCGCCGGGTTGATCCCCCAGTTCTGGCCCACGACGTCGCCGGACCACAGGATCCGGGCGTCGCGGCGGCCCACCGGCGCGGTGGCGAAGCGGCCGGTCAGCGGCCGGCTGGTGGCGCGCCCGTCCAGGGACTCCGCCGTGACGCGGTAGTGGAACTCGGTGCCGGGCGCCAGGCCGGCGACGCGCACCTGGCCGGTGCCGCCGGTGGCCGGGCCGACGACGGGGCCGGTGATCCGGCGGGCGTGCCGGAACGACGGGTCGCGGGCGACCTCGACGACCAGGCGCGCGGGCTGGTCCGCGCGCGACCAGACGATCGCGGACCCGGGCGTGACGTCGCCGGACTGGACACCGTGGGTGAGCACCGGCCGGTCACGGCGGACCAGCGGTGTCGCGGCGAAGGCCGTCGAGGGCAGCACGAGACTGGCGGCGGCGCCGGTCAGGCCGGCCTTGAACAGCGTGCGGCGGGAGTGGTGGGTCGGTTCGGTCATGCGCGGATTCAATCCCGCCCCGGCCAACGCCGGATGGCGCGCGGGTGAACGGATCCCGGGGGGTTTTCCCCCATGTCCGCGGGGCTCGCCGTCGGTAGCGTGGTGATCACGACAAGGGGGTCAGATGAGACCAATCAGGAGAACCCTGGCGGTTCTGACGGCGGCGCTCACCATCACCACGCTGGGCACCGGCGTCGCGGAAGCCGGCGAAGACGGCGCGAAGGCCGTCCTTCGCTACACCGAACACGGCGTCCCGCACATCATCGCGAAGGACTTCGACGGCCTCGGGTACGGCTACGGCTTCGCGGCGGCGACCGACAACGTCTGCGAGCTCGCGAACATCTACCTGACGGTGAGCGCGCAGCGGTCGAAGTACCTCGGCCCGGAAGGCGACGGTTACCCGTCGCTGTCCGACGCGGGGAGCAACCTCCACAGTGACCTGTTCTTCCAGCGGATCAACGACTCGGGTGTGGTCGACCGGCTGGCCGCGGCGCCCGCGCCGCAGGGCCCGCGGCCCGAGGTGCGGCAGCTGGTTTCCGGGTACGTCAAGGGGTTCAACGCCTACCTGGCGCGCACCGGCCGGTCCGGGATCTCCGACCCGGCCTGCCACGGCGCCGCCTGGGTCCGGCCGATCACCGAGCTGGACTTCTACCGGCACTACTACGCGATCGCGATCACCGGCGGCCAGGGCGTCGTCACCGAAAGCCTGTTCACGGCGCCGCCGTCCGGTCCGACGCCGGCGCCGGGCACCGCCGGGCAGCTCGGGGCGGGCCTGCGCCGGGCGCTCGGGAGCGGGGGCCTCGGCAGCAACGGCATCGCGATCGGCGCGGACTCGACCCGGGCGGGCCAGGGCAGTGTGCTGCTCGGGAACCCGCACTACCCGTGGCAGGCCGGCCGCCGGTTCTGGCAGAGCCAGCTGACCGTCCCGGGCCGGTTCGACGTCGCCGGCGCGAGCCTGCTCGGCATGCCGTTCGTCCAGATCGGCCACACCGCCGACGCGGCGTGGACGCACACGGTGTCCACTCCGGTCACGTTCGGCTTCTTCGAAGTGCCGCTGACGGCGGGCGACCCGACGACCTACCTCGTCGACGGCAAGCCGGAGAAGATGACCTCCCAGGACGTCACCGTGCAGGTCCACCAGGCCGACGGCTCGGTCAAGCCGGCGAGCCAGCGGTTCTGGTCGACGCGCTACGGCTCGGTCATCGGCGACTTCCAGGGTGTTCCCCTGCCGTGGTCGGCCAAGTCGGCGTACGCGGTTCGTGACGCCAACGCCACCAACCTGCGCGGGCTGAACACGTGGTTCGAGCTCGACCAGTCGCGCAGCACGGCCGACGTCGTCCGGGCGCTGAGCCGCACGCAGGGCGTGCCGTGGGTCAACACCGTCGCCACCGACCGCGCGGGAAACGCGCTGTACGCGGACATCCAGGTCGTCCCGCACGTCACCGACGAGCTGGCGAGCCGGTGCAACACACCACTGGGACAGCAGACTTTCGCGGCGTTCGGACTGTCCATCTTGGACGGCTCGAAGACGGCGTGCGGCTGGGGTGCCGACCCCGGCGCGGTCGAACCGGGGATCTTCGCGCCCTCGCGGCTGCCGCAGCAGACCCGCCGCGACTACGAGCTGAACGCGAACGACAGTGCGTGGCTCGCGAACGCCCGCGCGCCGATCACCGGGTACCCGCACATCGTCGGGGACATCGGCACCGAACGCTCGCCGCGCACGCGGGAAGCGCTGCTCACCGCCGAGCGGGGCGGGTTCACCACGGACTCGATGAAACAGCTGCTCTTCGCCGACCACAGCCTGGTCGCCGACCTGGCCGCGGGGGACCTGGCGAAGCTCTGCGCGTCGTTCCCGGATGGCCAGGCGCCTTCGGCGAGCGGCCCGGTGCCCGTCGGGCCCGCGTGTGACGCGCTCGCGAAGTGGGACCACCGGTACTCGCTCGACAGCCGGGGTTCGCTGCTGTTCCAGCGGTTCGCCGCCCGGCTCGCCGACCTGCCGCGCTTCACCGTGCCGTTCGACCCGAAGGCGCCGCTCACCACGCCGAACACGCTCAACACCGCGGACGCCGGGGTCCGGCAGGCGTTCGGGGACGCGCTGGTGGAGCTGCGCACGGCCGGGCTCGCCCCGGACGTGCGGCTGCGTGACGGCCAGGCCGTCACGCGCAACGGCGAGCGCATCCCGATCCACGGCGCGCAGGGTTTCCTCGGGGTGCTGAACGTAATGACGACGCAGTGGGACCCGGCGCGCGGGAACGTCGAAGTGGCGCACGGTTCCAGCTACATCCAGGTGGTCGGCTTCCACGGGCGCGCGTGCCCGGACTCCTCGACGCTGTTGACGTATTCGCAGTCGGCGAACCCGAGGTCGCCGTACTTCAGCGACCAGACGAAGCTCTACAGCCGGGGTGAGTGGGTGAAGGAACGCTTCTGCGAACCCGACATCCTGCGCTCCCCCGCGCTGCGGATCGTCGTCCTGCGCTGAGGTGCCCGGCGGGGGCGGGCGCTCAGCCCGCCTCCGCCGCCAGGACGCGCAGGTCGTCGAAGGCTTCGGTCAGGTGCTCCGCCAGGCCGCGCCCGGAGTCTTCGAGCCACGCCACGACGGCGTGGTGGAAGGTCGCCCAGCCGGTCTGGGCGGCCAGCGCGGCGAGCCGGTCGGCGACGCCGCGCTCGCGCAGCGCCTCCGCCAGGGCGTCGGTCATCGCCGCGGCCTTGGCCAGATCGCGTTCGCGCAGCGCCGGGGTCGCCGCGATGACCGCGAGCCGCGGCTCGGCGAACGGCCGGTTGCCCTCGATGATCCGCGCGGCCTTCCGGAAGGCCCGCAGCAGGACCTCCAGCGGCGGGAGCCCGTCGCGCGCGTCGGCCACCGACCGGGTCAGGTCCGCGCGCAGGGTCGCTTCGCCGTCGAAGAGCACTTCGCGCTTGTCCGGGAAGTGCCGGAAGAACGTGCGCTCGGTGACGCCGGCCCTGGCCGCGATCTCGGCCGTGGTGGTCTGGTCGAACCCGCGTTCGGCGTACAGCTCCAGCGCCGCCTGTTGAAGGCGGCGGCGCGCTTCTTCTCCGCTGCGTGGCACCCCGCCAGCGTACCCGTAGTGACAGTTACTGACACTACGAGGTACGGTTCGTAGTGTCAGTAACTGTCACTACCTCGGGAGCACGTCCATGCACGTCTTCGTCACCGGCGGTTCGGGCCTCACCGGCCCGGCCGTCGTCACCGAACTGATCGAGGCCGGCCACAGCGTCACCGGCCTGGCCCGCTCGGCCGCGGCCGCCGACCGGCTGACCGCGCTGGGCGCCACCCCGCACCCCGGTTCCCTGGAAGACCTCGACAGCCTGCGTCGCGGCGCCGAGGCCGCCGAAGGTGTCCTGCACATGGCCTTCGGCGGCGACTTCGCCGATCCGGACGACATGGAACGACGCGACCGGACGGCGATCGAGACCCTCGGCGCGGTGCTGGAGAACACCGGCAAGCCGTTCGTCAGCACCTCGGGCACGCTGGTCATGCCCGCCGGGCGCGAGAGCACCGAGAAGGACGAGCCGGACACGGCCGGGCTCGCCGCCTTCCGGATCGCCGGCGAGCGCGCCTGCCTGGAGTTCGCCGCCCGGGGGGTGCGCGCGAACGTCGTGCGGCTCGCGCCGACGGTCCACGGTCCCGGGGACCACGGCTTCATCCCCATGCTCATCGACACCGCGCGCAAGACCGGGAAGTCCGCCTACGTCGGCGACGGCGCCAACCGGTGGCCCGCCGTGCACCGGCTCGACGCGGCCGTCCTGTTCCGGCTGGCGCTGGAGGGCGCGCCCGCGGGCAGCGTGCTGCACGGCGCGGCCGAGAACGTCCCCTTCAAGGACATCGCGGAGACGATCGCCGACGGCCTGGGCCTGCCCGCGGTCTCACTCACCCCTAAGGCGGCCTCGACGCACTTCGCCAGCCCGTTCTTCGCGCTGGCCTACGCCTTCGACGCGCCGGTCAGCAGCGGGTTCACCCGCGAGCTGCTCGGCTGGGCGCCGACCCGGCCGGGCCTGCTCGACGACGTCGCGACCGGCGACTACCTCTAGGCCTGGGGTTGCTGCTGGCTCGCCAGGGTGCCGGCCGCCATCCGGCGGGCGACGTCCTTGCGCAGCCACAGCAGCCACAGCCAGACCGCCAGGAAGATCACGCCCAGCACGGCGATCGCGGGCAGCCAGAACACCAGCGCGATCAGCACCACCTGCAGCGCGAGCAGCAGCGGCACCGCCCACGGCCGCTTCACGAACCCGCAGGTCACGATGAGCAGAACGGCCACCGCGATGACCGTCCACCCGGTGCCGGTGCCGATCCCGCCGCCGAGCTTGTTGACCACCGGCAGCGCGAGGGCGACCGTGATCGCCTCCATGATCAGCGTTCCCGACATCACGCCGCGGAAGCCCTTCATCGGGTCCTTCGGCTTGGGAGTCGCTTCCGTCATGCCGGCTCCTTCCCGAACAGCGTGCGCGCTTCGCCCACGGTGACCACCGAGCCGGTGACGAGCACCCCGCCACCGGCGAGCGGCTCCTCGGGGTCGTCGCTGGTCTCCACCAGCGCGATCGCCGTTTCGATCGCCGTCTCCAGGTCCGTCTCGGCGACGACGCGGTCTTCGCCGAACACCGAGATCGCCAGCTGGTTCAGCTCCTCCAGCGGCATCGCGCGCGGCGAGGAGTTGCGCGTCACGACGATGTCGGACACCACCGGCTCCAGCGCGTCGAGGATGCCGTGGGCGTCCTTTTCGGCCATCACGCCGACCACCGCGACCAGGCGGCGGAAGGCGAACTCCTCGGCCACGGTCGTGGCGAGCGCGCGGGCGCCGTGCGGGTTGTGCGCGGCGTCGATCATGACCGCGGGCGCCGAGCGGACCCGCTCGAGCCGTCCCGGCGTCTCGACCTCCGCGAACGCCTCGCGGACGGCCTCGAGGACCAGCTGCTTGTCCTTGCCCGCGCCGAAGAACGCCTCGACGGCGGCGAGCGCGAGGGCGGCGTTCGCGGCCTGGTGGGCGCCGTGCAGCGGCAGGAAGATCTCGTCGTACACCCCGCCGAGGCCCTGCAGCCTCAGCAGCTGCCCGCCGACGGCGACCTCGCGCTCCAGCACGCCGAACTCGCTGCCCGCGCGGGCGACCGCGGCGTCGACCTCGACGGCGCGTTCGAGCAGCACCTTCTGCACCTCGGGGTCCTGCTCGGCGATGACCGCGACCGAGCCGGGCTTGATGATGCCCGCCTTTTCGCGCGCCGCGCCGAGGATGTCCGGACCGAGGTACTCGACGTGGTCGATGCCGATCGGGGTGATGACCGCGACGTCGGCGTCCGCGACGTTCGTGGCGTCCCAGGCGCCGCCCAGGCCGGCCTCGATCACCGCGGCCTCCACCGGCGCGTCGGCGAAGGCGGCGAAGGCCATGCCGGTGAGGATCTCGAACTTGCTCATCGCGACGCCGTCCGCGGCCGCGCCGTCCACCATCGCCACGTACGGCGCGATGTCGTGCCACAGCTCCGCGTACCGGGCGGCGGAGATCGGCCGGCCGTCGAGCGCGATCCGCTCGGTGACCAGCTGCAGGTGCGGGCTCGTGTAGCGGCCGACGCGCAGGCCCATCCGGGTCAGCAGCGCGTCGATCATCCGGGCGGTGGAGCCCTTGCCGTTCGTGCCGGCGACGTGCAGCACCGGGTAGCCGCGGTTGGGCTCGCCCAGCAGCTGCGTCAGCGCCGAAATGCGGGTCAGCGACGGCTCGATCTTCGTCTCCGGCCAGCGCTGGTTCAGCTCGGCCTCGACGGCCATCAGCTCCTGGCGCGCCTCGGGCCCGTCCGGGCTGCCGTACACCGCGGGCTCGCCCTGGTCGTCGAGCTCGTGCAGCTCGGTGTCCTCGGGCACGCTCAGGTCGGGCACCGGGCCGGTCGCGAGGTTGTCGCCGAGCTGGCCGACGCCGCCGATCCCGCCGCGCGAGCCGCCGCCCACGTCGAACGCGGTGTCCCGCGCGTCCAGCTCCGGGTCGTGGTCGTCCGAGTCCTCGTACCCCTCGGCACCCAGCTCGTCGACGCCCGCGAAGCTGTCCAGATCCGACAGGTCCGGCCTGCGACCTGTCTCATCCTGCGGCACTGAATCTCCTCCGGCCTGGGGTTTTGGCACTTGCTTGCGAGTCTACGTGCGTGACAGGTGGCACTCTCGACCCATGCCGTTCAACCACAACGACCACTACCACCCGCTGCTGCTGGACCAGCTGCCGCCCGGGCCGGGGATCGCGCTGGACGTCGGGTGCGGCACCGGCCGGTTCGCGCGCCGGCTGGCCGCGACCGGCATGGCGGTGGAGGCGGTCGACGTCTCGGCGGCGATGGTCGAAGCGGCGTCGGGCCTGGGGTCGCCCGGGCCGGGCGAGATCGTGTACCGGCAGGCCGACATCACCACCGACACGCTGCCCGAGCAGCACTACGACTTCGTTTCGTGCCTGGCGTCCCTGCACCACATGCCGCCCGGGACGCTCACCAAGCTGCGCCGCGCGCTGGTGCCGGGCGGGGTGCTCGTCGTGCTCGCCCTGGCGCGGCCGAGCACACCGGTGGACTGGGCGCGGGCGGCCGCGGCGGTCCCGTTCGACGCGCTGGCCCGGCTGGTCGTCTACGCCGGCGAGCGGCTGAACGGCGGCGCGGAGGACGGCCCGCGCGCCCCGGTCGTCGACGACTACCCGACGCTGGCCGAGCTGCGGCGCGAGTCGGCCCGGCTGCTGCCCGGGAGCACGGTCCGGCCGTTGCTGTTCTGGCGCACCTTGGTCACTTACCGTGAACGTGAAGACGGTGACCCGACAGGCGGGTGAAGTCCGGCCCCGAAGCGCTCCGCGCTCGCTAGATCTGGAAGGAGTGTTTCCGGAACCAGAACGGGGTCTTCATGCGCAACACCCGGCTGCTCCTCGCGGTCGTCTCGGCAGCCATGCTCCTCACCACCACCGCGACCGCCGCGTCGGCGGCCCCGCGGATCCACCACTACGTCGCCCTGGGTGACTCCTACACGTCGGGCCCGTTCATCCCGGTCCAGCGGACCGACCCGCTCGGCTGCGGCCGCTCGACGGCGAACTACCCGTCCGTGCTGGCGGACACACTGAACGTCGGCGACTTCGACGACGTCAGCTGCGGCGGCGCCGACACGACGAACATGACGCGGCCCCAGGCGGTCCCGTTCAACGGCACCAACCCGCCGCAGCTGGGCGCGCTGCGCGTCGACACCGACCTGGTCACCCTCGGGATCGGCGGCAACGACTTCGGCGTGTTCGGCAGCATCGTGTCGACGTGCCCGGGGCTGCGCGCGAGCGACCCGACCGGCAACCCGTGCGAAGAGCACTTCACGACCAACGGCGTCGACACGATCCAGAAGGCGATCACCCAGACCGGCGCCCGGGTCGAGGCGGTGCTGACGGCGGTCCACGAGCGCTCGCCGGGCGCGCGGGTGCTGGTCGTCGGCTACCCGCGCATCGCGCCGGAGAGCGGTTACTGCCCGGACGTCCTGCCGTTCGCGGACGGCGACTACGCGTGGCTGAACCAGGTCGAGCGTGAGCTGAACCAGGCCCTTTCGGACGCGGCCGACGCGGACGGCGACACGACGTTCGTCGACACGTTCGGCCCGTCCCGCGGGCACGACGCCTGCGCGCGCGGCGGGTCGGCGTGGATCAACGGCAAGGACCAGAACGTGTTCGTCGCGGCCGCCTACCACCCCCTGAAGGCGGGGATGGCGGGCGTGGCCGCGGTGGTGCTCAAGTCCGTGCGCTGACGAAGTCCAGCACCAGCCGGGCGAACTCGTCCGGCAGCTCGGCCGGGGCGCCGTGCCCCGCGTCGATCCAGGCGGCGCGCGCGTCCGGGATCGCGGCGAGCAGCGCACGCTGCTGCTCCGCCGTGACCACCCGGTCGTGCGCGCTCCCGAGCACCAGCACCGGCGCGGTGATGGCGCCGAGGACCGGCCGCAGGTCGACGGCCCGGTCGGCCTCGACCTGCCGGCCGGCGCCGGGTTCGATGACCGATTCGAGCGTCTTGACCAGCTGTTCGTTGCTCTCGGCGGTGGCCTGGTCCCAGTAGCGCGGGCCGAAGGCCATCAGCGGGAGCATGCGGGCGAAGGTGCCGGTCACGAGCAGGTCGAGCCAGTAGCGGAACTCGGCGTCCTGCCGGACGTCGGTGACCGGCCACGCCGCGTGCAGCACCGCCGACCGCACCCGGCCGGGCCGCGTGCCGGCCAGCTGCGCCGCCACCACCGCGCCGAGCGAGTGCCCGACGACGTGCGCGCTGTCGATTCGCGCGTGGTCCAGCACGGCTTCGGCCTGGGCAGCGAGGTCTTCGACCCGGATCGGGCCGCCGTCGTCGGTGGTCAGCCCGGAGCCGGGGAAGTCCGGGGCCAGCACGGTGTAGCCCGGTGCTTTCGCGGTCAACGGGCCCCACTGCTCGCGGGAGGCGGCGGTGCCGTGCAGCAGGAGCAGCGCCGGACCGGCTCCGGTCCGGTCGTAGTGGACGACGGTGTTCCCGGCTTCGACGTTCGGCATGGTCGCCCCCTCAGACGATCTCGCGGAGGGCGGCGGTGAACGCGCGCGGGTCCTCCTGCTGCGAAAGGTGCCCGCAGCCGGCGATGACGTGCACCCGGGCGCCGGGCGTTGCCGCGGCACAGGCGCGCGGGACCTCAAGGGGGATCTCGGCGTCGAGCTCGCCGTGCAGGTAGGTGATGGGGACCTCGAGGTCCTTGAGACGGGGGCGCGGGTCGTAGGTGGTGCACTCGGTGAACAGCTCGTCGATGTAGGTGCCCGAGTCGAGCAGCTGACGAACGGTCCAGGCGACGAGCCCCGGCCGGTTTCCCGCGACCCAGTTGGGCACCCAGTCCTCGAAGGTGCCGACACGGTCGTCGACCAGCCGTTTGCGCAGGTCGAAGACCTTTTCCCGCATGCCGGCGCTCGGCCAGTACCCCGGGCTGTCGACGGCGACGACCGCTTCGACCAGATCGGGCCGGGCCAGTGCGAGTTCGGTGGCGAAGACACCGCCGATGCTCGACCCGGCAACAACGGGCTTGATCTTCAGCGTCTCGATGACGGCCGCGAGGTCGCCGGCGACTCCGGCGATGGTGTTGCCGTCCGCGGGCCGGTCCGACCGGCCGCAGCCACGCCAGTCGAGGGTGACGACGCGGTGGTCCCGCACGAGGTCCGGCAGGCACGACTGCCAGACGCGGCCGCTGGTCCCCCAGCCGTGCACGAACAGCAGAGCCGGGCCTTCGCCGGCGTCCTCGCAGTAGAGCCGGGTGTGGTTGACGTCCAAGTAAGGCATGGCTCGAGCTTCACGTCCGGGCGCGCGCGGTTCGAGGGGCAACCGGCTCCTACACTCATCACGAACGCTGATGAATGGGGCTTCGGTGGAACTACGGCAGCTGCGCTACTTCCTCGCGGTCGCGGAGGAGCTGCACTTCGGCCGCGCGGCGGAGCGGCTGCACATCGTCCAGCCCGCGGTGAGCCAGCAGATCCGGCGGCTGGAGCGGGAGCTGGGGGTGTCGTTGTTCGCGCGTTCGACGCGTTCGGTGGCGCTCACCGAGGCGGGGCAGCGGTTCTTGCCACACGCGCGGGCGGTCCTGGCGGCGGCCGACCGGGCCTCGGATTCGGTGGCGGAGTTCCGCGCTGTCTCGTCGCTGGTCCGGTTGGGCACGAGCGAGGGTCTGGGTGACCGCCTGGACGTGGTGTTGAGCGCTTTCGCCGCGCTCGCGCCTTCGGCTTCTTTGGAGCTGCTCCACGCGCCGACTGCGCAACGCCTTCAGCGAGTCCGCGACGGTTCTTTGGACGCGACGATCGTGCGGGGTTCCTGGCCTGGTTCCGGGCTCGACTTCACTCCCTTGTGGACGGACGAAGTGATGGTGGCGTTGCCCGCTTCGCATCCGCTGACTGCTTCTGCCGAGGTTTCCTTCGCGTCCTTGGCTTCCCTGCCGGCGCGGTTGAGCCCACCTTCGCGGAACCAGCCGTTGTACGACCTGGTGGTTTCCTGTTGCCGTTCGGCGGGGTTCGAGCCGGTGCTGGGTCCCGACTTCACGACGGCTCAGGACACGTTGGGAACGCTGGGTTTCGGCCGTCCACACTGGACGGTGTTCTACCGTGCGCACGCCAACTTGCTGCCGGTGCCGGGAGTGGCGTTCCGGCCACTGCGCGACCCGTCACCGGTGATGCCGACGTACCTGGCGACACCTTCGGACCGGCGGTTGACTCCGGAGCTGGTGGCGTTGATCGAAGCGGCGCGAGCGACTGAGGCTGGCTGAGGAGCCTTCGCGGCGCGTTGCCCTGACCCCGGGTCGCGGATGGGCCATCATGTCCAGGTGGCCGACGCCGAGCCGAGCAGCAAGCCTGCCGAAAAAGAGCAGAAGCCGCCAGAGGGCTTGTCCCAGTTCATCGGCAAGGTGCTCGACCAGCTGAGCCTGAGCGCCTGGATGCCGGCCGCCATGCTGGTCGGCTGTGGCGCGGTGCTGCTCCAGCTTCGAAGCCGGGGAGACTTCAACCTGGGGAAGGCAATCGTCGACTTGACCTACAAGCCACTGGGCATTCTCGTCGTGCTGCTGTTCGCCCTCGTTTTGGCGGCGCTGGTCAGTCAGGCCTTCTCGTTCTCGGCGATCCGGTTTTTCGAGGGCTACTGGAAGGGGCCACTGGTCTGGCTGGGTGTCTACCGGCTCATGGTGCGTCGCAAGGCCGGAAAACGAGCCAAGATCGCCACAAAGCTGGACAAGCAGACCCAACGGGCGTTCCAGATCGCCCGCCCCCAGCTGCTCAAGCACGGCGTCAGGCGATCAGTGATCGACGCGGCCGAGGATGAGGCCTACTCAAGGCCACTCACACCCCGGCGCGAACAACTCGCCGCCGAGTCCCTGTGGCAGGAATGGCTTCCGCCGGACGTGGCCGGACGCCTGTCGAGGATCGACCAGGCGCAACACGACTACCCACCTCCGCATCTGATGCTGCCCACCAAACTGGGCAACATCCTCCGCGCCACCGAGGACGAGATCACCGGCGATGGCCAAGACCCTCAAGACCTCGTGCTGCGGCGGGGAGACACGATCCCGGCCCGGCTGCGGCTGCACCACGACCAGTTCCGCACCCGGCTCGACATGTATTGCACGCTGATCTTCGTTTACTTGGCCTTGGCAGGTCTGAGCCTGACCCTGCTGGGGTCCGGCGGCAACCCGGTGACCGGTACCGCGGTGACGACGGCGGCGTTCCTGGTCCTGGCCGTGACCAGCTACTCCGCGGCGATCGCCAGCGTGCGCGGGTACTGCACGACTCTGAGGGTGATCTTCTCGACGGAACCTGATTCAGCGCCCCAGGGATGACGAAGACAGTCTCATCGGCAGCTTGTGCTTGGGGCAGTCCGGCTTGCCGAAGGAGCTCTTCCGCTCCTTGCAGCCTGGCAGCCTGCACTCGTACTGCTTCATGTGCGGCCCAGGTGCGCCAGGAACCCGGTCTTCGACCACCGACCGACTCTGCTCCGATGCGGGCCGAGTTGTCAACGCGCCGATCGGCGGTAATAACTGCCCTGCACACCGCACGCCCGGTGTGAGGTTCACAAACGAAGCCCGACACCCCCGAAGGAGCGCCGGGCTTCGTTCGCCACCAACTTCACGAAGCCGGCAGAGCCGCCAGCCTCGCCGTGATGCGGTCGATGTCGGACACCGCCGTTTCCTTGCGCAGCTTGATCTTGTCGATCACCGGGGCCGGGGCCTTGGCGATGAACGCCTCGTTGCCCAGCTTCGCCTCCGTCTGGGACAGCTCCTTCTCCGCCGCCGCCAGGTCCTTCTGCAGGCGCTTGCGCTCTGCCGCCACGTCGACCGTGCCCGACAGGTCCAGCTCCACCGTCACCACGCCGGCCGCCAGTGCGACCTCGAGGGACGCGCTCGCCGCGAACTCCTCCGACGGCGCCGTCAACCGGACCAGCGACCGGACCGCCTCCTCGTGGCCGCCCGAGTAGCCCGCCAGGCGGGCCGCCACCTTCTGGCCCGGCTTCAGCCCCTGGTCCGCCCGGAAGCGGCGGATCTCCGTCACCAGCTTCTGGACGTCCGCGATCCGCGCGTCCGCGGACGAGTCCGCATAGCCCTCGAAGGGAGCGGGCCAGGCCGCGACCACCAGCGACGCACCGCCGGTCAACGCCGTCCAGAGCTTCTCCGTGATGAACGGGATGAACGGGTGCAGCAGCCTCAGCACCGTGTCCAGCACGTGGCCCAGCACCGACCGCGTCGCCGCGACCCGAGCGTCATCGCCTTGGTACAGCTGGACCTTCGCCAGCTCCAGGTACCAGTCGCACAGCTCGTTCCAGGTGAACTGGTAGAGCGCGCCCGCCACCTTGGCGAACTGGAAGTCCTCGAACAGGCCGTCCACTTCGGACACCAGCGCGCCGAGGCGGCCGAGGATCCAGCGGTCGGACTCCGTGAGAGAAGCAGCGTCAGGCAACGGCGAAGCGACCGAAGCGCCGTTCATCATCGCGAACTTCGTGGCGTTCCACAGCTTCGTGCAGAAGTTGCGGGAACCGGCCGCCCACTCGTCGGCCAGGGCCATGTCCGCGCCCGGGTTGGCGCCGCGGGCCAGGGTGAACCGGGTGGCGTCGGCGCCGTACGCGTCCATCCACTCCAGCGGGTCGATCACGTTGCCGCGCGACTTCGACATCTTCTTGCCCTGCGCGTCGCGGATCAGCCCGTGCAGGTAGACGTGGTCGAACGGCTGCTTGCCGTCCATCTGGTGCACGCCGAACATCATCATCCGGACGACCCAGAAGAACAGGATGTCGTAACCGGTCGACAGGACGCTCGTCGGATAGAACTTGGCCAGGTCCTCCGAGTCGGACGGCCATCCCAGCGTCGACATCGGCCACAGGCCCGAGGAGAACCACGTGTCGAGCACGTCCGGGTCCTGCGTCCAGCCCTCACCCGTCGGCGGCTGCTCGTCCGGGCCGACGCACACCACTTCGCCGTCCGGGCCGTAGTACACCGGGATCCGGTGGCCCCACCACAGCTGGCGCGAGATCGTCCAGTCGTGCATGTTGTCGACCCAGTCGAAGTACCGCTTGCCCAGCTCCGCCGGGTGGATCTTCGTCCGGCCGTCGCGGACCGCGTCGCCGGCCAGCTTGGCCAGCTCCTCGACCTTGACCCACCACTGCAGCGACAGCCGCGGCTCGACGACCGTGTCGCACCGAGAACAGTGGCCGACCGCGTGCACGTACGGGCGCTTCTCGGCCACGATCCGGCCGGCCTCCCGCAGCGCGGCGACGACCGCCGGGCGCGCCTCGAACCGGTCGAGGCCCTCGAACGGCCCCGGCGCGGTGATCTCGGCGCGCTCGTTCATGATCGTCAGCATCGGCAGGTCGTGGCGGCGGCCGATCTCGAAGTCGTTCGGGTCGTGCGCCGGGGTCACCTTGACCGCGCCGGTGCCGAACTCGGGGTCGACGTGCTTGTCGGCCACGATCGGGATGCGCCGCCCGGTCAGCGGCAGCTCGACCTCGGTGCCGACCAGGTGCGCGTACCGCTCGTCGTCCGGGTGGACGGCGACCGCGGTGTCGCCCAGCATCGTCTCGGCGCGGGTCGTCGCGACCACGATCGCGTTGTCGCCGTCGCCGTAGCGGATCGACACGAGCTCGCCGTCGTCGTCGTTGTGGTCGACCTCGATGTCCGAGAGCGCCGTCTGGCAACGCGGGCACCAGTTGATGATCCGCTCGGCGCGGTAGATCAGGCCCTCGTCGAAGAAGTTCTTGAACACCGTCTGGACGGCCTTCGAGAGGTTCTCGTCCATGGTGAACCGCTCGCGCGACCAGTCGACGCCGTCGCCGAGGCGCTTCATCTGGCCGAGGATCTTGCCGCCGTACTCGGCCTTCCACTCCCAGACGCGCTCGACGAACTTCTCGCGGCCCAGGTCGTGGCGCGAAAGGCCCTCGCCGGCCAGCTGGCGCTCGACGACGTTCTGCGTCGCGATGCCCGCGTGGTCCATGCCCGGCAGCCACAGCACCTCGTAACCCTGCATGCGACGGCGACGGCTCATCGCGTCCATCAGGGTGTGGTTGAGCGCGTGGCCCATGTGCAGCGAACCGGTCACGTTCGGCGGCGGCAGTACGATCGAGAACGGCGGCTTCCCCGACGAGGCGTCGGCCGTGAAGTACCCGGCCGCTACCCAGCGGTCGTACATCGGTGCTTCCTCGGCGGCCGGGTCCCAGGCACCCGGAAGGTCGGTGGTCTGCTGCGGAGCGTTCTCGGTCACAATGGACAAGTCTACGAACCCGTCACGGCGGGTCACCCAGGGGGAAGGCACTCGGGATGGCAGAGCCCCAACAGCCGCAGGATCCGGACGACCGGCGCCTGGAGACGCACCCGGACCTGGCGAACCCGGACTGGCAGCGCTACGCCGAGCGGGACGCCTGGCTGGGCGCGAAGAAGGAGCTGAAGAAGCGCCGCAAGCGGGAGCGCCGCGCGGGCGGCTTCCAGCAGCCAGGGCAGAGCCGCTGGCCCGGTGTGCTCGCCCTGCTCCTGGTGGCCGGCCTGGTCGCCGCGGCGATCATCGTGCACCAGATCCAGGGGATCGGCGTCAACGAGTTCGTCTTCTTCGGCTGAACCCGTAACGCTCGTCCCCCGCCGTCGATGATCAGGCATCGACCCTGGGGGAAGCACGTGGACGACGACAACCTGCTCGACTCGCACCCGGACCTGATGGACCCGGAGTGGCGCAAGCACGCGCAGACCGACGCCTGGCTGGGCGCCAAGAAGGACCGCAAGCAGCTCCGGAAGCAGCAGCGCAGACGCGGCTCCCGGAAGCCGCGCACCCGCTGGTGGATCCTCGCCGTCTTCGTGGCGATCCTCGGCCTGACCGTCGCGGGCATCGTGCTGGCAGGCCGTCCTCCGGCGCGTGAGGCGATCCCGGAGACGCCCAACCCGACCCAGGTGGCGCAGTTCGCCCACGTCGACCTGGCCCACCCGTACGCGAACACTCCCGCCCAGGACTGGACCAAGGGCCTCGGCGGCATCACCTCGCCCGCCGCGGCCGCGATCGGCTCGTTCAAGGCCGAAGCGGTCGCGGACGCCTACGCGCGGGCCCGGCAGGCCATCACCGCGGCCCATCTCGACCCGGCCGTGCTGTTTTCGCACGACCCGAAGGCGTTCCTCGCGCTCCTCGCCCCGGACCAGCGCGGGCAGATGACACCCCGGCTCGCGGCGAAGCCGTCGAAGGACCAGGCCGGCTTCAACGCCTACCTGACCGAGATCGCCGACGGCTACCACCTGCTCGACGCGGGCCCCCGCACGTTCGGCACGCTCACCGCGCACGCCGGCGAGAAGCCCGGCGAACTGGCCGTCGACGCGAAGTACGTCGTCGCCTACGCCTTCGACAACGTCCACCCCGAGGGGCTGACCAGCCCGAACGAGATCGTCAGCTTCCTGCGCGTGGACGAGACGTACGTGGTCGCCACCGGTTCGAGCGTCGCGAAGTCGAGCCACGGACTGTGGCTGGACGGCGGCCAGAGCGCGACGTGGTCGGTCGGGTGCGCCGCCGCCAACGAGGGCTTCCTGGCGCCGGACTACGCGAACCCGCGGACCGGCCCGTCGACCGGCGGCCACGACGCGCCCGGCTACTACGACCCGAAGTACCCGGTGCCGACCTTCGACGACTGCCACTGACCCGAGCGCACTCCCGGACGGGGGTGCGTCACATCCAGATGCACAGTCTGAGCTGTACAGTTAACCTGTGTGCATGGGCGAAGTACCTGCGCACGTGGCCGAGACCGCCGGCTGGCTCCGCGGCGTGGTCGCGCAGCTGCACCGGCGGCTGCGCCAGGTCGACAACGCGGGGATCCTGACCCCGTCGCAGTCGGCCGTCCTCAACCGCCTCTACCGCGAAGGCCCGGCCACCCAGGGTGAGCTGGCCGCGGCCGAGCACGTCCGGCAGCAGTCGATGGCCGCCACCCTCGGAGTCCTCGACGAGCTGGGGTACCTCGCCCGCAACGCCGACCCGGCCGACCGGCGCCGCGTGGTCATCGGCCTGTCCGAGGCCGGCACGGACACCGTGCGCGGCGTCCTCCAGCACCGCGACGAGTGGCTCGCCCAGGCGCTGCTGGACGAGCTGACCCCCGCCGAGCTCGAGGTCGTCACGCGCGCGCTGCCACTGCTGCAGCGCGCTGCCCAACACTGAAACCGAAGGAGTCCTGACGAGCACCGTCACCGCACCCGCCAAGTTCGGCGCCCGCCTGGTCACCCCGCTGGTGGCCGGCGCGGTGCTCAACCCGATCAACTCCACGCTGATCGCCGTCGCGCTCGTGCCGATCGGGCAGAGCTTCGGCGCCGGCCCCGGCCAGACCGCGTGGCTGATCTCGGCGCTGTACCTGGCCACCGCGGTCGGGCAGCCGGTGGTCGGCCTGCTGGTGGACCGCTACGGCGCGCGGCGCGTCCTGCTCGGCGGGGCGACGCTGGTGATCATCGCCGGGATCGCCGGCATGATCCCGCTCTCCGTCGGCTGGCTGACCGGGGTGCGGGTCGTCCTGGGGCTCGGCACGTGTGCCGGGTTCCCGGCCGCGATGGCCGTGCTGCGCCACCACGCCGAAGCCGGCGGCCAGGGCGTGCCAGCGCGGGTGCTGTCGGTGCTGTCGATGTCCGCGCAGACGGTGATGGTGATCGGCCCGACGCTCGGCGGGGTGCTGATCGGCCTCTTCGGCTGGCCCGCGATCTTCGCGGTGAACATCCCGCTCGCCGGGCTCTCGCTGGTGCTGGCGCTGTTGTGGGTGCCGAAGGACGACCGCGGCGCGCGCACGGCGAAGCCGATCGACGTCCTGGGCATCACGCTCTTCTCCGCGACGCTGCTGGCGCTGCTGTTCTTCCTGATGAACCCCGGCGCCGAGGCCTGGCTGCTCGCCGTCGTCGCCGCGCTCGGGATCGCGTTCGCGCTGGTCGAGCTGCGGCGCGCGGACCCGTTCCTCGACCTCCGGATGCTCGCGGCCAACCGCGCGATCCTGCGCACCTACCTGCGCCAGGCGCTGAGCTTCATGGCCATCTACGCGATCATGTTCGGCTACGTCCAGTGGCTGGAGACCACGCGGCAGCTGTCGGAGGAGGCTGCCGGGCTGATGCTGCTGCCGATGTCCGGCACGGCGGTGTGCGCGGCGGCGTTTTCCGGGCGCGCGTCCGGGATCAAGGCCCGGCTGGTCACCGTCGCGGTGGCCCTGCTCGGCGGGTCGGCGCTGCTGCTGCTCGTCCATGACGGCACCTGGGTCGGCGCGCTGCTCGCCCTGGCCGCGTTGTTCGGGCTGGCCCAGGGCCTCACCAGCGTCGCGAACCAGACGACGCTCTACCGCGAGGCGCCCGCCGAGCAGATGGGCACGGCCAGCGGCCTGTTCCGCACGGCCCAGTACCTCGGCGCGATCGTGGCCTCGACGCTCATCGCGCTGTGTTACGGCCCGCACGCCGATTCGGCCGGCCTGCACCGGCTGGCGATCGCACTGGTCGTCATCAGCGTGCTGCTGCTGGCCGTCACGGTCGCCGACCGCGGCCTGCGCGCCGCAGTGAATTCCGCGTGAGGTGACGCATCTTTCTCTGAGAAAGTGGCGTTTGGTTGGCGTGAGGTGACGCATCTTTCCTAGGGAAAGTGGCGGGTTGGTGGGGTGACGCACCCCAGGTTCGCGCGCACGGTCCTCGAGGCGCACGATGGAGGCATGACCCGTGAAGCGCCGGCGCAGGACGTGGACGAAGCCCGCCTCGAGGTGGGCAAGCCGAAGGGCTGGGCGGCCGGGATCCCCGGCGTGGCCGTGTCCCTCGCGCGCAGCGTCGAGCAGATGGGCACCGGCCGGACCGTCAAGGCGCTGCGGCTGCTGAACCAGCGTGAAGGCTTCGACTGCCCCGGGTGCGCGTGGCCCGAGCCCCGCGAGGTCGACGGCGAGAAGCGCAAGCTGGCCGAGTTCTGCGAAAACGGCGCGAAGGCCGTCGCCGAAGAAGCCACGAAACGGCGGGTGGGCCCGGAGTTCTTCGCCGCGCACCCGGTCGAGGAGCTGCGCGGGAAGACCGACTACTGGCTGGGCCAGCAGGGCCGGATCACCGAGCCGTTCGTGCTGCGCGAAGGCGCGTCGCACTACGAGCCGATCTCCTGGGACGACGCGTTCGAGCTGGTCGCGGCTGAGCTGAAGGCCCTGACCGACCCGAACGAGGCGTTCTTCTACACCTCGGGCCGCACCAGCAACGAAGCCGCGTTCCTCTACCAGCTCATGGTGCGCTCGTTCGGCACGAACAACCTGCCGGACTGCTCCAACATGTGCCACGAGTCCTCCGGCGCGGCGCTGGCGGCGACCACCGGCATCGGCAAGGGCTCGGTGAGCCTGGCCGACATCCACCAGGCCGACCTGATCGTCGTCGTCGGGCAGAACCCGGGCACCAACCACCCGCGGATGCTCTCGGCGCTCGAGGTCGCGAAGGGCCACGGCGCCCGGGTCATCGCCGTGAACCCGTTGCCCGAAGCCGGGTTGATGCGGTTCAAGAACCCGCAGAACGTCCGCGGGGTGGTCGGCAAGGGCACCCCGCTGGCCGACGAGTTCGCCCAGATCCGCCTCGGCGGCGACCTCGCGCTGTTCCAGGCGGTCGGGCACCTGCTGCTGGCCTGGGACCAGGAGGCGCCCGGCTCGATCGTCGACCGCGACTTCGTCGAGCGGGTCACCGAGGGCTTCGACGACTACGCGAAGCACCTGCGGGAGATCGACTGGCCGGAGGTCGAGCGCGCGACCGGGCTGCCGCGGGAGCAGATCGAGAAGGTGGCGCGGATGATCGCCACCTCCGAGCGCACGATCTACTGCTGGGCGATGGGCCTGACGCAGCACAAACACGCCGTCCCGACCATCTCGGAGATCGCGAACCTGGCGCTGATGCGCGGGATGATCGGCAAGCCGGGCGCGGGGCTGTGCCCGGTGCGCGGGCACTCGAACGTCCAGGGCGACCGGACGATGGGCATCTGGGAGAAGATGCCGCAGTCGTTCATGGACGCCCTCGCCGGCGAGTTCGGCATCGACGTCCCGCGCGAGCACGGCCTCGACACGGTCGACTCGATCCGCGCGATGCGCGACGGCCGCGGCAAGGTGTTCTTCGCCGTCGGCGGCAACTTCGCGTCGGCGACCCCGGACACGGAGGCGACGGAAAAGGCGCTCGAGTCGTGCTCGCTCACCGTGCACGTCTCGACGAAGCTGAACCGCTCGCACGTCGTGCACGGCCGCACCGCGCTGGTCCTGCCGACGCTCGGCCGCACCGAGCGCGACGTCCAGGCCAGCGGCGAGCAGTTCGTCACGGTCGAGGACTCGATGTCGCAGGTGCACACCTCCCGCGGCCGTCTCAAGCCGGCGAGCGAGCACCTGCTCTCGGAGGTCGCGATCGTCTGCCGGCTCGCGGAAAAGCTCTTCGGCGCCGGGCACGCCGTGCCGTGGCGGACGTTCGAGACCGACTACGACCTGGTCCGCGACCGCATCTCGCGGGTCGTGCCGGGCTGCGAAGACTACAACCGGCGCGTCCGCGAGCCGGACGGGTTCGTGCTGCCGCACGCGCCGCGCGACTCCCGCGAGTTCACCGGCACGGCCAACGGCAAGGGCAACTTCACGGTGTCCGAGCTGCAGTACCCGAGCGTGCCCGAGGGCCGGCTGCTGCTGCAGACGATGCGCAGCCACGACCAGTACAACACCACGATCTACGGGCTTTCGGACCGCTACCGCGGCATCGAGAACGCCCGCCGCGTGGTCCTGGTCAACCCGGACGACCTGGCTTCCCTCGGCCTGACCGACGGCGCGCTGGTCGACCTGGTCTCGGAGTGGCGCGACGGCGACCGCCGCGCACCGGAGTTCCGAGTGGTGTCCTACCCGACGGCCCGCGGCTGCGCGGCGGCGTACTTCCCGGAGGCCAACGCGCTGGTGCCGCTGGACTCGGTGGCGGAGAAGTCGAACACCCCGGTGTCGAAGGCCATCGTGGTGCGCCTCGAGCCCCGGTCCTGACGGCTCAGCCCTTGTAGTCGCGCTGAAGGGTGTTGGTCATGTCGGTGACCACGGCCTGGACGTTGTCGAGGGTCGCGGGCGGGATCAGGGCGGCTTCCGTGCCGCCGTCGGCGATCGCCAGGCCCAGCACCACGTTGCCGGTGCGGACCGCCGCCCACTGCTCGGAGAACCCGGCTTCGTCGCCGACGCCGGTGGCGAGCCGGACGCCCGAGTGGTCGGCCAGTGCGTCGGTCATCAGCTGGGTGGCCTTGGTGGCGCCCTGGGCGGCGTTGGAGTCGGTGTAGCGGACGACGGCGATCGTGACCAGCCGGTAGTCCTGCAGGTTGGGCTTCCCGCCGCCGAGGTCGCGGGCGAACAGCCGTTTGCAGCTGGTCAGGGCGTTGTCGTCGCTGGAGCGGTCGGCGGGCACGACCAGGCTGTCGGCCGTCTTGACCGAGCTCGCCGGGATCTCGACGGTCCCGGGCGCGAGCCGGGCGAGCGTGTCCGCGCCGGGCAGCTTGCAGGCGTCGACGGCTTCGGGGTAGTTCGAAACCCCGGAGCCCGACTGGCACCCGGCGCAGAAAAAGGCCGAAAGGACCACCGGAAGGACCCACCACCCGCGGGCGATGCTGCTGCGCATAAATCCCGGACTTTCCGTATTTCCCGAAATTGACTTTCCGGGTGCTCACCGATCGGGTGAACCACTCCGGACCGTCGCGGTGCTGCCGCCGGACGGTTCCCGGAACACTGCCTCACCAGTGGGGCAGCGTCAAGACCAGTGCCACGGGTGGTCCACCGTGGTCCACCCCGGCCGGAAGTCCTCGCGGTGGTTTTCCGGAAATCCCGTCCGCATTTCGCGGAACCGGACAGAAAGGGGGAAAGTAATGAGCAGCCGGTCAATTGACGCAGACGACACCGCTCGACGTGATCGGTTCGTCGCCCGCGGCCGGCGCGCTCCCGCCGCCGGCCGCGCCGGGCCCGTTGTATACCGTTCCGAGGACGACCTCGATGTGCCCCGGCGGCACCGACGCCGACTCCTGCGCGTCCAGCCCGCCGAGCAGCTTCGCGACCTCGGCGCCGCGCTGGGCGAGGTCCGCGCCGAAGCGCACGAGCGACGTCCGGCGGGTGGCGGTGTTCCCGGTGTCCCCCTGGGTGAAGCCGTGCTCGCCCAGGTACCCGGCGACGCGGGCCGCGAGCCCCTCCCGCGGGCCCGCGTTGGCCACGTCGACCGTGACCGGCGCGGCCTGGGCCGACGGCGGCGCGGCGGGCCCGACCAGGCCCGCCGCGAACGACTTCACGGCGGCCGGGTCGACCTGCACCGCCGTCGCGCGCGGGTCGGCCGGGTCGTAGCGGTAGTCCGGGTTCACCACCGGGATCGTCTCGAACTGGATGCCACCGCCGCTGACACCCCGCATCTGCGCGACGAAGTCGAGCAGGTTCCACGACGCGTCGAGCACCACCGACCGCTTCACGGCGTCGATCAGGCCGGACAGCTTGCCGGGGTCGGCCAGCGTGCCCGCCGACAGCACCTGCCGGGCCAGCCCGGCGAGGAACACCTGCTGGCGCCGGACGCGGTCGAAGTCACCACCTTTGAGGTGGTCGCGCTGCCGGACGAAGGCCAGCGCGTCCGCGCCCGAGATCCGCTGCCGGCCGGCCGGGAAATCCGCGCCCGAGTTCTTGTCCTTGGTGGCTTCCTTGAGGCAGACGTCGACACCGCCGACGGCCTTGCTGATCTCGGAGAAGCTGAGCAGGTTCACCTCGGCGAAGTGGTCGATCTTGACGCCGGTCAGGTCTTCGACCGCCTGCCGCGTCGCGCGCCGGGCGGCGGTCAGCGCGGACTGGTCGATCTTCGCCTTGTCGGTCTCCCCGGCCGTCCGCAGCCGCCGCGCCTCGCCCGCCTTCGCCCGGCCGAACGCGGCGTTGATCTTGCCCTTCCCGCCGGGCATCGCGACGTAGCTGTCGCGCGGGATGGAAAACGCTTTCACCTCGCTCGTCCCGTTCGGGATCCGCAGCACGATGAGCGTGTCGGTGAGGTCGTCGCCGTTGGCGCCGACCCGCAGCTCCCGCAGGACGTCGGGCGCGAGCGGCCTGCCCTGCGGGTCGGTGCGGGCGTCCCGGCCGACGAGCAGGATGTCGAGCGAGCCGTCGGCGGGCTGCTCCCCCGGCTTGGCTTCGCCGTCGGCGTCGATCACGCTGTCGCGCGTGACCTCGTCGAGCGCGCGGAGGTTGGTGTAGCCGTACGCCGTGCCGCAGAGAACGACCAGGGCCAGCCCGGCGACGACGATCTTCCCCAGTGGATGCACGCCCTACCGACGCGCGCGGCCCGTCGCCTGCTGCACGCGTGAGGCAGGTCACATCCGCAGGTGGGAGGCGCCGTTGAGGTCGAGGATCGCGCCGGACGCCCAGGTCGCTTCGGCGGAGGCCAGGTAGACGACGGCCGCGGCGACCTCCTCCGGCGTGCCGACCCGCCCGAACGGGCTCTGCGCGCGCAGGGCGTCGTCGACCCGGTCCGCGACGCGCTCGGTGGCGGTGAAGCCGGGCGCCACCGACGTCACGGCGATCCCGTGGGGCGCGAGGGAGAGCGCGAGCGACTGGCCGAACGCGTGCAGCGCGGCCTTGCTCGCGCCGTACGCCGGGTGGTCGGGCTCGCCCCGGAACGCCCCGCGTGACCCGATGTTGACGATCCGGCCCGGCGCCCCGCGGTTGACGAGGTGCCGGGCGACGCAGTAGCTCACGTTCGCCGCGCCGACGACGTTGACGTCGAGGGTGCGCCGCCAGATCCGCTGCCAGTCCGCGTAGGACACCGAGGCGACCGGGTGCGCGGTTTCGGCCGACGGCGCGACGGCGGCGTTGTTCACGAGCACGTCGACGCCGCCCAGCCCGGCTTCGGCCGCGTCCGCGATCCGTTGCGCCGCTTCGGGATCGGCGAGGTCACCCCCGACGAGCACGTGCCCGTCGCCGGGCAACGCGGCGAGCGTCTCCTCGGCGTCGGCGGCGCGGTGTCCGTAGTGGACGGCCACGCGGTGCCCCTTCGCCGCGAAGGCGAGGGACACCGCCCGCCCGATTCCCCGGGACGCGCCGGTGACCAGCACGCCCCCGCTCATCCGAAGAGCTGCACGAGCTTGAGGAACAGCTGGTAGACGCCGTAGGCGAAGGGCAGCACGACCCACGCCCAGGCCAGCACGATCAGCGGCACCCGGTTGGTCTTCGCCGACGGCTCGGTCATCACGCCTCACTCCTCGCGGCCGCGCCTGCGGGCGCCGGCTCGTGGAACTTCTCGTTCACCGGCCGCACCAGCTCGTTGGCCACGAAGCCGACCACGAGCAGGCCGATCATGATGTAGAACGACGTCGTGTAGAGGTCGGGGCCGGACTTGCCCGCCGCCTTCTCGCTGTCGGCGATCGCGTTGACGATCAGCGGGCCGAGCACACCGGCCACCGACCACGCGGTGAGCAGCCGGCCGTGGATCGCGCCGACCTGGTAGGTGCCGAAGAGGTCCTTGAGGTACGCCGGGACGGTCGCGAACCCGCCGCCGTAGAACGACAGGATCACCATGGCGCACAGGATGAACACGAGCTTCGACGAGTTCTGCGTCAGCGCGATCACCAGGTACAGCACCGCGCCGGCACCGAGGTAGGTGCGGTAGATGTTCTTGCGGCCGACCAGGTCCGAAGTGGACGACCAGACGAACCGGCCGAGCATGTTGCACAGCGACAGCAGCGCGACGAACCCCGCCGCCGCGGCCGTGCCGACCGGGGTCGACGTGCTCTTGAAGAAGTCCACGATCATCGGGGACGCCTTCTCCAGGATGCCGATGCCCGCGGTGACGTTGAAGCACAGGACGACCCACAGGCACCAGAACTGCGGGGTCTTGATCGCGTTCGCGGCCGAGACGTTCGCGGTGCTGATCATCGCGTTGCCGTGGTCGGTCTTCTCCTGCCAGCCCGCCGGCTTCCAGTCGTCGGCAGGCACCCGCACGAGCAGCCAGCCCATCGACATGAACACCGCGTAGACGATGCCGTGCACCAGGAACGCCGTTGCGATGGTTCCCTCGGTCGGCGAGGTGCCGAGCATCGAGGACGACCACGGCGACGCGATCAGCGCGCCGCCGCCGAAGCCCATGATCGCGATCCCGGTGGCCATGCCCGGCCGGTCCGGGAACCACTTGATCAGCGTGGACACCGGCGAGATGTAGCCGATGCCGAGCCCGATGCCGCCGACCCCGCCGTAGCCGAGCACGACCAGCCAGAACTGGCCGGTGGCCACCCCGAGCGCGGAGATGAGGAAGCCGCTGGCGAAGCAGCACATCGAGACGAACATCGCCCAGCGCGGGCCGTTCTTCTCGACGAGCGTGCCGCCGAACGCGGCGGACAGGCCGAGCATGACGATGCCGAGCTGGAACGGCAGTGAGCTCTGCGTCCCGGTCAGGTGCATCGTCTTCTCGAGCGGGGTCTTGAACACGCTCCACGCGTAGGCCTGCCCGATCGACAGGTGTACCGACAGGGCCGCCGGCGGCACCAGCCAGCGCGTCCAGGTGGGCGGTGCGACGATCCGGGAACGGTCCAGGAAGCCGGGAGCCATCGGATCCCTCCGTAGAGTGGGGATGATGGAGGGAATGTATTACTAAATACCCGGTGTTGCACCATGCGAGTGTCAAACTTTCCGGCGGAGAAGGGTGTGGGTCATGGGCAGGGTGACCGTGCGCAGGCCGGTGCGGCGGATTTCCGCGACCGGCGACCGGCGCCGGCCCGACTCGCTCGCCGCCGAAGAGCCCCTGGAGCTGCGGGTCGGCGGCAAGGCGCTGGCGGTGACGATGCGCACGCCGGGCCACGACGTCGAGCTGGCCCACGGCTTCCTGCTGTCCGAAGGGGTCATCGGCGGCCGGGAGGACGTCTCGGTCGCCCGCTACTGCGACGGCGTCGACGACCAGGGCCGCAACACCTACAACGTGCTGGACGTCGCGCTGGCGCCGGGCGTGCCACCGCCGGACACCGGGGTCGAGCGCAACTTCTACACGACGTCGTCGTGCGGGGTCTGCGGCAAGGCCGCCCTCGACGCGGTCAAGCTCAAGACCCGTTTCTCCCCCGCTTCGGCCGGCTTCGCGGTGAAGAGCGAGACCCTGTCCGGCCTGCCGGACAAGCTGCGCTCCCGCCAGAAGGTGTTCGCCAGCACCGGCGGCCTGCACGCGGCGGCCCTGTTCACCCCGGACGGCTCGCTCGACGTCGTCCGCGAGGACGTGGGCCGGCACAACGCGGTCGACAAGGTGCTGGGCTGGGCCGTCCTCGAGGGCCGCACACCCGCGCCGGGGCACGGCTTGCTGGTGTCCGGGCGGGCGTCGTTCGAGCTGGTCCAGAAGGCGGCGATGGCCGGGATCGGCCTGCTGGCCGCGGTGTCCGCGCCGTCGTCACTGGCGGTGGAGCTGGCCGAGGAGAACGGCATCACGCTGATCGGCTTCCTGCGCGGCGACTCGATGAACCTCTACACCGGCGACCACCGCGTGCTGACCTGAGCGCCCCAATGTGGCCTTCGGTGCGTCAGACGCAACCAAGGCGGCCTTCGGTGCGTCAGACGCAACCAATGTGGCCTTGGGGCGCTTCCCGCGTACTCACTTAGGCGGTCTCGACCCAGTTGCCGTGGAAGCCGTTCGGCACCCGGTCCGGCAGGTGCACCGCGGCGACGGTCTCCAGCGTGCCCGCGTCGAGCAGCGTGAGGTCGCTGCGCTGCGTCGCCGGGTCGAAGACGAAGCCCATCAGGACGCCGTCGTCCTCGGCCGCGTCGTCGTGGCACGGGACGAAGACGAACTCGCCGGGCTGCCGTCCGTCGCCGAACGCGCGCTCCTGGCGCGAGCCGGTCCGGAAGTCGTGCTTGAACAGCGATCCGCCGGGCTGCGCGCCGTCTTCGGTCGAGATCGAGTAGCCGTAGCGGTGCGGCCGGCCGACGAGCCGTTCGTCGACGCGCGGGAACTCCTGGCCGCGGTCGTCGAGCCGCTCCTCCAGGACCTTGCCCGCGCTGAGGTCGACGGTCCAGCGGTCGAGCGTCGGGCCGCCCTCACCCGGGCCGTGCAGCTCGCGGTCGAACATCTTCGGGTGGCGGACGACGTCCAGCACGATGCCGTCGCCTTCGTCGTGGGCGTTGAGCGGGTGGAAGACGTAGCACGGCTCGACGTCGAACCAGCGGACGTCGCGGTTCTGGCCCTCCCGCGGCATGACGCCGATCCGGGCCGGGTACTTCGGGTTCCAGCGGTAGGGCAGGCCGCCGTTCGCGCCGATCTTGCTCGCCATCATCGCGGTCACCGGGTCCGGCACGCGGACCTTGCCGACCATCGCCGACAGCACCAGCTTCGCGGGGGTGCGCAGCGCACTGGGCACGTTGGCGGCCACCGCCATGTCGGTGTTGAACGTCACCGGCAGGTCGTAGAAGACGACGTACTTCTCGGTCAGGGAGAAGTCGTGCATCATCGGCGACCCGGTGACCTCGACGTCGACCGTGCGGCGGACGTGCCCCTCGACGTCGATCACCGAGTACTGGACCTTGTTGCCCATGCCGAAGAAGTACGACACGGCGTGCAGCTCGCCGGTGCGCGGGTCGCGCTTGGGGTGGGCGGTGTAGCCGCCCGGCAGCGTGCCGTCGAAGTCGCACTGGCCGACGGTGTCGAGCTCGTCGGTCAGCTCGTAGATGGGCGCGCCCGCCTCGACCAGGGCGAGGGTCTTGCCGGCGTGGCCGACGACGTTGGTGTTGGCGCCGAGCGCGTCCAGCCCGCAGAACCGGCTGGCGTCCTCGCCGTTCAGCGTCGCCGAGACCGACGGGTTGCGCACCCAGCGGTTGCGGTACCACTCCGCCTTGCCGTCGCGCAGGCGGACGCCGTGGACCATGCCGTCGCCCATGAACCAGTGGTAGGCCGCCGGGTCCACTTCGGACAGCGGGTTGGGCCCGTTGCGCAGGTAGCGGCCGTCGAGGAAGTCGGGGATGTGCCCCGTGACGGCCAGCTCGGTGATCGTGTACTCCCGGCTCACCGGGCCGAAGTTTCCTTCGAGGAACTTGTTGCCCATGCCGAACCCCTCCGAGGCTGTCATAACTTGGTTATGACACCATTTATAACAGGGTTATGAGATACTGGCAAGCATGAGCCCGAAACCCCGAGCGAACGACGTCAAGGAGCGGCTCGTCGAGGCCGCCATCCGGCTGCTCGACGACGGCGGCCCCGAAACCCTGCAGGCCCGCAAGCTCGCGGCCGAGGTCGGCGTCTCGACGATGGCCGTGTACACCCACTTCGGGGGCATGGCCGCGCTGGTCGACGAGGTCGCGCGGACCGGGTTCCTGCGGCTTTCGGCACGCTTGGGCGAGGTCGGCGAGACCGACGACCCGGTGGCGGACGTCTTCAGCCTGGCCCGGACCTACCGGCAGGCGGTCGCCGAGCAGCCGCAGCTGTTCGCCGTGACGTTCGGCCAGTCGGCCCCCGGCGGCAAGCGGGCCACGCTCTCGGACCTCACGACCGAGGAAGGCCGCGAAGCCGCCCAGGAGGGCCTGGAGGCGTTCGAGCACATCGTCCGGGCGACCGAACGGGCGATCGACGCCGGCCGCTTCCGGCCCGCGGAGAAGTACCAGGCGGCGGCACAGCTGTGGAGCGCGCTGCACGGTTTTGTCACGTTGGAGGCGTCCGGGCACTTCGGCCTCGACGAACAGGGTATAGACCACATCTTGATACCCCTGGGAATCACGCTGGCCGTGGGCCTGGGAGACACTGTGGAGCGGGCCGAACGCTCGACCGAGGCCGCCAAAGCGGCTTGGCGCGCGAAGACCCGAAACGCCGGGCAAGGTGAGAACGACTAACCCGGCGGGTGGGACGCGAGGGGAACGCGGAGCGGGTGCGCGGCGTCCTAGGGAAGAGCAGGCGGGGACGGAGACAGGTGAACGAGGAAGACGGGGATCGCGGGGACGCGGCGGGGGCCGAGCCCCAGACCGCGGCCGGGGCGGCGGTCCGGGACGCGCGCAGGTGGCTCAGCCGCCGGTCGGCCCTGATCGCGGGGGCGTCCGGGCTCGCGGTGGCCGGCCTGGCGGTCGGCACGGCGACCGGCAAGCTGCCGTTCAGCCCGGCGCTGCAGCGCGCGCTGGGCGTGGCGTCGTCGAACCCGACGACGCAGCTGGGCAGCACGCGGGTCGAGCGGGTCTACTCCCAGGCCCGCGGGCGGATGGTCGACCTGGTGTTCGTGCTGCCGTCGAAGACCCCGCCGAAGGGGCTCCCGATGTCGCTCATGCTGCACGGCCTGCACGGCAACGCCCGCAGCGCGGCGCCCACCGGCACGCTCAAGCAGCTCGCCAGCGACGTCGCCCGCAAGGCGGTCCCGGCGTTCGGCTTCGTGGCCGTCGACGGCGGCGACAACTACTGGCACCAGGTGCACCCGAACGACGACCCGATGGCCATGCTGCTGGAAGAGGTCCCGCAGTGGCTGCGGGCCCGTGGCTTCGCCGGCGACACCGGCCTGCCGTTCGCCTGCACGGGCGTGTCGATGGGCGGGTTCGGCGCGCTGCTGTACACGCGCCGCCGGGTCGAGCGGCGCCAGCCGCCGGCCGCCGTCGCGACGCTGGCCCCGGCCCTGATCCTGTCGTGGCAGGAGATGGCCAAGCGGCACATCTTCACCGGCATCCAGGACTGGACGGCGCTCGACCCGCTGCGGCACGTCGACGAGACCAAGGGTGTCGCGAACGGCATCTGGTGCGGCACGGAGGACCCGTTCATCACCGGCGTCCGGCGGTACATCGACGCGGCCCACCCGGCGGTGGCGCACACCGCCCACGGCAAGCACGGTGACACGTTCAACCGGACCGTGGTGCCCAGCCTGGTCAGCTTCCTCGGCAAGCACGTCCCCCGCGCGGACTGACCGCCCGCGGCAGCTTTGTCCACATCCCCCGATTTCCCTCCCCAACCCCGCATCTTTCTCAGG
Source organism: Amycolatopsis sp. NPDC104587 (assembly GCF_055583645.1). Taxonomy (NCBI): domain Bacteria; kingdom Bacillati; phylum Actinomycetota; class Actinomycetes; order Pseudonocardiales; family Pseudonocardiaceae; genus Amycolatopsis; species Amycolatopsis sp. NPDC104587. Next base: position 31,779 of record NZ_JBVJNO010000017.1, read on the forward strand.
GAAAGTGGCGTCTTGAGGTGGGACCTCAGCAGGTGAAGTGGACCCGGGTGGTCGTGCGGCCCGGGATCCAGTACGTGCGGACCAGGTCGGCGAGCCGGTGCACCAGCAGGAGCCCGCGCCCGCCCAGCGTCGCCGCCGGGGGCGGGACGCGGCCCGCCAGCGGCTCGGTGATCGTGCCCGCGTCGGTCACCTCGGCGACCAGCTGGCGTTCTTCCGTCCACAGGCGCAGCACGCCGGTGCCGCCGCCGTAGAGGACGCTGTTCGTGGTCAGCTCCGCAATCGCCAGCGCGAAGTCGTCCCGGCGGGGCCGGCGCAGGCCGTGGCGGGCGGCCCAGATCTCCGCGAAGCGGCGCAGCGACGCCAGCTGGGCGACGTCGAACCGGCGCTCGACCGCGACCGGCGGCGGCACCAGCGGCCGCGTGACGTCCGCCCGGGCGCCGTCGGGGTCGAAGCGCGCGCTGGGCGCCCGGCCGCTCGAGGCCCACAGCTCGGGGTGGGTGCGCTCGACGTCGGCCAGGACCTCCGGCGGCAGCGCCGCGACGTCGTAGGGGCACAGCACGGCGACGTCCCGGCCGGCAAAAGCGTGGTTGACGACCACCTCGTGCAGCACGCACTCCGGGTACTCGACGTCGGTGCGGGCGGCCCACATCGGCTCCCCCACGATCCGCACCGGCCTCGCGTGCTCGCCGGCGAAGGCGAGCAGCACCGACGGCAGGATGGCGCCGGGATTGCGGCCGGCCTCGCACATGTCGATCAGCCGGACGTGGGACGCCCGGTCGCCCAGGGCATTCTCGAGGAGCTTCAGGTTCCGCTCCGGCACGGCCACAGCCACGGGTTCACCCTGGTCGAGGCCTTCGACCAGGAACGGAACGACGCCATCGAGATACTCAGTGTCACCACGGTAGAGCAGTGCGGGATGCCGGAACGGTCCGCGCGCATCTGCCACGGGAAATTCTTACCCAAAAGCGGGTGAACTCAATCGGGCCGGAAAGAGGGAATTCACTCCACCCAGCGGCCGACGACCGAAATCAGCCAGAAGCCGACCAGGGTCGCGAGCGCGAACAGCAGCACCCAGCCGAACAGCTGACGTCGTTCGGTCACCCCGCGCGCCTGCCACAACCCGTACCCCGCGACGAGGAACAGCGGGACCGGGATCAGCGGCAACGGCGACAGCCGTGCCACCACGCCCACGACACAGGTGCCGGTGAACACGGCCAGCACGCCCATCAGGACGCGGTTCAGCCACGTGTACCGGTCGAAGACCGACGCGATCACGCGCTCGCTCAGTTCGAGGAACCCCGGAGCCGTCCCGGCCGGGGCGCCCTCGGCGGGCGCCGGGGCCGGCTCCGGCGGAGGCGGCGCCTGCACGCCTCCACCGGGGACCGTGCCCCCGGAGCCCGGGAAAGAGTCAGCAGTCATTCAGCTTTCCTGTCGGGTCTCCGGGCCGGGGTGGCCCGGAGACACCCGGGTCAGGCCGACTTCTCGCCGCGCTCGCTGCGCGTGCGCCTCGTCGGCTGCCGGGCGACGATCGTCGGGTTCACGTTCTCCCGGACCGTCTGCTCGGTGATGACGACCTTCGCCACGTCGTCGCGGCTCGGGATGTCGTACATCACCGGCTGGAGCACTTCTTCCATGATGGCGCGCAGCCCGCGGGCGCCGGTCCCGCGCAGGACCGCCTGGTCGGCGATCGCCTCGAGCGCGGTCTTGGTGAACTCGAGCTCGACGTTGTCCATCTCGAAGAGCTTCTTGTACTGCTTCACCAGGGCGTTGCGCGGCTGGGTGAGGATGCTGACCAGCGATTCCTTGTCCAGGTGGTTGACCGTCGCCACGACCGGGAGCCGGCCGATGAACTCCGGGATCAGCCCGAACTTGATCAGGTCCTCCGGCATCGTGTCGGAGAAGACGTCGCTCTCCTCGATCTCGGACTTCGTGCGGATCTCCGCGCCGAAGCCGAGGCCGCGCTTGCCGACCCGCTCGTTGATGATCTTCTCCAGCCCGGCGAACGCGCCGGCCACGATGAACAGCACGTTCGTCGTGTCGATCTGGATGAACTCCTGGTGCGGGTGCTTGCGGCCGCCCTGCGGCGGGACCGAAGCGGTCGTGCCTTCGAGGATCTTCAGCAGCGCCTGCTGCACACCTTCGCCGGAGACGTCCCGGGTGATCGAGGGGTTCTCCGACTTGCGGGCGATCTTGTCGACCTCGTCGATGTAGATGATCCCGGTCTCGGCCCGCTTGACGTCGTAGTCCGCCGCCTGGATGAGCTTGAGCAGGATGTTCTCGACGTCCTCGCCGACGTACCCGGCCTCGGTGAGCGCCGTGGCGTCCGCGATCGCGAACGGGACGTTCAGCAGCTTCGCCAGGGTCTGCGCGAGGTAGGTCTTGCCGCACCCGGTGGGGCCGAGCATCAGGATGTTCGACTTCGCGAGCTCGACCGACTCGTCCTTGGAGTCCTTCGGCCCGGCCTTGTCGTCCGCCTGGATCCGCTTGTAGTGGTTGTAGACCGCTACCGCGAGGGTCCGCTTGGCGTCGTTCTGGCCGATGATGTACTGCTCGAGGAACTCGTGGATGTCGGCGGGCTTGGGCAGCTCGTCGAGCTTGACGTCGCCGGCCTCGGCCAGCTCCTCCTCGATGATCTCGTTGCAGAGGTCGATGCACTCATCGCAGATGTAGACCCCGGGGCCGGCAATGAGCTTCTTCACCTGCTTCTGGCTCTTCCCGCAGAAAGAACACTTCAGCAGGTCTCCGCCGTCACCGATCCGTGCCATGGCCGTTGACCTCGTCCCCTCCGGCGCGGGTTTCCGCGCCTGACGTGTGTTGCCAGTGTGCGGCCCCGGTCACGGACGACCTGGCGGAGCCTCACGCATTGCCACTGACGGTACCCGTCCGATGCCCTGGGCGGGAACACCCACAAGCTCCGGGAGCACGTCAGAGGACGACCCTAAACCAGGAGGCCGGTGTGTGTCGTCTTCTCGACACACACCGGCTCGGCGGATCTACAGCGCCGACGCCTTGCGGTACGGGAGCACCTCGTCGATGATGCCGTACGCCTTGGCGTCCGCGGCGGTCAGGATCTTGTCCCGCTCGATGTCGGCCCTGATCTGGTCGGGATCCTTGTTCGTGTGCTTGGCCAGGATGATTTCCATCTGGCGCCGCATCCGCTGGATCTCGTTCGCCTGGATCTCCAGGTCGGAGACCTGGCCGTAGCTGCCCTCGGTGGCGGGCTGGTGGATCAGCACCCGCGCGTTCGGCAGCGCGAACCGCTTGCCCGGGTTGCCGGCGGCGAGCAGCACTGCGGCCGCCGAGGCGGCCTGGCCGAGGCAGACCGTCTGGATGTCCGGCCGGATGTACTGCGCGGTGTCGTAGATCGCCATCAGCGAGGTGAACGAGCCACCCGGCGAGTTGATGTAGATCGTGATGTCGCGGTCCGGGTCCTCGTGCTCGAGGTGCAGCATCTGGGCCATCACGTCGTTGGCCGACGCGTCGTCCACCTGCACGCCGAGGAAGATGATCCGCTCTTCGTACAGCTTGTTGTACGGGTTCGACTCCTTGACGCCGTAGCTGGTGCGCTCGACGTACGACGGGAGGATGTACCGCGACTGCGGGACGGAAGGTGACCGGAAGTCACCCGGGAGCCTGAAGTTGCTCATGGTGAAGTCTCCTTGGTGCTTCGGCTCAGTTCGAGCCCGGACGAGCGATGTTGGCGGTGAGGACGTGGTCGACGAACCCGTAGTCCTTCGCCTCCTGCGCGGTGAACCAGCGGTCGCGGTCGCCGTCCTTGATGATCTGCTCGACCGTCTGGCCGGTCTGGTCGGCCGTGATCTTGGCCAGCTCCAGCTTCCACTTGTTGAACAGGTCGGCCTGGATCGCGATGTCCGAGGCCGTGCCGCCGACACCGGCCGAGGGCTGGTGCATCAGGATCCGCGCGTGCGGGAGCGCGTAGCGCTTGCCCGGCGTGCCCGAGGAGAGCAGGAACTGCCCCATCGAGGCCGCCATGCCCATCGCGTACGTCGCGACGTCCGGGCGGATCAGCTGCATGGTGTCGTAGATGGCGAACCCGGCCGTGACCGAGCCGCCCGGCGAGTTGATGTAGAAGCGGATGTCGGACTCGGCGTCGTCGGCGTCGAGCAGCAACAGCTGCGCGGTGATCCGGTTGGCGATCTCGTCGTTGACCTCGGAACCGAGGACGACGATGCGCTCCTGGAGCAACCGCTCGAACACCGAGTCGGTGAGGGTGAGCCCTGCGGTTCCGGTCCGCGCCTCGGGCGTGTGCTGCGTCACGTCTGCCTGCCTTTTCGCCGGCGGCGGCCCGGTGCTGACGGCCGCCGCTGTCGTTTCAGATGCTTGAGATCTTGTATCCGACCCTAACGAACTTGGGCGGTGCAGAATGCCTGACACCGCCCAAGTTCGCTCACAGCTTCACTCCGCGGGAGTCTTCGCCGCCTCGTCGGTGACCTGCGTCTCCTGGGTTGCCTCGTCGGCGGCCGGCTCGTCGTTGCCGAACAGCTCCGAGAGGTCGACCTCGGCGCCCGAGCCGTCGGTCACGGTCGCCTTCCGGACCACGGAGGCGAGCGCCTTGCCGCGGCGGACGTCGGCGTAGATCGCGGTCAGCTGGCCGGACTGCTGGGCCCGCTGGACGTACTCGTCCGGGCTGATCCCGAAGCGCTGGGCCTGGTAGATGATCCGCTCGGTGAGCTCGCCGTCGTTGACCGACACCTCTTCCTTGTCGGCGATGGTGTCCAGCAGCAGCTGCGTGCGGACGGCCTTCTCCGACTCGGTGCGGGTCTCGGCGTCGAACTCTTCGAGCGTGCGGCCTTCGGCCTCGAGCGCCTGCGCGAACTGCGCCTCGTCGTGGTCGAACGGGTGGATCGCGTCGTGCTTGCGGTTCTCGATCTCGGAGTCGAGGACCTTCTCCGGGATCGGGACCTCGGTGCGCTCGAGGAGCTCGTCGAGCACCTTGTCGCGCGCCTGGACGCCCTGCTGCATCTTCTTGACGCGGGCGAGGCGCTCACGCAGGTCGCCCTTGAGCTCGTCGATCGTGTCGAACTCGCTCGCCATCTGGGCGAACTCGTCGTCGGCCTCGGGCAGCTCGCGCTGCTTGACCGACTGGACGGTCACGGTCACCTCGGCGTCCTTGCCTGCGTGGTCGCCGGCGACGAGCTGGGTGGTGAACGTCTTCGTGTCGCCGGCGTTCGCGCCGACGATCGCCTCGTCGATGCCGTCCACGAGCTGGCCGGAGCCGATCTCGTAGGACAGGCCGCTGGTGGCGGCCTCCTCGACGGCCTCGCCGTCGACGGTCGCGGCGAGGTCGATCGAGACGAAGTCGCCGGTCTCGGCCGGGCGCTCGACGCCGGTCAGCGTGCCGAAGCGGGCGCGCAGCTCGTCGAGCTGCTCGTCGACCTCCGCGTCGGTCAGCTCGACGTCGTCCACGGTGACCGCGAAGCCTTCGAGGTCGGGCAGCTCGATCTCCGGGCGCACGTCGACCTCGGCCGTGAACTCGAGGACGTCGCGGTCCTCCAGCTTCGTGACGTCGAACTCGGGGTTCCCGAGCGTGCGGACCTCGTTCTCGCGAACGGCCTCGATGTACTTGGCCGGGATGGCCTCGTTGACGACCTCGTCGAGCACCGGGCCACGCCCGATCCGGCTTTCCAGGACGCGAGCGGGCGCCTTGCCGGGCCGGAAGCCCGGGATGCGCACCTGCTGGGCGATCTTGCGGTAGGCGCGGTCGAAGTTCGGCTTGAGCTCGTCGAACGGCACCTCGACATTGATCTTGACTCGCGTCGGGCTCAGCTGCTCGACGGTGCTCTTCAAGGTCTTCTCCTCGAGCGGTAACGATTGTGGTGAGACAATCCTGCGGAAATGGCCCCTGGTCACCTGCAGACCGGGACGTCCGAGTCTAGGCCAGTGGCCCGCGCCGCCGGGCCGGGGGCCACCTGCGGCGTCAGGCGCCGAGCATCCGGCCGATCACCCAGCGCATCTGGCCGCTCGCGTGCTCGGCCGAGCCGCTGGGCTGCACCAGGTGCGAGAGCAGCAGCCGCATGAACGCCTCGACCGCGACCGCCCACTCCGAGGGCGTCAGCCGGACCCCGGGGTAGGCCCGCGCGAAGACGGCCGCGACGGCTTCGACGGCCCGCCCGAGCACGGCCTCGGGCTGCGAGGTGAGCAGCGGGAGGAAGTCGTCGCGGGCGCCCTGCGCGCCGCCGAGCGCGAGTTCGAGCAGCGGGTTGGCGCGGGCGGCTTCGAGGGTGTGCCGGAACGCGGCGGTGACGCCGGCGACCGGGTCGTCCGGGTGCGCGGCGACGTCCCCGTTCACCCGCTCGACGAAGCGGTCGGTCTCGCGCAGCATCAGCGCCCTGGCGAGCTCGGTCTTGGACCCGAGCTCGTTGTAGACGGTCTGCCTGCTGACGCCGACCTGCGCGGCGAGCTTGCCCATCGTCACGGCGGCCCAGCCGTCGGCGTGGATGACGTCGGCCGCCGCGGTCAGCAGCTTTTCCCGGGTGGGCGCCGGGGCCGGGTGGGTGACCGCCTTCACACGGCGAGCTTACCCGCCGGTCCCGTTCCGCTGGCCGACACCTTTTTTCGAAGCCTGCCGTAACGTTTACATCCGGCTTTGAGTTGTCTACGGTGACTCCCGCCTGGCCAGGAGCTTCTCGACCGAGGAGACCACTCGATGACCGCCGCCGTCACGCAGCCGCACGAGTCCGCCACCTCGGCGGTGCCCTCGTCCGGCACGGTGCACGCACGCGCGGTGCCGGCGCCACGGATCCCGCTGCCCGCCGTTTCCGTGCCCACGCTGGCGTTGTTCGCCGCCGCGCTCGCGGTGTGGGGTTCCTCGACCTGGCTGCTGTTCGCGGGGCTCCTGCCGGCGGCGGTGACGGTGCTGCTGAACACGGCCGTGACCTTCGCGATGTACACGGTGGTGCACGAGTCGGCGCACCACTCGGCGGGCAAGCTGACCTGGGTCAACGAGGTGCTCGGCCGGCTCGCCGTGCCGTTCGTCGCGGCGTACGCGGCGTTCCCGGCGCTGAGGTTCGTCCACGGTGAGCACCACCGTCACACCAACGCGGGCCACGCCGACCCGGATGCCTGGGTTTCGCGCGGCCCCGGCTGGCAGCTGCCGCTGCGCTGGTCGACCCTCGACTTCTCTTACGCACGCTGCTACGTCGCGCGGCTGCAGTCACGGCCGCCGCACGAGCTGGCCGAGGGGCTGGTGGTGCTCGTCGCGGCGCTGTCGGCCGCCGTCGCGCTGATCGCGAACGGCCACGGTGTGGAGCTCTTGGTCGTGTACGTGCTGCCGCAGCGGTTGGGGCTGGCCCTGCTCGCCTGGTCGTTCGGCTGGCTGCCGCACCACGGTCTGCCCGCCGCCGCGAGCTCGTGCGGCCGGTTCGGCACCACCCGCGTCCGCATCGGCCTCGACCGGCTGCTGACACCGCTGATGCTGGCCCAGAACCTCCACCTGGTGCACCACCTGCACCCGGCGGTCCCCTTCCACCGCTACCGGCGGGTCTGGCTCGAGAACCGCGACGCCTACTTGGCCCGCGACGTCCCGATCAGCACCGCGTGGGGCCGAGACCTGACGGCGGCCGAGTACCGGCTGGGGGTGGGGCTCGGGATCACGCCTGAAGTCACCGTGCCCGCGCCGGCGCCGCCGCCGCTCGGGCCGAGCCGGTTCCACCGCCTGCGGGTGGCCGCGGTCCGGCCGCTGACCGCGGACGCCGTCGCGGTCACCTTCGAGATCCCGCCGCACCTGGCGGCGGAGTTCCGGTTCACGCCGGGCCAGCACGTGGCGGTCCGCGCGGTGGTCGACGGGCGGCCGGTGCGGCGGACGTACTCGATCTGCGCCCCGGCGGGGTCCGGTGAGCTGCGGATCGCGGTGAAGCGACGTCCGGGTGGGGCCTTCTCCGGCTTCGCGACCACGACGCTGGCCGCCGGTGACCACCTCGACGTGCTGCCGCCGTCGGGCGGGTTCACGCTCACGCCCGATCCTTCGCGGACCGCGCACTACGTCGCGCTGGCCGCGGGCAGCGGCATCACGCCGGTGCTGTCGATCCTCGTCAGCGCGCTGTCGGCCGAGCCGCACAGCCGCGCGACCCTGTTGTACGTCAACACATCGGGGGCGACGACGCTCTTCGCGCGCGAGCTGGGCGCGCTCGCCGACGGGTTCGGCGGCCGGCTGCATGTCGTCCACTACCGCACCGACGAGCGCGACCCGGACCTGCACACGCACCGGCCGCGGCAGTTCGACACGGTCGGCGCGGCGCTGGCGATTTCGCACGAGCGGTACCAGCGCGGACGCCTCGACAGCACCCGGCTGCGCGCGCTGCTGCAGAACCGCCTCCACCCGGCGAAGGTCGACGAGTGGTTCCTCTGCGGGCCCCGCGGCCTGATGGAGCTGGCCCGCCGCACCCTGGCCGACGCGGACGTCCCGGAGGAGAACGTCCACTTCGAGCTGTTCCGCGGCGCGGCCCCGTTGCGAGACCCGGCGGGCGCGCCGGCCCAGGTGTCGGTGACCCTGGGCGGCACGCCGACGACCGTCGCGGCCGAAGCGGGCGAAACGGTGCTGGACGCGGCGCTGCGAGCGGGTCTCGAGGTGCCGTACTCGTGCACCGGCGGCGCGTGCGGGACGTGCCGCGCGACGACCCCGGAAGTCTCCGTCGACTACGACCGCCGCTGACCCGCCTTTCGGTCACCCGGTCCGGGTCGGCGCGCCCGCCGGCGGCGCCCCCTGCCCGCCCGCGTCGCCGTCGGTCACCGACGTCGCCGTCGCCGTGTCGCCGGACTCCGTCGCCACCACCGTGACCGTATCTCCCGTCGCGAGGCCCGTCGCCTGGGCCGACGTGATCGTGTACGTCTTCGAGAAGCCGTCGTCGCTCTTCGCGGTCAGCGACGTCGCGCTCAGCGCCGACACCTCGCCGGTCTGCGTGATCTTCGTGACGTAACCGCCGTTCCCGTCCGAGGCGACGTACTCGCCGTGCAGGGTCGACCCCAATGCGCCCATGCCGCCCGGGCCGCCCTGCATCCCGCCCGGTCCGGCGGCCGTCGTGCTGTCGGTGGCGGCGGACGACGACGCGGCCCAGACCGCCGCTCCGCCGCCGGCCACGATCACGGCCGCGACGGCGCCCGCCGCGACCTTCTTCCCGGTCGACCAGGCCGGCCGGGAAGGCGCGCCCGGCGCCGGTGCGCCGCCCCACGCCTGGTCCGAAGTGGACGGTGCCTGCGGTGTGGTCATGTCGTGCTCCTTAACGAGATGCTGCGGTGGGATCCACGGTGGGGCCGCTCGCTGTGCGCGGACTGTGGTGGGCGTCAGCCGTTCCTGTGACCGGAGGAATCGGGCAGCGGCACCGCACAGCCGCCTCACAGGCAGCACACAACCCGCACACACGGCGCGGACGGACGCTGAACCCATGGCCGCGCGAACCACCACGTCGCACCCCCGCCGGGGGCGGCTTTCGCTGCGCGCGAAACTGACCGGCTCGATGGTCGCGCTGCTCACCGTGGTGTGCCTGATCGTGGGTGTGGTCAGCGAGCTCGCGCTCGACGTGTTCCTCACCCGCCAGATCGACCAGCAGCTCTCCGCCGCGGCGACCCGCTCGCAGGTGTTCGCGAGCAACGCCGGCCCGCACGACGGCGGCCCGCAGCCGGACGGGCAGCACCCGCTCGGCCAGAACGTCGGCACGGTGAGCGCCACCTTCTCCGGGCCGCTGCTCGTCCGCGACGACAGCATTTCCGAACACGGCGAGCGGCTGCTCCTCACCTCGGCCCAGCAGGCCGTCATGCTCTCGGTGCCCGCCGACGGCAAGCCGCACACGGTGTCCTTCGCCGACCTCGGCGCGTACCGGCTGATGGCGCTGCCGGTCACCGGGAGCGGCGACGTCGTGGTCACCGGCCTGCCGCTGAAACCGGTCGACGACACGCTGCTCACGGTCGGGCTGATCCTGTTCGGCGTCGCCGCCGCGGGCGTGCTCGGCGCGGCCTTCCTCGGCGCGTTCGCGGTCCGCCGCACCCTGCGCCCGCTCGACCGCGTCGCGGCCACCGCCGGGCGCGTCACGGAGCTGCCCCTCGACCGCGGCCAGGTGGCGCTGTCGATCCGCGTCCCCGAGCCCGACACCGACCCGCGGACGGAGGTCGGCCAGGTCGGCTCGGCGCTGAACCTGATGCTCGGCCACGTCGCCCAGGCGCTGGAAGCGCGTCACGACAGCGAGCTGCGCGTCCGGCAGTTCGTCGCGGACGCCAGCCACGAGCTGCGGACGCCGCTGGCCGCGATCCGCGGGTACGCCGAGCTGGCCGCCCGCGGCAGCGCGCTGGTGCCGCCGGAGGTCGCGCGTTCGATGGGCCGGATCCAGTCCGAGGCCGTCCGGATGACGGCGCTCGTCGAGGACCTCCTGCTCCTCGCCCGCCTCGACGGCGGCCGCCCCCTCGACGTCCGCGAGGTCGACCTGACCCGCCTGGTGGCCGACGCGGTCGGCGACGCCCAGGTCGCCGGCCGCGGCCACCGCTGGCAGCTGGAGCTGCCCCCGGCCCCGGTCCTCGTCCTCGGCGACGTCCAGCGGCTGCACCAGGTGCTGGCGAACCTGCTGGCCAACGCCCGCACGCACACCCCACCGGGCACCACGGTCGTGACGACGCTGGCCCGCTCGGCGGACGGCAGCGCGGTCCTCACGGTGACCGACGACGGCCCGGGCATCGCGCCGGACCTGCTGCCGGACGTCTTCGAGCGGTTCGCCCGCGGGGATTCGTCGCGCTCGCGGAACGCGGGCAGCACCGGCCTCGGGATGGCGATCGCGTCCGCCGTCGTGGTTGCCCACCACGGGTCGATCGAGGTGCACAGCCGGCCCGGCCGGACGGAGTTCGCGGTGCGCCTGCCCGTGGCCGTGCCCGCACAGCGAGTGCACAGCATCGGCACAACCCGGCCCCAGCTGGAGACCGGAAGCTGACTCCATGACCGCTCTCGCGTCTCGTGAAACCCCCGCCGTGACCCCTTCTCCGCCGGCCCGCCGCACCTGGCACGGGCCCGCGCTCGCCGTCCTGCTGCTGGCGACGGCGGCGCTGTACCTGTGGGGCCTCGGCGCGTCGGGCTGGGCGAACGCCTTTTATTCGGCGGCCGCCCAGGCCGGTTCGGAGAGCTGGAAGGCGCTGTTCTTCGGCTCGAGCGACGCGGCGAACGCGATCACGGTCGACAAGACCCCGGCGGCGCTGTGGGTGATGAGCCTGTCGGCACGCGTGTTCGGCGTCAGCGCGTGGAGCATCCTGGTGCCCCAGGCACTGATGGGCGTCGGCTCGGTCTGGCTGTTGTACGCGACGGTCCGCCGCACATCGGGCCCGGCGGCCGGACTGGTGGCGGGCCTGGTGCTGGCGTTGACGCCGGCGGCGGCGCTGATGTTCCGCTTCAACAACCCGGACGCGCTGCTGGTGCTCCTCCTGGTCGCCGGCGCGTACTGCGTGGTGCGCGCCGTCGAGAAGGCGAGCCCGCGCTGGCTGGCGCTGGCGGGCGTCGCGGTCGGCTTCGGCTTTCTGGCGAAGATGCTGCAGGCGTTCTTGGTCCTGCCGGCGTTCGCGCTCGCGTACCTGGTGGCAGCGCCGACATCGCTGGGTCGCCGTCTGCTGCACTTGCTGGGTGCCCTGGCGGCGACGCTGGTGGCATCGGGCTGGTACTTGGCGGTGGTGGCCCTCTGGCCGGCGGCCGATCGCCCGTTCATCGGCGGTTCGCAGACCAATTCTTTGTGGGAGCTGGTGTTCGGCTACAACGGCTTCGGCCGCCTCACGGGCGACGAGGTAGGCAGCGTCGGCGGCGGTGCTGGACGTGGCTGGGGTTCGACGGGCCTGACCCGGTTGTTCGGCAGCGAGATGGCGGGCGGGATCGCGTGGCTCCTGCCCGCGGCGTTGCTTGCCCTCGTGGCGGGGTTGTGGTTCACCCGCCGGGCGCCGCGCACGGACCGTTCGCGCGCGTCGCTGCTCCTGTGGGGCGGCTGGCTGGTGATCACGGCGTTGGTCTTCAGCTACATGGGCGGAATCATCCATCCGTATTACACGGTGGCGCTGGCTCCCGCAGTGGGCGCGCTGGTCGGAACGGCGGCAGTACAGCTGTGGCGGCTCCGGTCCAACCCGGCCGCTTCGGGCCTCCTCAGCGGCGGCGTGGCTCTCACGGCGCTCACGACGTATCTACTGCTGGCGGGTTCGTCCTGGCAGCCGTGGCTGGCACCGACGGTCCTCATCGGCGGCCTCTTGGCGGCGGTGGGGTTGTTCTTCGCGTCGCACCTGACGCGCTGGGCAGCATCGTTCGTGGCGGCGTTCGCGCTGGTGGCGCTGTTGTCGGGAACGGGCGCGTACACGCTGGCAACGGCATCGACAACCCACAGCGGAGCGATCCCCTCAGCGGGCCCGTCATCCGGCTTCGGCTTCGGCGGCCCGGGCGGCCTCGGCGGCGGCCGAGGCGGCGGCCCCGGCTCTCTGCTCTCGACCACCCTCCCCGGCGCCCAGCTGACAGCGTTGCTGAAGCAAGACGCGTCAAAGTACACATGGACGGCAGCAACGGTGCTGTCTAACGCAGCAGCGGGCTACCAGCTGGCCAGCGACGCGCCGGTAATGGCAGTGGGCGGCTTCAACGGAACGGACCCGTACCCGACGCTGGAGCAGTTCCAGCAGTACGTGGCAAGCGGCCAGATCCACTATTTCCTCGGCGACGGCATGACGATGCAGGGCAGCACGGGCTCGGACGCGGCCCAGCAAATCGCCGACTGGGTAGCGTCGAATTACGAAGTAACGACGGTCGACGGGGTCACGGTCTACGACCTCACCACGGCCGCTTGAGGCAAGGACCGACGAAAGCAGGATGGCCCACTTCGAGCGGCACCGACAGGCGCTGGTCGGCGCGGTGCTCTGTGGCGGACCGGAGCACTGCCGTGTCCTGGTCAAAGACCTCGTGCCGGTCACACTCGCGCCGCGGACCGAGCTGCGGCCGCTCGGCGCTTCGTACCCACGAAGCTCCGGACGTCGGCAGCCGAGTGCCCGGCGTGATCGATCCGCAAGGTGGTGAGCGCATCTTCGACGCCTTGGCCGCTGCCATGGGCACGGCGAAGTTCGCGGATGTGCTCGCGCCAGCGCACGCAGTCGGTCTGCCACGCCCTGAGATACGCCACACACAGTTCCGGCGTGATGAGGTGGCTGCGGCCGATCGAGGCTTTGAGCGCAGCGACCATCCGCTCGCGCCGCACCGGCTCGATTGTCGATCGGTCCACGCGCTCGATGATCGCACCGACGAGCCGCCGTCGCGCGGCCAGGAACTCCGCCCAATAGGCCCGGTCGGCGTCGGCCAGGCGAAGACCGTCGTCCAGCAGCGCGAACACGCCTTCGGCCAAGGTGTCACCCAGCTCCTCGCCGCGGGCGCGGGCAGGGTCGCGGTAGGGGTCGTAGTCGTACTGGAACGCGGTGCCGGTGATCGCCGACGGCCGGATCCGCGCCCCATCGAGCAGGAAGAACCAGTCCTCGTTGTAGATGTTGGGGAAGAACGACGAGAACGCGGCTTCGCCGATCACCAGCGCGCCCCCGCCGATGAAGACGCCCTGTGCGACACCGACGTCGCGCAGCGCGTGGCAGACCACCGAGTTGTCCGGCATGCCCGCATTGGCCAACCCGACGGCGGAGTAGCCATCGATCGCGATCACGTCCGAGGGCTCGGGCAGGAGAATGTCGTCATCCAGGAACATGATCTGTTCCCAGCCGGCGAGAATGGCCAGCAGCAAGCCGACATTGCGCTTGAGACTGGTGTCGACCGGCCGGTGGAACCGGGTGAGGCGGAGGAGCTCGTCCGTGGCGAACCCGGGCACGACACCGAAAGGCATCAGATCGATGTCGATGGCCAGCGTCCGGACCCCGGCGCTTTTCGCGGCCAACGCGGCTGCCGACGCGTTGCTCCGCAGATTGCACATCAGGACCAGCCAAGCATCGTGTTCCCTGGCTACCTCTGTCGCTTGCCGCAGATAGGCCGCCGGACGACCGCTGGGTACGACGACCGCATCCACTCTTCCCGGCGAGCCGTGACCGTTCGGAACGTGGTGCAGCAGGCCGCGGTGAGACCCGTGGTGAAATGCGGTCACGCTGTCTCGGGCCATTCGTGAAGCCGGCTCTCGCCGAGCGTCCAATCGGGAGTCAGTACCTGCCCTTGAATCACCATCACTCGGCTGACGATGCTGAACGCCTCGGCGGCACCGAACCGTTCCCGCACGTACCTGGTGTTCCGATCCCGGAACCGGACGTCCGTCAGCGCTCTGACCGCGCCCAGCGTGCCCCGTCCGTACATGCCATTGCAAACGGTCACAGTGCGCTTCCGGTTGAACGGACTCACCCCACGATAGAAAAGCGCGACGTCTTCGAGCAGACGCCCCGAGGAATCGAGAGTCGGCTCGAACAGCCTCAGGCCTCCGCCCTCCTTGACCCGGAACCCGCCGTACTCGGAGCCGCGGTCCCGGGCGAGCTGGGTCACAGGAAGCTCGGCCCGCTCGACCACGTCCCGGGTGACGACGTTCCAGTCGACGCCGCCGAGCAGGACGAGATGACTTGTGTAGTGATCCGCAAACAGTTCTTCGCTGGTTCGGAAGCTCACCTGGCTACCGGGGTTGCACGCCCGGATATGCCCGAACAGCTCGATCAGCGCGTCCGGGTCCGCATAGGTGTAGAGCGACACGAAGTCGGCGCTCTCGGGGTCCGCATACGGCAAGTTCGCTCGCAGCTCTTGAGGCAGCGGAGCGCAGACGATGGTGACTTCCTCGTCCCGGGGGAACGTCCAGAGGTCACTGCGCTCGGACCGCTCCGCAGCGGGCTCGTTGCCGTTACACAGCCAAAGCAGTTCCTCCAGCAGGTCGTTGCGGGTGCCGCGCTCTTCGTCCGTCAGTTCCTCGAGGGGTAAGACACGCAGAGACTGGCCGTCCCGGGATCGTCGTGTCGCGAACAACCTTGCGTAGACCTCGAGCCGGTGGACCGGCGGGCGCACGGGCCTCTCGGTGCTCTCCCACGACGAGATCAGCGAGACGCTGAGCGGCCGGTGCTCGCCGAGCGCCTCGGCGAGCTGCGCTTGGGTGAGCCGCATATCGGGCCAGTGGTCCTCGCGCAGCGCCCTGAGCCGACGGGCGAGCGCGAGCGGTGCGGCTGATGACACGGCGCTGCCTTTCAGTCGGAAATTCCCGAAGTCCACGCCACGGATCTGAATCTTTCCCAGCCACCCCTTCGGGCTCTTGTTCTCACGATTCCTGGCACCAAGAATAGCAATTGACGATGCCTTCTCCAGTGAAGCGCACGTCCGCGAGGGACACGGCCAGGGGGAGGACGACGTGGCCAGGGACGGCGCCGACCGGGCCAACGAAATGTCGGGGATGGCCGGCACCGTGGTCCAGGCCGGATCGATCGCCGGAGGCATCCACCTCCATCCGACGCAACCCGCGTCGCAGTCGCCACCGCACGAACTTCCTCCGGACGTGCACGCGTTCACCGACCGGGTTGAACAGCTGGAGCAACTCGACTTGCTCCTCGCCGCTTCCGACCAACCGACGCCGACGGCGGCTGTCGTGATCTCCGCGGTGTCGGGCACGCCCGGCGTGGGGAAAACCGCGTTCGCCATCCACTGGGCACATCGGGTCAGCGACCGCTTCCCCGACGGCCAGCTCTACGTGAATCTTCGGGGCTTCGGGCCGCACACGCCGGTTTCGACCGCAGACGCTCTCGCCGGGTTCCTCCGCTCGCTGGGCGTCCCCAGCGAGGATCTGCCGCTCGACGTCGACGAGCGTGCCGCGCGGTTCCGCAGCCTGCTCGCCGGCCGGCGCATCCTGATCGTGCTGGACAATGCGGCCGGTCCCGAACAGGTCCGGCCGTTGCTACCGGGAACCTCGTCCTGCGTCGTCCTGGTGACGAGCCGCAGCGTGCTGCAGGGGCTGGTGTCCCGGGACGGCGCACGACGGGTGAACCTCGACCTGCTTCCTCCCGAACAGGCGACCGACTTGCTGCGGATGCTGATCGGCGCGCGGGTGGACGCCGAGCCCGACGCCGTGGCGACGCTCGTCCAGGAGTGCGGGCGGCTTCCGCTCGCGTTGCGCATCGCCGCCGACCTGGCGGAGATGAACCCGGAAGCGACCCTTGCGGAACTGGCCGGCGACCTCGAAAACGAGCAAGAGCGACTGGCCGCCCTTGACTCGGGCGACGATCCGATCACGGCGGTGCGCGCGGTGTTCTCCTGGTCTTACCGGAACCTGCCGGCCGAGCAGGCGCGGGCATTCCGCCTGCTCGGTCTCCATCCCGGACGCGATTTCGAGCCGGTGAGCGCAGCCGTTCTCCTGGGCACGACCGCCCGGCAGGCGAGGCGGCTGCTCGACTCGCTGGTGCGGTCGCACCTGGTCGAGCGTACGCGGACCGGCCGGTACCAGATGCACGACTTGATCCGGGTCTACGCCGCCGACCTCGCCAACAACGAGGAGTCGGCGGGTCAGCAAGAGGCCGTCCGGCGAAGGCTCTTCGATTTCTTCCTCGCCACGGCTTCGGTCGCCATGGACATCCTCTACCCGCAGGAAAGCGATCGCCGCCCCCGCGTTCCCACCGAAGGTGCCGCCCCCTTGGCCGGCGACACGCAGGCGGTGCAGTGGCTGGAGGCCGAGCGAGCCGCGCTCCTGGCGATGGCCGCGCACACCTCGCACAGCAGCTGGGCCATCTTCACGGTCGCCCTGTCCACGATCCTCTACCGGTTCTTGGACAGCCACGGACATTTCGAGGACGCCGTCACCTTGCACACCGCCGCGATGGCAGCGGGTCAGGAAAGTGACGAGCCGGTCGCAGTCGGCCGGGCCCTGCACAACCTCGGAAGCGTGTACCAGCGCCTCGGCCGTTACCAGGAAGCCGTTTCTTACCTGGAGCAGTCGCTGGCATCGACGAGACAAGTCGGTCAGCCGATGGTGGAGGCCTTTGCGCTCAGCGACCTCGGCCTGGTTTTCACGCTGCTCGGCCGTTATGACGCCGCCCTCACGCATCTGTCCGCGGCGTTACAGCTGTTCGAACAAGAACGTGATCGGACCGGATCCGGCCAAGCGCTGAACAACATCGGACTCGTCCTGATCCGGCTGGGCCGGTTCGACGAGGCAGCCGATCACATCCAGCAGGCCCTTTCCGTGTTCCGCGAGACGAACGACGGACCGCGGAAAGGGTACGCGCTCAATGACGTGGGCATGGTGCTTCAGCGCCTGGGCCGCTTCGGCGAAGCGCACGATCATCACAACGAAGCGTTGGCTTTCGCCCAAGAGACGGGTGATCGAGCGCTGGTGGCCGCCGCACTCAACGGACTCGGAAACACCAATCGGCAGCTCGCGCGAACGGAACTCGTGCTGGATCTGCATGAGGAAGCACTCAAAATCGCCCGGGACATCGGTGACCGGTACGAAGAAGCGCAGGCGTGCGAAGGTGTCGCGTCCTTGCACCAGCTAGCCGGAAGTGCAGACCTGGCCCGCGAATACTGGCTGCGGGCACGAGTCATCTACGCCGACCTCGGGGCACCCGAAGTCGAAGAGGTTGAGCAGCGCGTGCGTGAACTCGAGAGCTAGTTGTCGACAAGGAGCGGACATGACAGTACTCGAGCTGGGAATGTGGCTCGGCGGCGTGCTTCTCCTGGGAGCGGTGGTTGCTCGCCTCCGGCAGCCGGTTCCGTCCTTCGCCGCTCTCACCATGTACCGCAGAGACGGCGGGTCCATCGTGATGCCTCGCCCTGGTATCTGCAGGACCGCCGTTTCGGCGCCCTCGCCACTGTTTGACGGCGTCATCGTGCCGTCAGCGCGTGGTGCGGATTCGCTCCTGCGCGCCGCATGCACAGCGAGGAACGCCGGCGCGACGCTCGTCGTGCTTGCCAGTGGTCGCACGACTGCGAGGGCGACCGAACTCCTCCTCGGGAAGGACCGCTGCATCGTGCTTGAAACGCAACCGGGCCCCGAGGAACCGCTGCTCCGGACATTCCGCCATCCGTGCGTCACCACGGCCACGGACATCAGCCGGAAGCGGAACACCGCCCTCGCACTTGCGCACCGCCGCGGGTGGCGAACCGTGCTCTTCGTCGACGACGACGTGCAAGCGATCGAAGCGCAGGATCTTCGATACGCGTCAGACCTGCTCGCCGGGGCGGACCGTGGCGGGATTCCTCGACGGATGGTCGGCTGGGCTTTTGATGAGTTCGGCGACTTTTCCGTCGTAGGACACGCTTGTAGGCAAGAAACCACCGACAGGGTGTCTTACGTCGGAGGCGGCGCGATGGCGATCACCTGCGACCGGCAGGCACCGCTCTTCCCACCGGTCTACAACGAAGATCTGCTCGTCGGCCTGACCATGCTGACCGAGGACCCCTCATCGGTCTGTGTGGTGGGAACGCTCGAACAGGACGCCTATCCACCCTTTGCCGATCCCGCCCGCGCTTCAGCCCAAGAGTTCGGCGAGGTCTTGACCGAAGGGTATGGGCGACAGCCCGATCCGGCCGAACTCCACACTCCGCGGTACTGGGAATCGGTGCTCCAAGACCGCCGTAGGTTGGTGCAGGAAGCCGCAGCCGACCTGGAACAGCGAGGAGTGACCCAGGGCGTGCTCGCGATGCGGGTCGTTCTCGACACGCACGGATCCGACTGGCCGGAACTTCTTGCCGGCTTCGTCGGTGACTGGGCTCACGACAGGCTGGTGTGGCAGAAGTACTTGAGCTCCTTACAAGCTTAGCTGAAACGTATTCGACTGGATGGGAAGTGGTGTTCGATGCCCGAGCCGGTACTCATCTCCATCGCGGCCGCATTGGCCAGCCGATCCGTGATCGGCCTGTACAAGCTGGTGAAGAAGAAGTTCTCCGACGATCCCGAAGCGACGGCTGTACTCGAGGCTGCGGAAGGCGCGGCCGAAGATACTCCGGCAATGAAGAAGCTACAAGAGAAACTAAGCGAGGCACAAAAGAAAGATCCGAAGTTCGCCAAAGACCTACACGATGAATGGGAACGATCTCGGGTGGAGAACAAGGCGGAAACGGACGGTGTCGTGAACTCCGTGACCGGCAGCGTCTCGGGCAACGTGGTGCAAGCCCGCGATATCCAGGGAGGAGTCTCCTTCTGAGGAGGATGACGTGATCTCACCCTCCTCCGCATCGCTCCGCAGAGCTGAATCCCACGCACCGCGCCAGAGCCGCTGGCAGCGGAGCGGGACCGCGGCCGCCGGGCGCACAGCTAGACGCCGAGCAGCTCGGTGAGCACCGCGGACAGTTCGCCGCCGTGCCACGAATTCGTCGAGAACCGCTCTTGGGCGATCCCGCGCCAGGGAGCTGTTCCCTTCGTGATCGCCGGATCGGTCGTGAGAATCCCGATTTCCCGCACCGCGATGTTTTCTTCGGCCAGCGTCTTCTTGACCTGACCGGCGTCCTCGGCCACCACGACCAGACCCCAGTCACCCCAAGTTTCGGCGAGGTCGAACGCCCGCACGCCGCACTGCGCGGCGACTGCCGCCACGGGCTCGTCGAGCGTGAACTCCCCGGTGACCGCCGCGCCGAGACTGTTCGCCTCGCACAGGGTGCGGACCGTGGCGAACAAGCCGTCGGAGACGTCCATCGCTGTCCGCACCTGCCCGGCCTCGGCCAGTGCTTTCCCCGCCTTCAGCTGAGCCATCGGACGACAGGCGCGGTCCCAGATCTCGTCACGAGCAGGTGCCGGGAGTGTCGCCCGCCCGGTCTCCAGCAGCGCGGCGGCCCAAAGGTAGCCGGGGGAGCCGACCAGCATGACGTGGTCGCCGGCCTTCGCTCCGGAGCGCCGCAGCCTGCTACCCGGAGCGCATCTCCCGATGGCCGTCGCGGTCAGCTGGAGGGCGCCGTCGCGGAGGTCGCCGCCGGCGACCTTCGTCTCGTGCGCGCGGCAGCAGTCGTCGACACCGTCGAGCAGCCGCGTGAACGCCGCGACCGTCGTCGTCCTGGGCAGCGTGTAGTTGACGACGAGTCCCAGCGGCTCCGCTCCGGCGGCGGCCAGGTCGGACAGGTTGATCGTGGCCAGCAGCCAGCCCGCGTGGTAAAGGTCGGGTTCGCGCAGGAGGTCGACGACCGGTGTGGGGCAGCTGTCGGTCGTGGCGACGAGGTCGCTCGGCCTCTCCACTGTCGCCAGGAACGCGCTGTCGTCGCCGAAGCCTTCCGTGCCCCCGTAGCGAGGTTGCAAAACGCGTTCCTGGATGCCTCGCTCGCCCAGGTCGCCGAGGCTGAGCTCAGTTGTGCCGGACATGATCCGCCAATCGGGAAGCGACGACCGCGTGGTCGGTCGAGTAGTTGTGCGGCATTTCGCCGTAGGGCAGCTCGCTCCCGCTCGAAGCGAACAGCATCAAGTTGCAAATCCTGGCTCCTGGATACAACAGGACGGGATGCCGGAGGTGGTTGATGATCTCCAGCGTCAGCACCGCGCCCGTCTCCCGCCCGAAGCCGGGGCTGACCTGACCGCACAGCACGACACTGATCCCGAGCCGCGCGTAGTCGCTGATGCCGTCGACGAGGCCGGCGAGGGTCTCCGGGAGGCCGATTTTCTCCAAGGTCGGGGCGAGCACGACTTCACCGGGTTCCACCGCGAGCCGCCCGTGGGCGTCGAGCTCCTTCGGGACCAGCTCGGGATGGGTCGACCGGTCCGCGACGTCGACCGGACCGGTGGTCACGAGTGTGAACGCCTCGTGCCCGAGCCTCAGGCTGAGCGCTGCCGGGCGCACGAGCGTGGCGTCGAACGGCTCGACCCGCAGTTCACCGGCTTCCTGGGCCAGCCGGATCGCCCGATCGGTCAGCACACCTCGGCCACGCCGCGCCGGGCGCCGGCGCTTCATGACCTGGGCCTTCAGCTCCATGAGCGTCATCGTGCGACCTCGTTGTCGAGGCTCGGAAGCAGCGCGCTCACGAGCCGGACGAAGTCGGCCTCTTCGAGGTCGAAGTTGGGCTGGTCGTCGCTTTCCCCCGGCTCGCAGTAGACGACGGTCGTGGGCGTCCGGCGCGGGCCCTGGACCACGACCGTTGCCGTGAGCCCGGCGTCGATCGGGCGCACGGTGTGCACGACCAAGGTGTCGCACGTGTAGACCTCACCGCCGTGGACGTGCGGCACTCCACGACGCTTCAGCCGGACCTCGCCGTCCGCGACGAGCGCTGCCGGGTTCGCGGGATCGGCGCCGTAGCGGTATCGCCAGTACGGCTTCCCGCCCTCGGCGGTCTCCGCGAAGTCCACCATGTGCATCCCCGTCCCGGTGAGCACGTAGGAGGCGAACTCCCACCGGTGGCTGTGCGGGTTGGACTCGCCACGCGAAGGTGTCTCGCCGCGCGGCCAGATGTGCAGGCGAACGCGGAACTCCGGTTCGACGCTCGTGTGGAGGACGATTTTCGCGAAGCCGTTGGGATGCCAGTACGAACGCTTCGCCGCCTCGGCGACCGCCGTCTCGTCGGCGATCAAGTCCCGCAGCCAGGCGGCGAGTCCTCGCCGGTCGGCGCGGATGTGCTTGGCCGCCGCTTCGAGCTGGGCCAAGCCGGCGGAAAGACCGTTGCCACGCAGCGATTCCGCGATCCGGTGTGGGAAGGCGTGATCGGCCGAGCAGTCGGCGGCAACGACGAACGGGGTCGTGCTCATGGTGCGGGGGTTCTCGATTCTACGGCTGGACAGGCGGGAGAAACGGAGGTGCGGTGAACGCCAGCGCGGCCGCGCGCAGGGCGGTGACGGCGTCGAGGGTCATCCAGATGGGAAGGTCGCCACTACCCCAGGCCCACAGGCCTGCCCCGGCTTCGTAGCGTTCCCAAAGCGAACTGAGCGCGCGGTTCAGGCGGATCGCCGGCACTTGCGGTGCCTCGGCCAGAGCCTGGACGACCCACGCGGAGGTAAAGTGCTTGATGTTCACCCGGACGGATTGCCGGCCGCCGGGTTGCGGCAGCGCCAGGTCTTCCATGATCCCGTCGTCCGGGTGCGTGCGGTCGACCAGCCATTCCGTCGCCACCTCGACGGCGTCTCGGACGTCAGGGCGGTCGTCGCCGGTCCGCAGCAGTTCCCGCAACGCCACGACGGCACGCGCGGTGTGCGCCGTGGACGGTTCCGGCGCCACCAGTCCCGGTTCCTTCTTCTCGCCCCATAAGCGAACGCCACCGAAGTCCAGCCGCGCGGCCAGGAGTTCGTCGGCCAGGCGGCGGGTCAACGGAGCTCCGGGACCGATGCGAGCCGAGGTGCGCAGCGCGGTGGCAAGCAGGAAGGGCCGCGTCCGGCTGTACTCGTCGAGCGAGTTCTCGAGGTGCTGTAGTCCTTCCTCTGCGGAAAGCACGGTGCTGGCCTGGCTCAGTGCATCCACCACGGCCGCGGTGACTTCGGGGCGCCGGCCGGCGGACCGACCCTGCCACCCGAAGTCGGACTGCTTCGCGTAGAGGCTCTCGACGACGGTGTGTAGGTCGATGTAGGAAGCACCCAACACGACCGTGGCGCTGATCCCGTAGGCGGTGGCGAGCGTGGTCTGCTCGCTTCGCTGCTGGAGGTTGTGCCGCCAGCCGACCGCGCGGCCGTTCTCGTCACGGATCAGATGTCCGGCGAGGCTGTGTCCCGCCCGCCGGAAGACGTCGAGCAGCGAGCCGGCGGTCGATAGGAGTGCGCCGCCCCCCGGCGTGGGCGATCGAGCCGCCTCCACCATCTGGACCAGGGCGTTCGCCGCACGGAAATGATCGTCGAGCAGCCGGGCGTTTTCCACCGAAGGCAGATAGCGCCCGGTCTCCCACTGGGTCAGGTTCGCCCGGCTCACGCCGATGATCCGGGCGACGTCCGCCTGGGTCAGGCCGGCCGCCGTGCGCAGCCGCCGCAACTCTTTGCCCACTTCTTCGACGGTCAGCGTTACCACATCAGTATCTATCGGCGGCACCGCCGCCGACATAGAATGTAGGTAGGCACCGGCCACTGATCTTACCTACCCCGGTAGGCAAATGTAGGAAGGTGACAGTTCGTGGACACAGGGCGCACCTTATCTCATCTCCGGCGCATTGACGCCGCAGACTCGGCCGGACTCGTCCGAAAGGGTTGCGGCCGCAGCTCACACCCCACCTTTTTGCCGGTTGATCCGGCAACCCGACACCTTCAGGTCACCACGGTGAGTGTCCGGGGGCCCGTCAACTGCTGGCGGGTCGCCTGATCGGGTCGTCACTCGGAAGCCGAGCGTCACCTCCGGGGGTATCAGATGCCACGTCATATCCCTCCTACGTTCAGCCAACGTCACCGGTTCGATCCGGTGCCCTGCGAGCCGGGCCGGAGATCACCGCCGTGACGACGCCGTCTGGCCGGACTTCGACAACTCACGAGCTGAATCCCGCCTTGTGTGTCAGCTGACACACAAGGCGCGGCTTTCCGGAGGTTTCCTGGATCCACCGAGGAGGAGGGCACTCATGGACCCCTACACCACCGCACCGCGCAGCCGCTGGCGCCGGGGCGTCTACGCGGCCGGGATCGTCATTCCCTTCACCGCTTCCCAGCTCTGGGCACTTCTCGTGCTGCTGCGGCTCGCGCCGCTCGATGGGCTCGTCGGGCAGGCCTTCGTGCTGATCCTGCTGGGCTCCGTCGTCGCTGTCTGGGTGGGGTGGCGCTGGACCTGGCAGCTCGGCCGGGACAAGGACCGGCGCGCCCCCGAGACCCGGATTCCGACATGACCTCGGCGCCGGTGATCGTCGTGGCCCTGGTGGCCGGGGTTGCCGCCGGACGTCTCTCACGCCACCTCGGCGGCTTTTTGCGCCGCCGGTTGACCGGAAGGAGCTCGGAAATGACCAGCAGGCCGGCGTCGTTCCCCGTCCGCCTCTACCACTGGCGGTGGGAGATCCTCTCCCTCACGCTTCTCCCCTACGGCGCCGTCGTGTTCGCGCTGTGGGCCGGCCCGGTGTGGTCCGGCGCCACGCTCGCGGCGGTCCTCGCGACGGCGTTCCTGCGCCGCCGCCAGGTGCGGGCGCGGGTGCAGGCCGTCCGGCTGCAGCACCGGCTGCGGGCGACTTTCCCGCGGCTGCGCCTGCGGCCGGCGATCCTCTGGAGCCGGCCTCGTGGTGGTGACATCGTGGTGTCGCTGTACGGCCGTGAGGCGTTCGAACACCTGCACCGCAACCGATCCGTGCTCGCGGCGGCGTGCGGGGTGCCCGAGGTCTACGTCGACCGGCACCCGCGCTACGCGAGCCTCGTGACGCTGACGATCAGCCCGACCGAGGCCCGCCGTGAGCCGAGCCGCGCGCTTCCGCCGAGCAACGTCGTGCCGCTGCGCGTGCACAGCTGACCACGACGCTCAAACGACCACCGGCCGGCCGGTGAACTGTTCACGATCCAGCTCCAGCCGTTCCAGCCGGCGCGCGCACCACAGAGCTCGTGAACGCTCTCGGTGGATTTCGCCGAGCAGCCAGTGGCACATCGAGTCGCTGAGTTCTTCGGCCGGGCGGATCTTCCCTTCGCCGACCAGAACCCGCAGCCTTGCCTCCGCACGGCGGAAGGTCGCGAGGTCCGTCACGACGAACCCGCCGGCCGGAGATCGGCGGCCGCTCAGGCGGAAGTGCACCACCAGGGCGCCGATGAGCCCGGCCAGCGCGACCGTCCCCAGCACCAGGAGCAGCACGATGGCCGCGGTCGACACGGGCGCTTCGGCGGTGGTGCTCGCATGACCGACCGGCGCCAGGACCGGACCATGGGCCGATACGGCGGCAAATGCCGGGAATCCCATCTCGCACCACCTTGTGAGTGTTGTCGGGAGAGTGGACCACGAGCCGTCGCGAGTGATCGACAGAACGTAACAAACGTCCATCGATGATGACCGAAAGGTCATCCGGGGCACAGCAAGCGCACAGGGCGATCACACGATCACCAAAGCGGGACCGGCGACCGTATGAACCATGACAGCCACCGCCACCGCAGCACGGCCCGGGACCGTCCCGGTCGACCTGGCCGGTCCGCAGCCCGTCCTCGACGTCGTCATCCCGGTCTACAACGAAGAGGCCGACCTCGAACCGTGCATCCGCCGGCTGCACGCGCACCTGGCCGAACACGTCTCCTACCCGTACCGGATCACCGTCGCCGACAACGCGAGCACCGACACGACGCTGCAGGTGGCCGAACGACTCGCCCGCGAGTTCCCCGAGGTGGCCGTCCACCACCTCGACGAGAAGGGCCGCGGCCGCGCGCTCAACGCCGTCTGGCGGGCCTCCGACGCCGCCGTCCTGGCCTACATGGACGTCGACCTCTCCACCGATCTCGCCGCGCTCGGGCCGCTCGTCGCCCCGCTGCTCTCCGGGCACTCCGACCTCGCCATCGGCAGCAGGCTCGCCCGGGGGGCGCGAGTCGTGCGGGGGCCGAAGCGCGAGTTCATCTCCCGTGCCTACAACCTGATCCTCCGCTCGACGCTCGGCGCGAAGTTCAGCGACGCCCAGTGCGGCTTCAAGGCCATCCGCGCCGACGTCGCGCGTGAGCTGCTCCCCCACGTCGAGGACACCGGCTGGTTTTTCGACACCGAGCTGCTCGTGCTCGCGCAACGCGCCGGGCTGCGGATCCACGAGGTGCCCGTCGACTGGGTCGACGACCCCGACTCGTCGGTCAACATCGTGAAGACCGCCACCGCGGACCTCAAAGGCATCGCCCGTGTCACGAAAGCCACCTTCACCGGCGAAATCCCGATCAGCCGATTGCGCGAGCAGCTCGGCCGGCAGCCGATCGGGGTCGAAGCGCCGGGGGTGCCGCCGCGGCTGGTGACGCAGCTCGTGCGGTTCGCCGCGATCGGCGTCTCCAGCACGCTCGCCTACCTCGTGCTGTTCCTGCTGCTGCGGACCGCCGTCGGCGCGCAGCCGGCCAACTTCGCCGCGCTGCTGGTGACGGCGGTCGGGAACACCGCGCTGAACCGCCGGCTCACCTTCGGCATCCGCGGCCGCTCCGGCGCCGGGCGGCACCAGTTCGAAGGGCTGATCGTCTTCGGCCTCGGGCTCGCCCTGACGAGCGGCTCGCTCGCCCTGCTCAACGGATCCACCACCCCCGGCCTGGTCCTGGAGATCACCGTGCTCGTGCTGGCGAACCTCGCCGCCACGGTGCTCCGGTTCCTGCTCCTGCGCGGCTGGGTGTTCAACCCGCGCCGCCAGGCCGCCACCCAGAAGGAGTACTGATGACCTCCGTCCTGTCCGACCCCGTGACGCAGGAACCGCGTCACCGCAAGGATTCCGCGGCGCACGCGCCGCCGCGCTGGGTCCGTCCGGCCGTGTTCGGGCTGCTGGCCGCGACCGCCGTGCTGTACTTCTGGAACCTGACCGCGTCCGGCTACGGCAACTCGTTCTACGCCGCGGCCGTGCAGTCCGGGACGCAGAGCTGGAAGGCGTGGCTGTTCGGCTCGCTCGACTCCGGCAACGTGCTGACGGTCGACAAGCCGCCCGCGGCGCTGTGGGTCGGCACGGCGTTCGCGCGGATCTTCGGGTTCTCGAGCTTCACCGTGCTGGCGCCGCAGGCGCTGATGGGCGTCGCGTCCGTCGGGATCCTTTACCTGACGGTGAAACGGACTTCGGGCCCGGTCGCCGGGCTGATGGCCGGGGCCATGCTGGCGGTGACGCCGGTCGCGGCGCTGATGTTCCGGTTCAACAACCCGGACGCGCTGCTCGTGCTGCTGATGGTCGCGGGCGCCTACTTCGTCGTGCGGGCCACGGAAAAGGCGTCGCCCGGCTGGCTCGCGCTGGCCGGCGCCGCGATCGGGTTCGGCTTCCTGACGAAGATGATGCAGGCGTTCCTGGTGCTGCCGGCGTTCGGGCTGGTGTACCTGATCGCCGCGCCGACGTCGCTGGGAAAGCGGCTGCTGCACCTCGGCGGCGCGGTGGTGTCGCTGGTCGTTTCGGCGGGGTGGTTCGTCGCGCTGGTCGAGCTGTGGCCGACGGCGTCGCGGCCCTACATCGGTGGGTCCGAAGGGGACAGTCTGCTCGAACTCGCGCTGGGCTACAACGGGTTGTCGCGCATCTTCGGCGGCGGCGAAGGCGGTGGGCCGGGCGGTGGCGGCGGCATGGGCGGCAACACCGGGTTCGGTGGCGCGTCCGGCCTGTTCCGGATGTTCGGGTCCAGTTTCGGCGTGGAGATTTCGTGGCTTCTGCCGGCCGCGCTGATCGGCTTGGTGGCCGGATTGTGGTTCACACGCCGCGCGCCGCGGACCGACCGGACGCGCCTGGCGCTGGTGCTGTGGGGCGGCTGGCTGGTCGTGACGGCGCTGGTGTTCAGCTACATGAGCGGCATCGTCCACCCGTACTACTCGGTGGCGCTGGCGCCCGCGATCGCCGCGCTGGTCGCGATTTCGGGGCGCGCGCTGTGGCAGGGCCGGGCGAACCTGGCGCCGCGGGCGGTGCTGGCGGCGATGGTCGTGGTGACGGCGGTGTGGTCGTTCATCCTGCTCGACCGGACGCCGGACTGGTTCCCGGCGCTGCGCTGGATCGTCGCGGCGCTCGGGGTGCTGGTCGGCACGGTGCTGGTGATGGGCGTGCCACCGGTCCGCCGGCTGGTCGCGGCCGTCGGGGCGGCGCTGGTGCTGACGCTCGGTTTGTCGACGGCCGCGTACGGAGTCGAGACGGCGTCGGTGGCCCACAGCGGTTCGATCCCGACGTCGGGCCCGACGTCGAGCGCGATGGGCGGCGGCTTCGGCGACTCCGCTTCGAGTGCGGTCGGCTCCTTGCTGTCCGCGACGACGACGAAGTGGGCCGCGGCGACGACAGGTTCGCAGAGCGCGGCGTCGTTGGAACTGGCCAGTGGTAAGGCGGTGATCGGCATCGGCGGCTGGAGCGGTTCGGACCCGGCGCCGACACTGGACGAGTTCAAGGCGTACGTCGCGGCGGGCGAGATCAAGTACTTCATCGACGGCGGGCGTGGCGGCGGCCCGGGCGGCGGATCGTCGGACATCAGCGACTGGGTGACGGCGAACTTCACCGCCACGACGATGGACGGCCAGACGGTGTACGACCTGCAGAGCTGACGAAAGTCACCAAAGGGCCGTGGGCGGAAACGCTCACGGCCCTTTGGCACGCAGGTGATGGCTGACATCGCCGAGCAGGTCGATCTTCACCAGGCGCTCCGCGAACGCCCACACCCCGTCCACAAAGCTGAACGAGTCCGCATACGACCCCGCGGCGATCGGCTGCAAAACCAACCCCGGCACCGCCTGCAACACAGTCACATAAGCCCGCGCGGAAGCCGACGTCCCGCTCACCGAAACAACCACATTCGTCGTCACGTGCTTGGTTCGCGGCGTCCCGTCCTCGTACAAGATCACCGAATCCCGCAGCATCGCCGAAACCTCCGCCGCGCCGCGAAACGCGCCGCCGCTTCCCACGAACGTCCCCGACGCGAACAAGGCCCCCACTCCCGCGAAGTCCCCCGCGTCGACCAGGAACGCGTACGACGCGATCAGGTCGGAAATCGCCCGGTGATCGTCCACGGAAACGATCTTACCGGGATTTTCGGTACCTTGGCGGTGAACGGCGGCAGGGGGCCGCCGGCCAGGCCACCGTGGCCGGGTCCCTCGTGCTGGACGGCACCGCAACCGCCGAAACAAAGACAGCCGACATCGGCCTGCCGCCCGTGCCCGGCATGCTCGGCGACCGCCGCGCCAACGAGATGGCATCTACGCGGAATGACTGAAACTCAGCCAGGAACCCGGCTACCCGACCAACTACGTCGAGTTCCTCAAGCCCGTCGAAGCGCCGCTCAAGACGATCTCGAAACTCCAGCTCGGTAAGTGCCTTCGCCGCCTTCGGGCAGGGCATTCTCTTCGACCCGCGGCGGGCGGACGTCGAGTCCGAGGTGCACACCATGGACGGCGACCCGCCGAGCAGCTACCACTTCTGGCACGCCGTCCAGCGGGCGCACATGCTGCTCGACATCGACCGCCGTCGGTGGGCTCGGCTCGACCCGGTGCTCGGGTTCGCCTGGGCGCTGCAGTCGATCGCGAAGCCGGACCACGACTTCTGGTCCTCGCCCTATCCGGAAGGCATGCACTGACGCACAGGAAAGTCTCAGACGGCCCACAGGTAACGAGCGGATCATCGAGGGCAGAGGGGACGAGGAGGCCGCGATGATCACGACACGACCGGAGTACCCGCGCTGGCACACCGCGAGCGCCCAGGGGCCCCGTGAGCTCAACGCCGACGCCGTCGGGGCGTACGCCGCGGCCGGTGGGCCGGGCATCGTCTTCGCCCTCGCCGACGGGGTCGGGGACGAGCCCGCCGCCGCCCGGGCGGCTCGGACCGCCGCCGCGGCCGCCGCCCGGACGCCGGTCCACAAAGGACCCGTCGAAGCGGTGCTCGCGGCGCAGCGGGCGGTGCGCGAGCAGACGCTCGGGGACGCCGTGCTCGTCGTCGCCATGCCGGCCGACCACGGCGGGTACCGCATCGCCTGGGTCGGCGACGCCCGCGCGTACACCTGGGACGGCGCCACGCTGACCCGCCTGACCACCGACCACACGCTCGCCGAGTACTTCCGCGCCCGCCACCAGCCGGTGACCCCGCGGATGGAACACGTCGTCACCACCAGCGTCCGCACCACCAAGCCGGCGGAGATCGGCACGGCGGAGACGTCGGGTGCGGGCCTGCTGCTGACCAGCGACGGTGTCCACAAGCCGCTCACCGGCAGCGGGATCCGTGCTGTGCTGGCCGATCCGGGCGCCGGCGCGGCCGAGCTCGTCGGCGCCGCGCTCGCCCGGGGCGGCTCGGACAACGCGACCGCCCTCTACGTCGAACCCCTGGAGGCCGACAGCACGACGGTGCGATTTCCCGTCGCCGCGTGAGCCGGAAATCATGGACAAAAGTCGGCCAAACGGGGGGAACCCGTAGCCGAGTGCTCACGGAGTGTTTAACCTGGTAACCCGACGTGGTCGTGGTTCACTGGGGGAGTACACACTGATGGTCGAAGCGGATCATTCCGGTTCCGTTCTGCTGACCCGCCGCCTGCTCTGGAACGGCGTCACCGGCAAACCGCCGCGCCCCCAGCCCGTGGTCCTGCTGCTCGGCCCGGTCGGCGCCGGCAAGTCGCACGCGCTGTCCGAGATCACCGGCCACCTGGGCTGGGGTGTCGTGCACGCCCGGTTCGACTTCGCCGGTGACGAGCCCACCCCGGTCGACGTGCTGATCCGGCTCGCCTACGACCTCTCCCGGAAGTGGCGCCACCGCGCGCGGCCGCGGTTCCTGCGCCTGGCCGTCGCCCTGATCGCCGTCAACACGGAGCTCGGCACCAGCGACCGCGGCCGGGACCGCATGAAGCTGGAAGACGAACTCCGGAAGTTCAAGCGCAACCGCTGGTCCGGCCGCTTCGATCCCTGGCTGCGCATCTTCGCGAAGACCGCCGTGCCGGCCCCCTTCGGCGCCGCGTTCGCCGACGAGGTCCCGGGGCTGCTGCAGACCCTCCGCCCGCGGCTGGGCCACATCCTGCGCTCGCTGACCGAGTTCGACCGGTTCACCACCGGGGACGCCCTCGACGCGCTGGTCGACCTCAACCGGCTCGCGCGCGGGCCCGAGCCCGACCCCGACGGGGTCACCGCGTGGCTGACCGAGGCGTTCCTCGCCGACGTCCGCGAGAACCACCGCCGGATGTCCGTCCCGGAGCGGCGCAGCCCGTGCGACTGCGTCAACCCGGAGAAGGTGTCCCACGTGCACAACTGGGTGGTGCTGCTCGACGACGTCGACCACCCGGGCGGGCTCGCGTTCCTCAAGGCGCTGACGGCGGCCCGCGAGGCCTACCGCCGCAAGCACGGCGACCGCGGCACCGGCGATCCGTTGCTGGTCGTGGCGACGAGCGGGAAGTGGGACGGCGAGTGGGAGCGGGAGCTGGCCCGCGCCTGGCGGCCGCCCTGGCAGCCGGGCGGGACGGCGGCCCGGGTCGTGCCGAGCTGCCGCGACGCCTCCTACGACGACTGGGCCGAGCACCCGGACGGCGCGCGCCCGCCCGCCTACTACCCCGTGCTGCTCGAGCCCCTGACCGTCCACGAAGTCGCGGCGCTGCTGGGCAAGGCCGTCCCCCGCACGACGGCCGAGTTCGTCCACCGGGCCAGCGGCGGCCTGCCGAAGGCGGCGAAGCAGCTCGCGGCGGCCCTGCGCGACACCTCGGTCCGCCCCGGCGCCCGCGACGTGCTCGGCACGTCCGGCCCCGACCCGTGGCGCCGCTGGCTCACCGACCTCCGACTGTCCAGTGTGGACACCGAGGCGCTGGTGACGGCCGCGCCGTTCGCCACCGCGCCGTGGCTGGTCCCGCTGCCCGAACACGGGCTGGTCGGCCAGCCGCACGTCGGCCCGATCCTCACCGAGCTGCGCGCGTCGTTGTGGGTGAACGCGCCGGGCCACGGCGGCGGCACGCCCGACCACGTCACGCTGCACCCCTGGCTCGCCGGCAACCTGGTGTCCGCGCTGGCCCGGCGCAACGGCGACGGCGGCCCGACCTACGCGGCCCAGTTCTCCGCGCTGCGCGGCGCCCCGGAGGCCGACGACGTCCGGCTCGCCTACTGCCTGCTCGCCCTCGGCGACTTCCCCGCCGTGGTCGACCTGTTCGAACGGGACTTCCCGAAACTCCCGCACCAGGAGTGGATAGACCGGCTCACGGTCGTCGTCCACGCCCCGGACGCCCAGCCGCTCGACGAGAACTACGAACGGCTCTTCGGCAAGCTCGTCGACGCCGACATCGAGCGAAACCCCGACGACCGCACGGAAATCCGCAACAACCTCGCCCGGCTGGTCGCCGCGAGCTGGCTCAGCGCGAACCCGTTCGCCGTGCGCGGCCCGGACCAGAACAAGAGCATCCGCACCGCGCTGACCAACCTGTCGTCGATCTCGCAGCGCTCGGACACCCAGGCCCTCGAAGACACCGCCAAGCTCGCCTTCGACGGCCTCTGGCCCTGACGGACGGAACGCCGATGCCCCGCACCGCCCTGCTCGACCGCTTCACCCCGCGGACCCGCGCCGCCGAGCCGCCCGTCCGGCCGCGCAGCGTGCTCCACCGGCACTGGATCGCCGTCACCGCCGTCGTGGTGCTCCTGGTCGGCGTGGTCCTCGTCTGGCAGCAGCCCTGGCAGCAGTGCGGCGCCGGGCTGACCGAGGAGAACGACGTCTGCGTCGGTCTCTCCCTCGACTCCGGGCCGCTGCGCGACGACGATCCCCTCGCCGAGCTCGAAGCGGTGATCGCCGCCCGGAACGCCCAGGCGGGCGCGACCTACAAAACCGTGGTGGTGCTGGAGAACCTGACCCCGGACCCGGACGTCGACAGCACGCCGATCGACTTCATCCGCCACGAGGTCCAGGGCGCGATCGCCGCCGCGTGGCCGCGTCCGGACAGCACCGGCGTCAAGCTGCTCCTGGCGAACTTCGGCAGCAACGCCGAGCACTGGCGCGCGGCGGTCGACCAGATCGTCGCGAACGCCGAGCCGCTGCGCATCGCCGCCGTCACCGGTGTCGGCATCAGCCTGCAGAGCACGCGCGACGCGATCGCGGAGCTGTCGCGCAACGGCATCGTCACGATCGGTGCGACGGTCACCGCCGACGACCTGAACGTCGACGCCGACGGCAAGCGCATCAAGAACTTCTTCCGCGTCGGCCCGACCAACAGCGACGAAGCGCACGCCGCGGTCAACTACATCGCGACGCTCCCGAAGCGCAGCGCGATGCTCATCGCCGACGGCAACGAAGCCGACACGTACGCGGGCACGCTGAGCAAGGCGTTCACCGAGCAGCAGTCGGTGCCGATCAAGGCCTCGCAGCGGTACACCTACCCGGGGCAGCTCACCGGCACGAACCGCGACGACTACTTCCAGAAACTGTTCCGCCGCATGCACTCCGAGATCTGCAACACCCAGCCGGACGTCATCTACTTCGCCGGCCGCGGCGTCGACCTGCGGTCGTTCATCTACGCGCTGTCCAACAGCGGTGCGTGCGAGCAGCTCCGCTCGGTCAAGGTCATCTCCGGTGACGACGCGGCGACGCTCGTCGGCACGAAGCTCCCGCTGACCGGGGACATCGCCGTGACGCCGATGTACACCGCGCTGGCCTACCCGGACCAGTGGACGAAGTTCACCGGCAACGACGCCGCGCTGGCCTACCGGCAGAACTACGCGGACTTCCTCAACAGTTTCGCGGGCACGCACGCGTTCGAGGCCGGCGGCCTCTCCGACGGCGCGGCGATGATCGAGCACGACGCCGTCGCGACGGCGCTCAGCGCGGCCGACAACGACCCGTCGTCGAACTCGCAGTCGGTGGCGAACTTCGTCTCGCAGATCAACTGCACCTCCGCCGTGCCGGGCGCCACCGGCTTCATCGCGTTCCGGCAGGACAGCGGCAACCAGATCGACAAGGTGCTGCCGATCCTGAGCATCGGGGCCGACGGTGCGGCGAACCTCGTCGACCTCGTGTGGTCGCAGGGCCGGCCACTCGACACGTCGCCGTCATGCACTTCGTGACCGCTTCAGCTGCCGGTATTCGCGCAGCACGAGCACGATGATGACGACGTCGAGGGCGGCGAAGAACGGCAACGCGATCGAATGGGTGTGGATCGCCCGGATCACCTCGTAGACGACAAACGCGGCGAGGATGATCGCCGCGACCGGGTAGGCCCGGACGATCTTGCGCGCCAGCGCCCAGACCAGCCCGAGCTTGATCAGGCCATGGGCGAGCAGATACGCGACGGCGAAGGTCTTCGTATCGCCGTGGAGGAAGTTCTCGGTGGCCGACTCGAGGTGGCGGGCGAGGGTGCCGGACGGGTCGCCGAGCAGGTCGCGCGTGATGACGGCGTGGGTGAACCCGCTGACGGCCGACGCGGGGATGAACGCCAGGATCAGCGCCCCGACCACCTGCAGGGCCCCGTCGAGCCCCTTGATCGCGATCGCGATCCGGAAGAAGCGCTCGGTCGCCGTCGTCTTCGCCTCGGTCATGCCTCCAGCTCAGCACAAACGCCAGGTCAGCGCACCTGGAGGCACCTTTCGCACCGTTCGTGGCGAGTCGTCCGGCCCGTCGGGTCCGTGCCGTAGAAGGGGAAGCACGCGGCGCCGCAGACGGCCAGGAAGATCGGCCCGCACCGGAGGGGGTGCGGGCCGACCTGGTGGGCGACGGCCAGCGCTCGCCGCCGTGCGCCCGCTTCGGGGAGCCACCCGTGGTCCGGCAGGGTGGCCCGGACCCGGGCGTCCAGCTCGTCGGCGCGGCCGACGAGGTCCGTGCCCAGGTCGGCGAGGCGCTCCCCCAGGTCACGGAGGATGTCCGGCCGCGGCGCTTCCTCGTCGAGCGTGCGGGCGAGCCAGGCCAGGTCGAGCGCGAGCGACGCGTGGAGGTCGCGGATGCGGTCGAGCAGCCGGTGGTCCCGGCCGGCGTCGGTCAGCACCGGGCCAGCCACGCGTCCCGGCAGCCGGTGCAGGTCGGGTCGAACCAGTTCCCGCCGAGCTGCGGAACGTCGCACACCGCGACGGTCACCTCTTCCCCGCACAAAGTCACGAACGTTTCTTCCGGACGCGGAGGGAATGCGCCGTCGAGCGCGTGGCGCTTTCCCTCCGCTTGCTGCCACCTCAACATGACTCCAGTGAATCCGTCCTGTCCGGTGGACACCAACACGCTGAGTGGGTGATGGACAACGCTTTGTAGGATCGGTCGCATGAAACCGACTTCTTCCACACCTCGCGCGCGGACACTGGCCGCCGGTCTCCGCGAGATCCGCGAGTCGCGAGGGATGGGACTGCGCAAGCTGGCGACGATCCTCGGCTTCACGCCGCAGCTGCTGTCGTTGTGGGAGAAGGGGTTGCGGGTGCCGCCGGTCTCGGCGGTGGCGCTCATCCTCGGCTTCTTCAAGATCAACGGTGAGCAGCAGAAGCACCTGCTGGAATTGGCACAGAGCGCCCGCGAGCCCGACTGGATCACCACGGGATCACCCGAGATTCCGGCGCCGCTGAGCGGCCTGCTCGAATGTGAGCGATCGGCGACTTCGGTCACCAATTGGGCGCTGGGCATCATTCCCGGACTGCTTCAGACCGCCGATTACGCGCGGGCGCTGCTGAGCAATTCGAACATTACGGTCGAGCAGGCCGACGCCCGCCTCAAAGTGCGGCTCGACCGGCAGAAGATCCTCACCCGGCCCGACCCGGTCCGGCTGAACGCCGTGGTCTACGAGACCGCGTTCCGCGAGCCGGTCGGTGACGAGGACACCATGTCCGACCAGTTCGACCACCTGCTGGCGATATCCCGGTTGCCGAACGTTTCGCTGCGGATCCTGCGCGCGGGGCAGGGCTACCACCCGGGGCTGCTGGGCAGCTTCCTGATCTACGACTACGAGGATCTGCCACCGGTCGCATTCCTCGAAAACTACAGCGGGAGCGCCTTCCTCTCCGAGCGAGAACACATCACGGCCTATCGCAAGCTCGCTAAGATGGTGTCCGGCAATGCCCTTAGCGAAGAAGCCTCCCGCGCCC
This sequence comes from Amycolatopsis sp. NPDC104587, assembly GCF_055583645.1. Taxonomy (NCBI): domain Bacteria; kingdom Bacillati; phylum Actinomycetota; class Actinomycetes; order Pseudonocardiales; family Pseudonocardiaceae; genus Amycolatopsis; species Amycolatopsis sp. NPDC104587. The sequence goes on from NZ_JBVJNO010000017.1 coordinate 67,200, forward strand.
TGATCGCGGAGGCGACCCGATAGCCGGAGGCCTCATGACGTGGCGCAAGTCCTCGCACAGCGGTAATGAAGGCGACTGTGTCGAGGTGGCGATCGAGCGCACCGTCGGGGTGCGGGACAGCAAAGCCCCCGCGTCCGGTCAGCTCACCGTGTCCCGTCAGGCCTGGTCAGCAGCCCTCCGCACCCTTCGCTGACACCTCGGCCCGCACCACGTCCGCGGCCAACGCGACCGCCGTCTCCGCGGCTTCCGCGCCGAGGGTCGGGCCGTTCGCGTACAGGCCGTCGATGATCACCATGATCCGGTCGGCCAGCCGCCCGGGCTCGCGCGCCGTCGTCTCGGCCGCCAGCTCGCGCAGCTGCGTCCGCACTCGCCGGAAGTGGTCGATCGCCGCGCGGTGGACCGGGTGCGCGCGGTCCGGGAACTCCGTCAAGGCGATGCGAAGCGGGCAACCGCGCGCGCCGGGCTCGATGGCCCGCACCCCCACCCCGCGCACCAGCGCCACCAAGCGTGGTTCCGGACCGCCCCGGCTCTCGGCGACCAGTGCGTCCCAGTCACCGCTGTGGTGCGCCAGGTACGCGACGACCAGGTCGTCCTTGCCCGCGAACTGGCCGTAGAGCAGGTTCTTGCCGCACCCGCACTCGTCGATGATCCGCTGCATCCCGACGGCGTGCACCCCGTGCCGGTCGAACAGCCGCGTGGCGGTTTCGAGGATGCGCTGGCGGACGTCCGGCATCCGGGGATCGTAGTGGCCGGGGTTAGACGAGGTGCGTGACGTGTCCGGCCAGGACCGTCGCCGTCACCGGGAGCGCCCTCAGGTCGGCCGGCGAGAGCACCGACGGGTCGGCCGCCGTCACCATCAGGTCCGCGACGTCCCCCACCGCGACGCCCCGGCGTCCGCCCGAAGACGCCGCCAGCGCGTCCGCCAGCGACAACGCCTGTTCCGGGTGCCAAGCCGGCCGGTCGTCGTCGGTCCGGGAGATCGCCGACGCGATCCCGTCCCACGGGTCCAGCGGCGCCACCGGGGCGTCCGACCCGAACTCCAGCCGGGCCCCCGACTCCAGCAGCGACCGGTACGGGAAAGCCCGCGAAGTCCTTCCGTGCCAATACCTTTCCGCGACGTCACGGTCGTCCGGCTGGTGCGCCGGCTGGACCGCCGCGATCACGCCCAACGCCGCGAACCGCGAGACATCGGCCGGCGAAAGCAGCTGCGCGTGCTCGATCCGGCCCGGACAGCCGACCCGCTCGAACGCGTCCAGCGCGATCGTGTTCGCCTGGTCGCCGATCGCGTGCACCGCCGGGACCAAGCCGTGCGCGGAAGCCCGCTCCAGCAACGGAACCAGCTCGGCCGGCGGCAGCTCCAGCAACCCCGGCGAGTCCGAACCCGGATAAGGGTCGTGGCAGTAAGCCGTCCGGGTGTTCAGCGAACCGTCCACGAAGAGCTTGAACGGCCCGACCGTCAGCAGCCCGCCCGAACCCGGCAGGACGTCTCCGGTGCGGTGGCCGCGCTCGATCGTCTGGTCCAGCAGGTGCCGGGCGATCACGCACGAGATCCGGGCCGCGGGCGCGCCCCGCCGGGTCCAGTCCGCGACCGTGTCCGCGTATTCGTAGTCGACGATCTCCGTCACGCCCCGCGCGGCCGCCGCGGACACGGCTTCCGCCACCCACTCGTCCTGGACGTCGACCGCGGCCGTCGGGAGCTGGGCCGTCGCGCTCATGCAGTCGTTCTCCAGCAGCACTCCCGTCGGGTGCTCACAGCCGATCAGCTTCAGGGCGGCCGGGCTCAGCCACAGCGTGTGCAGGTCCGCGCTGGACAACGCGACCGCGCGCCCCGGCAGCGCCCGCTGCAGCAGCTCCTTGTGCGGCTTGTCCGGCCAGAGCCCGTCGCGGAAACCCGCGCCCACGACCAGTTCCGTCTGCGGCGCCGGCGTCGCCAGCAGGTGGGCCAGCAGCAGCTCGACCGCCTCCGTCGCCGACCGCGCCGCGTCCAGCGGGATCCGGCGCCGGGACGTCGCCCACTGCACGACGTGGACGTGCGCGTCGACCAGCCCCGGCAGCAGCGTGCCGCCGTGCCCGTCCACCACTCGCGCCGCGAAGGCCCCGGACCCCGGCTCAGTGATCGCCGTGACCCGGCCGTCGTTCACCCGGACGTCCGCGAGCTCGCCACGAAGTCCCGGCCGCACACGGCGCAGCAGTAGATCATCCATGCCGACCACCCTGCCAGCCGGACCCGTCCGGGTGAAGCACGGAGTGAGATGGGAATGAGATGGGTATTAGCTACCGTTGTACGAGATGGCAGCCGTCGCCCGCCGAAGGGTCAGGGCCGGTCCATGGGCGCCGCCCTCATAAGCCGCGCAGGGTTCGACTCCCTCGGTTGCCGCGAGCGAGTGGGCGAGGTGTGTGCGCAAAAAGCGCGCACCACCTCGCTCGCCGTGTTTCCTGGGGGTCGAACCCCCAGACCCCCGCCAGGGGGCAAGCCCCCTGGACCCCCGGTGTGGTCGCCTTTCGCTTTCAGCCCACCGGGATGTCACGCCTGCGCAACGCCGTCAGGCCGCCCGCTCCCGCCACCAGGGCGATCGCCGCCAGCCAGAGCACCGGCGTCAGCGAGAACGTCCCGCCCGGCAGGCGGGCCAGGTGCTGGAATGGGGAGATCCCCAGCAGCACGTCGTTCCACTGCAATGCCGAACCCACCAGTGACAGCAGCAGGAACGCGCCCAGCAGCCCCCACGCCGCCGTCGCGCAACGCGGGAAGACTCCGGTCAGCAACGCCGCCAGCCCGGCCAGCACCCACACCGCCGGGAGCTGGGCCAGTGCCGGTGGAACCAGCGAAGCGCCGTAGGCCAATCCGGTCGTCAGGCCCGTCACCGCCAGCACGAACGCTGAGCCCAGCACCATGATCACCAGGTGTGACGCCGCCCAGCCGAGCCGGCCGACCGCCGTCGCCAGCAGCGGTTCCGCCCGGCCCGCCGCCTCTTCCGCGCGCAGCTTCAGCGTCGCCTGGATGGCGTAGCCCGCCACCGCGAGGCCGTACAACGTCATCGTCCCGGCCAGGTACGCGTCCACCACCGCGCCGCCTCCGCCGAGCCGCGCGAACACGTCCCCGACGGCCTTGTTGTCCCGCAGCAGGTCCGAGACGTTCTGCGCCACGCCGCCCATCAGCAGGCCGACCAGCGCCAGGCAGACGGTCCAGACCAGCAGCGTTCCCCGCTGCAGCCGCCAAGCGAGCGCCAGCGGCGACCGCAGTGACGCCTTCGCCGTCGCCCGCCCCAGCCGTGCCGGGAGCAGCGCCGCGCCGAGGTCCCGGCGCGCGGACAACGCCACCGCCAGCACCACCAGCACGCCGGTGAAGGCCAGAGCCAACACCAGGACCCACCACTGCTCCCCCGCGAACGGCCGCAGCCGGTGCGCCCAGCCGATCGGCGACAGCCACGCGAGCCGGCCGGCCGACGCGCTGCTGTCCCCCGCCGCGCGCAGCAGGAACGCCAGCACCAGCGCGCCGATCCCGATCCCGCGCGCCCCGCTCGCGCCCCACGTCAGCTGCGCCGCGATCGCGCCGACCCCGGCGAACACCCAGCCCACCAAGGAAAACCCGAGCCCGAGCGCGAACGCACCCGCCGCCGGCTCGCCCTGGGCGGCGACGCCGAGCCCGACCAGCAGGCCGTAAACCAGGCACGCCCCGCAAGCGAACAGCACCGCCGCCGCCAGCCCGGCGTGCCGCCCGACGACGGTGGCGCCGGTGAGCTCGCGGCGGCCCGCCTCCTCCTCGGCGCGGGTGTTCCGCACGACCGTCAGCAGCGCGATCAGCCCGACGACGACCGGCACGAACCCGCACTGCCAGGCCAGCAGGTTGCCCACCGACGAGCCGTACAGCGGGCCGTTGCGCACGACGAACGTCGCGCTCGACGCGTTCAGGTCGTAGAAGTGCTGCCGTGCCGCCGCATCCGGGTAGGCCGCCTTGATCGACGACAGGTACCCCAGCGGCGCGACCGCGAGGCAGACGACCCACAGCGGCATCAGCAGCCGGTCGCGGCGCAGCACCAGCCGCAGCAGCGCCCAGGTCCCGGTCATCGCGCCGCTCCGACCGGCGCGTCCTGGCGGTAGTGCCGCAGGAACAGCTCCTCGAGCGTCGGCGGCCGGCTCACGAGGTTGCGCAGACCGGCTTCGGCGAGGTGCCGCATCAGGTCGTCCAACGCCGTCTGGTCCACGGACAGGTGAACGTGCGAGCCGTACGTGCTCAGGTCGTGCACCCCCGGCAGCGACGCCAGGTCCGCCGGCACCCGCGCGAGCGACGCGTCGATGGTGATCCGGCCGAGGTGGCGCAGCTCGTCCAGGGTCCCCGACTCGACGGTGCGGCCGGCCCGGATGATCGTGACGCGGTCGCACAGCGCCTCGACCTCGGAAAGGATGTGCGAGGACAGCAGCACGGTCCGGTCACCGCGTTCCCGCTCCTCCGCGACGACCTGCCGGAACACCTCTTCCATCAGCGGGTCGAGGCCGGACGTCGGCTCGTCGAGCACCAGCAGCTCCACATCGGACGCCAGCGCTGCGACCAGCGCGACCTTCTGCCGGTTGCCCTTGGAGTACGTCCGGCCCTTCTTGCGCGGGTCGAGGTCGAAGCGCTCGACGAGCTCCGCGCGGCGCGTCCTGTCGAGGCCGCCGCGCAGCCGGCCGAGCAGGTCGATGACCTCGCCGCCGGTGAGGTTGGGCCAGAGCGTGACGTCGCCCGGCACGTACGCGAGCCGCCGGTGCAGCTCGGTCGCGTCGGTCCACGGGTCGCCGCCGAGCAGGGTGGCGCGGCCGCCGTCTGCCCGCATCAGCCCCAGCAGGACGCGGATCGTGGTGGTCTTGCCGGCGCCGTTGGGTCCGAGGAACCCGTGCACCTCGCCGGTGTGGACGGTCAGGTCGAGCCCGTCGAGGGCCTTCGCGGGACCGAACGCCTTGGTGAGGCCGTCGGCGGTGATCGCCTCAGCCATCGTCATTCCTTTCGTTGGTACGCGGCCAGCGCTTCGCGGGCCTTGTCGAGGACGTCGGCGTCGCCGAGCGGGTTCAGGAAGAGGTGCCCGGCGGCCAGCGACATGCGCAGCATCGCCTCGTGCGTGCCCGGCTCCTCGCCGAGCGCGCGGGCGACGTGGTCCTGCAGGATCATCAGCCCGCCGGTCATCGCGGCGAGCGCGGCGGCGACCCCGCGCGGGTCGGGCATGTCCAGGTGCTGCTCGCGGAAGTAGCGCTCGGTGCCGTCGACGATGTCGACGAACTGCGCGGCCGCGGCTTCGGAGCCGTCGATCATCGCCCGGCCCAGGTAGCGGCGGAACAGGAGCTGGCGCGCGTCGAACGTCGGGACGAAACCCGGGTCCGCGTGCCCCTTCTCCAGCGCCTCCTCCTTGAACTTCAGCAGCTCGTCGAAGACGTGGGCGTCGCAGGCCTCGCGCAGGCCGTCCTTGGAGCCGAAGTGGTGGCGGATGAGCCCGCCCGACACCCCGGCCTCCTTCGCGATGTCCAGGACCGACGTCTTCTCCATGCCGCGTTCGGTGAACAGGCGGATGGCGGCGTCGCGGATCCGGGCCCGCGCGGTGAGGTCTTCGGTGTTCATGAGCGTCCTATACGTTCGGATAGCCGACTACACAGCAATGTAGTCCCCTATACGCACGTATAGCAAGGCGGAGCTTTCACGTGAAAGCTCCGCTTCGAGTGGCCTCCTAACTGGTGATCCGGTTAGGCCATTCGGCTCGCAACCAATTGCGGTTGATGGGCTAACTGTCTGATTGCTGACGAAGATCTCACGTTGTGTACTTCACGGACGTCTACTTGTCGGACGCATCTCTTCACGAAGGGTCGTTTCAGTGACACAGCACAGACCGCGCTGGAGACGGCGGGCCGGGATCACCGTCCTCGCCACCGCCCTCGGCGCCTCCGTCCTCGGCATCGCCGTCCCGGTGGCCTCCGCCCAGCAGGCCCCGGCCACGGCGGGCGCCACCGACGGCAAGACCCTCGACGAGCACGACCGCGCCCTCGTCGCCGAGGCCGAGAAGGCCGGAAAGCCCGACGTCACGCTGCTGATCGCGGCGGAGAAGGGCCAGACCGGCGCGGCCGTCACCGAGCTCAAGGCGCTCGGCGGGGTCGTCCAGTCCACCGACACCAAGCTCGACTACGTCAAGGTCAGCGTCCCCACCGCCAAGGCCGAGAAGGCCGCGAAGCTCAAGTCGGTCAACGCCGTCGACGTCGACGGCCTCGTCTACCGCGACGACCCGAAGCCCGAGGGCGCGCAGGACCCGGCGCCGCAGCCCGCGCCCGGCAAGAACACCCCGCGCGTGAACCCCTACCTCCCGACCGGCGACACCTACGCGGCGCAGTTCGGCCAGGTCCTGCCCAACTGGGACGGCAAGGACACCACGGTCGCCGTCCTCGACTCCGGCGTCGACCTCGACTCCCCCGCGCTGGCGAAGACCAGCCACGGCGAGCGCAAGATCGTCGACTGGTACAACGCCAACGCCACCAACTCCGGTGACGGCACCTGGGTCGCCCAGTCCACCGCCACCTACACCGGCGCCTTCACCGCGAACGGCAAGAGCTGGACGGCCCCGGCCACCGGCGGCCCGTACACGTTCGGCGTGTTCAGCGAAACCGCGGGCGACCTGGGCGCCGCGGACAGCGAGACCGGCGGTGACGTCAACCGCGACGGCGACCGCGCCGACTCCTGGGGCGTGCTCGAGGACACCGTGACCAAGGAGGTCCGCGTCGACCTCAACGGCAACGGCGACTTCACCGACGAGAAGCCGATGACCGACTACGCCAAGAAGTACGACTACGGCTACTTCGGCACCGACAACCCGGCGACCGACGTCGCCGAGCGGATGGCCTTCGTCGTCCAGACCGACAAGCCGGGCTTCGTCGGCATCGGCATCGCCGGCGCCGAGCACGGCTCGCACGTCGCGGGCATCGCCGCCGGCAACGACCTCTTCGGCGGCAAGATGGACGGCGCGGCCCCGGGCGCGAAGCTCCTGGCGGTCAAGGTCTGCCTCACCGGCACCGCCTGCACGTCGTCGGGCCTGATCGACGGCGTCGTCTACGCGGCCAGCCACGGCGCCGACGTCATCAACATCTCGATCGGCGGTCTGCCCGCGCTCAACGACGGCAACAACGCCCGCGCGGAGCTCTACAACCGCACGATCGCCGAGTACAACGTCCAGATCTTCATCTCGGCCGGCAACAGCGGCTACGGGGCGAACACCGTCGGCGACCCGTCGGTGGCCACGGACGCGATCTCGGTCGGCTCGTACATCACCAAGGAGACCTGGCTCTCGAACTACGGCTCGAAGACCCAGAACGCCGAGTCGCTGCACCCGTTCTCCTCGCGCGGCCCGCGTGAGGACGGCGGCTTCAAGCCGGACATCATCGCGCCCGGCGCGGCGATCTCCACCACCCCGCGCTGGGAAGCGGGGGGCCCGGTGGCCGGCACGTACAGCCTGCCCGCCGGCTACGCGATGCTGCAGGGCACATCGATGGCGTCGCCGCAGGCGACCGGCGCGGCGGCACTGCTGGTGAGCGCGTACAAGGCGACGCACCAGGGCCAGCGGCCGCCGGTCGCGCAGCTGCGTTCGGCGATCAAGTCGACCGCGCGGTTCGTGCCGGGCATCGGCGCGTACGCCCAGGGCGCGGGCCTGTTCAACGTCCCGGCCGCGTTCGTCGCGCTGTCGCTCAACCCGAAGCCGGACGCCGTCTCGACGTCGGTCGAGGTGCACACCGCGCTGTCGGGGCTGCTCGCGAAGCCGAACACGGGCGTGGGCATCCACGACCGTGAAGGCGTGACCACGGGCACGGCCTACACCCGCACGTACACGATCACGCGCACCACGGGCTCGGAGCGCCCGGTGCCGTACTTCGCGCGGTGGACGGGCAACGACGGCACGTTCTCCTCGGCGGCCACGGTGGTCCTGCCGCTGAACACGCCGGTGAAGTTCGACGTCAAGGTGAACCCGAAGACCGCGGGCGTCCACTCGTCCCTGCTGTACCTGGACAACCCGCTGACCGTGGGCATCGACGTGCAGACCCTCAACACGGTCTTCGCGCCGCAGGAGTTCACCGCGGCCAAGGGCTTCCAGGTCGACGTCTCCGGCAAGATCGCCCGCAACCAGGCGACCAGCTACTTCGTGCGGGTGCCCCAGGGCGCCAGCGCGCTGAAGGTCGACCTGGACGCCGGCGCCGGCGCGCCGGGCAAGGGCCAGGTGCGGTTCCTGCGCTACGACCCGACCGGGGTCCCGGCCGAGGCCAGCACGTCGACGACGTTCTGCTACCTGCCGGACGCCGGGGCCGGCTGCCCGGGTGGCACGCCGACCAGCCGCACCATCGCCAACCCGCTGCCGGGTGTGTGGGAGATCGTCGTCGAAGCGCGCCGGACGTCCGATGTGGACAATGCGGCGTTCAAGCTGTCGGCTTCGGTGCTGGGCACGGCGATCTCGCCGAACCCGGACACCATCGCCTCGGCCACGCTGAACACGCCGATCTCGCGTTCGTACACCGTGACGAACACGCTCGGCGCGTTCACCGGCAAGCTGAACGGCGCCACGCTCGGCAGCGCGAAGGTCGCGCGGCCGTCGATCGCCGAAGGCGCGCAGCAGCAGTACCAGATCGCGGTGACGCCGGGTTCGACGTCGCTGACGGCCACGATCGGCAAGACGTCCGACGTCGGCGCCGACCTGGACCTGGTGCTGTACAACTGCACGAGCGGCCCCTGCGTGCAGGCGGCGGTCAGCGCGGACGGTGACTCCGAGGAGTCGGTGACCGTGGCCAACCCGGCCGCGGGCTTCTGGGTCGCGCTGGTCGACGGGTACGCGGTGCCCGCGGGCACCACGCAGTACGACTACCTCGACGTGTTCACCAACCCGGCGTTCGGTTCGGTCGACGTGGCCGACACGAACGCGGCGCACGCGTCGGGCAGCTCGTGGACCGTCCCGGGCACGGTGACGGTCAAGGCCCCGCCGGCCGCCGGCCGGATCCTGCGCGGTCAGCTGACCGTGCAGACCGACACCGGTGTCACCGTCGGGAGCTCGCTGGTGCAGGTCAACGCAGTGAGCTAGTCCCGCTCATCGGAAGCCGCCCCGGGGTTCGCCCCGGGGCGGCTTTCGTGTTTTCGTGGCTGCCGGCCGGGACCAGTGCCGGTCGTGGTCTGCCAACCTGCCACCACCGGGGCCTGGCCTGCTCCGAAATTCCGGCCAACGAGACCCGGGAGACCACGGTCGCGTTCTGACACCGAACGTCGAGCGGCGCTGCGGCGATGGCTGCAGCCCCACCCGGGCAACAAAGCCAGTCCCGCTCAACGGGAGCCGCCCCGGAGCGGCTTTCGTGTTTTCGCGGCTCTCGGGCAGTTGTGGTGACCAGGCCCGGCATGACTGACGCCACCGGTCGAATCCATGAACCGGGGGCGGCTGCCGGCCATCGATGCCCGGCCCAGCCGCGTGCCGTCCGCATCGAGACCGGCTGCGCGAGGTGTGGTCGACCAACCTCGCCACCGTCGGGCCGTGCCGGTCGCGGTCGCCCGCGTAGCCGGGGCATCAAGTCGCCTACCTGCCAGGGCCGGCGGTGCGCCGCTGCGGCGAAAGCCCGCGCCCCGCGCCGGCGGGGCCCGCATCGGCTGCCGGTGCGAACACCCAAGGCCGGCCAGTCCCGCTCAACGGGAGCCGCCCCGGAGCGGCTTTCGTTCTCCTGGTCGCTTCCCGACGCAAGTTTGCGCATGTCCGGAAAACTGTTGCCCGGGCTCGGTTCCCGTCCGTATGGTCGGGACCACTCCCACGCAACGGCGCGACGAGGGGCTCCCCATGCGACGGTTCACGACGATCTTCGCCGCCCTTTTCCTCCTGGTGGCCACCCTGACCGCACCGGCCGCGCACGCCGCCGCGGCGCTCTCGGGCCGGACCCACCTCTTCTACTACCCCTGGTACGGCAACAGTTCCGGCGCCTACCGGCACTGGCAGCAGGGCGGCCACACCCCACCGGACGACCTCGGCGCGAACTTCTACCCGGTCCTCGGCCCCTACGACTCCGGCGACGGCGGTGTGGTCGAGCAGCACATGCGGTGGGTCGAACAGTCCGGCGCCGGGGTGCTCGTCTACAGCTGGTGGGGTCAAGGGTCCTATGAGGACGGTCTGGCCGCCGGGGTGCTGGCCGCCGCGGCGCGGCACGGGATCCGCGTTGCCTGGCACCTCGAGCCCTACGCCGGGCGCACCGCCGCGTCCACGGTGGCGGACGTCAACTACCTCACCGGGCGTTACGGCACGAGCCCGGCGTTCTACCGCGAAGGCGGGCGCGGCGCGTTCTACGTCTTCGAAAGCCTGCGCATCACGGACTGGTCGGCGCTCGACCAGGTGCGCTCGTCGGCGATCGTGCTGGCGCAGACCACGGACACGAGCAAGGTCGCCCACTTCGGCGGCATGTACACCTACGACGCGATCGCCGGGGCGACGGCGCCGGGCTGGCGTGAGGCGAGCGCGTACTGCAAGGCCAACGGACTCGTCTGGGCGCCGTCGGTGGGCCCGGGCTACAACGACGACCGAGCGGTCCCCGGCAACACCACCCCGACACTGTCGCGCGACAACGGCGCGACCTACGACCGCGAATGGCAGAACGCGCTGGCTTCGAACGCCGACTGGGTCTCGGTGACGTCGTTCAACGAGTGGCACGAAGGCTCGATCATCGAACCGGCCCGCTCTTCCCCGCCGCCGTTCGGGTACGACACGTTCTCCGGCGCCTACGGAACTTCGGGCGCGGCTTCGGAAACGGCCTACCTGGACCGGACGCGCTACTGGGCGTCGCAGCTGGCCGGCCCGGTGACCAACCTGGCGCTGGGCAAGGCGGCGTCCGCGAGCGGCTCGCAAGGCGGGTTCCCGCCGGGGAACGCCGTCGACGGGAACGCGTCGAGCTACTGGGAGAGCACGAACAACGCGTTCCCCCAGACGTTCACGGTGGACCTCGGCGCACCTCGCACGGTAGCGCGCCTGGTGCTGAAGCTGCCGCCATCCTGGGGCACGCGGACCCAGTCGATCTCGGTGAACGGCGCCGCCCCGGCGGGCTACGTCTTCGACCCGGCGAGCGGGAACACGGCAACGATCCCGGTCCCGGCAACAGCGAGCCAGTACGTCCGGCTGACCTTCACCGGCAACACCGGCTGGCCCGCGGGGCAACTGTCCGAAGTGGAGGCCTACGCCTCCTGAGCCCGCGCCAAGAACGGCGCCGGATCCGCCAGCACCCGATGCACCACCCGCCCCGCGGCACCCAAAGTCGCCGCGTCACCACCGAGCCGTGACGCCGACAACACCGGCGGCGCACCCCGCAGCCCACCCAACCGCGCGGCCAGCACCTCCGACACCGGCCCGGCCAGCCACGGGTACAGCTGCGTGAACACCCCACCCAGCACCACGCGGTCCAGGTCGAGGAGGTTCACGGCCGACGTCAGCGCGATACCAAGAGCCTGCCCGGCCGTCGCGCAGGCCGACAACGCGACCTCGTCGCCGCGGTCCAACGCCGCCAGCAACGACGGCACCGACGTCGCCTTTCCCGCCGTCAGCAACGCTTCCTGACCCGCGTACGTCTCCAAGCAGCCGCTTCCGCCGCAACGGCACGGTGGTCCCTGCGGCGCCACCACCACGTGCCCGAGCTCGCCGGCCAGGCCGCGGGCGCCCGAGAACAGCGCGCCGTTCACCACCAGGCCCGCGCCGATGCCGACTTCGCCGGACACGTACAGGAAGTCACGCTCGCCGTCGCCGTACCAGAGCTCGCCCAGGGCCGCGAGGTTCGCTTCGTTGTCCAGCTCCACCGGGACCGGCAGGCGCAGGAGGTCGGCCGGGTGGACGTCCTGCCAGCCGAGGTTGGGGGCGCTGAACAGCACGCCGTCGCCGACCGGGCCGGACACCGCCAGCACCGCGCCCGCCGGCTCCAGCCCGAGGCGGTGGGACTCCGTCAGCGCCTCCGCGGCCAGGGCCTGCAGCTCCGCCATGACCTTCTTCGGCCGGGAGCCGCGGTTGTCCCGCGAGCGCCGCGCGGCGAAACGGACCACACCGGTGAGGTCGAGCACGCGCACCGCGAGGTAGTCGACGTTGATCTCCAGCCCCAGCGACGCCACGCGCGCCCCGCTGAGCACGACCTCCACCCCCGGCCGGCCGCGCTCGCCCGCCCGCGCGGGGCCGGTCTCGGCGAGCAGCCCGGCGTCGATGAGGTCGCCGACGAGCTTCGAGACCGTCGACTTGGTCAGCCCGGTGAGCTCGGCGAGGGCCGCCCGGGTCAACGGCCCGCCGCGGCTGACCGCGCCGAGCACGACCTCGAGGTTGCGGGCGCGCATCTCCTCGTGCCGCACGGCCTGGGTCATCGCGTCCCTCCCTGCGAAGCACTCTAACCGGCCTCTTGACGCCCGGGACCGCCGCGGCGCATATTTAGTCTACAACGTGAACTAAATGAAGGGACAGTCATGAGCGACTACGCCCCCCGGCCGGCCGACAAGTTCACCTTCGGCCTCTGGACCGTGGGCTGGACCGCGAACGACCCGTTCGGGGTCGGGACGCGGCCACCGCTCGACCCGGTGGAGAGCGTGCACCGGCTGGCGGAGCTGGGCGCCTACGGCGTGACCTTCCACGACGACGATCTCCTCGCCACCGAGCCCGACCGCGACAAGGCGATCGAGCGGTTCCGCAAGGCGCTCGCCGAGACCGGCCTCAAGGTGCCGATGGCCACGACCAACCTGTTCACCCACCCGGTGTTCAAGGACGGCGGCTTGACCAGCAACGACCGCGACGTCCGCCGCTACGCGCTGCGGAAGGTGCGGCGCAACCTCGACCTCGCGGCCGAGCTGGGCGCGGAGACCTACGTCGTCTGGGGTGGCCGTGAGGGCGCCGAGTCCGACGCCGCGAAGGACGTCCGCGCGGCGCTGGCCCGCTACAAGGAGGGCCTCGACCTGCTCGCGGACTACGTCGTCGAGAAGGGCTACTCGTTGCGGTTCGCCCTCGAGCCGAAGCCGAACGAGCCGCGCGGTGACATCCTGCTGCCGACGATCGGGCACGCGCTGGGCTTCATCTCCCAGCTGGAGCGCTCCGAGATGTTCGGGCTCAACCCGGAGGTCGGCCACGAGCAGATGGCCGGGCTCAACTTCGTGCACGGCATTTCGCAGGCGCTGTGGCAGGGCAAGCTCTTCCACATCGACCTCAACGGCCAGCACGGCCCGAAGTACGACCAGGACCTGATCTTCGGCCACGGCGACCTGAAGAGCGCGTTCTTCCTCGTCGACCTGCTGGAGAACGGCGGCTACGAGGGCCCGCGGCACTTCGACTACAAGCCGCTGCGCACCGAGGACTCCGAGGACGTCTGGGTGTCCGCGGCCGCGAACATGCGGACCTACCTGATCCTCAAGGAGAAGGCGGCGAAGTTCCGTTCCGACCCGGAGGTCGCGGAGGCCCTGGCGGCGTCGCGGGTCCCGGAGCTCTCGACGCCGACCCTGGCGCCGGGCGAGTCGTTCGACGACCTGCTGAAGGACGACTTCGACCTCGACGCGGCCGCGGCCCGTGGTTACCACTTCACGCGGCTGAACCAGCTGGCCCTGGAGCACCTGCTCGGCGTGCGGTAAGCGGCTACCCTCGGGTGATGTTGAGCAACGCGCGGTTCGAAGCCCGCATCCCCACCCAGGACCTGGCCCGAGCCCGCCGGTGGTACTCGGAGAAGCTCGGCCTCGAACCGGCTGAGGAGCGGGAAGGCGGCCTGCGCTACGAAGGCGCGTCGGGCGTCTTCTGCCTCTTCGCCTCCGCCGGCGCGTCGGACGGGTCCTTCACGCAGATGGGGTTCTACGTCGACGACATCGAGGCGGCGGTCGCCGAGATGCGGGCGCGCGGGGTCGTGTTCGAAGAGTACGACGGCGCCGTGGACGGGATCATGGACGTCCGCGGCAACTACCCGAGCAAGGGCCGCGGCGAACGCGCCGCCTGGTTCCGCGACAGCGAGGGCAACATGCTCGGGGTCGCCGAAGTGGTCCGCTGACGGAAGAGGGGGCCGCCGTGACAGCACGGCGGCCCCCTCTCCGGGTTACGACACCGTCAGGGTGTCGATGTCGAACAGGGAACCCGCGCCGCCCCGGAAGACCAGGTGGAGCGGGCCGGAGCCGGACGACACCGTGGTGGTGACCGTCTGGAACGTCTCCCAGCTTCCGGTCGAAGGCACCGCGACCGTGCCCAGCAGGGCGCCGGTGGCCGAGCCGTCACGGATCTCGATCGTGCCGCCCGCGCCCGCGGACGACACCACCGCGCTGAACCGCGTGATGCCCGCCGTGCTCACCGAGGCGTACCCGGCCCAGTCGCCGTTTTCGATGTAGCCCAGCGTGTTGCCGCCGCTGGCCGGGCCGTGCGGGGCGATCTGCACGCCCGAACCGGACGTGAACGACTCACCCTCCACTGTGGACGAGTGCGCGACACCGCAGTCGGCCGCGACCACCCCGGCGGCGTACCGGATCCCGCCGAGCAGCTCGGTCCGGAACGCCGTGTCCGAATAGGACTCGATCGTGTGGCCGAGGCCGGTGTAGAACGCCCGGCCGCTCCCCTGCGAGTGGCACCAGGTGATCGGGTGGTCGGCGCCCATCTCACCGCCGGTGTAGCTGGACTCGTCGAGCGTCTGCAGCACGTGCACCTGCGCCCGCGGGTTCGTGCGGTAGTTGTACAGCTCGTCGGTCCGGGTCCAGACCGCCGGCAGGTGGGCGGTCGCCGGGTGGGTGCCGTCCTCCGTCACGAACCGGGCCTGCTGGATCGCCGGGTGGCTCTTGAACCAGGCGCCGACGAGCTGCCCGTACCACGGCCAGTCGTACTCGGTGTCGGCCGCGGCGTGGACGCCGAGGTACCCGCCACCACCCTCCACATAGGACTGGAAGGCCGCCTGCTGGTTGGCGTCCAGGACGTCACCGGTGGTCGAGAGGAAGATCACCGCCTTGTACTTGGCCAGTTCGGTGGCCGTGAACACCGACGCGTCCTCGGTCGCCGTCACCCCGAACCCCTGGGCCGCGCCCAGCTCCCGGATCGCCTGGATCCCGGCCGGGATCGCGTCGTGCCGGAAGCCGGCCGTCTTGGAGAACACCAGCACGTCGTACGCGGGATCCACCTGGGTCGGCATGCTGCTCAGGCTAAACGTGTCGATGTCGAACAGGGAACCGGAACCGCCGCGGAACACGAGGAACAGCGGCCCGGACCCGCCCGACACCGATGTCGTGACGTTCTGGAAGACCTCCCAGTCGCCGGTCGGCGGCACCGCCACGCTGCCCAGCAGCGTCCCGGTGGCCGAGCCGGACCGGATCTCGATCGTGCCGCCCGGCCCGGCGGAGGAGATTCGCGCGGAGAACGTCCGCGCGCCCGCCGTGCTCACCGAGGCGTAGCCGGCCCAGTCGCCGTTTTCGATGTAGCCCAGCGTGTTGCCACCGCTGGCCGCGGCGTGCGGGGCGATCTGGACGCCGGAGCCGGAGGTGAACGACTCGCCTTCGATCGCGCCCGCCTGCGTCGCCGTAGTGAAGGTGAACGAGTCGAGGTCGAACAGGTTGCCCTGCCCGGTGACGCCCTTGAACACGAGGTACAGCGTTGTCGTGCCGGCCGGCCGGTTCGTCAGGTTCGCCGTGACGTTCTGGAACACCTCCCAGTCCCCGGTGTTGGGCGCCGCCACGGACCCGAGCAGCGTGCCGGTCGGCGAGCCCGCGCGGACCTCCAGCGTGCCACCCGGGCCCGCCGAGGACACGCGTGCGCTGATCGACGTCGCGTTGCCCAGCGCGTACGGCGTGAACGAGATCCAGTCGCCGTTGTCGGTGTACCCGACGGTCCGGCCGCCTTCGGCCGCGCCGTGGTCGGCGAGCTGGATCCCGGACTGCGCCGAGAAGTGCTCACCCTGCCGGTGCCTCGGCTGCAGCTTGTGCACGCTGTGCGACGTCAGCCCGCCGTTGTCGGTGTACTGCGCGTCGAACACGCCGAAGATGTTCGCCGCGGCGTCGTGCTCACCGTCGACCGGGACCGCGATCGAGCCGCTGCACCCGGTCGCCTGGGTGATCTGGTGCTGGTGGCTGTCGTGGCCGAGCAGGTAGGTGACCTTGACCTTCGAGCAGTCCAGCGGCCCGTCCTCGGGGTCGCTGCCGGTCACCTGGAACGGCACGGTGTCCCCGAAGGAGAACAGCTGACCGTCACCCGGAGTGGTCAGGTTCACCGTCGGTGCGGTGTTCCCGACCGTGACGACGAGGCTCGCCGTGCCGGTCAGGCCGTCCGGATCGGTCACCGTGAGCGTCGGCGAGTAGGTGCCGTTGGTCGTGTAGGTGTGCGCCGGGTTCGCCGACGTCGACGTGGCGCCGTCACCGAAGGCCCAGCGGTAGCTCAACGCCCCGCCTTCGGGGTCGGCGCTGCCCGCGGAGGAGAAGTTCACGGTCAGCGGGTTGGCCCCGGACGTCTTGTCGGCCGCGGCCTTCGCGACCGGGCTGCGGTTGGTGCCCGCCAGGTACTCGACCCGGTAGAGCGCCTGGTTGTCACTCCCGGTGCCGTAGTCGAGGACGTACAGGGCGCCGTCGGGGCCGAACGCCATGTCCATGACCTGCGTGCCGGTCCACGGGAAGTTGTCGATCGTGCCGCGGCTGCCGTCGGCGTTGACGGTGACCGCCTTGATCCACTTGCGCCCGTACTCCCCGGCGAAGAACTTGCCGTCGAGGGACTGCGGGAACTTGATCGTCGACGTCGAACTGGCGTCGTACCGGTAGACCGGCCCGCCCATCGGCGACTCCGAGCCGCTGCCGAACTCCGGCGGTGAGCCCTCGTCGCCCGCGTACTTGATCCACGCGGGTTTCGGCGCGGGCAGCTTGGCGAGGCCGGTGTTGCGGAACGAGGAGTTCGTCGGCCCGCCCGCGCAGTCGTACTTCGCGCCGGACGGCCCGCTCGGGAAGGTGAAGTGGTTGTAGGTCTCGGTGGTCGTGTTCGAGCCGGTGCAGTACGGCCAGCCGAAGTTGCCCGCGCTCGTGATCCGGTCGAACTCGACCTGGCCCTGCGGCCCGCGGTCGGGGTTGGTGACACCGGCGTCCGGGCCGTAGTCGCCGAGGTAGACCACGCCGGTCGGCTTGTCGACACTCATCCGGAACGGGTTGCGGAAGCCCATCGCGTAGATCTCCGGCCGCGTGTTCGCGGTGCCCGGCGCGAAGAGGTTGCCCGACGGGACGGTGTAGGTGCCGTCGGCCTGCGGGTGGATGCGCAGGAGCTTGCCGCGCAGGTCGTTCGTGTTACCGGACGAGCGTTGCGCGTCGAACTGCGGGTTGCGCGTGGTCCGCTCGTCGATCGGCGAGTAGCTGTCGGAGGAGAACGGGTTCGTGTCGTCGCCGGTGGTGAGGTAGAGGTTGCCGGCGGCGTCGAAGTCGATGTCACCCCCGACGTGACAGCACTGGCCGCGGTCGTTCGCGACCTTGAGGACGACCTTCTCACTGGCGAGGTCGAGGGTGTTGTCGGTCTTCAGGACGAACCGCGAGAGGTGCAGCTCGCCCTTGAACGGCGCGAAGTCGGCCTCGGTGCCGTCGGTCGGCGCGTCACCGTCCGGTGTGGACAGCCGCGGCGAGAAGTACAGCCAGACGAACCGGTTGGTGGCGAACCCGGGATCGGCGGCGACCCCCTGGAGGCCTTCCTCGTCGTGGGTGTAGACGTTCAGCTTCGCCGCGACCGACGTCGCGCCGGCCGCGGTGGTGACGCGGACGGTGCCGTCGCGGGAGGTGTGCACGACCGAACGGTCCGGCAGCACGGCGAGCGACATGGCCTCGCCGAGCTCGGCCGCGCCGGTGGCGAGGGCGACCTGCTGGTAGTCCGCGGGCGGGATGTCCGCGCGCGCCGGGGTGTCGAGGGTGAGCAGGAGGCCGGTGCCCAAGAGTGCGGCGCCGAACAGCCTCGCCCACTTCGGTGGGGACGGAGACATGCTGGATCCTTCCTGATTTTGCGCGTGCTTCGCCCCGGAGTGGCGCGAAGCCGGTTTGATCACCTTCCGACGGGGTTGGCGGCCACCCGCCTGTGGACAACCGCAGCTTTCACGTGAAAGCTGCACCTCCCCTTGTGGACAACCCGCACTTTCACGTGAAAGTGCGGGTTATCCACAGGGGGTGGGGTTATTTCGAGGAGAAGGCGGCGTCGAAGGCCGCCGTGGGTGGGGTGAAGTTGAGCTTGCGGACGAACTCCAGCGCTTCCGGGGCGCCGATGAGGCGGTCCATGCCCGCGTCTTCCCATTCGATGGAGATGGGGCCGTCGTAACCGATGGCGTTCAGCATCCGGAAGACGTCTTCCCACGGGACGTCGCCGTGGCCGGTCGAGACGAAGTCCCAGCCGCGGCGGGGATCCGCCCACGGGAGGTGGGAGCCGAGCCGGCCGTTGCGGCCGTTGAGCTGCTTGCGGGCCTCCTTGCAGTCGACGTGGTAGATGCGGTCCTTGAAGTCCCACAGGAACCCGACCGGGTCGAGGTCCTGCCAGACGAAGTGCGACGGGTCGAAGTTCAGCCCGAACGCCTCGCGGTGCCCGATCGCCTCCAGCGCCGCGACGGTGCTCCAGTAGTCGTAGGCGATCTCGCTCGGGTGCACCTCGTGGGCGAAGCGCACGCCGACCTCGTCGAACACGTCCAGGATCGGGTTCCAGCGCGTCGCGAAGTCGGCGTACCCGCGCTCGATCATCGACGGCGGCACCGGCGGGAACATCGCCACCGTGTGCCAGATCGACGAGCCGGTGAAACCGACCACAGTGGACACCCCGAGCTTCGCCGCGGCGCGGGCGGTGGTCTTCATCTCCTCCGCCGCCCGCTGCCGGACGCCCTCGGCCTCGCCGTCGCCCCAGATCCGCGCCGGCAGGATCGCCTCGTGCCGCTCGTCGATCGGGTGGTCGCAGACGGCCTGGCCGAGCAGGTGGTTCGAAATCGCCCACACCTTGAGGTCGTACTTGGCCAGCGTCTCCAGCTTCGCCTCGACGTAGCCGTCCTCCGCCACCGCGCGATCGACTTCGAAGTGGTCTCCCCAGCAGGCGATCTCAAGGCCTTCGTAGCCCCAGCCGCTCGCCAGCTCGCACACCTCCTCGAACGGCAGATCGGCCCACTGCCCGGTGAACAGGGTCAACGGTCGTGCCATGTCTGACCTCCTGGTGAGTCCTACTCGGTGCGGATGGCCGCCAGCAACAGGTCCTTGACCTCGGTGGCGTGGATCTTTTCGCGGGCAAGCGCCGGGTCCGAGCAGAGCAGGACCGGCCCGTCCTCGGGCGCGTCCGGCAGCCGCCCGTGGCTGCCCTTCACCGGCGCGGGGTCGAGCGGGACGACCTGCATCGAGTACCGCAGGCCGAGCTTCTTGCGGGCCAGCGCGGACGCCGCCTTCAGCTTCACCTTCGGGTCGTTCGGGTCGAAGAACAGCTCGGCCGGGTCGTACCCGGGCTTGCGGTGGATCTCGACGGTCTTCGCGAAGTCGGGCGCGCGGTCGTCGCTCAGCCAGTAGTAGTAGGTGAACCACGCGTCCGGCTCGGCGATCGCGACCAGCTCCCCGGCCCGCTCGTGGTTGATCCCGATGCCCGCCTGGCCCTCGCGGTCGAGGACGACGTCCACTCCGGACAGTCCGGCGACGATGTCCCGCACCCGCGGGATGTCGGCCGGGTCGGCGACGTAGACGTGCGCGACCTGGTGGTCGGCGACCGCGAACGCGCGCGACGTCCACGGGTCGAGGTACTCCATGCCGGCCTGGACGTACACGTTGAGCAGGCCCTCACGGCGCAGTGCCCGGTTGATGTCGACCGGACGGCTCGCGTTCGTGATGCCGTACTCCGACAGTGCGACGACGGTGTGCCCACCCGCGGCCGCGAAGTCCAGCAAGGGCTTCAAAGCCGTGTCGATCTCCCGCGCGGCCGCCGCGGCCTGAGGCGCGTCCGGGCCGAAGCGCTGCAGGTCGTAGTCCAGGTGCGGGAGGTAGACCAGCGTGGTGTCCGGCTTGTCCTCCGCCATGATCTTCTGCGCCGCCGCGATGATCCACTTCGACGACGTGATCGCCGCCGTCGGCCCCCAGTAGGTGAACAGCGGGAACTCGCCGAGCTCGCCGACCAGCCGGTCGTGCAGCTGCGGCGGGTGGGTGTAGGCGTCCGGGGACTTCTTGCCGTCGGCGTGGTAGATCGGCCGCGGGGTCACCGTCAGGTCGACGTCCATGCCCATCGCGTACCACCAGCAGACGTTGGCGACGCGGTGCCCGGCCCGCGCGCGGCGCGCGGCGTCCCAGAACTTGTCGCCCTGCACCAGCCGGTTGTGCTGGCGCCACAGGAAGATCTCGCCGAGGTCGCGGAAGTACCAGCCGTTGCCGACGATGCCGTGCTCGGCCGGCTGCAGGCCGGTCAGGAAGGTGGACTGCACCGAGCAGGTGACCGCCGGGAAGACCGTGTCCAGCTGCGCGGTGAAGCCGGGTTCGGCCATCTTGCGCAGGTTCGGCATGTGCGGGAGCAGCCGCGGCGTCAGGCCGACGACGTCGAGAACGAGCAAACTCATCGGGTTACCTCTTCCAAGCCCAGTTCGATCAGGGAACGCCGGGTCCAGTCCAGCTCGGCGGCGATGCCCGCGACGAGCCCGGCGGTGTCGGCGGGTGCGTCCGGGAGCACCTGCCAGGTGTAGGTCTCGACCTCGACGTGGTCGGTGCGCGCGGTCGCGCCGCCGAACAGTTCGGCCAGGGTCCCGGCCAGCACGGGCCGGGTCGACGTCAGCGGCGGCGCCGGCTCGGCGTGCAGCGGCACGTGGAAGTGCACGCGCCACGGTGCCTCGCCCGGAAGCTCGCCCGCCAAAGCGAGATCGAGGTCGTCGGCGCCCGGCGGGGCGCCTTCGTTGCTCTGGTGGAGGAACCGGGGTTCCACAAAGGACTCCAGGGCCTTCCGCGTCGCGGGGTCGGCCGGGTTCGCCGCTTCGAGCGCGGCCGACGCCTGAAGCTTGACGACGTCGAGCCCGGCGGCCGCCAGGCGGCCGAGCGCGGCCGCCGGGTCCTCGAACCCGACCGCGAGGTGACACGTGTCGAGGCAGACGCCGAGCCACTCTTTGTCCACTTCGGACAGCAGTGACGCCGCCTGCGTGGTCGTCTCGATGACACAGCCGGGCTCCGGCTCGAACGCCACCCGCACCGGCCGGTCCTGCTCCGCCAGCCCCTTGGCCAGCACGTCGAGCTGCCCGCGGTCGTCCCGCCATTCGGTGCGCCAGCCCAGCGGCAACGTCGAGACGCTGCCGCGCACGGCGTCCTCCGGCATCAGCTCGGCGAGCAGCCGGGCGAGATCGAGGGTGTACTGCGTCCGTTCGGGAGTCGACCAGTCCGGCCGGTACACCTTGTGCTTGACCACCGGGTCGTGGAACCCCTGGTACGGGAACCCGTTGAAGGTGACGACCTCCAGCCCGCGCGCCGCCAGCTCGGCCCGCAGCCGGGCCACCGCCGCCGGGTTCTCGACCAGCTCGGAAGCCACCGGCCGGGCCAGCCACAGGCCGAGCCCGAGCCGGTCGACACCGAGGCGTTCCCGCACCGGCTCGCCGAAGCGGGCCAGCTGGGCGAGCACACCGTCGAGGTCCTCGGCCTGGTGCACGTTGGTGCAGTAGGCGAGGTGGACGAGCGTGCCGTCGGGGTGCCGGAACCTCACTTGCGCGCACCTCGCAGGATCGAGTTGCCCGCGAACTCGGCTTCCGGCGACACGCCGTCCAGCGACAGCCGGCCGCTCTGGCCGTAGAACTCGACCGGGTTGCGCCACAGCACCTGGTCGACGTCATCATCGGTGAAGCCGGCGGCCAGCATCGCGTCGCCGGTCTTGCGGGTCTTGAGCGGGTCGCTCTTGCCCCAGTCCGCCGCCGAGTTCACCAGCACCTTCTCGGTGCCGAACTCGCGCAGGATCGCGACCATCCGCTCTTCGTCCATCTTGGTGTCCGGGTAGATCGAGAACCCCATCCAGGAGCCTGACTCCTTGACCATCGCGACGGTCATCTCGTTGAGGTGGTCGAGCACCACGCGCTCCGGCGCGATCCCCGACTCGCGGACGACGGCGATGCTCCGCTCGGTCCCGGCGGCCTTGTCGCGGTGCGGGGTGTGCACCATCGCCGGGAGGTCGTGGTCGATCGCCAGCGCGAGCTGCGCGGCGAACGTCTTGTCCTCCTCGGCGGTCATCGAGTCGTAGCCGATCTCGCCGACCGCGACGACACCGTCCTTCTCCAGGTAGCGCGGCAGCAGGTCGAGCACCGGCGCGCACCGGGGGTCGTTGGCCTCCTTGGGGTTCAGCGCGATCGTGCAGTGGTGCGCGATGCCGAACTGGCTCGCGCGGAACGGCTCCCAGCCGACCAGCGCGTCGAAGTAGTCGGTGAAGCTGCCGACGTTCGTGCGCGGCTGGCCCAGCCAGAACGCCGGTTCGACGAGCGCGCGGACGCCCGCCGCGTGCATCGCCGCGTAGTCGTCGGTGGTCCGGGAGCTCATGTGGATGTGCGGGTCGAAGATGCGCATCAGGCGTCCTGTTCGTTCAGCAGCGGGAGGAGGTCGGCGGGCACGTCGCGGCCCGCGGCGGTGCGCTCGGCGGCGAACGACCGCATCATGCGCAGCAGCTCCTCGTCGGTCCGGCGGTCCAGCCCGGCCACCTCGGCCAGGGGGATGCCCATGAAGACGCACTTGAGCACGCCGTGGCGGTAGGCGGAGTCGTCGAGGTGCGTGGCCGCGTACTCCCCCATCGCCGCGGTGACGAGCCGGGTGTCGTTGGTGCGCAGGGCGTCCGCGACCAGTTCGAGACCGGCGTCCCCGAGGTCTACAACGGACAGTCCACGGAGGACGGCCCGCTTCTCGGCGGCGTCGCCGTAGCGGTAGAGATCGGGCATTTCCGCCGCAGCCCCGGGAGCCGCCCGAAGCAGCTCCACCCGCGCGACGTCGTCGACCGTCCAGCCCGGGGTGTCCGACGGACCCCGGCCGACCCGGCGGCCGACCCCGGGGAACACCGTGCGCAACGCCGTCGCGTCGGTGGCCACCTTTGTCAGAGCTTCGTCGAGCCAGGCGTTCACGCGATCACCGCCTTCCGCAGGAACTCCAGGGACTCCCGCGCGATCCGCGGGGCCGCGTGGCTGTCGCGCGGCAGTTCGACGGCGACGAGCCCGGGGTACGGCGACAGCGCTTCCAGCACCGGCGGGAAGTCGATCTCACCCTTCCCGAACTCCAGGTGCTCGTGCGTGCCGCGGCGCATGTCGTCGATCTGGACGTTCACCAGCCGCGGCAGCGCGCGCCGGACGCAGTCGGGCACGGACGCCGTCTCGTTGCACCGGCAGTGCCCGATGTCCAGCGTCAGCCCGAACCGCTCCGGGTCACCCAGCCGCCGGGCCAGCTCGAAGTACCCGTCGAGGTCCTCGACGAGCATGCCCGGCTCGGGTTCGAAGCCGAGCTCGACGTCGTGGTCGTCGGCCGCCTTGAGCACGTCGGCACAGCCGTCGACCAGGTACGTCCAAGCGTCCTCAGTGGACAGCTCGGCCGGCTTGTTCCCGCTCCAGAAGGACACCGCCTCGGCGCCGAGGTCCGCGGCGATCTCGACGGCCCGGGTCAGGAACTCCACGCGCGAGGACCGGTCCGGGTCGAGGAACGTCGGTGAGTGCTTGCGCCACGGGTCCAGCAGGAACCGCGCGCCGGTCTCGACGACCACGGCCAGCCCGAGCCGGTCCAGGTCCGCGCGCAGCGAGGCGACGCGCCGCGCGAGGTCCGGCCCGAACGGGTCGAGGTGCTGGTGGTCGAGGGTGAGCGCGACGCCGTCGTACCCGAGGTCCGCGAGCACGCGCAACGCGTCCCCGAGCCGGTGGTTGGCGAAGCCGTTGGTGCCGTAGCCGAACCTCATGTCGGGGACACCTTCCGGCTCAGCGCCCGGGCGATCGGGAACGCGGCGGCGACGGCCAGCGCCGAGCGCCACGCCCCGGTCCGCGCGATCAGCCCGGCCTGCAACGGGATCATGCCGTGGATCCCGGCGCCCACAGCGCGGCGGATCTTCGGCGCGACCGGGTCGCGGACGGCGTCGTACTGCGCCCGCCCGGTCGTCACCGCGTACGTCCCGAGCAGCGCCGACGCCAGCGGCCCGACACGTCCGGCGGCGACCCGCACCCCGGCCGTCGCGGCCAGCGTGGCGGCCGGGAGCGCCGGCTTCGCGCCGTGCACCTCGGCCCGCGACAACGTCGTCACCGCGAACGTGTGCGCCCCGACGGTCAGCGCCGCCGGTGTCGCGGCCCGGGCCCCGCCCGCCCCGAGCAGGACGTCGAGAGTGCGGGCCGCGGCCATCGCGGCCGGGCCGAACACCGTCTCCTTGAGCACGAAGTCGTACGCCCAGACGGTCGCGGCCAGCGGCAGGGCGACCCGCAGGGCCCGCTTCCCGCCGGCCGCCGCCGCGATGCCCAGCCCGGTCGCGGTCAGCCCGGTGGCGACGCCGAGCGCGGTCTCCGGCTTGATCCGCCCGGACGGGATCGGCCGCTCGGGCCGTTCCATCGCGTCGAGGTGGCGGTCGGCGTAGTCGTTGAGCGCCATGCCCGCCCAGTAGATGCAGACGGACGCGCCGGTCAGGGCCAGTGTGCGGCGGCCGAAGGGCCAGCCCGAAGCCGCGGCTCCGGCGACGACGTCCCCGGGCACGGTCAGCGCCGCGGGAGCGCGGACGAGTTCGACGAAGGCCTTCACCGGTGCGCCCACTCACGCAGCGCCGCGTACTGCGACGCGAGGTCGTGCGGGCCGTCCCCGGCCGGGTCCTTGAAGAAGAAGCCGAACTCGGCGACCGGGCCCGCGACGCCGTCGCGACAGGCCTTGCCGGTGAGCCGGGCGAGGTCGAGCACCAGCGGCGCGGCGAGCGCGGAGTCACAGCCCTGCCAGGTGAGCTGCAGCGTCATGCGGGTGCCGAGGAACCCCTCGAACAGGACGTGGTCCCAGGCCGTCTTCCAGTCGCCGAGTGCGGGGACGTTGTCGATGTGCACCTCGCCGTCGACCTCGCGGCCGAGGTTCTGCGAGAGCACCTGCTGCTTGGACGCGTTCTTGCTGGCCGCCGCGCCGGGGTCGGCGAGCGTGGCGCCGTCCCCGCCGCCGAGCAGGTTCGTGCCCGACCAGGCCAGGACGTTCAGCCCGCGCTGGGCGAACATCGGCGCGAGCACCGAGCGCAGCAGCGTCTCGCCGGTCTTGCCGTCGCGGCCCGCGTAGGGCAGCCCCGCGGTGCGGGCCAGCTCGTCCAGCGCCGGCAGCCGCGCGCCCGTGGACGGCGTGAAGTCGACAAAGCCACAACCCGCGCGGAACGCGGCGTAGGCGTACAGCGCGCTGGGCGGGAGAGTCTCCAGCGCGTCTTCCAGCGCGGCCAGGGACTCGTGCGCCGGGTGCGGCGCGCACGGCGGCTCGGTGGAGGAGACGTTGATCACCACGACGTGGTCCAGACCCTCCCGGAACTCGGTCAGGTCGGCGATCAAGTGATCCGCCGCCGCGCGGCCGCCCTCAGCCGGTGCTTGGCGCAGCCGGGACTCGGCCGCTTCCAGCTCGGCCGTGACCGGGCCGGGCAGGGTCGCCGGCAGCACGCCCGCCGCCGCCAGCTGCTCCGCCCGCTTGACCAGCGGTGTGTCGACGACGTCGTGCCCTCCGAAGACCAGGTCGTCCAAGCCGGGCAGCTCCGCCCCGGCGAAGTCCGGCAGCTCGGTCACGCAGCCCGTGCGCGCGGCGAGTCCCGCACGCATCGCGGCCACCCCGGCGACGGCCGTCGTGGCCACCGATCCCCGGGCTCCGATCAGCCAGACACCGATCTTCCCCATGTTGTTGCCTCCCAGTTCAGCGTCAGCCCGTGCCCGTCGCTCGTTCGCCGGGCGTGCCGAGGCCCACCCGAACTACATCGCCCATTTGGATCAAGCGTTTCCACCGGGTCATCCGCTGTCCCTCTCCGCTTGCTCCGGCACCAGCGCCGGATCGTCGAAAACCGCCTGCAGCGCGACGTGCGCTCCGCCGCGCGAAGCCGCCGAGAACCCGAGCCAGGACAGCTCGACGCGGCAGCCGCCGATACCCGGGGCGACCACCCGCGCCTCGAGCTCGGCCATCATCGGGCCCAGCAGGTACGGGCCGAGCTGCGCGAAGTAACCGCCCAGCAGCACCACGCGCGGGTTGAAGACGTTGATCAGCACGGCCGCGCCGACCCCGAGACCGGTGCCGACCTGCGCGAGCGCGTCGAGAGTGCGCTTGTCCTTGCGCTGGGCGCGGCGGCGGATCATGTCGAGCCGCTGCTCGAGGTCGAGAGACGGGTCGTGCACCGGGTCGTTGGGCGCCGCCGCGAGCCGCAGCATCCCGGCCAGCCCGACCAAGGTCTCCCAGCAGCCCCGGCGGCCACAGCCGCAGACGCGGCCCGCCGGGTCGAGCTGGATGTGCCCGATCTCACCGGAGAAGCCCTCGGCGCCGCCGAGCAGCCGGCCCCCGGAGATCACGCCGCCGCCGACGCCGATCTCCCCGGTCAGGTAGACCAGGTCAGCGGTCCCGGCGACACTGCCCATCGCGTACTCGCCGAGCGCGCCGAGGTTGGCGTCGTTGGCCGTGCGGATCGGGAACGTCAGCGGGCCCAGCCGCCGCGTCAGCCGCTCGGTGAACCCGCCGACCACCGGGACGTCGGTCCAGTGCAGGTTCGGCGCGAAGGCGACGGTGCCGCTCGTGACGTCGACCAGCGCCGGGATGCCGACGGTCACCCCGGCGGGCAGCACGCCGAGCCGGCGGCACTCCCGCAGCGCGCGGGCGGTCAGCTCGGCGCCGGCGTCGAGCACCTTCGCCACGGGAAGCGCTTGCACGTCGAGCGCGACACGTTGTTCGAAGAGCACCGTGCCGGTGAGGTCGAGGGCGAGCGCGGTCAGGTAGTCGACGTTGATCTCGACGCCGATCCCGCCGACCCCCCGGCCGTCCAGCCGGACGATCGTCCCCGGCCGCCCGACCGCGCCGGCGCGTTCCCGCTCGCCCTCACGGGCCAGCCCCCGCCCGACGAGCTCGGAGACCAGGCTCGACACGGTTCCCTTGTTCAGGCCGGTGTCCGCGGCGATCCCCGCCCGCGACCGGGGGCCCCCGTCACGCAGGTGCCGCAGCACGAGCGAGAGGTTGCTCCGGCGGACAGCGGTCTGGTCGGCCGGGCGCACCGGTTTGAGCGAGAAGGAGGAGTCCACGCCGACACACCCCGGTTCGTCTGGTGGGACAACAAATTAGGGCGGCCGGAACGAACAGGTCAACGAGGTGGCCGGGCGCGCAGGGTCACCAAAAGGCACACAAATCAGGCTGACCAGCGAAACTATCGAACGCGCGTGACAAAAGGGTCCCACGGATGGAGCACTGGTTCGGGTGCGCGGCCACCGTAATCCCGCGGCCGATCGAGACCCGCCGTTAGTCGTGTCCCGGTGACCGGGACGAGGCCGGGCGCACAACCAAAATGTCCGGCGACACGGAAACTTGCGGGCGCCGACGGCGCGAAACTATCGCCGCCGCACCGAAAGTTTCCGCAACCGCCTGCGTCAGGGAGCGAAGGTGAGGGTGCCGAGAGCGGCGACCAGCGGGGCCAGCTCCGGCAGCGCCTCGGCTTCCGCCAGCGCCTCGGCCAGCGCCGTGTCGTGGGTCGGGCGCGCCGCCGTCAGCAGGGCCTGGCCGGCCGGCGTCACCTCGGTGTAGATGCCGCGGCGGTCGTCCGCGCAGAGGTAGCGGGCCAGCAGCCCGCGGTCCTCCAGCCGCGTGACCAGCCGGGTCGTCGCCGACTGGCTGAGTACCACGGCGTTGGCGAGCTGGTTCATCCGCAGGTGGAAGCCGTCCTGGCGGGCCAGCACATCGAGCACCGTGTATTCGCTCACCGACAGCTCGTGGTCGCGGTTGAGCGCGCGCTGCAGCTTGTCTTCGATCCGCGCGTGGAGCGCGGCCAGCGTGCGCCAGCCCTGCGCGCGCGCTTCGACGGCGTCGTCGTCCAGTGACACGGTTCACCTCTCCCGGACTTGCCGCATACGTTTGCGCGCGGCACTCTAAAGCTTGTGCAATATACGGCGCGTGCAACTATCTCGGACGCTCGTAGTTGCTCACGCCCACAAGTCTACTCCGGAAGAAGGAAGTCCATGCCCGCCGCTCTGCTCGCCCTCGCGATCAGCGCTTTCGGGATCGGCACCACCGAGTTCGTGATCATGGGCCTGCTGCCCGAGGTCGCGGGCGACTTCGGTGTCTCGATCCCGTCCGCAGGCCTGCTCATCTCGGGGTACGCGCTCGGTGTTGTCGTCGGCGCGCCCCTGCTCACCGCGCTCGCCTCGCGCGTCCCGCGCAAGACGGTGCTCGTCGCCCTGATGGGCCTGTTCATCGCGGGCAACCTGCTCTCGGCGCTGGCCCCGAGCTACGGCCTGCTGATGACCGGCCGGGTTGTCGCGGCCCTCTCGCACGGCGCGTTCTTCGGTGTCGGCTCGGTCGTGGCGGCGTCGCTCGTCGCCCCGGCCAAGCAGGCCAGCGCGATCGCGCTGATGTTCACCGGGCTGACCGTGGCGAACGTGCTCGGCGTGCCCGCCGGCACCGCGCTCGGCCAGGCCTTCGGCTGGCGCTCGACGTTCTGGGTGGTCAGCGCCCTGGGCGTGGCCGGCGCGATCGGCATCCTGGCGCTCGTGCCGCACCAGCCGAAGAGTGACAACGTCGGCCTGCGCGGTGAGCTGGCCGTGTTCCGCCGTCCGCAGGTGTGGCTCGCGCTCGCGATGACCGCACTCGGCTTCGGCGGGGTGTTCGCGTCGTTCACCTACATCGCGCCGATGATGACCGAGGTCGCGGGCTTCTCCAGTGGTGCCGTCACCTGGCTGCTCGTGCTCTTCGGCGGCGGCCTGTTCGCGGGCAACCTGCTCGGCGGCAAGGCGGCGGACCGCAAGCTGATGCTGAGCCTGTACGTCATCCTCGCCGCGCTCGCGCTGATCCTGGCCGCGTTCGTCTTCACCGCCCACGGCAAGGTGCCGGCCGCGATCACCATCGCGCTGTTCGGCGCGGCCGGGTTCGCCACAGTCCCGCCGCTGCAGGCGCGCGTCATGGCGAAGGCCGAGGGCGCTCCGGCGCTGGCCTCGGCCGCGAACATCGCCGCGTTCAACCTCGGCAACGCCGGCGGCGCGTGGCTCGGCGGCCGGGCCATCGAATCCGGCCTCGGCTACACCGCGCCCAACTGGATCGGCGCCCTGCTCGCCGCGGCCGGCCTCGCCGTGGCGCTCTTCTCCGGCCTGCTCGACCGCCGGACCCCTGTCAGTTTCCCCGCCGGGGAACGGGTACCCGCCCGATGAACCACCCACCGAAAGGAACCCTCGTGACCAGCGTGCCCGTCATCGAAATCGCCGACGGCGTCCGGATGCCGCAACTCGGCTACGGCGTGTTCCAGGTCCCGGACGACGAGACCACCGCCGCTGTGAAGGCCGCCCTCGAAGCGGGCTACCGCAGCATCGACACGGCCACCGTCTACGGCAACGAAAAGGGCGTCGGCCAGGCGCTCGCCGAGTCGGACGTCGCCCGTGAAGACCTGTTCGTCACCACCAAGCTGTGGAACTCCGCCCAGGGGTACGACGAGACGCTCAAGGCGTTCGACGCCAGCATGGCCAAGCTCGGCCTGGAGCAGCTGGACCTCTACCTGATCCACTGGCCGACACCCGAGCGCGACAAGTACCTCGCCACCTGGAAGGCGTTCGAGAAGCTGCACGCCGACGGCCGCGTCCGCGCGATCGGCGTGTCCAACTTCCAGCCCGCGCACCTCGAACGCCTGCTCGACGCGGCCGACGTCACCCCCGCGGTCAACCAGGTCGAGCTGCACCCCTACCTGCAGCAGCAGGAGGTCCGCGAGTTCGACGCCAAGCACGGCATCACGACCGAAGCGTGGAGCCCGCTCGCCAAGGGCGGCTCGTTGCTGGGCGACCCGGTGATCGCGGACCTCGCGGTGAAGCACAGCCGCACGCCCGCGCAGATCGTCCTGCGCTGGCACCTGCAGCTGGGCAACGTCGTGATCCCGAAGTCCGTGACGCCGTCGCGGATCGCGGAGAACTTCGACCTGTTCGGGTTCACCCTCGCGGAGGAGGAGCTGGAGCTGCTCACCCCGCTGGACCGCGGTGAGCGCACCGGTCCCGACCCGGACACCTTCAACGCCGCCTGACCCCGTCGGGGGGGGGGGGGGGGGGGGGGGGGGGGGGGGGAGGCGCGAAGCAAAACGGGCGGGCGCGATGGGGGGCGGGGAGCG
>NZ_JBVJNO010000017.1:97415-112270 GCF_055583645.1 Amycolatopsis sp. NPDC104587
GGGCTGGGCTCCCCCCCCCCTATGCCCGCGGGAGAGCCCACCCACCCAAAACCACGCCCCCCACCCGCCCCCCGCCCCTGGTGGGTGGGGGGCCTTTTTCCCCCCCCCCCCCCCCCCCCCCACGACCACGTCACTGCTTGCGGGCGACTCCGCCCAGCGTCAGGAAGTTCAGTTCGGACAGCGAGTGCAGCCGCGGGCCGTCCGGCCACCATTCGTGCAGGTAGACCAGCCCCGGGCGAAGCAGCTCCGTGCCGTCGAAGAATCCCGTGATCTCCTCGCGGGTGCGGTGGACGCTGCCCAGCCCGGTGCCCTGGAAGCTCGTCTCCAGCAGCCGCGCGAGCTCTTGGCGCGGCGAGTCCTCTTCCGGGTCGAAGTGGTGCGTGAGCAGCAGGTACGACCCGGGCGCGAGCGCGTCGACGTACTCCGCGACGATGCGCTTCGCCCGGTCGTAGTCGTCGATGTGGTGGACGATCGACGTCAGCATCAGCGCGACCGGCCGCGAAAAGTCCAGGTACTCCTTGACGACCTCGTCGGCCAGCGCCTCGGCGGGCCGGGTCAGGTCCGCGCCGGTCACGTGGGTCAGGTAGTTCTCCTCGAGCAGCGCCCGCCCGTGCACCTGCACCACCGGGTCGTTGTCTACGTAGACCACCTGCGCGTCCGGGTTGTACCGCTGGGCCACCTGGTGGGTGTTCTCCGCGGTGGGCATGCCGGAGCCGAGGTCGAGGAACTGGTCGATGCCGCGTTTCCCGGCGAGGAACCGCACCGAGCGCACCAGCCACTCACGGTGTTCCCTCGCCATCGCCTGCGCGCCCGGCGCGATCGCCAGCAGCCGTCGCATCGCTTCGCGGTCGACCTCGTAGTGGTCGTGCCCGCCGAGGAGCGCGTCGGACAACCTCGCCAGGCTCGCCTTGCTGAAATCGAGGGAAGCGGCGCCTCCCCCGGTTCCGGACCGCAGGTCGCCAGGCGTCATCGGCTGCTCTCCCACTCGTCGTGGCCGGCGAGCTCCTGCCCGGGCTCGCCCACCTTGTCCGGCAACGGACAGTGCTCAGACTACGACATGGCGTTCACCAAGTGAACCGGGCCGAAGGGCCTTCCCTGCCAGGGCGTATTACCCGATCACCACCTCGTGCCAAGTGGTTGCGCCATCCGTGGTCCGATACAGCGCGGAGCCACCGTCCGCGTCCGGCTGCCCGTCGACGACCACCCCGGTGCCCCGGCCCGGGAAGTCCAGATCGGTCAGCCCGAGGCCGCGTTCGGAGAGCACGGTCGTCTTCCAGGTGCGGCCACCGTCGGCCGTGCTGTGCAGGAACCCGGTGCCACCGCCGATCGCCGCGACCGTCGCGGACGTCGGCGAGGCCGCGCCGAAACCCTGGGTGATCCCGAGGAACGGCGCCGCGTCACTCCCGGTGAACACCCCGCCGAGCGACGGCGCGTGCCGCAGCCGGCGCTCGGTCGAGCCGGGCTGCGGCGAACCGGGGCTGCTGCTGCACAAGGCCACGACCTGCCGGTCCCGCACCCCGGCGAGCGACGCGACCGACCCCGCCGGGCACGGCGGATCGGCGCGGGTGAAGCGGACGCCGTCCCGCGAGGTCCAGTACTCCTCCGTCGTGTAGTCCGCGCCGAGCGCGACCTGCAGTCCACCGCCGACGGCCAGGTCGCCGTAGGTGATGCCGCCGCTGACGGCGAACCCGGGCACCGGGACCAGCACCGGCGAGCCGGCGGCCGCCGAGTACAGCCGCGTCGAGCCGCGGCCTTCGCCGTAGGTCGTGACCACCGCGAAGACGCGGCCGCCGGTTTCGGTGATCTTCGAGAGGTAGAACGGTTCCCGCGCGCCGACCACCCCGACCGGGTGCCAGCTCGCACCGCCGTCGCGGGTCGTGCGCACGTGCACGCCGTCGTCGACGTACGCGACGCGGTCGCTGACGAACGTGAGCGCGACGTGGTTGTGGTTGTCCGGCAAGAGCATCGGCGGCGCGCCGAGCCGCCGCCAGTGCCGCCCGCCGTCGCTGGTGCCGGCCAACGCGGGACACCACGACTTCCCGCACGGCGCGTACCCCAGGACGTAGCCGGTGTCAGGACCGGTCCAGCTCGTCGAGGCGGGCCGGAACCCGGCCGGCACCACGGTTTCCGCCGCCGCGGGCGAGGCGAAGAAGGCCAGGAAAGCGAGGACGGACACCAGCAGCGCCGAGCGCCGGGGACTTGTCATGATCACGTGGACGTCCCGAGCGGGGCGGGGTTGCCCGCCCCGCAGGAGGTTCCACCGCGCGGCTCAGCGCGGGATCGGCTCAGGTCAGGTTCTCGGCGAATCCGGCGTGCAGCCTGCGCAGGTCGGCACCGGCGGCGAGGTCGCCGAGCACGGTGACTTTCATCGTGGCGCGCTCCCGTCATAGATCGTCTCGACGCGCAGAGCCCGCGCACCCCATCCGCCGACGCGACGACCGTCGCCGCGATCCGGTACCGCCTGCCGATCCGGACCGCCTTCGGCGACCTGCTCGGTTTCGCTCACCCGGGTGACGGGTATTCCCCGGTGCCACCGTACGCCCATGTCCGTCCACATCGGACTCCTCGAAAGGACGGCGACGACGATGCCGTATCCCCCTCCGCCCGAGCAGCCGTACGAGCAGCCGTACGAACCGCGGTACGAGCCCGCCGCGACCGAAGAAGTCGTGGAGCGGACGCCCGCGCGCCTGCGGATCGTCCGCACGGTCAACGCTCTGATCCACCTCGTGTGCGCGGTGTTCGCGCTGGTGCTCGCCGTGCACATCGTGCTGGTGTTCGGCGAGGCGAACGCGGCGAACGGCTTCGCGCACCTGATCTCCGAGTGGTCGGCCGGCGTCTCGCTCGGGCTGCGCGACCTCTTCACGCCGGACTCCGAGAAGTTCCGGGTGTTCTGCAACGACGGCCTGGCCGCGGTCATCTGGCTGGTCATCGGGGCCGTGCTGACCGACGTCATCACGCGCATCGGCGCGCCCGGACCCAGGCGGGTCTGGTACCGCCGCCGCAGCTATCGCTGACCGAAAAGCCACAAAAAGGCACAAAAAGAGCGCCTCCCCGGCCGGGGAGGCGCTTTTCACGTCCGGACGGATCAGCGCTGGGGCTGTTCGGTGCCGGGTTGAACGGGCTCCGGGCTGGGCTCGGGCCGGGTCTGCTCGGCCGTTTCGACGCCCCGGGGTTCGGGAACGCCCTCGGCGGCCGTCGCGTCGAAGTGCTCACGGCACCACCGGCCGTAGCGCCTTGCCTGCACAGTCATCGCGTCCACCTCCTCTCCGCGGGCGATCCAGGTCACACCTTCAGCGTCCTCCACCGGGGCGCCGAACACCAACAAATTTAAGCCGGACTTAAGGACACGTCCGGGTGACTGTCCACAGAGGACGTCCGTCAGCCGGCGAACTCGCGCACGACCGTGCGGCAGAACGCCGGCAGGTCGTCCGGGTTGCGGCTGGAGACCAGGCCGTTGTCCACGACAACCTCTTCGTCGACGACCGTGCCGCCGGCGTTACGGATGTCGGTCCGGATGCTCGGGTACGACGTCAGCGTGCGGCCACGTACGACATCCGCTTCGACGAGCGTCCACGGACCGTGGCAGATCACCCCGACCGGCTTGCCGGCCCGCACGAAGTCGCCGACGAACTTGACCGCGTCCGGGTTCGTGCGCAGGTTGTCCGGGTTCATCGTGCCGCCGGGCAGCAGCAGCGCGTCGAAGTCGCCGATGCCGACGTCGGCCACCTTCCGGTCGACCGGGAACCGGTCGCCCTTGTCGATGTCGCCGTTCATCGCCTGGATCTCGCCGGTGTCGAGGGACACGAGCTCGACCGTGGCGCCCTCGTCGAGGACGGCCTGGCGCGGCTGCTCCAGTTCGACCTGCTCGACGCCGTCCGCGGCCAGGATCGCGACACGACGACCCTGCAGTGCGTTGGCCATGGAGAACTCCTCCGTCTGGGAAAATGCGCGTGCACGAGGGGAGTTACCCCCTCGGAGGGCGGCCAAACTCGCTCCATTGAGGACGGTGGGTCAGTCCGCGCACTCCACGGCGAGCACCGCGATGTCGTCGTGGGCGGAGCTGCCGAGCCAGTCGCGCACGGCCTGCCGCAGCCGCCGCACGACCTCCCGGGCGGGCTGGCCGGCCGCGGCCGTCAGGACCGCGCGCAGCCGGTCGTCGCCGAAGAGCTCCGCCTGGTCGTGCCGGTTGCGGGCCTCGGTGATGCCGTCGGTGTAGAGCAGGCACAGGTCGCCGGGCCCCAGCCGCACCTGCGCCTCGGCGAAGCGCGCCTGCGGCGAGATCCCGACCAGCGTGCCCGGGACGGTGACCTCCTCGACGGTCCCCGCCCGGCGGACGATCAGCGGCGCCGGGTGCCCGCCGGAGGCCAGCGTCAGGTCGACGCCGCCGTCGACCGGCTTGGCCGTGCCGAGCACCAGGGTGGCGAACCGGCTGCTGCCGCCGGCGATGAGGAGCTCGTTGAGCAGCCGCAGCAGCGTCCGGCCGTCGCGCTCGACCATCGCGAGCGCGGTCAGCGCGTGCCGGACCCGGCCGGTCAGCGCCGCGGCCTCCGGTCCCTTGCCGCAGATGTCGCCGAGCACGAGGAACGCGCTGCCGTCCTCGTGGGCGAGGACGTCGAAGAAGTCGCCGCCGACCGCGAGCACCCCGCCGGCCGGCTCGTACCAGGTCTCGAAGCGGGCGCCGTCGAGCTCGGGCGGGTCGACCGGGCGCAGGGTGGTCTCGAGCCCGCGGGTCGCCTCTTCCTGGCGGGCGTAGCGCTGGGCGTTGGCCAGGGCCGTCCCGGCGGCCAGGGCGAACTGCGCCTCGGCGCGGGCCTGCTCGGCGCCGAACTCCGGGTCCGCGCGGCGGCCCAGCAGCAGGGCGCCGGCGCCCGCGCTCTGGCCCAGCGAGACCACGGTCACCTCGGCGTGCCCGGCGAACCGGTCGGCCACCATCGAGGGCAGCGTGGCGACCTCGGCGGCCGGAACGGCGGCGGACTCCGGCTTGCCGGCGGCCGCGAAGGTCGCCGCCAGCACCGGCGCGACCTGGGCGGGGACCCGGCGGATCCGCCCGTGCCCCGGCGCGGCCGGCCGCTCGCTGCTCCACCACTCCCACCGCCCGCGGGTGGTCGGCAGCAGCACAAAAACGGTGTCGGCGAGCGCGGACGCGGCCAGCTCGGCGATCACCCGGGCGGTGCCGTGCCGCCCTCGCGCGGCGGCCAGCCGGGGACCGGCGTCGGCCAGGAAGTCGCCCACGTGCCGCTGCGGGACGTCCTCGGCGGGGACCGTCCAGGCGTGCCAGCCGCCAGGCAGCGCACGGACCCGCGCGGGGCGGCGGCGACCGCCGACTTCCACGTGTCCGGAGGTCTCGGCGACCGGGTGCAGGCGGGGCTCGACGCCCCCGGTCAGCGTGTGCGCGGCGGGGTTCGCCCAGCGCAGCACACCCTCGACATCCTGCAGGAACACGGCGTCACGGACGTCTTCGAGGACCGCCCGCCCGAAGGCGTCGAAGCCCGGCGGCGCGTCATCGGCCGTCATCGGTGGCAGGGCCGCCGACGCCGGGGCCGGACGTGACACCATGCACGGACCTCCTGCCTCCGGACTGCTATCGCACGGCTACCGCGTGAGCGGGCGGACTGGCTCGAAGTGTAGGGCGAATCATGACACGCTGGGTCGAGGACCATGGCTGGCGCATGCGTGGTGGAGAGGGTCGGCACACATGACAACGGAATCCCAGAGCGAAGCGGCCGCGCTGGAACGGCTGCTCGTCGCGGTGCGGGATCTCGGGGACGGCAACTTCCGCCGGCGGCTCGTGCCGCACGGCGACGGCATCTCGGCCCAGCTCGCGGTGGCGTTCAACGACATCGCCGAGCGCAACCAGCGGCTGGTCAGCGAGCTGCTGCGGGTCCGCGCCGCGGTCGGCCAGGACGGCAGGCTCAGCGAGCGCGTGGAGGCGGAGGTCGGCCCGGGCGGCTGGACCACCGCCGTGGACAGCGTCAACGGCCTGGTCGAGGACCTCACGCGCCCCACGATCGAGCTGGACCGCGTGCTCGGCGCCGTCGCGGAGGGTGACCTCGGCCAGCCGATGACCATGACCCTCGACGGCCGTCCGCTGCAGGGCGCGTACGCGGCCCTGGCGAAGACGGTCAACGGCCTCATCGCGCAGCTGTCGCGCTTCGCCGCCGAAGTGACGAGGCTCTCCGGCGAGATCGCGGGTGAGGGACGTCTCGGCGGGCAGGCGGTCGTCCCGGGCGTGTCCGGCACCTGGCGCGACCTGACCGACTCGGTCAACGGGATGGCCGACAACCTGACCGACCAGGTCCGCAACATCGCCCAGGTCACCACGGCCGTCGCGCGCGGCGACCTGACCCAGAAGATCACCGTCGACGCCCGCGGCGAGATCCTCGAGCTCAAGAACACCATCAACACCATGGTGGACCAGCTCTCCTCGTTCGCCGACGAGGTCACCCGCGTCTCCCGCGAGGTGGGTTCCGACGGCAAGCTGGGCGGCCAGGCGCAGGTCGCCGGCGTCGCCGGGACCTGGCGCGACCTCACCGACTCGGTCAACCAGATGGCCGACAACCTGACCGACCAGGTCCGCGGGATCTCGCTGGTGGCGACCGCGGTGGCCAACGGCGACCTGACGAAGAAGATCGACGTCGACGCGCGCGGCGAGATCCTCCAGCTGAAGAACACGCTCAACACGATGGTCGACCAGCTCTCCGCGTTCGCCGGCGAAGTCACGCGGGTGGCGCGGGAGGTCGGCTCCGAGGGCAAGCTCGGCGGCCAGGCCGAGGTGGCCGGCGCGGCCGGGACGTGGCGCAGCCTCACCGACTCCGTCAACGGGATGGCCGACAACCTCACCGACCAGGTCCGCAACATCTCGCACGTGACCACGGCCGTGGCGAAGGGCGACCTGACCCAGAAGATCACCGTCGACGCCCGGGGCGAGATCCTCGAGCTCAAGACGACCATGAACACCATGGTGGACCAGCTGTCCGCCTTCGCGGACGAAGTCACCCGGGTGGCCCGCGAGGTGGGCACCGAGGGTCAGCTGGGCGGGCAGGCGCAGGTCCCCGGCGTCGCCGGCACCTGGCGCGACCTCACCGGCTCGGTGAACTTCATGGCGAACAACCTGACCACCCAGGTCCGCAACATCGCCCAGGTCGCGACGGCCGTCGCGCGCGGCGACCTGACGCAGAAGATCGCGGTGGACGCGCGCGGCGAGATCCTCGAACTCAAGACCACGCTCAACACGATGGTGGACCAGCTGTCCGCGTTCGCGGACGAAGTCACCCGAGTGGCGCGTGAGGTCGGCACCGAAGGCAAGCTCGGCGGCCAGGCCACGGTGCCCGGCGTCGCCGGGACGTGGAAGGACCTCACCGACAACGTCAACTTCATGGCGAACAACCTGACCGACCAGGTCCGGAACATCGCCACGGTGACGTCGGCGGTCGCGAAGGGCGACCTGACGCAGAAGATCTCGGTCGACGCGCGCGGCGAGATCCTCGAGCTCAAGACCACGCTCAACACGATGGTGGACCAGCTGTCCGCGTTCGCGGACGAAGTCACCCGAGTGGCCCGCGAGGTCGGCACCGAAGGCAAGCTCGGCGGCCAGGCCACCGTCCGCGGGGTCGCGGGCACCTGGAAGGACCTCACCGACAACGTCAACGTCATGGCCACCAACCTGACCGACCAGGTGCGCAGCATCGCCACGGTCGCGGCCGGCGTGGCCAACGGCGACCTGTCGAAGAAGATCTCGATCGTCGCCCAAGGTGAGGTCGCGGCGCTGGCCGAGACGCTGAACGGCATGGTCGAGACGCTGCGCGCGTTCGCCGACGAGGTCACCCGCGTCTCGCGCGAGGTCGGCACCGAAGGCATCCTCGGCGGCCAAGCCCGCGTCCCCGGCGTCGCCGGGACCTGGAAGGACCTGACCGAGAACGTCAACTTCATGGCGCACAACCTGACCAGCCAGGTCCGCAACATCTCGCAGGTGACCACCGCGGTCGCGCGGGGCGACCTGACGAAGAAGATCGACGTCGACGCCCGCGGCGAGATACTCGAGCTCAAGACCACGATGAACACGATGGTCGACCAGCTCTCGGCGTTCGCCTCGGAGGTCACGCGCGTGGCGCGCGAGGTCGGCACCGAGGGCAAGCTGGGCGGCCAGGCCGAGGTCGACGGCGTGTCCGGCACCTGGCAGCGGCTCACCGAGAGCGTGAACCAGCTGGCCGGGAACCTGACCACGCAGGTCCGCGCGATCGCACAGGTGGCGACGGCGGTGACGGCCGGCGACCTGACCCGGCACATCGCGGTCGACGCGTCCGGTGAGGTGTCCGACCTCAAGGACAACATCAACCAGATGATCGCGAACCTCAAGGAGACGACGAGGACCAACCGCGAGCAGGACTGGCTGAAGACGAACCTCGCGCAGCTGTCGGGCCGGATGCAGGGCCACCGCGACCTCGCGTCGGTGGCGGCGCTCATCCTGTCCGAGCTGGCGCCGCTGGTCCGCGCGCAGCAGGGCGCGTTCTTCCTGGCCCGCGACGACGACCGCGACGGCACGGTGCTGGAGTGCATCGCCGCCTACGGCCTCGCGCAGTCCCGCGCCGGGCTGCGGTTCGCGATCGGCGAGTCGCTGATCGGGCAGGCCGCCGTCGACCAGCGCACGATCCTGGTCCACAACGCGCCGCCGGAGTACGCGCTGATCTCGTCCGGGCTCGGCTCGGCGTCGCCGGTGAACCTCATCGTGCTGCCGGTCCTGTTCCAGGGCGAGGTGCTGGGGGTGCTGGAGCTGGCCTCGGTCAACGAGCTCAGCACGGTGCACCAGGACCTGCTGGAGCAGCTGCGGCACACGATCGGCGTCAACGTCAACACGATCCTGTCGAACTCGCGGACCGAAGCGCTGCTCACGGAGTCGCAGCGGCTGGCGCAGGAGCTGCGAGCCCGGTCCGAGCAGCTGCAGGCCCAGCAGGGCGAGCTGCGGCGGTCCAACACCGAGCTCGCCGAGAAGGCCGCGCTGCTCGCCCAGCAGAACCGCGACATCGAGGTCAAGAACAGCGAGATCGAGCAGGCGCGCCAGGAGCTGGAGGAGCGCGCCGGGCAGCTGACGGTGGCGTCGCAGTACAAGACCGAGTTCATGGCGAACATGTCCCACGAGCTGCGGACGCCGTTGAACAGCGCGTTGATCCTCGCGAAGCTGCTGTCGGAGAACCCCGAGGGCAACCTGACGGAGAAGCAGATCCAGTTCGCGAAGACGATCTACGCGGCCGGGTCGGACCTGCAGCAGCTGATCAACGACATCCTCGACCTGGCGAAGGTCGAGGCGGGCCGGCTCGACATGCAGATGTCGGACATCACGCTGCCCGAGCTGGTGGACTACGTCGAGTCCCTGTGCCGGCCGCTGACCGCGGACAAGGGGCTGGAGTTCGCGGTCCACATCGACCCGCCGGTGCCCGGGAGCGTCCACACCGACGAGCACCGGCTGCAGCAGATCCTCCGCAACCTGCTGTCCAACGCGGCGAAGTTCACCAACGAGGGCGGCGTCCGGCTCCACATCCGGGCCGCGGACCCGGCGGAGGTGGAGCAGGAGGCGCTGCGGAACGCGCCCGGCATCGTCGCGTTCGCCGTCGAGGACACCGGGATCGGCATCCCGGAGGAGAAGCTGGCGGTCATCTTCGAGGCGTTCCGCCAGGCGGACGGCACCACGAGCCGCAAGTACGGCGGCACCGGCCTGGGGCTGAACATCAGCCAGCAGCTGACCGAGCTGCTCGGGGGTGAGCTCCGCGTGGTCAGCGAACCGGGCGTCGGATCGACGTTCACGCTGTACCTCCCGGTGGCGGCGGCCAACCTGGTCGACCCGGCGGTGACGGCGCTGTCGTCACCGCGCCTGCCCCCGGTCCCGAGCACCCTCCTGGTGGCGGCCCCCGACATCGCCCCGAAGCGCTTCCACGGCGAAAAGGTCCTGATCGTCGACGACGACCTCCGCAACGTGTTCGCGCTGGCGGCGGTCCTGGAGCAGGCGGGCCTGGAGGTGGTCTACGCGGAGACGGGCGTCGACGGCATCCGGGCCTTGGAGCTCCACGAGGACACGGCGCTGGTCCTGATGGACGTGATGATGCCGGAGCTCGACGGCAACGCGACGATCGCGGCCATCCGAGCCGAAGCGGCCAACGCGGACCTGCCGGTGATCGCGGTGACGGCCAAGGCGACCCCGGAGGACAGGGCCCGCACGCTGGCCAGCGGCGCGGACGAGTACATCACGAAGCCGGTGGACACGGACAAGCTGCTGGACGTGATCGCGACGTCGTTGGAAGCGGACGCCGCGTCCTTTGGAGCGGGTGACGGGAATCGAACCCGCGTAGCTAGTTTGGAAGACTAGGGCTCTACCATTGAGCTACACCCGCGTGCCCCCGGAGGGACCCGGGTGCGTGGCCAGCTTAGCGTGACCCGCTACTCTGATCACACACCCCCCTCGGGGGGCGGGACCGGGATGTGGCGCAGCTTGGTAGCGCATCCGCTTTGGGAGCGGAGGGTCGCAGGTTCAAATCCTGTCATCCCGACGACAAGGGCTGGATCTGCGGATTCAGCCCTTTTTCGTGTCGGCCGATCCGGCTCGGGAGCCGGCACAGCGCTTGGTGACACTTCGCCTCGTGGCGCCGGACCTGCCTCCGGCGCGATCGGCGCGCCGGAGACAGACTTCGTCGTCCCCCGTCGGCGTCTGGTTCCACCCCGGTGACTACGAGTTCGCCAGCTGCCACATCCCGAGCACGTCGTCGTCGAAGTAGGGCGAGATGACCTTGCCGTCACCGCCGGTGCTGATGACGCCGTTGACGTAGCCGAGGCTGCTGCCGCTGCCGTACACCTGCAACCACGGTCCGCCACTGGCCCCGGCCTGGAAAACGCACGGGATCTTGAGCTGGTTGTCCGGCGGGATGAGCCAGCGAGCCGTCGTTCCCGAGCACACCTGCTGCGTGTTGTCCAGCCGGTAACCCCAGACCGTGCGGTCGGCCTCGAGCGGCTGGTCGACCATGAGCCCGTTCCACGACCCGACGGCGTCACCGACGTTCTGCCCGAACTCGTTGGGTCCGAGCTGGACGATCGCCACGTCCCACGCCGACCAGCCGTGGTCCTGCCAGCCGGACATCGTCACGACGCTCGTCGCCGTGAAACTGCCGAACGGCGGGTCTTCCGTGCCTCCCGGCGCGAATCCGGGATAGAACCTGATGGTGGGATACGGGCCCGTGCCGTCTCCTGGGGAGACGCAGTGGCCTGCGGTGATGATCAGGTCGTGGCGCCGGCCCGTCAGCACGCTTGCCGTGCATTCGGAGGTACCGCTGTGAAAAAGCCGCCCGACAGTCGCGTTGGGCGCCGCGCCGGCTGCCAATTCCTTACCAGGCAGTGTTCCCGGCAGGAGCGCCTTCGCGTCGGGTACGGATCGAGCGACCCCGTGAGCAGAAGGGCGGCAGTGAGCGCAGCCACCTTCGCGAGTGATGCGGACATTCTCGTGCCTCCAGTTCCGCGGGCTTGGGAGCCCCGGGAACTCACTGTGTGTCCGCCCTCGCGTGCTGATCAAGACGTTGCCCGAGAACCTGCACCCAGGTCCGCGTCAACGGGAACTGGCTCGGCTCAGGCGACGCAGAACTCGTTGCCCTCCGGGTCCAGCATCATCACGTAGTCGAGGTTCTCCCCGTCACGCGCCTCACGCACCACCGTCGCGCCCGCAGCCACCAACTCAGGCACCTTCGCGCCGATCAGGCGTCCCCGCTCCGCCATGTCCCACGGCCCCCGGCCGGCGACCCTGATATCCAGGTGCAAGCGGTTCTTCACCGTCTTTCCCGCCGCCTTCACGAATCCGATCGTCGGGCCCACCCCGGACGGGTCGACGATCGAGGCGTTGTCGGGCTTGTCGAATCCCGGCTCCGGCACGTAACCCAGTGCCAGCGCCCAAAAACCTGCCGTGCGCTCGACGTCTTCGGCGTCGCACACCAGCGTCCAGTAGGCAGCCATGGGTCGACCGTACGGGGCTTCGACTCGGCGGACGTCTCCTGAAAAGCCCGATCTTGTTGTATTTTCCCGCCTTCTGACGACTCATCTCACGGAGAGGTGGTGTCCGATGCCCAGAGCGATCCCCTCGCTCGTCCTCGTCGCCGTGGCGGTCGCGGCCTGTGGACGTGCTCCCGAACCCAGCTCCGCCCCGCTGTCCAGCGCGCTGGCGCTGGTCCCGAGCACCGCGACGACCGCGGAAGCCCCCACGACCACCACCGCCGTCCCGGTCTCGAGCGCCATGGCACCACCGACGCACGCCTCCACTTCGGCCGCGACGACGACCGCGAAGCCGCCGGCAAAAACGACGGCAGCACCGCCACCGCCGAAGCCGCCGGATCGGTGGGTGCTCGGCTCCGGGGACCGGCGCAGCATCGAGCAGATGACCGGGCAGCCCTTCGCCGACTTCGCCGTCGACGACTTCTACCGCTCGATCTGCCCCGCGCACGACGCCTGCATCAAGAACGCCTTCCGGGTCGACCCCACCCTGGGCCAGGACGACGTCGACTGCCTGGTCGGCGGCAAGGACATCCCGGACCCGCTCTCCGAGGGAGGCACAATCACTTGGGTCGTCAACAACCTGTGCGACCCCGCCTGACCGCGCGCCGCCTGGCCGGGCGGCCGGCGCCCGTCAGCAGCGAGGCGCCGTCGCGGGCGCTGAAGGTGTTCAGCTCCATCCTCGCGCCGACCACCGTGCTGACCGCCCTGCTCTTCTACTTCGGGACGCAGCACGCCAACGCCTTCTGCCGGTGGTTCGGCGTCCACTACTCGGTGCTCGGCCTGTCGGTGTCCGACTACCTGATCCGCGCCACCGACGGGATGACCGTGCCCATCACCGCGGTCGCCGCCGTCGGGCTCGCCGCGCTCTGGACGCACCGGTTCCTGGAAGCGCGGCTCTCCCCGAAGGCCTGGCAGACGCTGCTGCGCCGGGCCGTGCCGGTGCTCGCCGTGGCCGGTGTCGCGCTGGTCGGGCTGGGCCTGACCGGCCTCGCCGCGCCGGCCCTGCTGTACCGGTTCCCCGGCCTGCCCGGCCTGTGCATCGCCGTCGGGTTCACGTTCTTCCCGCTGGCCGACCGCCTGCACCAGGCCCGCACCGGCCGCCGCGGCTCCCCGACGGCGGCCGTCGTGCAATGGACGTTCACCTTCGTGCTCGTCACCGTCGGCTCGTTCTGGGCGGTGACGGACTACTCCGCGGCCGTCGGCGAGCTGCGGGCCTACGAGTACGAGGTCGCGCTGCCGAAGATGGCCGAAACCGCGGTGTTCAGCGGCAAGGACCTCGGCGTCCGGACGCGCGGGGTGCGGATCACCCCGTGCGCGCCGGACGCCCAGTACCGCTTCCGCTACGACGGCCTCGTGCTGGTCCTCCAGGCGGGCGGGACGTCACTGCTGCTGCCCCGCGAGTGGAACCGCGCGGACGGCACGGCGATCCTGCTCCCGTCCTCGGCCGACGTCCGCCTGGAGTTCGCGCCGAACGGCACAACTCGCGACCACATCTGCTGACCGGCGATCAGTTCGTCACTTGAACGCCGCCGCGGTGCGCGCCGCCCAGTCCGCGAACGGGCGCGGTGGGCGGCCCAGCACCGCTTCGACGTCGGGACTCACCCGCTGCTCCGCCGCCGTCGGGGTGCCGAGGATGTCCAGTGTCGCGTCCGCGACCTCGGGCGGCATGAAACCCAGCATGCCCGCCCGCGCCTCGTCCCGGGTCAGCGGAACGAACTCGACGGACTCTCCCACCGCTTCGCCGATGGCCGCCGCTTGCTCGCGCGGAGTCACCGGGGCCGGGCCCGTCAGCTCGTACGTCCGGCCCGCGTGGGCGGGGTCCAGCAAAGCCGCGGCCGCCACCGCCGCGATGTCCGCCGGGTCGATCACCGGCAGGGCGACGTCGCCGAACGGGGCGGCTAGCGTCCGGGAGGTCCGCACGCTTTCCGCCCACTGCAACGCGTTCGACGCGAACCCGCCCGGGCGCAGGATCGTCCACTGTAGACCCGAGGCGCGCACCGCGTCCTCGAAGAACGCCGGGTGCCGCCCGGTTCCGACCCCCTGCGACGACAACAACACGACCCGCGCCCCGGCCGCCTGCTCCAGCACCGGTTCCCAGGGACCTCGGAAGTCCCCCGGCAGCAACAAGAACACCGCCGACGCCCCTTCGAAAGCCGGACGCAACGTCGACGCGTCCGACAGATCCCCCGGCACCGGCCCCCGGCGGGACACGGCCCGCACTTCTTCCCCCGCCGCCGTCAAAGCTTCGACCAGCGGTCGTCCGACGTTTCCCGTCGCTCCAGTCACTACGATCATGCGGACGACGCTACATTCCGACGTATAGTAGGTACCTAGAAGAAAGTATTGGCTGGAGGCCCCGAACGTGACCGGAACCACACCCGAGCTGGCCTGTCCGATCGCCCCGGTGGTCGACATCGTCTTCAGCCGCTGGACCACCCCGATCCTGTGGACGCTCAAGGAGTACGGGCGGCAGCGGTTCGTGGAGCTGGAGCGCCGCATC
The DNA here is from genome assembly GCF_055583645.1 of Amycolatopsis sp. NPDC104587. Classification (NCBI taxonomy): domain Bacteria; kingdom Bacillati; phylum Actinomycetota; class Actinomycetes; order Pseudonocardiales; family Pseudonocardiaceae; genus Amycolatopsis; species Amycolatopsis sp. NPDC104587. Next base: position 111,937 of record NZ_JBVJNO010000017.1, read on the forward strand.
GCGACGATCAGCCCGAAGGTGCTCACCCAGCGGCTGCGGCAGCTGGAGCGCGACGGCCTCGTCGTGCGCACCTACCACCCCGAGGTCCCGCCGCGGGTGGAGTACGAGATCAGCGAGCTGGGCCGCAGCCTCGGCCCGCTGTTCGCGTCGTTGTCCGAGTGGTCGGGCAACCTCGAGCACGTCGAAGCGGCGCGGCAGGCCTACGACGCACGCCGGTAGCCCCCTGGGGGGGAACGCCGATGTCCCAGCCGAAGAGGAACGGCCCACACGGACACAGAGTGGGACGGGGGGAGAGCGGACGGGGTTCCGGGGGTCGGACGGTGGGGGGGGGGAG
>NZ_JBVJNO010000017.1:112280-202854 GCF_055583645.1 Amycolatopsis sp. NPDC104587
TAAAGAAACGAGAAGCACCCCCCCCCCACCCCCCCCCCTCCCCCCCCCCCCCCCCCCCCCCCCCCCCCCCCCCCCCCCCCCCCCCCCCCCCAGGGCCCTAGGGTGAAACGTCCAGGTAGTCCAGGTTCGCCGGGCCGTCGGCCGTGGTCGCGGTGACGCGGATCGTGTGGGGACCCGCGCCGAGGCCGAGCGTGCGGGTCACCGTGCTCCACGTCGTCCACGCGCCCGTCGGCGGGAACGGCACCGCCGCGGCGACCACCGTGCCGTCGACCGTGATGTCCACCGGGCGCGCCGCCGCCGTGCCGTTCGCGTAGCCGAACGTCACCGCCGACGCCGGTCCCGGCACCTGCCACTCGACGTAGCTGCCGGAAGCGTTGGCGCCGTTCGCGAAGCCCGTCCCGGAGAAGCCCGCGTGGTTCGAGTCGATCGTGCCGCCCGCCGAGAGCGTCGCGGACTCGGCTTCGTAGCGCGTCGAGGAGCCGGCGCCGCGGGACACGCGGTACAGCACGGTCGCGTGCGACGGCACCGAAGCGCTGATCGGACCCGAAGTCGTCCGGGTTGCCTTGCTCCACAAGTCTTTCAGCGAGTACGACGACGCGCTGCCGATGCCGGTCGCGGCCGCCGTCGTGCTGATCGTAGCCGTCGAGCCGGTTTCGTTGGACAGCGCCACCGCGCGGTCGCCGTCGGCCAGCACCTTGCTGTAGACGACGAAGCCGCCGCCGGCGCTCAGCACGGTCGCCTGCTTGCCCAGCGCGTCCTGGTCGAGCGCGATCACGTCGGTGTTCTTCAGGATCGAGAAGCTGTCGTCGGACACCTTCCGCAGGTCACTGCCGATCAGCAGCGGCGCCGCCATCATCGCCCAGAGGCTGAAGTGCGTGCGGTACTCGGCCGCCGTCATGCCGCCGTTGCCGACCTCCAGCATGTCCGGGTCGTTCCAGTGGCCGGGGCCGGCGTACTGCGCGAGGCCGCGGTTCGTCTGGGCCTTGCCGATCATGCTCGACCACTTGTCGGAGATGTCCCCGGTGGTGCGCCACAGGTTCCCGACCGGCGCGGCCCACGTCCACGGCTTGTTCTGGCCCCACTCGCAGATCGAGTACGCGATCGGCCGGCCGGACTTCGCGAGCGCGTCCCGCATCGCCTTGTACCGCTGCTGCGCGTCGACACCCTGGTTGTTGCAGTTGTCGTACTTCAGGTAGTCGACACCCCAGCTCGCGAAGAGGTTCGCGTCGGCCTGCTCGTGGCCGAGCCCGCCGGGGAAGCCCGCGGTGTTGCAGGTCTTCGTGCCGGCGCTGGTGTAGATGCCGAACTTCAGGCCCTTCCCGTGGACGTAGTCGGCGAGCGCCTTGATGCCGTGCGGGAAGCGCGCCGGGTCGGGGACGAGGTTGCCCTTCGAGTCCCGGCTCGGCAGCGCCCAGCAGTCGTCGATGTTGACGTAGGTGTATCCGACGTCTTTGAGCCCCTTGCTCACGAAGATGTCCGCGATGCCCTTGATCATCGTTTCGGTGAAGTCGGCCTTGCACTGCGTGGAGTTCCAGTTGTTGAACCCCATCGGCGGGGTGCGCAGCAGCCCGTTTTCCAGGGCGGACGCCGGGGTCTGGGTCAGGACGGTGCCGCTGGCCGCGAGCGCGAGCGCGGCGGCCGCGACCGCCGTTCGCCGGAGAAAGGACATGCTGGCTCCCTGGTGAAGACATCAGAGGTCTACACCAGTTAGTAAAGAGACCTGCCTAACCCGGAGTCAAGAGATCATGTATCAGATATGAGATTGGGTTTCCGCTGGCCGGGACCCACCGGAAGGCTCCCCCGGTGTCACGGGGCGGGGCGGAGTGGCGGGAAGCGGGAGGCGCAGCGTGTCAGAGCGGAGCGGGGCGGGGTGGGCGGCGAGATGGCGAGCAGCGGAGTGGCGGGCGGCGCAGCCTGACAGGGCGGCGCAGCGACGGAGCGGGGCGGGTGGGGCGGGGCGGCGGCGGAGCGGGGCTGCGGGCGTGGCGGCGGAGTGGCGAGCCGCGCAGGAACCCGACCGCGCGAGCGGCCGGGACGTCACTCCTCCTCGACCTGCCGCGCCGTCGCCATCGCGCGCTCGGTCTCCCAGAACGCCCGCATCGACCGGATCAGCCCGTCCTCGCCGACGCGGTAGACGAACACCCCGTCGGTGTCGACGCGGTAGCCACCCGGCAGGTACGTCGTGATCGTGCCGACGTTGGCGCACTCGTCCCCCGCCGCGTGGGAGTCGCGGATGGTGAACTCGAAGCGCTCGACGTTGCCGATCGTCATGTCCCAGAACGCGCTGATGCCGTCCGGGCCGTGGTGGCCCTTGCCCTCGGCGTCGAACATCGACGGCCCGACCGGGTCCTCGACGACGGCGTCCGGCGCGAACAGCGCCAGCCAGGCGTCCTTGTCCCCCGCCGTCACCGCGGTCATCGACGCGAACGCCGCCCGCCGCGCCGCCGGCTGCTCCCGCTCGGTGTCCCAGCTGACCTGCACACCCATGCCCGTCACTCCTCGAACTTCGCGATGATCTCGGCCCCGAACTTGTGGATCGCTTCGAGCTTGGGCTCGACCGGCGCGTCGAACCCGACGCCGTCGAACACCCACGGCATGGTGATGACGTCCGTGACGCCGGCCTCGGCCTGCTCGCGGTAGCCGTCGAGGCCGAACTTGTCGATGCAGACGGCCTGGTACTCGAACGGGTCGTCCGCGCGGCCGCGCTCGGCCAGCAGCTCCTTGATCCGGGCGATGGTGGCGCGCAGCTCCTCGAGCTTCATCATCGCCGACGACCAGCCGTCGGCAACCCGGGCCGCGCGCTTCAGCGCGACTTCGGTGTGGCCGCCGATGTAGAACGGGACGCGCGAAGGCGGCGCCGGGCTCATCTGGATCTTGTCGAAGTCGTAGAACTCGCCGTGGTACTCGACCATGCCGCCGTCGAGGATCAGCCGGAGGACGTCGATGGCCTCGTCGACGCGCTTGCCGCGCCGCTCGAACGGGACACCGCAGTACTCGAACTCCTGCGGCAGCCAGCCGACGCCGAGCCCGAGGCCGAACCGGCCGCCGGTGAGCACCGACGCCGAGCCGACCTGGCGCGCCAGCAGCACGGGGTTGCGCGAGCCGAGCTTCAGCACGGACGTGTAGAACTCGATGCGGCTGGTGACCGCGCCCATCGCGGCGGTCGCCACGAGCGGGTCCACCCAGGGGGTGTCCGCGGTCCAGAACCGGCTGCCGTCGGGGGTGTACGGGTAGTCCGTGTCCACCGTCTCGGCGTAGAAGAGCGAGTCCGGCAGGGCGATGGAGGCGAAACCGGCCTCTTCGGCGGCCCGGGCGAGCTCGCCCAGCTGATCGAGGGGGTTCATCGCGATCGACAGGGTGAACTTCATAGCGTTGAACTATAACGTGTTCTAGTTTCCTCGGCCAGGTGGAACGGTGTGCCGGATCACTCGCCGGGAACCCTCCGCGTAACGTCCGCGTTGTCCGAATCAAAGGTGACTTCCGGTCACCGAGGCCCGAACTTCTGGGAGTTGGTCCATGGGCACCGCGATCTTCCTGATCGTGCTCGTCGTCGTGATCGTCGGTGGCGGCCTCTACTTCTCGCGGCAGCGCGCCGCGGCCCGGCAGCGGGAGCTCGACGACGCCAAGGCCGACGCGCGCCGGCTCGTCGAGCGGCTCGGCGGTCAGGTCCTCAACATCAGCGGCAACGACACCGCCTCGCAGCAGGCGATGGCCGACGCGGCCGAGCGCTACAACGCGGCCGGCTCGCAGATGGAGCAGGCCCGCACGATCGAGCAGGCCCGGCTGGTCAAGGACACCGCCGTCGAGGGCCTCTACTACGTCCGCGCCGCGCGGGTCGCGATGGGCATGGACCCCGGCCCGCAGCTGCCGGAGGAGGCCGAGCGCGAGCGCGCCGGCAAGGTGACCGAGCGCCGCGACGTCGACGTCGAGGGCCAGCACTACGCCGCTTCGCCCGACGCCGGCCAGGACACGCCGTACTACTACCCCGGCGGCCGTGTGGCCGGGCGGCCGGTGCCGCAGGGCTGGTACAGCGAGCCGTGGTGGAAGCCCGCGCTCGTCGCCGGCGCCTGGGGCCTCGGGTCGATGTTCCTGTTCAGCGCGATGTTCTCCGGCATGGGCGGCATCGCCAGCGCGTCGGCCTGGGAGTCGGGCTACGACGCGGGCCAGCAGGACGCGCTCGAGTCCGGTGACGCGGGCGGCGACGGTGGTGACGGCGGAGGCGACTTCGGCGGCGACGGCGGCGGAGACATGGGCGGCAGCGACTGGGGCGGCGGCGGTTTCGACGGCGGCGGCTTCGATGGTGGCGGTTTCGACGGCGGCGGTTTCGACTTCTGACCGCCGGCCGGGGCCTCGACCCGTGAGGTCGCGTGCCGGGCCTGGTCGTGATCGGGCGGACCCTCGCTGCGCGCTGCGTCGACCCGGATGCCGGACGCTCGGTCCTGCACGGCCGCACGACGACGGGCCCTGACCTGGCAGCTGGAGCGCAGCCCGAGGGCTACGTATCGGTGCAGCACGCGCGCGCTGGCCCGGCCGCGCTCCGGCTCGACGACGCACCCCGGACGCAATGAATGGGTCATTCATGTCGCCAGACGACATGAATGACCCATTCATGTCAGTTCTGACAGGTCGGGCACCAGTAGAGGTTCCGGCCCACCAGTTCCGACGTCAGCACCGGCGTCCCGCAGACCAGGCACGGCTCGCCGGCGCGGCGGTAGACGTACACCTCGCCGCCGTGGCGGTCGACGCGCGCCGCGCGCCCCATCACCTCCGGGAGGTGCTCCGGGCGGACCGTGTCGATGCGGCCGACGCGGACGCCGTCGCGCATCAGCGTCACCAGGTCGGCCCACATGTCGTCCCACAGCGCCCGGTCGAGCGCGCGGCCCGGCGTCATCGGGGCGACACCGTGGCGGAACAGCACCTCGGCGCGGTAGACGTTGCCCACCCCGGCCAGCACGGCCTGGTCCATCAGCAACGCGGCGACCGAGACCTTCGACTTCGAGATCCGCGCCCACGCCTTTTCCGGCTTGGCGTCGCGGCGCAGCGGGTCGGGGCCGAGGCGGCCCTTGATCGCGTCGGCCTGGGCCGGGTCGAGCAGCTCGCACGTGTTGGGCCCGCGCAGGTCCGTCCACTGTGTCCGGCCGACGAGCCGCATCCGGACCGCGCCCACCGGCGGCGGCGCCGGAACCTTGCCCTCGCCGAAGATCCCGATCAGGCCGAGGTGGATGTGGACGATCCCGTGCGGGCCGTAGTCGTGGAAGAGGTGCTTGCCGTACGCCTCGGCGCCGACGAGCACCTGACCGTCCAAACGGGACGCTTCGGCGGCGAACCGGCCCTGCGGGCTGCTCACCTCGACCGGCGCGCCGGCGAACCGGCGCTTGTGCAGCCGCGCGAGCCGGTGGAGCGTGTGCCCCTCGGGCATCAGGCCTCCGGCAGCGCCGGCGGCGTCCCGGTGCGCTCGTAGTCCAGCAGCTGCTGGACGCGGCGGGCGTGGCGCTCCTCCGGCGAGACGTCGGTCGCCAGGAACGCCTCGACGATCTCGGTGGCCTGCTCGACGGTGTGCATCCGGGCGCCGACCCCGATCAGCTGGGCGTGGTTGTGCTCGCGGCACAGCTTGGCCGTCTCGACGCTCCAGGCCAGGCCGGCCCGCGCGCCGGGCACCTTGTTCGCCGCGATCTGCTCGCCGTTGCCCGAGCCGCCGACGACGATGCCGAGGCTGCCTTCGTCGGCCACCACGCGCAACGCCGTCTCGACGCAGAACGCCGGGTAGTCGTCGGCCGCGTCGTAGACCCGCGGACCGATGTCGGTGACCTCGTGGCCCTGCTTCTCCAGGTGAGCCACCAGGTGGTTCTTCAGCTCGAAACCGGCATGGTCGGATCCCAAGTAGACACGCACGGCTGGGAGTCTGCCACCCCGTCCGGTTTCGGGCATGCTCCGGGGGTGGGCATCTGGGAGCAGTCCGGCTACGACGTCCGGCTCGACTGGGGCGGCGAAGGCGTCGCCGCGCTCGGCCGGGAGTGCGCCGTGCTGGTGGTCGTCGACGTCCTTTCCTTCAGCACCACGACGGATCTCGTGGTCGGCCGCGGCGGCCGGGTGCTGCCGGTGCGGTGGCGCGACGAGCGCGGTGTGGCGCAGGCGCGGGCGGCCGGCGCGGTGGTCGCGGGAGAAGGCGCGTTCACCCTCAGGCCGTCTTCTGTGACGGAAATCCCGCCGGGGACGCTGCTCGCGCTCCCCTCGCCCAACGGCGCGACGCTCTGCGAAGCCGCCGCGACGACCGGCGCTCACGTGCTGACAGGCTGCCTGCGCAACGCTTCCGCCGTCGCCGCGAAAGCACGGGAACTGGGCGGCCCGATTGGCCTGGTCGCCGCCGGGGAACGCTGGGGCGTGAACATCTTCGGCGACGGCGACACGTTCGGGCCGCTGCGCCCGTGCGTCGAAGACCAGGTCGGCGCGGGCGCGATCGCCGCCGCGCTGGCCGGGCACGGCCTCTCGCTGTCCCCCGAAGCCGCGCTCGCCGCCCGATCGGTGGACGTCGGCGCGCTGGCGGTCTGCGTCTCCGGCCGGGAGCTGACCGAATCGGGGCACGGCGCCGACGTCACGCTGGCCGCGCGGCTCGACGTGAGCGATGCTGCACCCGTCCTGAGCGAAGGAGTACTGGCATGAGCGGGCACTGGATCGAGGTCGCCGACGGGGTGCACGCGCGCCGGTACGAGGAGCTGGACCTCACCGTCGGGCTGGTGGTGGGCGCCGAGCGCTGCCTGGTCGTCGACACGCGCGGTGACCTCGAGCAGGGCGCCGAGCTGGCCACGGCGGTCCGCGAGCTGACCTCGCTGCCGTGGTCGGTGGTGTACACGCACGCCCACTTCGACCACACCTGGGGCACCGAGCGGTTCACGCCCTGCCCGGTCTGGGCGCACGAAGGCTGCGGCGCCGAGCTGACCGAGTACGCGGAAGACGCGCGCGCGAAGTGGATCGCCTACTACCGGCAAGAGGGCAAGGCGGCGACCGCCGACGCCATCGCGCGCACCACGTTCGTCGTGCCCGACCACCTGTTCACCGACCGGACCGAGCTCGACCTGGGCGGCCGGACCGCCGTCCTGCTGCACCCCGGCCGCGCCCACACCGACCACGACGTCGTGGTGCACGTGCCCGACGTCGACGTGCTCTTCGCCGGCGACGTCGTCGAGAACGCCGAACACGGCTTCAGCGCGTTCTCCTTCAGCACCGAATCCGACCTGACCGCCTGGCCGGACACGCTCGACACGCTCCTCGAGCTGAAGCCGCGGGTGATCGTGCCCGGCCACGGCGAGCCCGTCGACGCCGACTTCGTCCGCTACCACCGCCACGGCCTGCACGAGCTGATCGCGCTCAAGGCCGGCGTCGGGCGCGGCGAGACGACCGAGGAGGCCGCCGTGGCAGCTTCGCGCTACCCCGGCGACGTCACCTTGGCCGCCCTCGGGACGCCTTGAAGGCGTCTCAGCCGAAGTTGAGCTCGCCCGAGCGGGTGCGCTTGAGCTCGAAGAAGTCCGGGTAGCTCGCCAGCGCGACGGCGCCGTCGAACACCTTCAGCGCGTCCTCGCCCCGCGGGATCGAGCTGAGCACCGGGCCGAAGAACGCCACGCCGTCGATGTGGATGGTCGGGGTGCCGACGTCCATGCCGACCGGGTCCATGCCCTCGTGGTGGCTCTTCTTCAGGGCCTCGTCGAACTCGGTCTTGTCGGCCGCCTCGTAGAGCTCCGCCGGCGCGCCGATGGCGGCCAGGGCCTCCTTGATGACGGCGTCGCGGTCCTTGTTGCCCTCGTTGTGGTAGCGGGTGCCGAACTCGGTGTAGTAGTCCCGCAGCGCCTTCTCGCCGTTGAGCTGCGACAGCGCGACCGCCACGCGCACCGGGCCCCAGCCCTGCGACAGCAGCTTCTTGTACTCCTCGGGCAGCTCGTCCCGACCTTCGTTCAGGACCGAAAGGCTCATGATCCGGAAGTTCAGGTCGAGGTTGCGGTGCTTCTCGACCTCGAGGATCCAGCGCGACGTGATCCAGGCGAACGGGCAGATCGGGTCGAAGTAGAAATCGACCTTCGTGGGCTGCTGGGCAGCGGTCATCAGGTACTCCTGTGCGAATCAGGTCCGGTCTGGGTGCGGGCACACCCCCACACAGCGGGCCAACACCTCGGGACGCAGGCTTGTTCCCTTATCGCCCGCCACCCCGTCCCCATGATTGGATGCGGGGAGTTGAAAACCGATCCCACGACCAGAGGTGCCTGTGCCCGCCCCCAACCTGACCCGCGACCAAGCCAAGCTGCGCGCGGATCTGCTCGACGTCACCCGCTACGACATCGAGCTCGATCTGACCGACGGCCACGGCGGACCCGGGGAGAAGACCTTCGCGTCGACGACGACCGTCCACTTCTCCAGCGCCAAGGCCGGGCTGGAGACCTGGGTCGACCTCGTCGCCGACCGCGTGCACTCGGCCACCCTGAACGGCGCGGACGTCGACGTCAGCGCGTACGTCGAAGACCGCGGCCTCACGCTGGCCGGCCTGGCCGAGGCGAACGAGCTCACGGTGCGCGCCGACTGCCGGTACATGAACACCGGCGAAGGCCTGCACCGGTTCGTCGACCCGGTCGACGACAGCGTCTACCTGTACACGCAGTTCGAGACGGCCGACGCCAAGCGGATGTTCGCCTGCTTCGACCAGCCCGACCTCAAGTCGGTCTACCGGCTGACCGTCGTCGCGCCGGCGGACTGGAAGGTCGTCTCGAACACGATGGCCGAGTCCACCTCCGAGACGCCGGAAGGCGCGGTCCGGACGGTGTTCAAGGAGTCCGAGCGGCTCTCGACCTACCTGGTCGCGCTGATCGCCGGGCCGTACGCCGAGTGGCGCGACGAGTACACCGACGCGCACAAGACGATCCCGCTGGGCATCTACTGCCGCGCGTCGCTGGCGGAGCACATGGACGCCGACCGGCTGTTCACCGAGACCAAGCAGGGCTTCGGCTTCTACCACGAGAAGTTCGGCACGCCCTACCCGTTCTCCAAGTACGACCAGCTCTTCGTGCCGGAGTTCAACGCGGGCGCGATGGAGAACGCCGGCGCGGTGACCTTCCTCGAGGACTACGTCTTCCGCAGCCGCGTCACCCGCTACGCCTACGAGCGGCGCGCCGAAACGCTGCTGCACGAGATGGCGCACATGTGGTTCGGCGACCTGGTCACCATGCGCTGGTGGGACGACCTGTGGCTGAACGAGTCGTTCGCCACCTTCGCGAGCGTGCTGGCCCAGGCCGAGGCGACCGAGTACACGAACGCGTGGACCAGCTTCGCGAACATCGAGAAGTCGTGGGCCTACCGCCAGGACCAGCTGCCTTCGACGCACCCGATCGCCGCGGACATCGTCGACCTGCACGCGGTCGAGGTGAACTTCGACGGCATCACCTACGCCAAGGGCGCGAGCGTGCTCAAGCAGCTCGTCTCCTACGTCGGGCTCGACCACTTCCTCGACGGCCTGAAGGTGTACTTCGGCAAGCACGCGTGGGGCAACGCCACCCTCGCCGACCTGCTGGGCGCGCTGGAAGAGGCGTCCGGACGCGACCTGTCGTGGTGGAGCGCGCAGTGGCTGGAGACCACCGGGCTGAACTCGCTGAGCCCGCGCTACGAGGTCGGCGCGGACGGGAAGTTCACGTCGTTCGCCGTCGTGCAGTCCGGGGCGAAGCCGGGCGCCGGTGAGCTGCGCACGCACCGCGTCGCCGTGGGCATCTACGACGAGGACGGCGGCGGCAAGATCGTCCGGACCCACCGCGTCGAGCTGGACGTCGACGGCGAGCGCACCGAGGTCCCGGACCTCGTCGGCCAGGCCGCGGGCAAGCTCGTGCTGGTCAACGACGACGACCTGACCTACTGCACGATGCGCCTCGACCCGACGTCGCTCACGACGCTGATCGACCGCGTCGCGGACATCACCGAGTCGCTGCCGCGGACGCTGTGCTGGTCGGCGGCGTGGGAGATGACCCGCGAGGCCGAGCTGAAGGCCCGCGACTTCGTCACGCTGGTGCAGCGCGGCATCCACACCGAGAGCGAGGTCGGCGTCGTCCAGCGGCTGCTGCTGCAGGCGCAGACCGCGCTGAACTCCTACGCCGAGCAGGAGTGGGCGGCCTCGACCGGCTGGCCGGCGTTCACCGCACGGCTGCTGGAGCTCGTCCGCGGCGCCGAGCCGGGCTCGGACCACCAGCTGGCGTTCGTCAACTCCCTGGCGGGCTCGGTGCTGGACGAGGCTGCGTTGTCGGTGCTGGCCGGCTGGTTCGACGGCTCGTCGCCGCTTCCCGGTCTCACGGTGGACACGGACCTGCGCTGGCGCCTGCTTCACGCGCTGGTGGCGCACGGCAAGGCGGACGCGACGGAGATCGACGCCGAGCTGGCCCGCGACAACACGGCAACGGGCCGCCGCCAGGCCGAGCGGGCGCGGGCCCTGCGCCCGACGGCGGAGGCCAAGGCCGACGCGTGGCAGCGCGCAGTCCACGACGACGAGCTGCCCAACGCGGTCAGCGACTCGCTCATCTCGGGCTTCTCGCACCCCGGCCAGAAGGCGCTGCTGGGCTCGTACGTGGCGAAGTACTTCGAGGTGATCGACGAGGTGTGGCAGCGCCGTTCCAGCGAGCGCGCGCAGCCGATGGCGATCGGGCTGTACCCGTCGTGGGCGGTGGCCCCGGCCACGGTGACGGCCTCCGACGAGTGGCTGGCGGGCGACCACCCGCAGGCCTTGCGGCGGCTGGTGTCGGAGGGGCGCGCGGGGATCGTCCGGGCGCTCGCGGCCCGGGACTTCGACGCCCAGGCCTGATTTCGAGCACCCCAAGGCGGCCTTGGGTGCGTCTCACGCACCGAAGGCCGCCTTGGGTGCGTCTGACGCACCGAAGGCCACATTGGGGCGCTCGGAACCGGCGCCGCACGTGAAAGAGCCCCGCACCGGCTGGTGCGGGGCTCTTCGGTGGCTGCGTCAGCGGGGCGCGGGACCCGCCTGGTCGGACAGCATGCGCAGCGCGTTCACCAGGCCGTTGACGAGCCCGCGAACCAGATCGCCCTCCTTGAAGGACGCCACCATGCTGGCCACCGCCAGCTTGGCGCCGCGGTCGGGCAGGCGCTGGTACGCGAGCCGGCCCGTGACGATCTCGATCTTGCGCTCGCCGGGCGAGACCGCGATCAGGACCGCGTTGGCCGGGTCGGCCGTTGTCGCGTGCAGCTTCTCCGCCTCCGCGCGGCTGTCCTCGCCGAGCTCGCCGAGGTACACGCTGAAGTCCAGGCCGGTCTCGCGGCTCGCGAACGTCAGCGCCTCGTCCAGGCGGGCCAGCTGCCGGGTGTTGAACGGGCCGGACGGCACCTCGGGCTCGTACATCTTGGCCGCGGACCGGCGGCCGCTGCCGGTGATCGCCTCGCCGTAGGCCAGCTCGGTCTCGTCGACCGGCTTGACCAGCTCACCAGTTGCCACGAGCGCCTCCCGCCGCGGTCGGGGCGCCCGCGGGCGCGCTGTTCTCGGCGCCGGCGTGCCGGTGCCCGTCGCCCACCCCGTCGGGGTTGGCGCTCCACCACATGGCCGGAAACTCCCACGCCTGGCCGGACCGGAACCGCGCTGCGCCGCCGGACCTGCGCCGGAGCGTCAGCAGCCCGGCGAGGCCGTAGATGGCCAGCGGGATCACGGCGAAGACCACGATCGTCTCGACAACGTTCACGGCGCTGAGCGTATCGGATGACCTCCACGACCACCGCGCGCGCCGCACTCGACCGTTCGTCGTAAGCCGGGTGCCGTCCGCCGCTTGGCTCGCGGCCGATGGAACGTTGGGGCGAAGACCGTCGGGCCGAAAGGTTGCAACTCAACGTACAGGCGGCCGCACCCGCCGCTGTCGTCTTGTTGTTGCCTTGAAATCCTCGTAGCTTTTTCACCTGTACGGGCCTTGCGCCCCGCTCCCCAGCCCCAGCAGGTAACGCACCGGTCCCAGGAGGCCTTGCCATGAACAGCGTCGACACCCCCGCACAGGCGATCACCGAGACCACCACGTCACTCAGCGGCACCGAATTTGTGCCCGGAACGCGTGTGACGGCGGGCACAAGGGTTACCCGGGGTACACGCGTCACTCGCGGTACACGGGTCACGGCGGGAACGCGCGTCACCATGGGCACCCGGGTGACGGCCGGCACGCGGGTCACTCGAGGCACGCGAGTCACCCGGGGCACGCGAGTCACGATGGGCACGCGGGTGACGGCCGGAACGCGCGTCACCTGTGGCACCCGCGTCACGCGGGGCACGCGCGTCACCCGGGGCACGCGCGTCACGATGGGCACCCGCGTCACCTGCCAGAGCGACTACGCGCTCGCTGCCTGACCCCGCACCCCAGGGCCGCACGCACTACCTGAACACGCGCAAGCACCCGGCTCGCCCCGGCCGCCGCAAGGCAGCCGGGGCGCCGTTATGTCCGGGGCTCTGTTACCCGGGGCTGCGCCCCGAGCCGGGGGCTCCGCCACCCGGACCCCCGCAAAGCCGGGAGGTCAAGCCGCAGAGCCGAGATAAGGCCGCCACAGCGGATCGGCCTCTTTGGAATGCGCGAGCAGCCGCCAGTGCGGGCCGTGAGGGGCCCGCGGGACGACGCGCAGCCGCCAGTTGATCTCCGAGAGCAGCCGGTCCGCTTTGCGGTGGTTGCACTTGGCGCAGCAGGCGACGCAGTTGGTCCAGCTGTGAGGTCCGCCACGGCTGCGCGGGATGACGTGGTCGATCGTCTCGGCCCGCCCTCCGCAGTAGGCGCAGCGGTACCGGTCGCGGTGCATCAGCCCGGCGCGGGTCAGCGGCACCTGGGCCCGGTACGGCACCCGCACGTACGTGCTGAGGCGGATCACCGAGGGCACCGGCAGCGACACCGTCGCGGCGTGCAGCTCGATGCCGCCGGGGTCGCCGTGCACCACTTCGGCCTTGCCACACATCACCAGCACGACCGCGCGGCGCAGAGGCAGCGCGGTCAGCGGCTCGAAAGTGGCGTTGAGCAGGAGCACCCGGCGCCGGCCCCAGGCCGGGGCCGCCGGATCCCGGCCTCTACTACGCTGTCCGGGCGGGCGGGTAGCTCCCCCTGGGCGGCTTCCCGGCCCGGCCGGGACGGCGCCGCCGGATGCGGATCCCCCCGGGTAGGCGCGCAGAACCACCTCTGACGTCTCTTCGGCCATGGCTTGGCCGGAGACGCCGCGGGGGCTGGGTTGTCGGTCTGGCACTCGACCACCTCCAGGGGCGTAGGCATAGTCGACCACAGAACTGGCCCCCAGCGCACGTGTGTTACAAGACGTGTCACATCCGCGCGACCCAACATCCACTCGAAGTTGGGAAAACCGACCTGATCGGAAAGGATGATCGAACTCCCGTGTCCCCCCTGCTCACCGCGGCCGGCAACCAGACGCCTTGCATCACGGACGCCAGCACCCTCTGTTACCAGGTGTTCAAGGCCACGAACAACGAGTGGCTGGCCGGCTCGACCAACTGGCTGCTGACCAAGCCGCTGAAGATCCTGATGATCGTCGTGATCGCGTTCGTCGTGCGGCTGATGATCAGACGGCTGATCAACCGGGTCACGACGCTGCCCCGCTCCGGTGGCAAGCTCCCCGCGCTGCTGCGGCCCCTGCGTGAGCGCGCCCCCGAGGTGCTCGGCTCCGCCGTGATCGAACGCCGCCGCCAGCGCGCCCAGACCATCGGCTCGGTGCTGAAGTCGATGGCGACGTTCCTGGTCTACGGTCTCGCCTTCATCCTCGTGCTGGGCGAGCTGGGCCTGAACCTCGGCCCGATCATCGCTTCGGCCGGCATCATCGGCGTCGCGATCGGGTTCGGCGCGCAGAACCTGGTGAAGGACTTCCTGTCCGGCATCTTCATGATGGTCGAGGACCAGTACGGCGTCGGCGACGTCGTCGACATCGGCGAGGCCACCGGCACCGTCGAGGCCGTGGGCCTGCGGATCACCACGCTGCGCGACCTCAAGGGCACGGTCTGGTACGTCCGCAACGGCGAGGTGCTGCGCGTCGGCAACTCGAGCCAGGGCTTCGCGGTCGCGGTGGTCGACGTCCCGCTCGGCTACACCGCCGACGTCGAGCGCGCGTCCACTGTGCTCATGGCCGCCGCCTCGGCGGCCACCGAGAGCGAGACGCTGCAGGCGAACGTCCTCGAGCCGCCGGAGATGCTCGGCGTGGAGAGCGTCACGCCGGAAGGCATCCAGCTGCGCCTGACGGTGAAGGTGCGCCCGGGCAAGCAGTGGGCGGTCCAGCGGGCCCTGCGCGGCCAGCTGCTGGCCGCGCTCGAGGAAGCCGGCTTCGAACCGCCGCTGGGCCGGCTGTTCCCGAACTCCGCCACCGCCTTGGAGAAGTGACGTCAGCCTGAGAAGTACTCGCGGCGCCCCGCGAGCCGGGCGGGCCGGTCCCGCTCGGCGTCCGGGTCCTCCGCCAGGTGCTCCCGGAAGTACTCCAGCACCTCGTCCCGGTCGGCGCGGTCACTGCGCTCGACGTGCTCGAGCGTCGCGGCCACTCCGGCGGGGAACAGCAGGAAGGCGTCGACGCCGGAAAACGTGTCGAAGCTCGTGGTCTTCGCTTCCCAGATGAGCCAGACGTCTTCGGCGTGGCCGCACTCGCCGAGCAGCAGGACCGCCAGGCCGAGGCTGTCGTCGAAGCCCCAGCCGTCCTCGTGGAAGCGGATCTCCTGCTCCAAGAGGTACCGGAGGAACCCGGCGTCGGAATCACGGCGGTCCCGCAGCAGCAGGTGGAGCACGGCTTCCCGCGCCGCGTGGTGGGCGTCGCCGGGCAGGCCGTCCTCGTCGAGGGTCCCGGCGAAGGCGAGCTCGCTCCACCGTTGCGAGTCGGCGCGCCAGTCGTCGAGTCCGGTGGTCACGGTCCGAGACCCTAGCCCCGCGCCGTTACGCTGGGAAACGGGTTTGCGACCATCCGGAAACGTTCGGTCCCCGGCGTCGGAACCCCGCACCCGAAGGGCAAAATGGAAGGCGTGTCTGCAGTGAGCGAACCGGCGAACCTCTACGAAGCGGTGGGCGGCGAACCCACCTTCCGCCGGATCGTCGGGCGGTTCTACGAGGAGGTGGCGCGGGACGAGATCCTGCGCCCGCTCTACCCCGAGGAGGACCTCGGCCCGGCCGAGGAGCGGTTCCGGCTGTTCCTCATGCAGTACTGGGGCGGCCCCCACACCTACTCCGACCAGCGCGGGCACCCGCGGCTGCGGATGCGGCACGCGCCGTTCAAGATCGGGCCGATCGAGCGGGACGCCTGGCTGCGCTGCATCCGGATCGCCGTCGACGAAGAGAACCTCGACGAGCCCTACCGGCAGCAGCTGTGGGCGTACCTCGAGATGGCCGCCCACAGCATGATGAACAGCTTCGTCTGATGAGACCGGAGCCGGGAGAACCTGCCTGGTGGCAGGATGCGGTGTTCTACCAGGTCTACGTGCGTTCGTTCGCCGACTCGGACGGCGACGGCGTCGGAGACCTGGAAGGCATCCACTCCCGGCTCGGTTACCTGGAGCTGCTGGGCGTCGACGCACTGTGGCTGACGCCGTTCTACCGCTCCCCGATGGCCGACCACGGCTACGACATCGCCGACCCGCGCGACGTCGACCCGATGTTCGGCACCCTCGGCGACTTCGACGTGCTGCTGACCGAGGCGCACAAGCGCGGCATCAAGGTCACCGTGGACGTCGTCCCCAACCACACCAGCAACCAGCACGCCTGGTTCAAGTCGGCGATGGCCGCCGCGCCGGGCAGCCGGGAGCGCGAGCGGTACGTCTTCCGCGACGGCGTCGGGCCGAAGGGCGAGGACCCGCCCAACAACTGGGTCAGCGCCTTCGGCGGCCCGGCCTGGACCCGGGTGCCGGACGGCCAGTGGTACCTGCACCTGTTCGCCCCGCAGCAGCCGGACCTGAACTGGGCCAACCCCGAGGTCGCGGCCGACCTCGAGCGAACGCTGCGGTTCTGGCTCGAACGCGGGGTCGACGGCTTCCGGATCGACGTCGCGCACGGCATGGCCAAGCCGCCCGGCCTGCCGGACATGGACCCGCGCGCGAACGCGCTGGGCCCGAGCCACTACTACGACCCGCGGTGGGACCACGACGGCGTCCACGAAATCCACCAGATGATCCGCAAGGTGCTCGACGAGTTCCCGGACGCGATGGCGGTCGGCGAGATCTGGGTGACCGACGAGGAGCGGCTCTCCCGCTACCTGCGGCCCGACGAGCTGCACCTGGCGTTCAACTTCCGGCTGGTGCTGACCCACTTCGACGCCGACGCCATGCGCACGGCCATCGAGCGGTCCCTGGCGGTGCCGGCTCGCACCGGGGCGCCCGCGACCTGGACGCTGGGCAACCACGACGTCTGGCGCCAGGTGAGCCGCTACGGCGGGGGCCCCGTGGGCGTACGCCGCGCGCGGGCGATGGCGCTGGTCGAGCTGGCCCTGCCCGGCGCGGTCTACCTGTTCAACGGCGAAGAGCTCGGCCTGGCCAACGTGGACATCCCGGTCGCGGAGATGGCCGACCCGCGCGCGAAGACGAGCGGCGCCGAGTTCGGCCGCGACGTCTCCCGCGTCCCGCTGCCCTGGGAGGGCGACCTGCCCCCGTTCGGCTTCTCCCGCAACCCGCGCACCTGGCTGCCGATGCCGGCCGAGTGGGCCGGGCTGACGGTGGAGAAGCAGATCGAGGACGAGGACTCGACGCTTTCGCTGTACCGCCAGGCCATCGAGCTGCGCAAGACGCATCCGGCGTTCGGCGGGGAAGAGCTGGAGTGGTACGGCGCGCCGGCGGGGTGTTTCGCGTTCCGCCGCAAGGGCGGCGGGCTCGTGTGCGCGCTGAACACGTCGGCGAGCCCGATCGCGCTGCCGCCGGGCGAGGTGCTGCTCGCCAGCAGCCCGCTGGTGAACGGCAAGCTCCCGGCCGACGCGGCGGTCTGGCTGGTCTAGAGCGGGACCCACCGGCCGGGCTTGACGACTTCGGCCGCCTCCGGCGCCGTGCCGCGCGCGATCTGGTTGACCCGCTGGTGCGACAGGCCGACCAGGTCGGCGATCGCCCGCTGCGGGATCTGGCCGTTCAGCGTGGCGACCAGGCGGGCGCGGACGCCTTCACGCCACCGCGTCACCTCTTCGGCGAGCCGGTCCGCCTCCTGGTACTGCAGGACGAGGTCGGTCGCGTCCGCGTCGTCGAACTCGTAGCGCCAGCGGAGGTGGAACCGCTCGGCCGGGAGACCCGTCAGGTTCGCGACCGTCTTCCGCATGCCGGGCTCGACGTCGGCGAACTGCTTGAACTCACCCTCGGCACCGTCCAGGCCGTCGGTCACCTTCGCCGTCCACAGACCGGCTTCGCGGGTCACGGCCACGGTGAACGCCGGGAACCTCATCAACTGGCTCACCTCCGGGAAGGCGCGGACCGTAACCAATCGGTCCCGAAGCTGTCAACCGCCCTGGTCGCCCGAGCCCGAGCCGTCATCGAAGGCGCCACTCGCCAGCCACGCCACGAGGGCCGCGGCCTGGAGGTAGGGCGCCGCTTGGGCGGCCGCCCGGCCCGCCGCTCGCGTGCGGCCCCACCTCTCAGGTCTTCCGGCGCGCTCCGGCGCCTGCTCACCCGGTGGGCGGTCACGCCGCCACGGCGTCTCCGAGGTGCGGACCTCGTCGAGGAAGTCCGCGGTCGGGTCGTCGTCCGGGGTCATGCCTCCAGCGTGCCACCGACCACCGGCGCACGCCCGGGACACAAGGATTCCGTAATCAGAACAGGAGCGGCAGCAGCGCGTGGCGGCGCCGGACGATCGCGCCGTAGCGGGCGTCCAGGCGCATCCACGAGTCCGTCGCCGTCACGCGGACGACGTCCCCTTCGACGTCCGAATCCACAAACCCCATGCCGGACATCGCGAAGAGGCAGCGCATCTGGACCTTGATCTCGACCGAACCGCCGGTCACCGTCAGCACCGCCTGGTCCATCAGCGACGCCGGCGGGGTGCCGTGCGGGCCGGCGTTGTCCCTGGCCAGCGTCACGCCGCGGTCGGCGAGGTCCGCGACGACCGCCGCAGGGAGCTCGTCGACCAGCTGCCAGCGGCCGGGCGCCGGCAGCTCGCCGTGCCACAGCAGGTCGCGCGCCGGGCCCGGGTCCATCCGCGGGCCGCCCGCCACCGTCAGCGCGGCGAGCAGCTCGTTGCCGGACACCGTGACGTCGCCGGGGGTGACGTCCCCGGCCACCGCGCGGGTGGCCAGGCACTCGAACGGCGTCGCCGTCCAGGCCTCGACCACACCGTCACCGCGCCGGCGCAGCCGGACGGCCGTATTGCCGTCCAGCCGGACCGCGCGGGCGACGAACGCACCGAGGGTCTCCCGGTCCGCCGCGTCCGGCACGAACAACTCAGGCATCCGCGAACCCCTGCTTCAGAAACTCCGACTCGGGCGGGCTGAGCCTACGCGGCCGCAGCGCGACCGTGTCGTACGGCGCCAGCACCGTCTCCGCCGTCACCGCCACCGGATCCGCGGCGTCCGGCCCGGTGTGCACGCGGTAGGACAGCGTGAAGCTCGCCGCCCGCAGCTCGGTCAGGTCGATGTCGACGCGCAGCTGCTGCCCGGTCACCACGATCGGCGCCTTGTAGCCCACCGCCAGCCGGACCACGACGATGCCCTTCGGCAGCTGCTCGACGCCGGCCTTCACGGCCCCCTCGAACAGCAGCGGGATCCGCGCCTCTTCGAGCAGCGTCACCATCTTCGCGTGGTTGATGTGGCCGTAGACGTCCATGTCCGTCCAGCGCGGACGGACCAGCGAAACGTAGGTCACCGCACCGTGCTCCGGATCTGGCGCGCGGCCACCGAGAGCGTCGCCAGGTCGAGCCGGCCGGACTTGTGGATCTCGTCCAGCGCGACGCGCGCCCGCTGCAGCCGCGAGGAGTTCGTCTTCTCCCACTGGGCGATCTTGGCGTCGCCGGACGTCCCGGGATCGCTGTGCCGCAACGCGTCCAGCGTGATCGCGCGCAGCGAGCCGTAGACGTCGTCGCGCAGCGAAAGCCGGGCGAGCGCGTGCCAGCGGTTGCCGCGTTCGAGCGCGCTGATCTCGGTCAGCATCTTGTCGACGTCCAGGTGGTCCGAAAGCGCGTAGTACAGCTCCGCGGTTTCGGCCGGGCTGTGCGTCGCGTCCACGCCGATCTGCTGCTCGGCGAGCTCGGCCACCTCGGTGACGTCGAGCAGGCCGTAGGTGTGCAGCAGCAAGGAAACGCGGCGGGCGAGCCCCGGCGGGACGTTGCCCGCGATCAGCTCGTCGACGTGCGTCTGCACCGACTCCGCCTCGCGGCCGCGCAGCAGGTCGCCGATCTTCGGGACGAGCTCGCCGAGCACCCGGCCGAAGCGGTTGATCTCCGCCAGCGGCGCGAGCGGCTGCGGCCGGTTGGTGAGGAACCAGCGCGCGGCCCGGTCGAGCAGCCGCCGTGTCTCCAGCACCATCTCGTCGGCGACGTCGGTGTGCACGACGTTGTCCAGCGCGTCGATCTCCGCCCACAGCGCGGGCAGGTCGAACACGCGCGTCACCACCGCGTACGCGCGCACCGCGTCGGTCGCGGTCGCGTTCATCTCCTCCATCAGCCGGTAGACGAAGGAGATGCCCCCGCCGTCGACGACCTCGTTGGCGATGAGCGTGGTGATGATCTGGCGGCGCAGCGGGTGCTCGCCGATCGCGGGGGCGAACCGTTCGCGCAGCGGCTTCGGGAAGTACTCGGGCAGCCGGCCGGCGAACACCTGCGAGTCGGGCAGGTCGCTGGCCAGCAGCTCGTCCTTCAGCTCCAGCTTGACGTGCGCGAGCAGGGTCGCGAGCTCCGGCGAGGTCAGGCCCTTGCCCGCCTTCTCCAGCTCGCGGAACTCCGAGTTGCTCGGCAGCGCCTCCAGCTTGCGGTCGAACGCGCCCGCGGACACCAGCGCCTGGACCTGCCGCGCGTGCACCGACAGCATCGGCGCGGCGTGCGCCCGGCTGACGCCGAGCACCGCGTTCTGCCGGTAGTTGTCGTCGAGCACGAGCGCGCCGACCTCGTCGGTCATCTCCACCAGCAGCTCGTTGCGCTGGGCCTCCTCGAGCTTCCCGGTCTGCACCAGGTGGTCGAGCAGGATCTTGATGTTGACCTCGTGGTCGGAGCAGTCGACGCCGGCCGAGTTGTCGAGCGCGTCGGTGTTGATCTTGCCGCCGGCGCGCGCGAACTCGATCCGGCCCAGCTGGGTCAGGCCGAGGTTGCCGCCCTCGCCGAACACCTTGACGCGCAGCTGCTTGCCGTCGACGCGGATGGCGTCGTTGGCCTTGTCCCCCGCCGCCGCGTGGGTCTCGGGCTCCGCCTTGACGTAGGTGCCGATGCCGCCGTTCCAGAGCAGTTCCACCGGCGCCAGCAGGATCGCCTGGATGAGGTCCATCGGCGCGAGGGCGGTGACGCCTTCCTCGAGGCCGAGGGCCGCGTGGACCTGCGGGCTGATCGGGATCGACTTCGCCGACCGCGGGTAGATCCCGCCGCCTTCGCTGATCAGCGAGCGGTCGTAGTCGTCCCACGAGCTGCGCGGCAGGTCGAACAGCCGGCGGCGCTCGGCGAACGTCGAGGCGGCATCCGGGTTCGGGTCGAGGAAGACGTGCATGTGGTTGAACGCCGCGACCAGCCGGATGTGCTCGGACAGCAGCATGCCGTTCCCGAAAACATCACCCATCATGTCGCCGATGCCGACGACGGTGAAGTCCTCGGTCTGGGTGTCCTTGCCCAGCTCGCGGAAGTGCCGCTTGACGCTCTCCCAGGCGCCCTTCGCCGTGATGCCCATGGCCTTGTGGTCGTAGCCGACCGAGCCACCGGAGGCGAAGGCGTCCCCGAGCCAGAAGCCGTACTTCGCCGACATCTCGTTGGCGATGTCGGAGAACTTCGCGGTGCCCTTGTCCGCCGCGACGACCAGGTACGAGTCGTCCGCGTCGTGCCGGACGACACCCGGCGCGGGCACGGTCTTGCCCTCGATCCGGTTGTCGGTCAGGTCGAGCAGGCCGGAGATGAACATGCGGTAGCAGGCGATGCCCTCGTTCAGCTGGGCGTCGCGGTCGATGCTCGCGTCCCCCGTCGCGACCGGCGGGCGCTTCACGACGAAGCCGCCCTTCGCGCCGACCGGCACGATCACCGCGTTCTTCACCGCCTGCGCCTTGACCAGGCCGAGGATCTCGGTGCGGAAGTCCTCCCGCCGGTCCGACCAGCGCAGACCACCGCGCGCGACCTCGCCGAAGCGCAGGTGCACACCCTCGACGCGCGGCGAGTAGACGAAGATCTCGAACCGCGGCCGCGGCTCGGGCAGGTCGGGCACCCCGGCCGGGTCGAGCTTGATGGCCAGGTAGCTCCGCGGGTTCCCGTCGAAGTCGGTGACGTGGTAGTTCGTCCGCAGCGTGGCCCGGATGACGGCCATCAGCCGGCGCAGGATGCGGTCTTCGTCGAGGCTGGTGACCTCGTCGATCATCGCGCTCAGCTCGCTCGCCAGGGCTTCGGTGGCGGCCTCGCGGTCGGTCTCGCCCAGCTGCGGGTCGAAGCGGGCCTCGAACAGCCGCAGCAGCTTCGTCGCGACCTGCGTGTGGTTCAGCAGCGTGTTCTGGATGTAGTCCTGGGAGAAGGCGCTCCCGGCCTGGCGCAGGTACCGCGAGTACGCGCGCAGCACCGCGGCCTGGCGCCAGGTGAGCCCGGCCCGCAGGACCAGGCCGTTGAGGCCGTCGACCTCGGCGTCGCCCCGCCAGGCGGCCTGGAACGCGTCCTGGAAGCGGTCGCGCAGCTCGCTGACCGCGGCCACGCTCGCCTCGCCGAGCATCTTCTGGTTGATGCGCAGACCGAAGTCGTAGATCCAGCACGGGCCGCCGTCTTCGCGGTGCAGCTCGTACGGCCGCTCGTCGACCACCTCGACGCCCATCGCCTGCAGCACCGGGAGCACCTTCGACAGCGTCACGCCCTCACCGCGGAGGTAGAGCTTGAACCGCCGCTCGCCGGGCTCGGCGTCGGCGGGCAGGTAGAACGACAACGCGAGGTCGCCCTCGTCGGTCAGCGAGTCGAGCGCGCGGAGGTCGGCGAGTGCCTCTTCGGCGGAGAAGTCCTCCTTGTAGCCCTCGGGGAAGACGCTCGCGTAGCGCTGCCCCTGCTCGGTCGCCGACTCCTCGCCGAGGACACCGACGGCCACCCCGCCGTCCGAGCGCTCCCGGCGTTCGTCGAGGACCGCCTCGACCATCCGGTCGTCCCAGCTGCGCACGGCGTTGTTCAGCCGCTCCTGGATCCGCTGCGTGTCCGGCTCGAGCCGGCGCGCGGGATCGGTGTGGACCATGAAGTGCACCTGCGCCAGGACGGTCTCGCCGATCCGCGCGCTGTACTCGAGCTGGGTGCCTTCGAGCTCTTCGAGCAGGACCTCCTGCATCGCCAGCCGCGACCGCGTCGTGTAGCGGTCCTGCGGGAGGTAGACGAGGCAGGAGTAGAAGCGGCCGTACGGGTCGCGGCGCAGGAACAGCCGCAGCCGGCGGCGGTCCGAGAGCGTGATCGCGCCGGTCGTCGTCGAGTACAGCGAGTCGGTGTCGGCGGAGAACAGGTCGGCGCGCGGCCAGTTCTGCAGGACCTCGAGCATCCGCTGGCCGGAGAAGGACTCCATCGGGAACCCGGCGCGGTGGATGACCTCGCGGACCCGCTTGCACACCACCGGGATGTCGAGCACGTTCTCGTGCAGCGCGGTGGTGGTGAACATGCCGAGGAAGCGGTGTTCGCCGGTGACGGTGCCTTCGGCGTCGAAGGTCTTCACCCCGACGTAGTAGGGGTAAACCGGCCGGTGCACGGTCGACGGCGCGCTCGCCTGGGTCAGCACCAGCAGCGTCGGCGAGAGCGCGGAGGCGGCGGTGTCCGGGCCCGCGGTGAGGCCGCGGGCGGCGAGGCTGTCCTGGCGCAGGACGCCGAGGCCGGAGGCCAGGACCGCGCGCAACGCGGGGTCGTCGGCGTCCGGGTGCGGGTTGTCGATCAGCTCGTAACGGCGGTAGCCGAGGAAGGTGAAGTGCCCGTCGGCCAGCCAGCGCAGCAGCCGGGCGCCCTCGGCGACCTCGGCCTGCGGCAGCTGCGGCGGGTCCGACTCCAGCTCTTCGGCCAGCTGGCAGGCCGTCTGGGCCATCTTGTCGGCGTCTTCGACGACCTCGCGGACGTCGCCCAGCACGCTCGAGAGCCGGTTGTCGAGTTCGCGGGCGCGGTTCGGGTCGGTGACGAAGTCGATCTCGATGTACATCCACGACTCGGCGGCCGAGTTCGCCGGCGGCGCGGCCGGGTCGGCGTCCGGGTGGACTTCCTGCAGCTCACCGGTGAGATCGCGGGTGACCACGACGATCGGGTGGACGATCCGCTGCACCTGCACGCCGTCCCGGGCGAACTCGGCGGCGATCGAGTCGACCAGGTAGGGCATGTCGTCGGTGACCACCTGCACGACGGTGGCTTCGCGCGCCCAGCCGTCTTCGGCGACGGTGGGGTTCAGCAGCCGCACGGCCGGGCGGCCGGGCATCCGGTGCTTGGCGAGCTGCAGCTGCGAGCGGACGGCGCCGACCAGGTTGACGGGCTCGTCGCCGACGATCTCTTCGGCCGGGATGTGCCGGTAGTAGAGCCGGATGAGCTCCCCGATCTCCGGCGCCAGGCCGGCGGCGGCGTCGATCAGGTCGTCCCTGATCTGCTCCGGGCTGGCCGGGGAGCGCTGGCCGAACTCGGGTTCGGTTGCGGCTCCGGTTCCGGGTAGGGACGAGACTCCGGTCGAGCTCATTTGAGGCAACTCTCCAGTATGCGTGAGGTGGCACCGTGCCGGTTCGGCTCTGAACCGGACCACCCCACACTAATGCGCCGCGCCCACTGATCACACGAAGACCCGGGGGGTTGGTTCGGAGGGAAAACCCCTACCCGGCCTGCGGATTCGCGTGATCGGTCAAGCTACTGACGGGTTGTGTTCGGCCCGGGCGCGCGGCGCTGACCAGCCGCGCTCAAGGGCCGTCACCGGCCACGGAGCCATCATGATCGGTTCAGCTGGGGGTGTTGCGGAGAGCCCGACGCCGTTCGGCGAACGGTGACGGCCGGTCGGCGACCCCGCAAGTGCGACCGATCCCACTGCGACGCGCCCGGGGTGATTCGGCGACGGGCTGGGGTGGTTCGGCGACGGAGAGGGGTGCGGCGGGGGTGAACCCCGGCAAAACCGGCGACTCGGTGCGAGACCGCCGTCGCGACGAACCCACCCCGTCGCCACGCAAAACCGGCACCACGCCAGTCTTCGCGAACCGCAGCAGCGCAGTCCGCCGGATCAGTCGCCGGAGCCGTGGCGGCGGGAGTCGGAGACCTCCGCGCCGTGACCGTTGCGGCCGTGGCCGTTGCGGCGGCCCGTGTCCTGCGAACCCAGCTTCTTGACGAGCGCGGCCGCACTGGCCGTGCCCGCCTGGTGCTCGGCGAGGGCGCGGGCGAGGAGGTCGGCGAGCCCGGCGTCCGGCGGCGGCTCGTCCTCCGCGATGGCGCGGGCGTAGCTCTCCGGGAACGGCGCGGTCGCCGGCGTCCAGTGGCCGAAGTCCTCCATCGGCTCCAGCGACGGCGGCATCCGCAGCCGCGGCAGCCAGGGCTCGACCTCGTCGCGGTAGTCCGGCACCGACGGCGGCTCGTCCTCGGGCCGCGGCGGCGGGGCGAGCTCCGGCTCGGGCCGCGACGGCTCCTCGGCACGCGCTTCGGCATCCTCCGCCCGCCGGCGACCGCCCCCGGCACCGCCACCCGAGGAGGAGATGCCGAGCCGGTCGAGCACCGACCGCGCGGCTTCGGAGCCGTGCTCGGCATCGTGCCGCGTCGACGGCTGCGGCTCCCGACGTCCACCGGGCTCCCACGGCTCCCGCTCGGCGGCCGGCTCGGGCGCGAGCGGCAAGGCGGGCGTGACGCGCGTGGGCGCCGACTCCCGTTCGGCTTCGGTCTCCTTCAGCCGCGCCTGGGCGAGGGCGGCCCAGGAGAACTTGGTCTTCCCGCCGTCGACGGGCGCGACCGCCTCGGGGGTGCGTTCCGAACGCACCTCGACCGGCTCGGACCGGAAGTCCGGCTCCGGCGACGCGGGCCGCACCTCGACCGGTTCCGCCGAAAAGTCCGGCTTCGCACGCCGCCCCGGCGTCGCGGGCCGCGACTCGGCCGGCTCTTCCGACCTGGCGGCGCGCACCGGCTCCGTCTGGAACTCCGGTTCCCGACGCCGCCCCGGCGATGCCTCATACCCCGATCCGGCGGACCGCACCTCGGGCTCCGGCTCGGCACGCTTCCCAGCCGACGCAGACCGCACCGGCTCCGGCGCGGGTCGCACCTCGACCGGCTTGGGCCGGAACTCCGGCTCCGCCCGCCCCACCGGCCCGGACCGCACCTCGATCGGCTCCGGACGAGCCGCCGGGCGCTCCGGACGTCGCTCGACGACCACCGGTTCCGGCCGCACCCGCGGTTCGGGCCGCCGGGCCGGCGCGGGTTCGTCGCGCACCGCGGGCATCAGCGTCGTCTCGGCCGCGTCCGCGGTCACCTTGGGCCGCTCGAACGACCACGCGGGCGCCGGCTGCCGGGGCGCCGGGTTCTCCTCGCGGCCGAACGACCAAGCGGGCGTCCGCGGCTCGGCGGGCTGCGGCGCGGCAGGAGCGGCCGGCGGCGAAACCGGCTCGGCCGCGACCACCGGCACCGCCCGTGACGGGACCGCCTTCAGCACCTCGTCGAGATCGACCGAAGCGGGCTCACCCGAGCCGAACTCGCCGGCCAGGACGTTGCACGCCTGCCGCCGGGCTCGCGCGTGCAGCTGCTCGGCCGCCCGCGAGCGGTACAGGCACGCGATGGCTTCCTCGGGCTGGCCGAACCGTTCCTGCAGCTGCGCCAGCTCCAGCCACAACCGGGCGGTGACGGCGGACATGCCGTGCCGGTCGGTGCTCGCCACGGCTTCACGGACGAGCTCGATCGCCGCCTCGCCGGCCCCGGCGGGCAGCATGATCCGCGTCGCGACGGCCAGCCGCAGCCAGCCCGCCGGCGCGATGCCCGCCGCTCGCACGGGTTCGGCCAGCACCGGCTCGGCGATCTCGTACGCCATTTCGGTGTCACCGCGGTCGAGCAGCGTGCTCACCAGCAGCAGCACGAGCCGGATCCGGACGAGCCCGCCGTCGTCGGCCGGGTTGTCGAGCTTCTCCAGGAAGCCGAGCCCGGTCCGCGCCGCGTCGGCCGCCGCCGTCAGGTCGCCGTGGCGACGCCGATGGGCCGCCGTGCCGACGCGCAGCAGCGCCCGCACCAGCAGCTGGGTGTCGGCGCCGAGGGACTCGTCACCGAGGACCAGCTTGTCCGCCTCGACGAGCGCCCGGTCCAGTTCGGTTTTCCGGCCCAGCAGACCGAGGCAGCCGACCAGGTGGGTCAGCGCCGCGGCGCGGTGGACCGGCGACACGACCGGGTCGGTCAGCACCGGCCGCAGCGCGGCGAGCCCGGTCAGCGGCACGCCCAGGCCGCGGGCGCAGACGGCGAGGTCGATGCGCAGGCGGGCGGCGATGTCGCCGTACCCGGCGTGCTCGGCCGCGCGCAACGCCGCTACCGCGCGCCCGACCGTGCCCGGCCGGTCGCCGAGCCGGACGCGCGCGGAAACGACCAGGCTCTCGGCCCGGATCCACTGCTCGTCGGCGCCGGCGGCCTCGGACAGCGCGGCGGCGCGCTCCCCGAGCACGAGCGCGAGCTCGGGCGCCCGCAGGTGCAGGGCGTCCGCCCGCTCGATCAGCCGGCCGACTGCGGAGAGGGTTCCCCCGGCATTGGCGGAGCGCCCGCTCTCCTCCCGGGAGAACGGGCCCGTCCGGTGCGCTTTGCTGGCTTCCACGGGGAAACCCGCCCCCTCAGTCGCGGGTCAGCTTGCGGTGGGTGACACGGTGCGGGCGGGCGGCCTCGGCGCCCATCCGCTCCACCTTGTTCTTCTCGTACCCTTCGAAGTTGCCCTCGAACCAGAACCACTGCGCGGGGTTCTCGTCGGTGCCTTCCCAGGCCAGGATGTGCGTCGCGACCCGGTCGAGGAACCACCGGTCGTGGGAGATCACGACGGCGCAGCCGGGGAACTGCTCCAGCGCGTTCTCCAGCGAGCCCAGCGTCTCGACGTCCAGGTCGTTCGTCGGCTCGTCGAGCAGGATCAGGTTCCCGCCCAGCTTGAGCGTCAGCGCCAGGTTGAGCCGGTTGCGCTCACCACCGGAGAGCACGCCCGCCGGCTTCTGCTGGTCCGGGCCCTTGAAGCCGAACGCGCTGACGTACGCGCGCGACGGCATTTCGGTCTGCCCGACGTGGATGTAGTCCAGCTCGTCGGAGACGACCTGCCAGACCGTCTTCTTCGGGTCGATCCCGCCGCGGTTCTGGTCCACATAGGACAGTTTGACCGTCTCGCCGATCTTGACGACGCCGTCGTCCGGCTCCTCGAGCCCGACGATCGTCTTGAACAGCGTGGTCTTGCCGACGCCGTTCGGGCCGATGACGCCGACGATGCCGTTGCGCGGCAGGTCGAACGACAGGCCGTCGATGAGGACGCGGTCGTCGAAGCCCTTCTTGAGCTTCTCGACCTCGACCACGACGTTGCCCAGCCGCGGGCCCGGCGGGATCTGGATCTCTTCGAAGTCGAGCTTGCGGTGCTTGTCCGCCTCCGCCGCCATCTCCTCGTAGCGGTCGAGCCGCGACCGGGACTTGGTCTGACGCGCCTTGGCGTTGGACCGCACCCACTCGAGCTCGGTCTTCAGGCGCTTGGCGAGCTTCGCGTCCTTCTTGCCCTGGACCTCGAGGCGCTCGCGCTTCTTCTCCAGGTACGTCGAGTAGTTGCCCTCGTAGCCGACGACGCGGCCGCGGTCCAGCTCCATGATCCACTGGGCCACGTTGTCGAGGAAGTACCGGTCGTGGGTCACGGCCAGGACGGCGCCGGCGTAGCGGGAGAGGAACTGCTCCAGCCACAGGACACTCTCGGCGTCCAGGTGGTTGGTGGGCTCGTCGAGCAGCAGCAGGTCCGGCGCGGACAGCAGCAGCTTGCACAGCGCGACGCGGCGGCGCTCACCACCGGAGAGGTGCGAGACGCCCTCCTCGGGCGGCGGGCAGCGCAGCGCGTCCATCGCCTGCTCGACGGTCGAGTCGAGCTCCCAGGCGTCGGCGTGGTCCAGCTCCTCCTGGAGCTGGCCCATCTCCTCCATCAGCGCGTCGCTGTAGTCGGTCGCCATCAGCTCGGCGATCTCGTTGTAGCGGTCGAGCTTGGTCTTGATCTCGCCGAGGCCCTCCTCGACGTTCCCCCGGACCGTCTTCTCCTCGTTGAGCTCCGGCTCCTGCATGAGGATGCCGACGCTCGCGCCCGGCTGGAGGAACGCTTCGCCGTTGCTGGCCGTCTCGATCCCCGCCATGATCTTGAGAACGGTGGACTTACCGGCACCGTTCGGCCCCACCACGCCGATCTTGGCGCCGGGGTAGAACGCGGTGCTGACGTCGTCGAGGATGACCTTGTCCCCGACGGTCTTGCGCACCTTCTTCATGGTGTAGATGAACTCGGCCATACGCACGATCGTAGAGCGCACGTGATCGCGACCTGACGCCGGTCACCGTCGGACTACCGAAAGTCAGCCCGGGATCACCGGGAGAACACCGAAACCGCCGTTTTGCCCCGCTCCGGACCCAGGCTCAAGCTCAACCAGAAGTCGAGACTCAGTCGGCGCGCTTGCCTTCGGCGAGGTTCTTCAGCATCGCGTTGTAGGCGTTCAGCTCTTCGTCGCCGGTCGCCGCTTCGCGCCGGTCACGCCGCTTCGCCTCGCGCTCGTCCTGACGCGACCACTGCACCAGCAGCGCGATCAGCACCAGCAGCACCGGCAGCTCGCCGGACGCCCAGGCGATGCCGCCGCCGAGCCGCTGGTCGGTGAGCAGGTCCGGCACCCACGGCAGGTGCAGCTGGCTGTAGAACGCCTGCCCGATCACGGTCTGCTTGCTCATCAGGATGACGCCGAAGAACGCGTGGAACGGCATCGCGGCGAACATCATCCCGAGCCGGCCGAGGTACGGGATCCGCCGCGGCGCCGGGTCGACGCCGATCACCGGCCAGTAGAAGACGTAGCCCGCGAGCAGGAAGTGCGCGTTCATCGCCAGGTGCGCCCAGTGGTAGTTCAGCGCGTTGTCGAACAGCCCCGAGAAGTACAGCGCGTAGAACGAGCCGACGAACAGCAGCAGCGCGACCACCGGGTGGGTGAGGAACCGCGACACCGGGGAGTGCACCGCCGCGACGAGCCACTCGCGCGGGCCCGGCGGGGCGTCCTTGCCCGCGGCCGGCAGGGCGCGCAGCGCGAGCGTTACCGGCCCGCCGAGCACGAACAGCACCGGCGCCACCATCGACAGCAGCATGTGGTTGCCCATGTGCACGCTGAACATCGCGGGCGCGTACCGGCCGATGCCCGACGACGTCGCGACCAGCAGGACGACGCAGCCGGCGATCCAGGAGACCGTGCGGCCCACCGGCCAGGTGTCCCCGCGGCGGAGCAGCCGCCGGACCCCGGCGAGGTACAGGCCGCCGACGACCAGCGCGAGCGTGCCGTAGACCAGGTCGAACCGGGTGTCGAAGAGCAGCCGCCACACCGTCGGCGGGCCGTCGAGGTTGTAGCCGATCAGCAGCTCGGTGGTGGACGGCTGGGTGACCGCGTCCGCCGGTGGCGGCGTCCGGGCCAGCCCGGCGGCGATGCCGATCGTGACGAACATGATCAGGACCTCGACCGCGGCCAGCCGCATCAGCTGGCCGCCGCCCTTGCCGTCGACGAGGTCCGCGACGCCCTTCCGCCGTTGCTGGTGGCCGAAGACCCCGAGCAGCAGCAGCGCGACCGTCTTCGCGACGACCAGGAGGCCGTAGTCGGTGGTGAACAGGTCGTTCAGGCCGATCCGGACCAGCGCGTTGACCACGCCGGAGATCGCCATCACGATCCAGCAGACCAGCGCCAGCCGCGAGAACCGCTGCGCGGCCAGGCTCAGGTGGTTCCCGCGCCGGTAGCCGAGCGCGAGCAGCGCGACCAGTCCGCCGACCCACAACGACGCGGCGACCAGGTGGAACAGCAGGCTGTTCGTGGCGACGTCGTGCGAGCCGCCCGACGCCGAGTGCCCGGTGACGGCGACCGGGACCAGCCCGCCGACGGCCAGGAAGAACAGCACCGCCGTCCAGCCCCACGAAAGCGCGAGCCGGCAGCCGAGCGCGACCAGGACCGCGATCAGCGCCGTCCACAGCCAGGCCTTCGGCTGCTCGATGGCGCCGACGAGGTCGAGCAGCGTCTGCGGGTCCAGGACGTCGCCGAACGGCTTCCCGGCGGTGTCGGCGGCGGTGAAGGCGACCGAGAGCAGCGCCGCGGCGAACCACACCCAGGCGGCGATCCCGGCCGCGCGCAGGGCGCCGTACCCCTCGGCGCCGAGCGTGCCGGACTTCTGCGGCGGCACCAGGAACGCGGCCAGCAGCAGCGACCCGACGCAGATCACCGACGCGGCTTCCGACAGCACGCGCATGACGGTGATGCCGTACTTGGTCACCAGGCCCGGATCCGGCAGGCCGGCGATGACGTACCCGGCCCCGCCGGTGAGCGCGATCAGCCCGATCGCGACGACCGCGGCCAGCAGCACGCCGACCGAAACGAGGGGTAGCACGCTGGCCCGGCGCTGCGAAGGGACGTCGGTTTTCGTCACGGACTGCTCGGACACGCCCCTGAGCGTATGCCCCGGCCGGGTCATGCCCGCGTAACGGGCAGGATGGAAGCGTGAAGATGATCCTCCTGCGGCACGCCGAGTCGCTCGGCAACGTCGACGAGCTCGCCTACACGCGGATCCCGGACCACGCCCTGCCGCTGACCGACGCGGGCCGCAAGGAGGCCGCCGCGGTGGCCCCGGAGATCGTCCGGCTGCTCGGCGGCGCGCGTCCCGCCGTGTACGTCAGCCCGTACCTGCGCACCCGGGAAACGTTGCGGCTGCTGGACATCGAGGCCGCGTGCGAGCGGCTGCTGCAGGAGCCGCGGCTGCGCGAACAGGACTGGGGCAACCTCCAGGACCCGGCCGAGCAGGAGCTCCAGAAGGCGCGGCGCAACGAGTTCGGGCACTTCTTCTACCGGCTGCCGTTCGGCGAGTCGGGCGCGGACGTCGACGACCGCGTCGCCGCGTTCCTGTCCGACCTGCGGCAACGCGACGAAACTCACCCCGAGACCGTGCTGGTCGTCTCGCACGGGCTCACGCTGCGGCTGCTGTGCCGCCGGCTCTTCGGCTGGAGCATCGAGCTGTTCGAGTCGCTGTCCAACCCGGCGACCTGCGAATACCGCGTCCTGGAGGAGCACGCCGGCAAGTGGACGCTGGACCGCCCGTTCGCCCAGTGGCGCGACTCACCCGACGGGGAAACGCAGCTCTAGCGGGGCGGTCAGCACGACCCGGGTGCCCTGGCCCGGTGCGGAGTCGATCCGGGCGCCGCCGCCGATCTCGGCCATCCGGGCGTGGATCGAGTTCTCGATGCCGAACCCGGTGCGGTGGGCGCCGGTGTCGAAGCCGGTGCCGTGGTCGCGCACGGACACCGTGACGACGTTTTCGCGCGCTTCGAGGCACACGACGGCTGTGTAGGTTTTCGCGTGCTTCAACGTGTTTCGCAGCGCTTCGCGGGCCGCGTCGTGCAGCGCGTTGACAACTGCTTCGGGCACGTCGGACGGCTTCGCGAGCGTGACGAGGTCGACGCGCAGGCCGTCCGCCGTCATCTCGACCGCGAGCGCGCCCAAGCGGTGTTCGAGGCCACCCGGCTCCGCGGGCACGGCGCCATCCAGGCTCAGCCGCAGGCGCAGGGCGTGCGCGCGGGCGGTCCGGCGGACCTGGTCGAGGCTGCCGACCGGGTCGAGTGCGTCCCGGGGCGCCGGCAGCGCCAGCGACTCCATCACCTGCAGCACGGTGTCGTGCACGTCCCGGCGGTGCCGTTCCCGCTCGGCGGCCCGGCCGCGCTGCTCGCCCAGCCCGAGCGCGAACCGCATCGACCCGGCGACCAGCAGCACGATCGCCAGCGCCGTCAGGGCGGCCGCGACCAGGGCGAGCAGGATCCACGTCGCGGGCGCGGGCGTGCCCGAGAGCTCGGCCATGCCGTAGCGCAGCAGCACGGCGCCGAGGATCGCCACCGCGCCGGCCGGCGCCCCGCGCAGCAGCGTCCACACCATGACCGTGCCCATGATGTTCGGCCAGGTCAGCGTGAGCAGGTCGGGTGAGTGCGCCGCGAACACGGCCGCGGCCAGGCTCGTGACGAGCGTGTACGCGGTGTCGGCGGCCAGCACCGGTTTGATGCCGGCGGCCCGCTGGAAGACCCAGGCCACCTCGAGCAGGTTCGGCACCAGGTAGAGCGCGACGGCGAGCCAGAGCACCGGCGCGCTCAGCGGGCCGCCGGCCCAGACCGCCTGCAGGAACAACGCGAGCCGGAACGC
Source organism: Amycolatopsis sp. NPDC104587 (assembly GCF_055583645.1). Classification (NCBI taxonomy): domain Bacteria; kingdom Bacillati; phylum Actinomycetota; class Actinomycetes; order Pseudonocardiales; family Pseudonocardiaceae; genus Amycolatopsis; species Amycolatopsis sp. NPDC104587. Next base: position 144,736 of record NZ_JBVJNO010000017.1, read on the forward strand.
GACCGGCACGAGCACCAGCCGCGGCACGGCGCCCTGCACCAACGGAAATCCTGCCCCTCCGGCGAGCGCCCCCGCTCCGCCGAGCAGCACAGTTCTCACGACGTCCTCCCCGGATCAAGGCCCCTACCCTGACCAGCCCACCTGAAACCGTAACGTCGGTGTATTCATTTCAGCTTACGACGCGATCAGCTTGCCCCGCGCGCTTCCGCGCTGTCAACGGGGGTGGGGACCGTAGGGTCTGTCCGGGAAGAGACGCGGCCCGGGAGCGCCCGGCTCCCGGGTTTTTGTCACGATTCGACCGTCAGCGCGTCTTCCCGCCGCCGGGCCCCGCGGGCACCGAGCGCGGCGGGCAGGATCAGGGCGGCGACCGCGGCGACGAACCCGAACGCCACGCCGTAGTTCGTCACCTGCGCGATGCCGCCGACGATCGGCGGCCCGCCCAGGAAGCCCGTGTAGGCGATGGCGGTGACGAAGCCGATCTCGCGCTCGCCGCCGGTGCCGTCACCGCGTTTCCCGGCGTCCCCGGCGAGGCTGAGCGCGAGCGGGAACGACGCGGCGAGACCCGCGCCGGCCAGCGCGAACCCGGCGTACCCGACGGCCGCGACCGGGACGGTGGCCGTGGCGAGCAGCCCGGCGGCCGCCACCGCGGCGCCCACGGCGAGGCAGCGGGTCGGGCCGAACCGCCGCTGGGTCCACGGGCCTGCCAGCCGGACCAGCGCCATGACCAGCTGCAACCCGGCGAACGCCAGGGCCGCCGCACCCTGGCCGACACCGCGTTCGGCCGTCATCAGCAGCGCGGACCAGTCCGAAGCCGCGCCTTCGGCGATGGCCGAGCACAACGCGACCGCGGCGAGCAGCCACAGCACCGGACGGCGGATCGGCGCGCGGCTGCGGGTGACGACGGGTGCTTCGGCGTGCTCGGGGTGGATGCCCGGCACCGCGCGGACCACGAGCAGCAGCACCACGACCGCGACGACGGCGGCCACGGTGAGGTGGCGAGCCGGCGACCAGCCGTGGCCGGCGGCGAGGCCCGCGGCCAGTGAGCCGGCGAGCGCGCCGAAGCTGAACCCGGCGTGGAACACCGCCATGACCGGCTTGCCGGCCCGGCGTTCGACGGCCACGGCGGCGACGTTCATCGCGACGTCGAGCATCCCGACGCTCACGCCGATCACGAGCAGCGCGCCGGCCAGCAACGGCACGTTCGGCGCGTAGCCGATCAGCACCAGCGCTACGGCGGCCAGCGTCGTGCTCCCGGCGACGACCGCGCGGGCCCCGGCCCGTTCGATGAGCCGTCCCGACACCGAGGCGGCGGCGAGCATGCCGACGCTGGCGCCGAGCAGGGCGAGGCCGAAGATCCCCGGGGAGGCGTGCACCTGCGCGGCCAGCGCGGGCGTGCGCGACGCCCACGAGCCGAGCGCGAGCCCGTTGAGGGCGAACACGGTGAACACCGCGGTCCGCATGGCTGCCCCTTCCCTTGTGCGATTCGGGGAGTGTCTCTCAGGCCGGCTGCACATAACATCGCCTCCCCCTCCCCGCAAGACCTTCCGCGAAGTTGTGGACAACCATTCCCCCACCGGGTGACCGGCGCCCACTTGTCCACAGAATCGAATTTGCGGGCTGACAAATCCCCGCCCGCCCGCCAATCTGGAATCACACGTTCACCGCGGCCCCCAGAGCCGCGACTCCCGAGGGGAAACCATCCATGTCTTCACTGCGCCTTCGTGCCCGCGTCCCGCACCTGCTGATCATGGCCGCGCTCAGCCTGCTGACCTGCACCGGAGCGGCCCAGGCCGCCTCCGCCGCGGAGGATCCGGGCTGCCAGAAGGGCGAGTTCTGCCTGTGGTCGTCGAACGTCTACGAAGGGGACACGCAGCGTTTCGACCTGCGCACCGCGAATCCCGGGGAATGCATTCCGCTGCCGGCAGGATTCGCCGGCTGGTCGTTCGCGAATCTGATGAGCCGCGATGTCACGGTGTACCAGAGCGAGGAATGCTCGACGGAGGGCGATTTCACGACGTACCCGGGCGGCGGCACGTACGTCCCGGACGCGCCGTTCGTGGTCCGCGGCATCCAGATCTGGGAGTGACCGGGTGACCCGGGCCCGAGCCCGCCGCCCGCTCCAGGGGGAGCCGGCTCGCGGCGGCGGCCGGGCCCGCCCGGGGCCGCTCCCCCCGAACAGCGGCCCCACCCGTGGGCGCACCACTGCGGCGTGGCGCGCCCACGGGCCCCCAACCAGCGGCTCGCCGCCTGTGACTGCCCACAGCGCCGGGCCTCACACCTGGTTCCGAGCGGCGACTGCCCGCAGGACCGGAGCCCACGCCTGGTTCCGAGCGGCGGCTGCCCGCAGGAGCTGGCTCATCACGACCGGTTCCGCCCGGCGGACGTTCCCCCGCCGCGGCGAGCGCACCTGGCACGGGTTCAAGCCCGGGGCGCCTCTCCATCTGCGGTTTGGTGTCCGGCTGGCCCGCCTCCGGCTCCCGTCCGGCGGGGCATCTCTCCGGGCAGTTGCGAACGGCCCAGCGCCGATTCGCAGGCGAGCAGGCGCCTCCGGCGGCTGTGACCTGGCGTCCAGGACCGGTCAAGGCTGAGCAGGCACCTCTCCGCAGCATCAGCGGCTGGGTGTCCAGCACCGGCCAGGCTCACCACCCCAGCTGCAGCCCGGCACCCAGAACGAGTCGAGACCCAAGCAAGCACCCTCACCACCGCAGTTGCAGCCCGGCAATCAGGAACCAGGCCAGGTCCAGCAGACGGCCCATCACCGCACTGCAGTCCTGCACCCAAGACCAGTCGAGACCCAAGCAAGCACCCCACCACTGCAGCTGCGGCCCGGCACTCAGAACCAGCCAGGCCAGCAACACCCCACCACCGCAGCTGCAGCCCGACATTCCAGCTGGCCCACTACCGATTCCGCTCCGCCGGGCGTCCTCCACCGCAGCTGCAACCCGGCGTCCAGCACTTGCCCCGTCCTGCCCCGGCCGGGGCCGCTCCCCGCCCCGAGCCACCGCAACCGCGGCAGCCCTTCCCCAGCTGGGCGCGCCGTTTCCACCAGCGGCGCGGCCAACCCAACCGCCACAGCTCTGCAACCGCGCCCAGCCTCGATGTCGAACCGACCGTCCCACACCTCGGAAAGCTCTGAGGCCCACCGCCTCCACCACCACTGAAGTCCCACCCACCGCAGTTCGCCCCACGCCACCAGGACACCCACGAACCCACCCGGGAAAGCCCATGCCACCGATCACCCTCACCGACCGGCTTCACCCGACCGGGCGTCACCCGCCCACCACGCCCGGGTGGCATTGGTCCGTACAACCACCGCCGGTGGTTCGCCCCCGCGCGACATCACTCCCGCCGCGCCCCGAAATTACGTCGAACGAGACCTGAAACGATTCGCCGGTGTCGAACGATCGAGAGAGTGGCGACGACTAAGCTGCGGATGCCGGGCGACCGGCGAGACCGGCACAGGTCGTCGGCGCTGGCCCTCGTAGCTCAGCTGGACAGAGCAAGAGCCTTCTAATCTCTAGGTCGCAGGTTCGAGTCCTGCCGGGGGCGCCACCAGGGAAGACGCCGTGCGCGGGGCGCGCACGGCTTCCCCTTCGACCAGTGACCGGCCCCACATCGGCGGGCACCCACTGTGGACGGTCAGCGTCCCGGCGCCGCGACCGGACGTCGCACCGCGCGAGCGGCCAAGTGGCCCAACCGCTCCCTACCGAGCTCCACTCGAGACAAGCTTGTTATCTGGGCGGCAATTCACCATTCCTGCGCGCCGCAATCGAACGATCACATTGAGCGATAGGACCGACATGACCGACCACCCCTCCGCCGGCCGGCACCGGCGCCGCCGGGCCAACCGGGTCGCCCGGGCACAACTGGACGCGGCGCGGCAAGCCGGGCTCGTCCAGCGGCACCTCAGGAAACTGCGGCACCTCGGCGAGCGCGGCACCCCCGAGACGGCGTTGCTCCCCGACTCGCCGCACGTCATCGGCACCACCATCGCCGGCCGGACGCACAGCCCCAGCACCCCGCCCCTCACCACCGAGCCGCTGTCGCTCCACCTCGCGCCCGGCGAGACACCCGGACCCGGGATTCCGCCCTCCACCGCAGGTCGAACACACAAACCCGGCTCCCCCACGAAAACGCCGCTGTCCGGCCCCGGCGTCCCACCCTCCACAGCGGATGCCGCCTGAGCCAATCGAGAAGAAGGCGCTTGCCGGATCGACGCTAGTTTGAACCCAACCGAATCGGCGAGCCAGGAGTGGCCGTGCGCATCTTGTTCACCACCGTCGGTCTCCCGGGCCACCTCTTCCCGCTGGTTCCGCTCGCCTGGGCCTGCCGCGCGCGCGGGCACGAGGTTTTGGTTGCCACCACGGAAGATTTCCGGCCGACCGCCGTCCGCACGGGCCTGCCGGTCGTGGCGTGGAGCAGTTCCGGTGGCGTCGCCGATGTCGCGGCGACGGATCAGGCCACCGAAGACGAGCGGTTCGCACACGGCCTCGCGTTCGCGAAAATCGCGCGGCGCAGCCTTTCCGGCGCGGACGAGGTCATCCGGGACTGGCGGCCCGATCTGGTCGTGAGCGAAAAGGCCGAGCTGGCCGGGCCGGTCGTCGCGGCCGAGCGCGGGCTGCCGCGCGTCGAACTGCACTGGGGCGCCGCCCACCTGGCGGAGTACCGGGCCGCGTGGGAAGCCGAGTCGGGCAGTCCCGCGCCCGAGGCCGACGTCCTGCTGAACCCGTGGCCGCCGAGCCTGCGGGCCGCCTACGCCGAGGCCCACCAGAGCATCCGGCACGTCGCCCACAGCGGGGACGCGTCGCTGCCCCGCTGGCTGATCGGCGCCCGGCGTTCACCGCGCGTCTGCCTGACGTTCGGCACCCTGCTGCCGCACCTCGGCTCGCGTGACGTCGGCGGGTTCATGGTGCCGCTGCTGCGGCGGCTCAGCTCACTGGACGTCGAACTGGTGGTCGCGATCGACGACCAGGTCGCCGCGTCGTGGCCGGCCTTGCCCGAGCAGGTGCGCCACGCCGGCCGGCTGCCGCTCGCCGAGGTGCTGCCCACCTGTTCGGCGGTGATCCACCACGGTGGGCAGGGCACCACGCTGACCGCGTTCGCCGCCGCCTGCCCGCAGGTGGTGATCCCGCAGTTCGACGACGCCTTCGACAACGCGGAGGCCGCGGTCAAGGCCGGCACGGGAATCATGCTGCTCCCGGCGGAGGCGACGATCGAGGCCGTGCACCGCGCTTGCCGCGAGCTCCTCGAGTCGCCCGACCACCGGACGGCGGCGGAGCGGGTGGCGGCGGAGATCGCCACCCAGCCGAGCCCGGCCGACATCGCCGCACAGCTGGAAGACCGGACCTGACACCGTGGGGCTCTTCACGCCGGAGCCGGGAAACCGCGACGACGTCTCATCACCAGGCGAGCACCGGCGGGGAATCTCCCGCTGTGCTCCCCAAAGCCGGTCCCGTGACGGTCAAGCCGCCTGGCGGCCCGATCCCGGGGCGCTTTCTTCCCCGGCTGCGGACGCCGGGAACGTGCTGTGTCCCGGATGCACGGCCACGTACCGGACTTCGCCGTCCAGCAGGACTTCGACGTCCGTGCGTTCGCCCGGAACGAACGCTCCGCCGCAGACGGCGCACGTCTGCTGGCGTTCGGCCGCGCTCATCGGGCTTCCTCACGCGGGGAGTATGCAGAAAGCCCGGGGATCCGCTGGGGTTCAACGCTTTCGGTCATCATGCACCTCGAAGGGGTTGCGCAGTGGATATTTCACACCCGTCCAGCTCACCGCACTTCACGGCCGCAGGGCTTCTCGTCCGTTGCGCACCGGTCCGGCGCGGCGGTTTCCCGCAAGGTGGCGGTACCGGCGGTAGTCATCCCGGCCACGGTGGGCAATCTCGGAGATGCCGGGGCGTTTCCCCCACCGACAGACTTGAGTGGATATCACCACGGGGGAGGAACCCGGTCTGAGGCCGGACCTTCGGCGGGCCGTCTCGCGCACGTCCGAGCCCGCTCTTCCCGCCCCTCGGCGTGCGCTCGTTGGGAGGCCAGCGGGATGGCTATGCGCCTCCAGCTCATCGCGGGTTTCGAGGTGCTCGAGGAATGGTCGGCCAAGGCGACGCAGGCCGAGCGAAACATCGTCTACGAGGCATTGTTCGCAATCGGAGACGGCTCGGTTTTCCTCATCTACGACGTCTTCGGCGACCCCGAGCACATTTACCATTTCGTCATTCTGGTGAAAGCCGACCTGACCCTCAAGGTCGCCATCAACCGGAATGAGTCGACGTTCGAAATCCGGTACGTCGGCACGCTCGACGACGACGCCGCGGCCGCGGCCGGTGCGGCCCTCGTCGCCGAGGTCGAGGCGGATGTGGACATCGACGAGCCTTGACCCGTTCGCGAACGGGCACTACTCCGAACGTCGCAGTCCCCAGGTGATCCGCGCCGCCGCTCGCGCGGATCACCCCGGTGATCGTGTATCCGTCATCTTGCGATGCTTCCGTCGCTCTGGAATCCTCGGCCTTGTTGGCTCATCGGGGGTTCTCGGGGGAAATAACTAGGAGGCCACGCAAATGTCTTCACCTGAATTCGCCGGACTGGACGTTTCCGGCCGGGTGCGCGCGCGGGACATCCAAATGGCGGGTGTCGCCGACGTCCGCCGCCGGGTCATGATGATTTCGGGCGCCATCGACACGACCGACCACGACGTCTCGGTGACGGTGAACCTCCCGGAGCCGGGGCGCTGGCAGATCATCAAGTCCGAGACGAACCTCACCGACCAGACCTGGGTCGCGATGCAGGTCGTGATGGACGACGAGTCGACCTTCGTGAACGACCCCGAGACCCTGGTGATGTCGCGGCAGTTCTCCAAGTCGTTCATGACCCCGGACCAGCGCCGCCTGACCTTCTACGGTGGCGAGGTGCGACCCGGCGAAGCGGTCATCAAGGTGTACGAAATGGAGACCAGCGCCCGGAAGCCCGCCTACTCGTACTCGCGCTACAGCCCCATCGCCACCGACAGCCTCGAGCAGTCCGAGCAGACGCTCGAAGAGATGGTGACCAACGGCATGCCGCGGCGGCCGATGGTGGAGATCGTCGTCCCCGTCACCGTGATCGGATGACCACCGCGCCCGGGCCCTTGACGAGCTCGTTCATCCCGGAGCCGCACCTGCTCGGTTCGCCACGGGGCCGGGCGTGGCCACGGCTGCCGTTCCCGCCCGTCCCGCCACGCGACGAGCTGCCGGCCCGAGCCGACGTCGTCGTCGTGGGGGCCGGTCCGGCCGGGCTCGCGGTGACCTCGGCGCTGTGGCACCACGGGGTGCGCGACGTGGGCGTCCTGGACCGGGGCGGCCGGGCCTGCGGCCGGTTCTTCGGCCGGATCGACCTGCTCGGCCAGCGGGTGCTGCGGTCGCCGTACGAACACCATCCCGGGGTCGAGGGGTACCGCGACTGCGAGCTGCTGGACTTCGCGCGGCTGCACTGGGGGCGGCTGACGCCGACCGAACGGCGCGAGGTGCGGATGTCGCAGGCCGGGCACCGCTCGGTGGTGCCGGTGGACGTCTTCGAGGCCTACTGCGAACACCTCGTCGCCACGCACGAAGTCGCGGAAAAGACCTGGCGGGCCAGTGTCCAGCAGGTGAGCCCGGAGGCGGACGAGGTCGTCGTGCGCACCGACCGGGGCACCGTGACCGCACGCCACGTCGTGCTGTGCCCCGGCGAGGAACGCCGCGAGGCGCCGGACAGCTGGTGGGGCGGCGGGGCCGCGCCACCCGGGGTGACGTACTGGGACGAGCGGCTGCCGTCGGGCATCACGGGCCGTCAGGTGGTGGTCGGCGCCGGGCTGAGCTCGGCCCACCTGATCACCGCGGCGCTCGAGGCCGGGCGCGAGGTGCACTGGGTGGTCCGCGCGACCGGTGAGCACTACCAGTGCGCCGACGTGAACTCGAAGTTCTTCCGGCCGGAGGGCCGCGCCCGCATCGGCGGGGTCCAGTGGAAGGACCGGCTCGGGCTGTTCGCGCAGTACCGGCGCGCGTCGGTGATGTTCGAGTTCCGGCCGGCGCTGGAGCGGGCCGAAGCCGAGGGCCGGCTGGTCGTGCACCGCGGCGAGGAGATCACCGGGCTCTCGGCCGGGATGGGCGGGACCGCGGTCCTGCGCCTCGCGGGCGGCCGACGGGTGAGCGGCGACCACGCCGTGCTCGCGCTGGGCACCACACCGGAGACCGGCCGCGGGTTGCTGCCGGCGTTCGCCGTCGGCGAGCGCGACGGCTGGCCTGACCTGGACGAACGCACCCTGGCCTACACGCACGCCCCCCGGGTGTCGGTGGTCGGCGCGGCGGCGGGGATGGTCCTGGGCCCGGCGGCCCGCAACATCGACGGCCACCGGGTGGCGACGGCCCGGGTGGCGGACGCGGTGGCCCAGAGCCTCCGCCACGACGACGCAACGGCGGCCCTCCCCCGCCGCAACAGGGTGGGGGCCGGTGTCTGACGCCCCCACCGCACACCCGGCGGCTGCCTCGCACAGCGGCCGACCGGGGCTGGTCCCCGCGAGACCGGCGCCAGTAGCCGCCGCCACGAGACCACCGGCACCGGCGGCCCGCCCGCACAGGCACGATCCCACCGGACACCCGGCGGCGGCTGCCGCCTCGCACAGCGGCCGACCGGGGCTCGCCCCCATGAGACCGGCGCCAGTGGCCGCCGCCTCGCACGGCGGCCTGCCCGGGCTCGCCCTCGGGCGGCGGGCGGCGCCGCAGCTCCACCCGGCCTCCGCGCGCTCCGATGTGGCCTTGGTTGCGCCCAACGCACCGAACACCACATCGGGGCGCACCGGCCGACGCATCCCGGCTCCCCAAGCCCCCGCTTCCGCAACCCCGCTCCCGACTCCCCCGCGGAGGTGACCCTCAGTGCCTGACTCCCGCTTCGACCTCCCCGACCTCGACGCCTCACCGGACGAGGAAGCCGGGGTGATCCTGCTCGGCCTCGACCCCGACCGGCTGCTCGCCGGACTCGGGTTCGCCGGGCTGGCCGACGATCCCGGGCTTGTCACGCAGGTGGTCGACCGGGCGCGGCACGGGCTTTTCAGCGCCGGGCACGCCGAACTCGTCACCAGCGGGGTGCGGCAATGGCGGCGGCTGCGGCCCGCCGTCGAAGCCGTGCCCGGGAAAACGCCGTCCGGGGGCATGCGGCGGGAATGGCGGGACACTGCCAGGCGGGTCGAGCGGGCCGTTCCCGGTGCCGGGACGGCGTCGCGGAGCTATCTGACCGCCTGCTGGATCCGCCGCGACGAAATCGAGCGGCTCTGCGACCGAGAGGAACTCCACAATGTCCTACCTGAAGTCCCTGCCGGCTGAAACGACCCTGCTGCAGGTCTTCCGGGCCCACCCCGAACCGGCGAAACACCTGCTCGCCTTCCACGAAACGCTGTTGCGCGGGGATTCGCCGTTCACCACCGGGGAACGCGAAATGATCGCCGCCTACGTTTCGGGGCTGAACAGCTGCGACTACTGCCACGGGATCCACACCGTGACCGCGGAAGCCTTCGGGGTTCCGGCGGGTGTGCTCACCGCCGCGGTCGCCGATCTCGACAGCGCGCCCGTTTCCGAGAAGCTCAAGCCCGTGCTGGCCTACGTCGGCAAGCTGACGCGGACGCCCGCGCGGATGACCGAGGCCGACGCCGAGGCCGTCTTCGCCGCCGGGTGGGACGAGGACGCGCTGCACGACGCCGTGCTCGTCTGTGCGCTCTTCAACTTCATGAACCGGATGGTCGAAGGCATCGGCATCAAGGCGGACCCGGCCTACGCCACCGAATCCGGCGAGCGGCTCGCCGAGGTCGGGTACGCCGGTCTGGCGCGGTTCCTCGACGAGTGACCGGAAACCAGTGACCGGAAAGACTCAGCCGGGCAGGCCGGAGCGACGCCACGCAGCCGGTGACGTCGCCCAGCCGGCCCGGCGGCCCCACGACGACCGGCGGGGCTCCGGCGCCCGCCGGCGGGCGCGCAGCGCCGCGTGCACCGCCACCAGGGCGGCCAGCTCGTAGTCGTCCGGGTTGCCGCGCACCACCTTCAGCTCGTCCATCGTGGTAAACCCCTCAGATGGGCTGGTTGCCGTGTTTCCTGGCCGGGCCCGGCTTCCGCTTGTCCGCCAGCATGGCCAGGCCCCGCGCGAGCGCCGCGCGGGTCTCGGCCGGGTCGATGATGTCGTCCACCAGCCCGCGTTCCGCGGCGTAGCTCGGGTTCAGGTACTCGCGGGTGTACTCGTCGACGAGCTTCGCGCGCAACGCCTCGGGGTGGTCGGACGCCGCCAGCTCGCGCCGGTGCAGGATGTTCACCGCGCCTTCCGCGCCCAGCACCGCGATCTGGTTCGTCGGCCAGGCCAGTGAGAGGTCGCAGCCGATCGACCGAGAGTCCATCACGATGTACGCGCCGCCATAGGCCTTGCGCACGATCACCTGGATCCGCGGCACGGTCGCTTCGCAGTAGGCGTGCAGCAGCTGCGCGCCCTGCCGGATGATCCCGCCGCGCTCCTGCTCGACGCCGGGCAGGAAGCCGGGCACGTCGACGAAGCTGACCAGCGGGATGCTGAACGCGTCGCAGAACCGCACGAACCGCGCCGCCTTCTGCGACGCCGGGCCGTCGAGGACGCCCGCGAACACCGCCGGCTGGTTGCCGACGAAGCCCACCACGCGCCCGTCGAGGCGGGCCAGCGCGCACAGCACGTTGCGGGCCCAGCCTTCGTGCAGCTCGAAGAACTCGCCGTCGTCGGCGACCTCGGCGAACAGCTCCCGCATGTCGTAGGGCTGGCTGTGCTGCACCGGGACGAGCTCGGCCAGCCGCGGCCGGTAGTCGTCCTTCGCGCCGGTTTCCGCGACGATCGGCGGGGCGTCGAGGTAGTTCGACGGCAGCAGCGAGACGAGGTACCGGACGTCGGCCAGGCAGCTCTCCTCGTCGTCGTGCACCACCGTCGCCACGCCGGACATCGAGCCGTGCACGTCCGCGCCGCCGAGCTCGTCGTGGGTGACGCGGCGGCCGGTCACCGCCTCGACGACGTCCGGGCCGGTGAGGTACATCCGCGCGGTGTCCCGCACCATGAACGTGAAGTCCGCCAGCGCCGGGGAGTACGCGGCGCCGCCGGCGCACGGCCCGAGGATCACGCTGATCTGCGGGATCACGCCGGACGCCTCGACCTGGCGCCGGAAGATGCCGCCGTACCCGTCGAGGGCGAGCACACCCTCCTGGATGCGGGCGCCGCCGCTGTCGTTGAGCCCGATCACCGGGGCGCCGTTCGCGATCGCGAGGTCGAGGACCTTATGGATCTTCTTCGCGTGCGCTTCCCCCAGCGAGCCGCCGAAAACGGTGAAGTCCTGGGCGTAGACGAACACCCGACGGCCGTCGATCGTGCCCGAGCCCGCGACGACACCGTCGGTGTACGGCCGGTTCCCGGTGAGCCCGGGCCCGCTCGCGCGGTGCCGCCGGTACGGCTCGACCTCGACGAACGAGTCCTCGTCCAGCAGCAGGTCGAGCCGCTCGCGGGCGGTGAGCTTGCCCAGCGAGTGCTGGCGCCGGACCGCCTCGAGCTTGCCCTCGACGATGTGGGCGCGCAGCTCCTCCCGCTGCTGCCGCAGCAGGGGCATCTCCGCCGGCTCCGGCGGGACCGGCTCGGCCGTCCTGGCCAGCGCGATCACCTGAGCCTCGCCGTCGTCGACCCGGCTCAGCCGGCGACGGCCCTGCTGCAGCGCTTCCGGAACCGGCACCACCTCGGTGTCGTCGGCGCGTTGCGCCCCGGACTCGTGCCGACCGCTCACGCGGCGTCCCGCATCCCGGTGTCACGGGCGGCGTTGTCACGCGCGATCTCCGCGACGATGTCGGACCACACGATGCCGCGGCCCAGCCGGGGCATCGGCCGGACCGGCCACTCGGCGGGCACGTCCGCGGCCGCGACGGCCGGTGCGGGCGCGGGGGCGATGCGGATGGGCTCGGTGGCGTCGCTGGCGGTCATGACAGTGCCTCCTCGATCTCTGCGGCTCCGGGCGCGCCGGAGCCGTCGTCCGATGTGGACGATGTGGACGCTGGGCCCGGCCCGGCCGCGATGCCGGCCTGCCGGTCGGTCAGCCGCCCGGTCGTGTGCAACCAGGCCACCGTGTCGTGCACCGTTTCGAGCGCCGGCCGCGCCGGGACGTCCGCGCGCGGCGCGGCCGCGTCGACGGGCACGGCGGTGGCGCAGACGTAGATCGCGCCGTACTCGGCCGGGATGTGCCACGGCCAGACGTGCTGGAGCAGGTCGGCGGCGCGGCCGACCGGGTACATCGAGCGCGGCGGCAGGAACACCGCGGGCAGCCGGCGCCCGGTCGCGGCGCGGACCGTCGCGAGGTACTCGCGGGTGGCCAGGAAGTGCCCCGGCCCGAAGAACGCGTCGCCGGCCGGCGCCGTCCCGTCGAGCAGCCGCGCGTGCAGCTCCGCCGAGTCGCGGACGTCGCCGATCGGCAGCCCGCGTGCCGGCCAGATCGGCATCAGGCCGCGCAGCAGGTCCCGCAGCCGCGCGTTCTGGTCGCCCAGGTGCGGGTCGTGCGGGCCGAGCAGCGCCGGCGGGTAGGTGACGACCACCGGCGCGCCGGCCTCGCGGTGCCCGCGGGCGATCCGCTCGGCCGCGGCCTTCGACGCGAGGTAGGCCTCCCGCGGCTCGCCGACCGGGCTGGCCGGGCCGATCGACGGCTCCCGCGTCGGGTAGAGGGCCCCGACGGTGGAGACGTGCACGATCCGCCCGGTGCCGGCCCGGCGCGCGGCGTCGAGCACGACCTCGGTGCCGTGCACGTTCACCCGGTCCAGCTCGGCGCGACGCCGGCTGTCGAAGGTGTAGACGCCCGCCGCGTGCAGCAGCGCGTCCGCCCCGGCGACCAGCCGGCCCACGGCTTCGGGCGCCGTGACGTCACCGGCGACGACGTCCACAGTGGACGGATCGACGCCGAGCGGCCCGAGCGCACCGGCCACGCGGGCCGGGTCACGGGCGAGCAGGCGCACCCGGTGGCCCCGCCGCAGCAGCGCCGCGACGGTGTGCGCACCGAGGAACCCGGTGCCGCCCGTGACCGCGATCAGCATGACCTCGTCCCTTCTCAAGCCGCGCGGGCGCGCCCGTCGACTTCGTGGTACTGGCCGCCGTAGAAGACCAGCGCGTCCTCGCCGGTGCCCCGGCTGGTGGCGACCACCCGGCCCAGGAAGATCGAGTGGTCACCCCCGTCGAGCACCTGGGCCAGCTCGCATTCCAGCCAGGCCAGCGTTCCGTCGAGCAGCGGCGCCCCGGTCTTGGCGCCTGCCGTCCAGCCCACCGCGTCGAACTGGGCCATCCCGTCGGGACGGCGCCAGTCGGCGAAGTACTTCGACAGCTCCTGCTGCTCGGCGGCGAGGATGTTCACCGCGAACGAGTCCGCGGCCACGATCGACGTGTGCATCCGCGCCGCCTTCGACACGCAACACAGCACCAGCGGCGGCTCCAGCGAGACCGACGAGAACGCGTTGGCCGTCATCCCGTGCGCGTCCTCACCGCCCGCCGTCAGCACCGTGACCCCGGTCGCGAACTGGGACATCACCTGGCGCAGGCCGGGCTGGGCCGAGAGCCCGCGCCGCGCCGCTGATGTCGGCAGCCGCTTGAGCACACCCCGCTCCGGCGGCCGATCTGTCTCGGTCGACACGATCAGACTCCCTTGCCGTTGACCGAACCCGCCGCGTGGTACGGCGCCAGCGCCTCGCGCAGCTGTTCCGGCACCCGCGACGGCACGGTCGCCGTGTTGGGGCCGCGCATGCAGGCGATGCGCTGGCGACCGCGGGCGACGAGCCGCTCGCCGTCCGGGTGCAGGTGGACGTAGTCGAAGGTGAACTGGATCTGGGTCTGCGTCAGCTCTTCCAGGCGCAGCCGGATGGACAGCTCGTCGAAGGCGGTGATCTCGGCGAAGAACTCGCAGTCCACCTTGAGGGTGAACAGCTTGAGGTCGTGGCGGACCTCCTCGAGCACGGCCGGGGCCTTCTCCTTCAGGAACATCTCGCGGCACCGGCCCTGCCAGCGCACGTAGTTCACGTAGTAGACGTTGCCCACCAGGTTGGTCTCTTCGAAGCCGACCGTGTGGCGGATCTCGTAGTAGTCGGTCATCTCAGTTCCCCTCTGCGTGGAGCACCGCGAACACGATCGGGTCGGTCCGGTCGTTGACGGTGGTCGACCAGGTCGCGATCCGCGCCTCGCCGTTGGCGAGCAGGGCCCACCCGTCCGGGTCGACCTGGCGCACGGTCAGGGCCTGGGTCATCGCGCCGCTCTTGCGGACGCACTCGATCGCGCTCCAGACCCGCGTGTTGGCCACGCTGATCGGTTCCCCGGTGTCGGCCGCGAGCAGCCGGCCCAGGGCGAGGAGCTCTTCGCCGAGCAGCCCGGCCCAGTCCTCGTCGGTGCGTTCGATCGCGGTCTCGATGTCGACCGCCAGCTGCGCCGGGCCGGCCGCCACGAGCGTGAGCTGTGACGTGTGCGAAGCCGTGACGTTGCCGTCGTCGAACTCCGGCTTGCCGTCGGGGCGGTACCGGATCTCGACCTGGCGGTCGACCGCTCGGCCCGCCGCGAGCGCGGTCTGCGCCCGCCGCTCGGCGGTGGCCTCCGCCGGCTGGCCGGCGGGGTCGGGCTCGAGCACGACCGACCGCGTCCCGCCGAGCAGGCGCTCGCACGCACGCTCCACATAGGACCCGAGCATCGACGGGACCCAGGGGCCCGCGCCGTCGCGCTTGCGGACCGCCCGCAGCTTCAGCCCTTCCCAGCGCTCGACCAGCGTCCCGTCCGGGTTGCGCACGTCGAGGTCGTAGACGTAGCTGTCGCCGTCCTGGAAGCGTTCCTTCGCGTCCAGCAGCACGTACTCCTCGTGCTGGACACCGGGCTCGGCCAGGTAGAGCTTCTCGATGCTCTGCGGCAGCAGCGTCGCGTCCGGGACGCAGCACTGGATCGCGTGCATCATCGCGTCCCGCGTGCCCGGGTCGGCCAGGAGCCGGTCCTGCGGCAGGAAGGGCGCGAACCAGGAGAAGTCCGCGGTGGTCGCGATCTCGGCGACCGCGTGCCGGGCGCTCGCCCGCCGGTAGCCGAGGACACGCTGGAACCGCTTGCCCTGGAACAGGACCGAGCCGTACAGCTCGCTGATCGGCTCCACCGGGACCGGCGGCAGCGCGACTTCGCGAGGTGCCCGCTCGCCGAGCTCCGCCGGCCGTGCGAAGCTCAGCCGCGCCCGGAAGTGGTCGGCGCTGAAGCCGGTCTCGTCACTGCGGATCACGACGTCGACGGTGTCGGCGTCGCGGGCCAGCGTGGCCAGCCGGATCGTGGTCGACCCGCCCGGCGCGACGATGATCGGCCGGAGGAACTCGACGTCGGAGAGCACCGGCGCGCCGACGCGGTCCAGCGTCGCCGCCGCGGCCTGCGTCATCGCCTCCATGCCGAGCACCGCCGGGAACAGCAGCTGCCCGTCGAGCAGGTGGTCGGTCAGGTACGGGTCGCTGCCGTCGGACAGGTCGGCCTCGGTGATGAGCTCGACACCCGGGTAGTGCACGACCGCGCGGTCGACGAACCGGGTCAGCGGCAGCTCGCGCTTCTGGATCGGCAGCGTGGCCAGGCCCGACGTGCGGCCGCACACCACCAGCACCGGCGGCGCGGCCGGGTCGGCCAGCACCTGGCGGAGGATGGTGATGCCCTCCTCCAGCGGGATCGGCGTGATGCCGTCGCGCATCAGCGCGCTGACCACACCGAGCTTCTCGCCCATGCCGGCGCCCGACCAGACCGACCACTCCAGCGCGATCGCCCGCGCCTGCGGGTGCTCCTGGCCGAAGCGCAGGGTCAGCTCGGTCATCCAGTCGTTCGCCGTGGCGTAGTGCGCTTCCCCGCGCAGGCCCGCCCGGCCGATGATGCTGCCGAACGTGACCAGGAGCTTGATCCGGTCCTGGTCGACCGCCGAGAGCACCGCGTTGAGCCCGCCGATCTTCGGGGCGAGGGTCTTGCGGAAGCTGTCCTCGGTGAGGCTGAACAGGGCGGCCGGCTCGTTGCGGCCGGCGCCGTGCAGGACCGCGGTGACCATGCCGAGCTCGGCCTGGATCCGGCCGACCGCCTCGGCGACCTGGCTCACGTTGGTGACGTCGGCGCGCTCGTACCGGTAGCGGATGCCCGCGGCCTCCAGCCGGTCGAGGTTCTCCGCCAGCTCGGTGTCGGTCTCCGGGTCGCTGCGCCCGAGCAGGGCGAGCTTGGCCCCGGAGTCCTTCGCCAGCGCCAGCGCGCTTTCCGCCGTGATGCCCTTGCCACCACCGGTGACGAGCAGGACGTCGGTCTGGTCCAGCGACTCGCGGATCGGGCCGGTCGGGGCGGCCGGCAGCGCGGACAGCCGCGGCACCGTGCGCCCACCGTCGGCGCCGTAGCGGACCTCGGTGAAGTCCGTCGTCCCGGCGACCTCGGCCACCACGGACTGGACGGCCGCGGTGATCTCGTCGGCGCCCGACGGCGTCGGGTCGGCGAGGTCGATGATGGTCGTCTTGGCCGAGGGGTCCTCGAGCCGCAGGGTCCGGGCCAGGCCGGCGGCGCCGTAGCCGTGGTGCACGACCACGAAGCGCGTGCCGGTGGGGGCGGCCATGACCGCGCGGCCGGCGTCGAGGAACAGCCCGACGTGGCTGGAGTCGCAGTCCGCCGGCAGGCAGAGCACGACACCGTCGCCGGCGCCGGCCGCGGCGAGCGCGGCCTTCAGCGGCTCGGCGAGCGGGTGCCGCGGGGTCGCGAAGACCTGCCACTGGGCGTTGCCGATCCCCGGGGTGAGGTCGGCGACCGGGCGCGGCGCGGGCACGTACTCGACCGCGAACGGCCGGACCCACGGACCGACGCCGGTGGCCTCGGCCTGGCCCGCGTCGGCGGGCTTCGCCGTCTGCGCCAGCTCGTCGATCATCTCGGCGAGCTCACCGAGGCACACGGTCGCGAAGTTCGGCATGCCCTCCAGGGCGGGCCGGCCCAGCGCCCGGGTGACGTCGTTGACCAGCTGCCCGACCGTGATCGACGACAGGTGCAGGTCGTCGAGCGGGTGGGTGTCGGCCGTGACGGTCTCCAGCGGCAGCTCGACGCGGTCGGCGGCGAGCTTGCGCAGCAGGTCGAGAGTGGAGCTGCCGGAGTTGTCGGCCGTGGCGTCGGCCTCGGCGGCCTGCGCCTTCTCCGCGGCCAGCTCGGCGGCCAGCTCGCCGTCGATGGCGGGCGCGGCCTCGCACGGGCTGGCGAGGAAGGAGAACTGGCCGTCGATCGGCAGCGGCCGGACGACCCGGCCCTCGAACAGCGTGTCCAGCGTGAGGTTAGCGCCGAGCGCGAAGGCCGCGCCGACAACCCGCAGCAGACCCGCGAGCGACGCGTTGTCCGAGTCGACCGCCAGCACCGGGGTGTCCGGCGCGATCTCCTCGAACAGCCCGGTCAGCACCCGGCCGGGGCCGACCTCGACCACCAGGTCGCTGCGCTCGGCCACCTTGGTGGCGGCCTCGCGGAAGCGGACCGGCAGCACGATCTGCTCGCGCAGCAGCTCCGGCAGGTTCTCCGCCGCGTGCAGCACGTCGCCGCTGACGGTCGAAACCACCGGCCGCTCGAGCCGCGAGAAGCCGAACTCGCTCAGCCGGCCGGTCATCTCGACCGCGGCCGGCTCGACCAGCGGCGAGTGGAAGGCGTGCGAGACCTTGATCCGGGTCGCGCTGACGCCCTGGGCCTTGGCCCGGGCCACGATCCGGTCGATCGACTCGGCCGGCCCGGAGAGCACGGTCTGCTCGGGGGCGTTGTAGCCGGCGATGACGACGTCGGACCCGAGGCCGAGCTCTTCCACCCGGCTCGGCGAGGCGGCGATGCCGGCCATCGCGCCGGTGCCGTCCCCGCTGGTCGTGGCCATCACCTTGCCGCGGACCTTCGCCAGGTCCAGCAGCGCCCGCTCGTCGAGCGCGCCGCCCCAGTGCAGGGCGGTCAGCTCGCCGAGGCTGTGGCCGGTGGCCGTGACCGCTTCGACGCCGAACGAGCGCAGGACGCGCAGCGCGGCGAGCGAGCCGGTGACGATCCGCGGCTGGGCCACCTCGGTGGCGACCTGGTCACCGGTCACCGGCAGGCCGGCGGCGCGGTGGATCTCCTCGGCCGCGCTGAACCGGCGGCGCAGCGCGCTGTCCCCGCCGCGGCCGGAGCCCTGGCCGGGGAACAGGTAGCCGATCTTCGGCTCGGTGGTGCGGTTGCTCGCGAAGACGCCGTCGGCGGCGTCGAACACGGAACTCGTCTCTTCGAGCTTCTCGAGCAGCTTGGTCAGCTTCCGCTCGGCCTGCTCCGGGTTGCCCGCGACGACCGCCGCGCGCACCGCACGGCCGGCCAGTTCCCCGGCGAGCGAGCCCGCGAGGTCGGTCAGCTCGGCGAAGGACAGCTTCGGCACGACCTCCAGCGCCGCGGCGATGTTCCCGCGCAGCGTGGCGACGTCGTCGGCGTCGAACAGCAGCAGCTCGGCGTCCTGGCGCCCGGCGACCAGCGCGCGGGCCCGCTCGTCGACCTCGCGCCGCCGCGGCGCGGTCGGCGCCTCGGTGACCGTGACGTGCGAGTTGATGCCGCCGAAGCCCATCGCCGAGACACCGGCGCGCACCGGCTGGTCGGCCGGCCACAGCGCCGCCTCGCTCGGCACGTACATGCGTGCCGAGGAGCCGGTCAGCGACTCGTGCGGCTCGTAGTGCCCGGTGGCCGGCGGGATGACCTGGTGGTACACCGCCAGCGTCGCCTTGATCAGGCCCGCGACACCCGCCGCGGCCTTCGTGTGGCCGATGTTGCCCTTGATCGTCGACAGCGCGGCCTGCTTGGCCAGCGGGTCGGCGTCGCGGCGGGCGGTGGACAGCGCCTCGATCTCGGTGGCGTCGCCCAGCGCGGTGCCGGTGCCGTGGCCCTCGAAGTAGGACACGGTCTCGACGCCGTAGCCGGCCCGGGTGTAGGCACGCTGGAGGGCGAGCCGGTGCCCGGCGGCCTCGGGCCGCGTGATGCCGCCCTTGCCGTCGGAGGAAACGCCCCAGCCGCCGATCGACGCGTAGATGCGCTTGCCCTGCTCCAGCGCGTCGCTCTCGCGCATCAGGACGAGCATGCCCGAGCCCTCGCCGGGCCAGAAGCCGTTGGAGTCGGCGTCGTAGACCTTCATCTCGCGCTTGGCCAGCGCGCCGGTCTTGGCGAAGCCGATGACCTCGAAGGGGTCGATCGAGAGGTCGACACCGCCGGCGATGGCGAGGTCGAGGTCGCCCTGCACCAGCGCGTTCGCCGCGGTCACGACCGACAGCAGCGACGAGGAGCAGGCGCCGTCGACGGTGAACCCGCCGCCGGCGAAGTCGAAGTGGTTGCAGACGCGGCCGGCGATCGTGTTCGCCAGGCCGCCGGCGAGGCTGTCCTCGTTGATCTCCGGGAACGGCTCCTTGTACTGGACCTCGAGGTCCCGCAGGAAGGTCGCGGTCTCCTCGTCGTCCCAGCCGCGTGAGCTCAGCGCGGCGGCGACCGTGCGGCGCACGTACGGCCAGCGCAGCCGCATGATGTTGGCCCGCGAGAACTCACCGGTCAGGCTGTTGCCGATGACCACGCCGGTGCTCGTCTTCGGCGCGCCTTCGCCTTCGGCGAACCCGGCGTCCGCCAGCGCCTGCTCGGCCACGTCCAGCGCCAGCCAGTGCGTGGTGTCGGTGGCCCGGAACGTGCTGCCGGCCACCTTGTGCGAAACGCGGTCGAACTCGTAGTCCCGCAGCACCGCCGCCTTCTGTGCGTAAAAACGGTCTGGTGCCTTGGGATCGGGCGAATAGTAGTCCGCCCGGTTCATCCGCTCGTCGGGGAGCCTGCGGAACGCCCGGCGACCGGCCAGCACGTTTTCCCAGAGCTCCTCCGGAGAACTCGCGTCGGGGTATCGGAGGCCGATACCGACGATCGAAATCCGCTCAACGCTCATGCCACCGCACTCCCACTGGCTCTCGAGCCCAGTCTCACCGGGTCCGTCAGGTCCCGCTGTCGTCCGTACCCGGGACCGCGTCCCGTTTCCGGCCTGCCCGTCCGTCCCGGCCCGCCCGTCCGGCCGGGGTCCAGCATCTCCCGGACGGCGCGGACCGTCTTCTTTCTTCCTGCCCGTGGCCTGCACCTCAGCACGCTCGGACAAGGACGTCTAACCGTCCACAATGGATCTTCTAGTCGCGGAACTGCCCCGGCCGGCGGCCGTCGCCGGCCGGGCCCCGGTACGCCTGGGCGATGTCCAGCCACTGGTCGGCCAAGGTGCCCTTGGCCCGCACGTCGAGGTCGAAGCGGTGCCGCCGCCGGGTCACCAGCAGGCAGAAGTCCGCCGCGCTGCCGGTGATGCGCTGCGTCGCGTCCTCCGGCCCGAACGTCCAGAGCGCGCCCGAGGGCGCGGTCAGCTCGAACCGGAACTCTTCGGCCGGCGGCGTCAGGTTGCGCGCCTCGTACCCGAAGTCCCGGACCCGCACGGCGAACCCGACCAGGTGCTTGATGCGGTCGGTGCGCTCGCGGCGCACGCCGAGCGCGTCGGCGACGTCCTGGCCGTGGCCGAACAGCTCCATCATCCCGGCGCACGCCAGCACGTACGGCGGCAGCGGGTTGACCAGCCACGGCACCAGCTGGTCGCCGGGCACGGCCGCGAGGGCCTTGATGCCCGCGTCCCGCTCGGCCCGCCAGCGCGTCAGCAGCGCCTCGGCGGGGTCGTGGATGTACTCCTCCAGGGCGGCGTTCACCGCCACCTCCAGGCCACCGGAAAGGGAGCTCGTCAGCTGGACGAACGTCTCCGGCTGCGCGGCCGAGAGGCCGGCGAGCCGGAAGATGAACGCCAGGTGCCCGATCTGGTGCCGGACGGCCCACCCGGGGGCCGGCGTGGGGGTGTCCCACTCCCGTTCGGTGAGACCGGCGACGAGCGCGTCGACTTCGGCGCCCTCGGCGGTCAGGTCGGCGATCACGCCCGTGGTGTCAGTCACCTTGATTTCCTCTCACCGTATGACTTGGTGTTCGTGCGCCGGCGGCCGCCCGCGCAGTGGCTGGGGAGCCACCGTCGCGAGCGGCCGCCGGTCGCCGGATCGGCTGCCGCGCGGGGGCGGCGACGCGAACCGGGAGGGGCTTCGGTGTGCCCCGGTGCTGCGCGCCCCGGCGGTGGATCCGACCCTTCGATCATCACCCGGCGGGCCGGCCAGGGTCTTCTCTTCACGCGCCCAGCGGAAAGCGGTCGCCGAACTCCACGGCCGCGGCGAGACTTGCCCACGAGACCAGCTCGACCAGGCCACGATCGCCGGGCACCCAGTCAGCCACGTCGGCGGTGTCGACCTGGTACGGAGCCTTGGCCACGAGGAGCGCGACCCGCCCGGCGCCCCGCTCTTCGGGCGGCAGCTCCGCGACGACCTCCTTCGTCCACGCGCGGCTCAGCCCGGGCGGTTTCCCGTCCCACGCCTTCAGCTCACGGCGCACGAGGTCGCGCACCCGCGTCGGCACCGAGCGTTCCCCGGCGGCCTCGATGGCCGCCGCGGCCCGTGCGAAGGCGTCCGAGAGGGTTCCGCCCGCGGGCGCCCAGTCCGGCCCGCTGACGGCGACCGCGGGCAGCAGTCCGAGTGCGTCCCCCGGCGGCGGCGGGGTGCCCGGCTTGAGCAGGAACCCCAGCACGACCTTGGCTTTCGCCCGCGCGGCCGGCGGCACCGCCTCGGGCAGCGGGGACGGCCCGAGGAAGACGCTCACCACCCGGTTGAGGTAGTGGAACGCCACGGCCACCGCGACGAACTCCGCCGCCGTGGCGGCCGGGACGTCCGGGGGCAGCGGGCCGGCGCCGCGCGCCCAGGCCGCGAGCGCCCGCGTGTCGCGGTCGGGGATCTCCGTGACCGCGCCGGAAGCGATCGCCGCCGCCGCGGCCGGGTCGCCCAGGGAGCCGATGGCCATCCCGTGCACCTCGACGCAGTACGGGCACGAGTTCGCCGCCGACACCGCGGCCGCGACGACCTCCTTGTCCGCCCGGCTCGCCGACCCGCCCGCCACCAGCGACTCCCGCAGCATCAGCCACGCCGCGGCGAGCACCTCCGGCGCGGGCGAATGCAGCGCCATCGGCGGGGCGAGCATCCCGAAGTCCCGTTCCACCTGGCGGTAGACGTCCCGGACGAGGCCGCGCGCGTGCCGCGGTCGCACCGCCCGGACGTACTTCACGTCCCGCAGCGTGCTCCGCAGCGCAAGCCGCACGAGCACCGGAGCCATGGTTCCTCCTCGAAAACGGCCGCGCTCGTGCCGCCGGGAAGCCGGCGGCACGAGCGCGTCTCCGTGCATCAGTTTCCGGCCACGAGGTCCAGTTTGGACACCGCGCGACGACCGGTGATCGAGCCGTCGGGAGCCGGCGCGCCGTACTTGACGTCGACACCGCGCGACTGCAGCTCCCGGACGATGCCCGGGATCGACCGCTCGGCGAGCGCGGCGACGGTCATCGCCGGGTTCACCGTGAGCGCCCCCGGCACCGACGCGCTGTCGGTGACGAAGATGCCCGGGTGGTTGCGCAGCTCGTGGTTCGGGTGCAGCGCGGACGTCGCCGCGTCGTCCCCGATCCGGCACGACGCCAGCGGGTGCACGGTGTACGCGCCGACGACGTCGTTGGTCCACGGCGCGACCTTCGCGAGGCCGTCCTTTTCGATGATCGCCTTGCAGTCGGCGTCCGCGAGCGCCCAGCCGTGCCGGGTGTTCTCGGTCGGGTCGTAGCGCAGCGGGCCGCGGCCGAGCATCTGCTGCGAGATGCGGTAGGCGTTGCCGGTCGGCGGCGGGGTGCCGAAGACGCCTTCGTTGTCGTCCTCGGTCATCAGGAAGATCGTGAGCCAGTTGGCCCACTGCTTCAGCAGCTCCTTCTTCTCCGCGCCGTACCAGCGCGGCTCCTCGCCGCCGGGCACCTGGGCGAGGATGGTGCCCAGGCCCGGCGGGAAGTACAGCTGCTCCAGCGAGTACCGCTCGTACTCCGGCAGCGACCCGTCGAGCTTGTCCCAGTTCGCGACGGTCGGGCCCTTGCCGATGTGGTTGGCCGAGTACACCGGACCGTCCTCACGGGACAGCCCGAGCACCTCGCGGACGCGGTCCTCGTCGATGATCGCGGTGTTGAGCCGCTCGCCGTTGCCGGAGAAGTACCGGCCGACGCCGTGCGGCATCTCGCCGAGCGCCGCCTCCGAGCGCTGCAGGATCACCGGGGTCGCGCCGGCGCCCGCGGCGATGATGACGACCTTCGCCTCGATCACGCCGGTGCCGGTGTGGATCCGGTAGTCCTCTTCGTCGACGATGTCGAAGTAGACCCGGTAGCTGCCGTCCTCGGTGCGCTCCAGCCGCTGGACCTCGTGCAGCGGGCGGATCTGCGCGCCGTGCGCGAGCGCGGCCGGCAGGTAGTTCGTCAGCATCGAGCGCTTCGCGTCGAACTTGCAGCCCGCCATCATGAAGTTGCAGTTGACGCAGGTGTTGTTGTCGACGGCGACCGGCGCCGGGTTGGCCGTGCGGCCGGAGTGGTTGCACGCCGCCGCCCACAGCCCGCCGGCGTAGGAGACGTCGTTCCAGTCCTGTTTGGACACCGGGAGCGACTCGTCGATCCGGTCGTACCACGGCTCGAGCGAGTCGCGGGAGATCACCGACGGCCACATGCGCCGCCCGATGCTGCCGTGGCGTTCGAAGACGAACCGCGGCGCGCGCGGCATCGCGGCGAAGTACACCACGCTGCCGCCGCCGACGCAGTTGCCGCCGAGCACGCTCATGCCGTCGCCGACGACGAAGTCGAACGCCCGGGTGTAGGACGAGCCGAGCAGGTAGTCGTGCTCGAAGTCGTCCGCCGCGAGCCAGGGCCCGCGCTCCAGGACGGTGACCTTGGCCCCGCCCGCGGCGAGGTGGTAGGCCGGGATGGACCCGCCGAAGCCGCTGCCGACGATGACGACGTCGGTCTTGTCGATCGCACTCATGCGGGGCTCCCGGAAGGTGTCGTGTCGGGGTGGATCTCGGCCAGCTTGCGGCCATAGCCGTACTTCGGGAACCGCCAGAACCCGTCGGCGTCCGGCGGGGTGTACCCCAGCGCCAGCAGGCCCGGGTGCCCGTCGCGGATGGCGTCCGCGGTGTGCAGGTGCGGCGCGCTGTCGTAGGCCATGTTGCAGAACAGCGCCAGGCTCACCCAGCCGTCCTTCTCCGGGTGCCCGGGCGTGGTCAGCCGGTGCACCAGCTCGCGGCGGTGCTCGTAGGACAGCGCCACGAACGGCGGCACGTCGTCGTCGAGCTCCAGCTCGACCTCACCCGCGTAGGACTTCGCGTGGTCGTTGAGCGACTGCGCGAGGTAGGGCAGGCCGGCCGTGACGCCGGTCGCGTCGAAGTTCAGCAGCTCGAGCGCCCCCGCCGCCACCGACCCCGGGCCGGGCGACGCCCCGGCGATCGCGCGGTCCTCCGGGAACCTCTTCTCCCCCGGCACGATCGTGTCCGCGTAGGCCTCGAGGGTCTGGTTCATGACGCGTTCTTCTTCGGTGGCCTCGGGTTGCACCGGCCTACCTCCTCGTCGAATGTCCACAGTAGACGTACTGCTCAAGCGGCTTCGGCTCGCCGCGTCCGTTCCCGGCGGTGCACCGTCATCGGCAGGCCGCCCTTCACCCGCAGCGAAAGCATCGCCTCGGGTTCGACGACCTTGCCCGCCACCTTGCGCAGCTGCAGGTCCCGCGAGGCCATCGCCAGCACAAAGACCGCCTCCATCACACCGAGGCTGTTGCCGATGCAGAACCGCGGCCCGGCGCCGAAGGGCACGTAGGCGTAGCGCGGCGGCCGCCCGGCCGGGTTGGCCGGGTCGAACCGGCCCGGGTCGAAGCGTTCGGCGTCGGCCCAGAACTCCGGGTGCCGGTGCAGCGTGTAGGGCACCACGACGACGTCGGAGCCGGCCGGCACGTGGTACCCGCCGATCTCGTCGTCGGCCTGGGCGATCCGCGGCAGCAGCCACACCGGCGGGTACAACCGCATGACCTCCTCGACGACGGCCACGGTGTAGGTCAGCCGCCGCAGGTCCTCGTGCTCGGGCAGCCGGTCGCCGAGCACCTCGACGGCTTCGGCGTGCAGCCGCTCGCCGACCTCCGGGTGCTCGTCGATCAGGTGGAACGCCCAGCCGAGCGTGCTCGCCGTCGTCTCGTGCCCGGCCAGCAGCAGGGTGATCAGCTCGTCGCGCATGCGTTCGCGCGAAGCGCCGTCCGTGGAGCCGGACGCGATCAGCCGCGACAGCACGTCTTCGCCGCCTTCGACGGGGTTCGCGAGCCGCTGGTCCACCAGCTCCTCGGCGATCCGCCGCAGCTCGTCACGCGCGGTCCGGAACTCCACCTGCTTCTTCAGCGGCACCCACTGCGGCACCATGCTCAGCGTGACCGCCTCGAACATGGCCTGGTCCTGCACGGCCTCGAACGAGTGGCCCAGCGTCTCGTACCCGCCGAGCTCGGCGTCGAGCAGCGTCTTGCCGAGCACGCCGAGGGTCAGCCCGGTCATCTCGTGCAGGACCTCGACCGGCCCGTCGTACTCGGCCAGGCGCTTGACCAGAGCGTCCACTTCGGACGCCACGACCGCGGCCTGCCGCGAGATCCGCTTGGGCTGGAACACCGGCTGGATCGTCCGGCGCTGCGTTTTCCAGGTCTCGCCGTCACTGGTGAGCAGGCCGTCGCCGAGGGCCCGGCGGGCCTCCTGCAGGCCGATGCCCTTGTGGTAGTTCGCGGCATTGTCCGCGAGCACGTGCTTGGCGAGGTCGGGGTGGTTGACCAGGTACATCGCCTTCGGTCCGATGGCGATGCGGACGACGTCGCCGTAGGCCTCGGCGTTGTCGCCCATGAGCGCCAGCCGGTCGGTGAAGAGCTGCTTCAACAACCGGAAGGTCGCCCGGCGCGGCGGCCCGGGCGGCGCGGTGTGCGCCGCCCGGGCTTCGTGCTGCGATCCGGTCATGCCGCGACGGCTCCCGGCTTCTCGCCGCCGTCGGACTCCACCGGCGGCGCGAGCTCCAGCTTCGCCTTCTGCGCGGCCTGGTCGGCCTCGAACTTGATCCGCGCCTTGTTCGAGAAGTGCAGGCCCCACAGGAAGAGCCCGCGGATCAGGCAGACGGTCGCGGTGGCCAGGAACAGCCCGTACGCGACGTGCACGGCGGTGAAGAAGCCGTACGCCAGGGCCACGCCGGCGCCGAAGGCGAACTGCGAACCCTTCTTCGACGGCGAGGTGCCCGGGTCGGTCACCATGTAGTTCGTGTAGAGCACGAACGCGATCCCGGTGCCCATCGCCAGCGCGCCCGGGATGGACGTGCCGAACAGCCAGCCACGGACGAAGGCCTGGATCACGAAGAAGCTCAACCAGCCCGCGATCAGGAACATCCGGTTGGTCAGCAGCGCGTTGAGCACGGTGCCCGAGATCAGGATGATCGCGACGATCAGCCAGCCGCCCCAGGTCGCGATCTGCTCGCTGAAGTGGTATGGCGGGGCGATGCTGGCCCACGGGAAGAACAGCAGGATGATCGTGATGCCGAAGTTCGACGGGTTCATGTAGTGGCGCATGCGGCCGTACACCGGCGCCTGCAGGACCCACTTCGCGCCGACCGCCACGACCACCCCGAAGATCATCACGAGGATGCGGTCGTTGACGTAGGTCAGCATGTTCAGCGCGAGACCGGTGATGTGCGCCGGCAGCAGGAACTCCACGAGCCCCTTGAACCCGTTGCCCTTGAACCGGACCTCGCGGTCGGTCACCCGGGCGTTGATGATCTCCAGGACGATCTCCGTGGTGTACGCGGTCGCCAGCGCGACGAACGGGTACAGCCACGGCTGCTCGAAACCGAGGATCGTGTAGCCGATGATGTTGAAGATCGTGATCGAGATCGCGAACCGGCGCAGCGCGGTGACGACCTTGTTCGTCCGCTTCGGTGGCGCGGCGTCCACTTTGGTCAGAGTCGGGGTGGTCATGCCGTCACATCTCTTCCTTCGCCTGGGAACCGAGCTGGTACATGTGGCAACCGGGTTCGAGCTTCAGGTTCTGCGTCCGCAGCTGCCCGGTCCGGTCCCGCCACTGCAGGTGCACGTCGAGCGGGCCCTTGACGTCGTGGCCGAGGCCGATCTGGACGTCGAAGCTGCGCCGGCCGGCCTCCCCGCTGCTGCCGTCGACCCGGCCGAGGTACTTCTTGCCGTCCGAGGTCGTCACGGTGACCTGCGCGCCGATCGCCGGGTTGCCGGCCGCGGGCAGCGCACCGGGCGCCACCGGGGCGTCGGTGGTCAGCTTCAGCTGCAGGTACTTGCCCGGGTTGGGGCTGTCGTTGTGGTAGAAGATCGGCGCTTCCCACTGCCGCGCGACCGCGAACTCGGGCAGGCCGTCACCGTTGGTGTCGCCGACCCCGATGCCGCGGGTGGGCACCGGAACCGCCAGGCCCAGCTGCGGGCCGAGGTCGGTGTAGCGGCCGTCCGGGCTCTTCACGAAGAAGTGGAACGTCTGGTCCCCGCCGATGTCGTCCCCGGCGCGGGCGTTCGGCCACCAGAACGGGTTGGACAGCAGGCCGTCGTTGGCCGTGGCCAGCTCCTGCAGGTTCGGCCAGCGGTTGACCTGGCCCTTGACGAACCCGGTCGCCTGGGCGATCTGGTTCTCACCGCTGTTGTTGAAGTCCTGGATCTTGACGTCCCAGCCCCAGCCGGACCAGGCCGTGCCGGTCGAACCACTCGTGTCCTCGAACGGTGCGACCCCGTTCTTGAACTGGTCCGTCAGGTCCTGGTTGTCCTTCGACTTGTTCATGAACTGGAAGTTCGACTCTTCGATGCCCCACGACGTCGTGATGTTGCTGACGAACATGTCGTAGAGGCCGTCGTGGTTCAGGTCGCCGAAGTCGACGCCCATGCCCTTGAACGAGTCGTGGCCCAGCACCTTCGACTTGGGGTCGGTGATCCCGCGGACCCCGGTGACCTCGCCGAACTCGACGTGTCCCGGCGACGACTTGTTGTACAGGAAGTGGTCGTGCCCGAAGTCGTTGGCGATGTAGAGCTCGGGCAGGCCGTCGCCGTTCACATCGGTCGCGCTGGAGGCCAGCGTCCAGCCGAGGCGCGCGCTCTCCGGGATGCCCTGGGACGCGTCCACGAACTGCGCGCTCGGGTTGGCCCCGGTCGAAGCACCCGTCCAGCGGTAGATGTACTTGGCGCCCGAGTTCGTCGCGTGCGACATCGACTGGTTCAGCGTGATGCCGCCGTCGGCGTTCGGGTCCAGGACCTTGCTGTCGGGGAAGTAGTTCCCGACGAAGATGTCGACGTGCCCGTCGCCGTCGAAGTCGCCGATGGTGACGGAGTCGGTGTTCCACAGCGGGCCGTTGTACTTGCCGTCGGCGCCGCGGTGGTTGCCCGGCACCAGCTCGGTCGGCACGAACGCCGAAGCGTCGAACTTCGTCGCCCCCGGCTTCTGCATGAACAGCACCGGGGTGCGGCCCCAGTAGTAGGCGAGGATGTCCGTGCGGCCGTCCTCGTTGAAGTCACCGGGGACGCAGCCCATCGGCGCCATGTAGTCCCACGTCGCCAGCGTCGGCGAGGGGTCGAGCGCGAAGGGCGCGTACCGCGGGCCGGAGTCCGGGGTCGGCGTGATGACGACCTGGTCGCTGCGCGGGTCGACCAGGCAGATGTCGTTGGCCTTGCCGCTGCCGCTGATGTCGTTGATCGCGATCGCGGCGCCGACCGAGGAGATCCACGCGGCGATGTGCTCGTACTCCTTGTTCACCGTCCGGATCGACTGCGCCTTCTTCGCCGGCGGCAGCGCGATCGTCATGGGGGTGAAGGCGAACTTGCTCGCCATCTGGTCCTGTTCGGCGGCCGAGACGCGGGGCAGCTGGGCGACCGTGAAGAGGCCGAGGATCAGCACCAGCGCCACGATGCCCG
Source organism: Amycolatopsis sp. NPDC104587 (assembly GCF_055583645.1). Lineage (NCBI taxonomy): Bacteria > Bacillati > Actinomycetota > Actinomycetes > Pseudonocardiales > Pseudonocardiaceae > Amycolatopsis > Amycolatopsis sp. NPDC104587. The sequence goes on from NZ_JBVJNO010000017.1 coordinate 173,619, forward strand.
CCAGCTGCTTGCGCAGCCAGCCCAAGGTCGCGGTCATTTCGTCTTCCCTCCGTGCTTGAGGACTTCTTCGGCGATCCGCTGCCGCCAGGTTTCGAACGCCGGGACGTCGTCACCGTCGACGACGACGGCCGGGCGGACCTCCTGGGTGATCTCCGCGGCGCGTTCGGCGGACAGCCCGCAGATCGCCCGGGCCGCCATGTCGGTCTCCGGGACCATCAGGCCCTGGCGCACCCGGCACTCGGCCGCGAACGCGCTGCCCTGGGCCAGCTGCCCGTGGTGGATGCCGGCCCGGTCGACCAGCTCACCCAGCTCGTCGGCCGTGACACCGCACGCGTAGGTCGAGGCCAGCCCGACCCCGGCGTAGAGGTCGCCGTGGCGAGACTCGGGGAACTCCTCGATCGTCTTGGCCACCAGTCCGACGTCGGTGCCGCGGATGAACCACAGCGCCCGGCCGATGCCCTGGTCGATGGCCCGCAGGGCGTACTGGTCGTAGCGCGGGTCCGGCCAGGGGAAGCCCTGGTCCTGGTGCTGCTGCCCGATGTACTTGTCGGTCTTGAAGTACGCCTGGTGGAAGCCGTAGCCGTCGAGCACCAGCCAGCGCAGCAGCGGGTCGAACGCCGAAGCCTTCGGCCACGCGAAGCGCGGGAGCCGGCACATGGCCCAGCCGACCCCGACGTAGATGATGTAGTCGTGCTTCTCGCCGGGGCCGGCCAGGAACTCCGCGATGTTCGTGCTCTTGCCGAACGGCAGCCCGTCGAGGACGCCGTACCCCATTCCCGCGCCTTCGTAGGCGAACCCGCGGTACTGCGTGGGGATGCGCTCGAGCCATTCCTCGGCCTGCTCGACCGAGCGCGCCTCGACCGCGTGCGCGTAGCCGAGGAGGAACTTCTCCCCGACCGTCTCGAGTCGTTCTTGAGCGGCTGGGCTCTTGCGGTGGAAACCCCGCTTCTCCAGCGATGTCTCCGAGACATCCGGTGTCAGGATGCGGCGTCTGAGCGCGCGCCAACCATTGCCCAACGCACTCTCCCCCTTACGGGTCGAATTGGATGAGGTGCAGCTCTTTCCGTTCTACGGTCACAGATTCGCTGGTCAGCGGTCTACTCCACGGTTGCGTGCGATCACCGGGGCTCAGCCCGCGAGACGCTGCGCACCGCTGGAGAACTCCGCGCGGATCCGTGCGCGCCACAGCTCGTACGGCGGCTCGGGGCCGTCGTCGCCGTCCGCCTGCTCGGTGCGGTCCCCGACGTTTTGCGCGGCCTGCACGGAAAGGTCGAGCAGCACCCCGGCGGCGAGGTGGGTGTGGGCCGGCACGTACTCGGAGTACGTCCGCGCCTTGACCGCGAACACCACGCCGAGGGCGAGCTCGTCGTAGTAGTCCCCGGACAGCCGGCGCAGCTCGGCCAGGCCACTTTGGTCGGCGCCGCCGGCGAACGTCGCGGCGAGGCCGACTCCGCTCCAGAGGTCCGCCTGGCGGCGTTCGGCGAACCGCCCGACCGCCTCGGCCACCGCGGCCGGGTTCCCGCCGTTGATGAACCACAGCGCCCGGCCGACGCCCTGGTCGAACGCGCGGGCGAAGTACTCCGGGCGCCCGGCCCACGGGTAGGGCTCCGGCTCGGCCTGCTCGTCGATCCACTTCTTCGTGTCGAAGTACGCGCGGTCGAACCCGAACCCGTCGACGGCGAGCCAGCTCATCACCGGGTGGTAGGCCACCCCGGACAGCTCGGGCAGGATGTTCTTCCACAGTGGACGCGGCAGCCGCGCCATCGCGAAGCCGATCCCGATGTAGGTCAGGAAGATGTGCGGCTGGGCCGGACCCTCCAGCAGCTCACGCGTCCGGTTGCGGCCACCGCCGGGCATGGCGTCGAGGATGGAGTAGCCCATCGTCGCGCCTTCGTAGGCGAAACCGCGCTGCTCCGGCTCGACCAGCGCGAGGCGCCGCTCGAGCTCCCACAGCGACGCGCCTTCGATCGCCCACTCGAACCCGATCACCACCGCTTGCGGCACCGCCTCCAGCCGGGCCGTCGCGGCGGTGGGAGTGATCGGGAACCCGCGCTCGGCGAACCCGACCGACGCGAGCGAAGGGGCCAGGAAGCGCTTGCGCAGCACTCCGATGAAAGTAGACATCATCCGTCCTCGTGTCCGTCGGGGTCAGGCAACAGAACGCAGGTGCGACCGCTGCGCCGCGGCGAGCATCCGCTGGTCGGCGGGCGACTGCCGGGAAGCGAGGGTGATCGCGATCGGCGGGTCGGTCAGCGCCGGCGGCCGCATCCGCATGGTCACCTCGGCGGGCTCGAACCCGGTCACGGTCGTCAGCTCGCTGGCGATCGTGAACGCCGGGCCGGTCGGCGTGCCCCGGAAGGTGCCGTGGTCGGCGACCGCGATCACCGTCCAGGTGCCTTCGGGCACCCCGTCGATCGTCAGCTCGGAGGACTGGACGTCCGCCAGCCCGCCGAAGGCGACCGGCCCGCTCTGCGGCACCGCGTCGGCGAACACCCCGACGAGCACGTTGGCCGACATCGCTTCCGCCGGCATGTTCAGCCGCACGGTGAGCCGGGAGGACCCGGGCTTCAGCGCCGCGCACGAGCTGCCGGCCTCCCGCAGCGACCGCAGCGACGGCAGCCGCTGGAAGTGCGCCGAGTGCGCCACCAGCAGTTCACCGACCTCGGGGTCGCGGTACTCGGTCGGGGTCATCCCGACCGTCCGGAGAAACCGGCTCGTGAACGTGCCCACGCTGCTGTAGCCGACGCTGCAGACGATGTCCGACACCGTCAGCGAAGTCGTCAGCAGCAGCCGCTTCGCTTCGAACAGCCGCACGGCGGTCAGGAACCGCCCCGGCGTCACCCCGGTCGCCTTGGCGAAGATGCGTGAGAAGTGGAACGGGCTCACATACACCTCGGACGCCAAGGCCGACAAGGTGATCGGCTCGAAGTAGCGGTCCAGTATCATCTTGATCGCGCGCAGGACAGCGGGCTGGACAACTCTTTCCGAGTCCTGGTCCGCCGCCCAGCCGGGTCGCTCCACGACCGCCGACGGCTCGGTCTCGTCGGCGCCCCCGGACGTTACCGATCGCAAGATCATCAGTCCAACCTCGAATCCTTACCGACGTCATTTCCCTCCTCGTCAGGTAAGACGGCGAACCTCGCGGACCGATGGAGGCTCGGAAGAAGCCGCCGCGGGCCCGGAAACGGACCAGTGCGCAGGTCCCCGTTCCCGGTGTGCGAAACGCACGGGGGCGGCGTGCGCATCGCACGGGCTCGTTTTGAAATACGCCCGCGCACGGCGAGTGACAGGGGTGCGCCGCTCAGCCCGCCGTCCGCCCGGGAAGATCAGACCCGCCAGCAACGCCCGGTCCGGCCTGGCCACACGGCGTGTCCGGCGCCCGGCGCGGACGTGACCGACGCACAGGGCGGCTGGGCGAAACGCATCTCGAGTCTGGTGGACGGCTCACTGGCTGCGGTCCCCCGGCTCTGTCACATTCGACGTTGGACAGCCACGGGCTTGGTTTTCGGCCCGGCAGGGCTTCACTGGGGAGCTCGAGCATCGCAGCGGGAACACTGGAGGCGCCCGGCATGTACTCCGCCAAAAAGGTAACGGACGGACTGGTCGGTGTGACCGAGCGGCCGGTGGAACCACTCGAAAGTGCGGTCAGCTTCACGGTGCTCGGCCCGCTCGGCGTGCACCGCGACGGGGTCGACCTCGCACCCACGACGCCCAAGCTGCTGCAGCTGCTGGCGTTGCTGGTGCTGCGGCCCGGGAAGATGGTGCAGGTCGACGCGATCGCCCAGGAGCTCTGGGCCAGCACGCCGCCCCGCACGATGCGGACCACGCTGCACACCTACGTGTACCACCTGCGCCGGTGCATCGAGGAGAACGGGCTCGGCGACGGCACCGAGTCGATGCTGCTCACCAAAGCGCCCGGGTACGTCTTCCAGATCGACCCGGCGCAGGTCGACGTCTTCCGCTTCGGCCGGCTGCAGCAGGAAGGCCAGGAGCTGCTGCGGGCGGGCGACCACCGGGGCGCGGTGGAGCGCTTCCGCGCGGCGCTCGACCTGTGGACCGGGCCGCCGCTGGCGAACGTGCCGTGCGGCCCGGTGCTCGCGCCGTACACGATGGAACTGCTGGAGCAGCAGCGGAACACGCTGCACATGCTCATCGAAGCCGAGATCCACAGCGGGAACCACCGCGAGCTGATCGGCGAGCTGCGCTCGCTGTCGGCGGGCAACCCGCTCGACGAAGCGCTGCACGGCCAGCTGATGCGCGCCCTGGGCCGCAGCGGCCGCCGGTCCGACGCGATGGCCGTGTACCGCAGTCTCCGCAAGCGGCTGAGCGAAGAGCTGGGCGTCGAGCCGTGCGACGAGCTGCAAGTGCTGCACCGCGACTTGATTTCCGAAGGCGACCACCACTGAAACCGCATCACCGCACGAAGTGAGGAACGATGACCGCACAAACCCGCACCTATGGTCAGTTCTGCGGCGTGGCCCGCGCGCTCGAGCTCATCGGCGAACGCTGGGCGTTGCTGGTGGTGCGTGACCTGGTGTTCGGCCCGAAGCGTTACACCGAGCTGCAGGCCGGGCTGCCGAAGATCCCGCCGAGCATCCTTTCCGCGCGGCTCAACGAGATGGAGTCGGCCGGCGTGATCCGCCGCCGCGTCCGCGCCGACCTCGACGCCGGCCTGGTTTACGAGCTCACCGAGTACGGCGCCGAGCTGGACCACATCCTGCTCGACCTCGGCCTGTGGGGCGCGCGCTCGCTCAGCCACCCCGGCCCGGACGACGTCTTCACCCTGGACGCGGCGATTCTGTCGCTGTACACGACGTTCCAGAGCGAGGCGGCGGGCGCGGTCCAGGTGACGTTCGAGATCCAGTACCACGACACGATGATCGTCCACGCGATGGTCGACGACGGCGCGCTCAAGGTCTCGGAAGGCCGCCACGCGGCGGCGGACCTGGTCATCCGTGCGGGCCAGGGCCCGGCCCTGCTGGACCTGATCGGCGGCCAGGTCGCCCCGGCCGACGCGGTCGCGACGGGCCTGATCTCGATCGAGGGCGACGTCCGCGACCTCGAGCTGTTCACCCGGCTGTTCCGCCTCACCGCGGCCCCGGCGCCCGAGGAGGGTGTCGTCCTCCGCTGAGCGTCCGCTGAGGACAGATCGGGAAGGACCCGCCCGGCACTCGGCCCCGGGCGGGCCCTTCGCGCGCCTTCAGCCGAGCCGGGACGCCCGCTCCTCCAGATACTGTTGCTCCGGAACGCTTTCCGTGCGCCCAGCCGCCCGCCGGTAGCACTCCCGGGCTGCCTCGTGATCCCCCGCCAGCTCCAGCAGGTGCGCCCGGACCGCGTCGAACCGGTGTCCCTGCTTCATCCGGCTGTCCCCGGAAATCGTGTCCAGCAGCGCCAGCCCCCGCTCCGGGCCGTCGACCATCGACACCGCGATCGCCTGGTTCAGCGTGACCACCGGGCTGGGCGTGAGCTCCTGCAGCACCTCGTACAGCTGCGCGATCTGCACCCAGTCGGTCGTCTCCGCGCTCGGCGCCTCGTCGTGCAGGGCCGCGACCGCCGCCTGGACCTGGTACGGGCCCACCGGGCCGCTCCCCAGCGTGCGGCCGATCAGCGCGGCGCCCTCCGCGATCATCCGCCGGTCCCAGCCTTCGCGGTCCTGCTCGGCCAGCGGCACCAGCTCGCCGCCGGGGCCGGTGCGGGCTTCGCGGCGGGCGTCGGTGAGGAGCATGAGCGCGAGCAGCCCGGCCACCTCGGCGTCGCCGTCGCGGTGGGCGCGCACCGCCCGGGTCAGCCGGATCGCCTCCTGCGCGAGCCCGGGCACCTGCAGGTCGGTGCCGGACGTCGCCGTGTACCCCTCGTTGAAGATCAGGTACAGCACCTGCAGCACGACCCGCAGCCGCTCGGGGTACTCCGCCGCCGCGGGCTCGCCGAACGACGACCCGGCGGCCGCGATGCTCTCCTTGGCGCGGGTGATGCGCCGGGTCATCGTCGCTTCCGGGACGAGGAACGCCTTCGCGATCTGCGCGGTCGTCAGGCCGCCCACCGCGCGCAGCGTCAACGCCACCTGGGACGGCGGCGAAACCGCCGGGTGGCAGCACAGGAACAGCAGCGTGAGGGTGTCGTCCTCGTCGGGCGCCCGCTCTTCGCCCGGCCCCGCGACCACCGGCTCCGGCACCGCGACCGTCTCTTCGCGACGCCGGCGCGCGCTTTCGCTGCGCCAGAGGTCGGTCAGCCGCCGCGCGGCGACCGCGACGAGCCAGCTGTGCGGGTTCTCCGGCACCCCGTCGGCCGGCCACTGCACCGACGCGGCGATGAGCGCTTCCTGCACCGCGTCCTCGCACGCGTCGAACTGGCCGTAGCGGCGCACCAGGGCGCCGAGCACGCGCGGCACGAGCGGCCGGAGCAGCGCGCCGACGTCGACCGGGCCGCTCACCCGCCGGTGTACTCGGATTCGGCCGCCGCGTCGGCGAAGAACACCACCGGCCGGACCTCGATGCCGAGCCCCTTGATCTTCGCGTCCGGGATCATCGCCGCCACCTCGCACGCCCGCTCGTGGCTGACGCATTCGACGAGGTAGTACCCGGCGAGGAACTCCTTCGACTCGGCGAACGGACCGTCGGTGACCGCCGGGACCCCGTCGGTCACCCGGACCACGACGCTCTTCGCCGGCGCGTCCAGCGCCTGGGTGCTGACCAGCTCGCCGGACTCCCGGATCCGGCGGATGAACTCGCCGTGCCCGGTCATCACGTCTTCCTTGCCGGCCTCCGGGAGGGCGTCCCAGATGTCGGGGTTCATGTGCATCACCAGCAGGAACTTCATCGTCGCCGTCTCCCCGCGCTCGTGTCCGTCTGGTGGCGAACATAGCTGATCAGGCAAGGCAATCCACGAGTGGTCGCCGGTCGGTCACCCCGGGCAGCATCGCGGGATGCAAGACGTTTTCACCGACCTCGCCACCGACGCGGACGCCCTCGTCGACCTCCTCCGCGAGCACGAAGGAAAAGTGATGCTGCCCGTCGGGCGGGCGATCACGGGCCACCTCGCCGAGCTGACGGTCGTGGCCCGCCGGGTGGTGCTGAGCGTCGAAGGGGACTCGAGCGAGCACGCGCCCCGCATCACCGACTCCGGGATCCTCGGCGACGCCGTGGTCGGCTGGCGGTCGGAGCACCGGAAGGCCACCGAGCTGCTGGCCGCCGCGACCACCGACATCCGCTGGCCGGGCGGGCCGCTGCGGCCGTCCCTGCTCGCCGCCGCCCTGCTGACCGCGCTGTTCGCCCGCGGCCAGGACATCGCCGACGCCCTGGGTGTCTCCCCGGCCCGCGGCGACAGCGTCGGGCACGTCTCCTACTACGGCGTCCGCAGCCGCGACGACGCCTACTTCGCCCAGGACAGCGTCGTGCCCGGGCCGTTCCGGTTCGAGCTCACCGCGCCGTCGGGCGAGCAGTGGACCTTCGGGCCGGAGGACGCGGCGGGCCGGATCGCCGGGCCCGCCGAGGACTTCTGCCTGCTGTTCACCGGCCGCCGCGCGCCCGGCGAGCTGACCCTCACCGCGGAGGGCGAAGCCGCTGCCTGGGCGGAGCTGCTGCGCCCGCCCCGGAATCCACTCTGGACGTCCGAAGTGGACTGACGCTCAGGCGAAGCGGTCCGGGTCGCCGGCGCCGCGGCGGATGATCTCGGCCTCGCCCGAGGAGAAGTCCACCACGGTCGTCGGCTCGACACCGCATTCGCCGGAGTCGACCACCGCGTCGAGGACGTGGTCGAGCTCCTCCTTGATCTCCCAGCCCTGGGTCAGCGGCTCGGGCACGTCGGGCAGCAGCAGCGTGCTCGAGACGAGCGGTTCGCCGAGCTCCGCGAGCAGCGCCTGCGTGACGACGTGCTCCGGGATCCGCACGCCCACGGTCTTCTTCTTCTCGTGCATCAGCCGCCGCGGCACCTCCTTGGTGGCCGGCAGGATGAACGTGTAGCTGCCCGGGGTGGCCGCCTTGATCGCGCGGAACACCGAGTTGTCCACGATGACGAACTGGCCGAGCTGCGCGAAGTCCTGGCAGACCAGCGTGAAGTGGTGCCGCCGGTCGAGCTTGCGGATCGAGCGGATCCGCTCGAGACCGTCCTGGTTGTCCAGCCGGCAGCCCAGCGCGTAACACGAGTCGGTCGGGTACGCGATCAGGCCGTCCTGGCGCACGAGGTCCGCGATCTGGCCGACGGCGCGGCGCTGGGGGTTGTCCGGGTGAACGTCGAAGTACCTCGCCATGACCGCGAAGCCTAGGCTCCGGGCCCGGACCCGCCCGGCGGCGGGGGCGTCTCCCACCTTGCTGTAGTAGCCCCCGAACGGGTGACTGCGGGCAGGTCACGTCGCACACTTCGAAGGGCGAACAGTGCTGCCACCCGGAGGCGATGATGACCGAGCTGGTGCTGCCCGAACTGATCGAACCGAAAATCCCCCGGCCCCGAGCCGTCGTGGCGAACGCCTACGAGTTCGTGGGCCCGGCCGGCCGGGTGACCCTCGCCGGGTTGTTCGGCGGCCGCCGCCGGCTCGCGGTGCACCACACGATGCCGTGCCGCACCCGCTACGGGGCGGCCCTGCCGGCCGCGCGGGTCGCGGCCGGCCTCCACACCGCGGGCACCCGGCTGGTGCTCGTCTCCCACGCGCCGTACGCGAAGGTCGAGCAGTACGGCCGCCACTTCGGCTGGGGCCTGCCGGGGTACTCGGCCGTGGGCGCCGGGTTCGGCGCGGACTTCCCGGCGACCCTGCACCTCGAGGGCGCCTGCTGCGGCGACCGCGGCGGGCGGGACGACCGCGACGAGACGCCGGGGTTGAGTTTTTTCGCACTGGACGGGGCAGTGGTGACCCACCTGGGGTCGATCGCCGTGCCGTACCTGGATTTCCTCGAGCTCGCCGACGTCACCGGTGACCGCCGCCTGGGCTGAGCGGCGGCCCGCGCTTCCGGCCCGCACGGCGGAAAGGGCTACGCACGGCCGCTCTTCGCCGTATTGGCGGACTGCCGACATGAGATAGGATGGCCCGGAAGCATGCACACCGAGCTCAGCCCGGACCACTCCTCCGCAGCTGTGCGTCGCCGACTTGCCGGAGGGTCGCCGCACATGTCTCCGGTAGCCGCACTCGACCCTGAGTCCAGCCGCTCCGCGATCGCCGAGGCCAGGGGCACCAGCAGCGTCGACCGGCGCCCGAAGCTGGCGGCCTACCTCGCCGCCGCCATGATCACGGTGATCGTCGCGAGCTTCGGCTTCCAGCTGCTGGCCGCGATCCTGCCGTTGCCGTTCACCCGGCTCGAGACCGCCTACGCGGTCGCCGCGGTCGCCGTCCTCCTGGCCGTCCAGCTGCTCTACTACAGTCGGCCGTCGGTCCGCCTCGGCTCCACGACGAGCCGGCTGCTGCTGATCGTCCTGGCCGTGCTGGGCTACCTGCCGGTCCTGACGTTCGACGCCCTCTGGGTCGCGATGCCGGTGTTCTTCGGCGGCGCGGTCCTGCTGGTGCTCCCGCCCCGGTTCGCCTGGCCGCTCTTCGTCCTCAACATCGGGGCCCTGACCTGGGTCGAGCTGTTGTACGACCCGCCGCTGCTGGCGGTGTACACGGTTGCCGGCGCGATCTTCTACAGCCTGGCGTTCGGCCTGCTCACCCGGCTCGCCCGGTCGATCAGGGAACTGCACCGGGCCCGCGCCGAACTGGCCCAGCGGGCGGTCGCCGAGCAGCGGCTGGTCTTCGCGCGGGACCTGCACGACCTGCTCGGCATCAGCCTGTCGGCCATCGCCCTCAAGGGTGAGCTCGTGCACCGCCTGCTGCGGAAGTCGAGCGACCAGGCCCAGGCCGCGCTCACCGAGATGACGGCCACGGCCCAGCGCACGCTCTCCGACGTCCGGGCCGTGTCCCACGGTTACCGCGAGCTGTCGCTGGAGAAGGAGTTCCGCACCGCCCAGTCCCTGCTCACCGCGTCCGACATCGCCGTGCGGATCCACCTCGACCAGGGCGAGCTGCCGGTCCAGGCCCGCACGCTGCTGGCGAAGGTGCTGCGGGAGGGCGTCACGAACGTCCTGCGGCTCGGCGAGGTCGAGCACTGCGAGATCGAGGTCCGGCGGCACCGCGGGCAGGTCAGCCTGGCGATCGTCAGCGACGGCGTCGACCCCGCCGAGCTGCCCGACGAGTCCGACCTGCTCGCCCGCCTCCCGGCCGAGGTCGCCGCGCTGGGCGGCTCGGTGACCACCGGGCTCGGCGACGACGGCCGGTTCCGCCTGCGGGTCGAGCTGCCCCTGCCGGAGACCGTGGAGCCGGTGGTGCCGGCCGGCGACCGCGACGAGCGAAGCCAGACCGAGTCGCGACAGGTCCGGCGGCTGCTGCCGGTCGCCTTCACTCTCCTCGGCCTCGCGGCCGTGCTGCACGAGCTGCTGCTGACGTCGAACCCGTGGCACATCGCGCTGGTCACGGGGTCCGTGGCGGCGTTGCTGACCCTGCAGTTCGCCTACTTCAACCGGCCGGCCACCCGGCTGCGCTCCGCGCAGAGCGTCGCGATGCTGTTCGTGCAGGCCTGCCTGATCTACCTGCCGCTGCTGCCGCTGCAGCACGACTGGGCCAGCCTGCCGTCCCTGCTCATGGGCTGCGGGCTGCTGGTCCTGCCGCCGGCCGCGGGCTGGCTGCTGTTCGCCGCCAACACCGGTGTCTACCTGTGGCTGACGTACATCGCCGGCCAAGCCGGGCAAGGAGCCCTGTACGCGGTCAAGTTCTCGATCGGCACGGTGGTGGGCGGCCTGATCGTGTTCGCCATGCTCTGGCTGGTCCGCCTGGCCGCCGAGCTGGACCACAGCCGGCGCCGGCTGGCCGAGATGGCGGTCGCCGAGGAGCGGCTGCGGTTCGCCCGCGACCTGCACGACCTGCTCGGGATGAGCCTCTCGGCGATCGCGCTGAAGAGCGAGCTCACCGCCCGGGTCCTGCCCCTGGACCGCGACCGGGCGACCGAGGAGCTGGTCGAGATCCTGGGCCTGACCAGGCAGGCCCTGTCGGACGTGCGCTCGGTGGCCAGCGGTTACCGCGAGCTGTCCCTGGACAGCGAGACCCGCTCGGCCCGCTCGGTGCTCGCGGCGGCCGACGTCCGGGTGCAGATGGAGATGATCCAAGACGAGCTCCCGGCCCCGGTGCGCACGGTGCTGGCCGTGGTGCTGCGCGAGGGTGTCACCAACGTGCTCCGGCACAGCCGGGTCGAGACCTGCGAGATCGCGATCCGCCGCACGGACGGGGGCGTCACGCTCGACATCGTCAACGACGGCGTGACCGAGAAGGAGCCGCCCGCCCGGCCTGCGAACCCGTCCGGCAACGGCAACGGCAACGGCTCGGGTGGCGGCCCGTCGGGCAGCGGGATCGGCAACCTGTCCCACCGCGTGTCGGGTCTGGGTGGTGAGCTCACGGCCGGGGTCGAGTCCGGGGGCCGGTTCCGCCTGCGCGCGGTCGTCCCGGTCTGACCGGGCCTGGGCCTGGGCCGCATCCGGCGGCCGGGTCCAGCTGGCCGGATCAGCTCCAGCCGAATCCGGCGGCTGACCCCCTGACCACCCCAGCCCGAGTCGGATCAGGCGGCCAATCGCCGCACGACCAGGGCCGGCCGAAACCTGCGACCGTCCCCGGCCGACCCAACCGGCCGGGGCCTGAAAGCCGTCAGAGCCAGCCCGACTCCCGGGCAAGCCTGATCGCATCCACCCGGTTGCGCGCGCCCAGCTTGGCCACCACCGTCGTGAGGTAGTTGCGGACCGTGCCCGCGGACAGGTACAGCCGGGCGGCCACCTCGACCGTCCCGTACCCCTGCGAGGTCATGCGCAGCACGTCGAGCTCACGGGCGGTCAGCGGGCAGTCGGCGCTGTCCCACGCGGCCAGCGCGAGGTCGCCGTCCACCATGCGGCGGCCGGCCACCACCCCGCGCACGGCGTTGGCGAGCTTGTCCGGGGGCGCGTCCTTGAGCAGGAACCCGCCCACCTTGGCGTCCAGCGCCCGCCTGAGCGTCCCGGGCCGCCCCAGGCTGGTCAGGATCAGCGTGTGGCACTCGGGCAGCTGCTCGTGCAGCTCACCGGCCACTGTGATGCCGTCCTTGCCCGGCAGGTCGATGTCGATGATCGCCACGTCGACGGCCGCGGAGCGCGCCGCGGGCAGGATCTCCGGCCCGGAGGCCACCTCGGCCACGACGTCTATGTCGGGCTCCAGGCGCAGCAGCGCGACGAGCGCGCCGCGGACGATGTGCATGTCTTCGGCTACGAGCACTTTGATCACGAAGCGCCTCCGCCTTCACGAACTCCCCAGTCCCCAGAAAACACAGTTAAACATTTGAAACGAGTTACTGGTTCACCCGATCGGGGGTCGCCGGGAAAAGCACTGCGAGAAGCCCGAAAACCACGCTGGGTGCGCCGAACGGCAGTCAGCCGACTACCCGACGTGAGGAAAGAGAACGTTTGCAAACAGACGGTAAAAACTTTTCCATGGGCACCGGCAGTGAGTGACCGGAACGCGAACGAGCCGGCCACCGGGACGCCGAAGCGTCTTCGATGACCGGCTCCCCACGGAGCGGACCAGCACGAATACTGGTCCATACCAGTCAGGCTGCCAGCTCCACCTCGTACGGCACGTCGGCGCCGGTGAAGCCGATCGTGTCGCGAACGGGGGCCGAACCGGCCGGCAGGTCGAAGCGGTCGATCACGAGGCCGGATTTGATCGCGACAACCTTTTCGGTCTCGATACCGAACTCGGCGAAAAGGGCGCGGACATCAGCGGAAAACTGTGCGGACATTTATGGACTCCCAGTGGCGAAGAAGAATGCTTCACGTGACTTAAATAGTCCGCCACAGGGTGTTCCGGAGCCAGTGCCCGCGTCATCGGAGCACCGTGTTTTATGCCTACTCCGTGTGTCGCCCGTCGCGGGGCCGAACGGGGCAGCAGGGGGCACATTACGGGCCCACGAGGGGCGATTTCGTCACTCTTTGCGTTCGAGTGAGTACGCAGCGCGCACGCCGCACCTCTCGCATATGACAAATGCATACCCGCTCACCCACGCCGAACACCCCGGGCCCGGGCATGTGCAAAACGCATGTCCGCACCCTGTGAAATCCATTCGCAACGGTGCACTGAGCACTTAAGAAGTAGACGCCTCCGGTTCTACAGTTCTGGCATACCAACATTTGCCACCGTCGATCGCGCTTCACTGGGGAACGCGTCCGGCAGGCACCGGCGAGCGGAGGGACGGCCACCATGGATGACATCGCGCGGCAGGCCGTGGCACGCGCCATCATGACCATGCGGGACAACCTGGGCGAACGCCTCACGATCGACGACCTCGCCCGGGCCGCGATGTTCAGCAAGTTCCACTTCACCCGCGTCTTCCTGCGGGTGACCGGGCTGTCGCCGGGGCGGTTCCTGTCCGCCCTGCGGCTGGCCGAAGCCAAGCGGCTGCTGGCGACCACGGGGACCTCCGTGGCCGACATCAGCCACCAGGTGGGTTACAACAGCGTGGGGACGTTCAGCGCCCGCTTCAGCGGCAGCGTGGGCCACTCCCCGCGGGGCTACCGGCAGCTTCGCGGCCGGCAGCCGGAGATTCCCGAGCGGGACGGCGTGACGGCGTCGGGCCGGACGGTGCGCGGGCACCTCTGGCACCCGCCCGCAGTACAGACGGGGCCGGTGTTCGTCGGCCTCTTCTCGGCCAAGATCGCCGAAGGCGCGCCCGCCGCGTACACGATCCTCATGGGAGCGGGCCAGTACACGCTGACCGACGTGCCCGTGGGCTCGTGGTACGTGATGGCGCACGCCTACGGCTCGTGCCCGCAGGACGAAACCGGCCCGCGGCCGATGACCGGGCTCTCCGGCCCGGTGACCGTGCACCGCGACGTCGCCGCGAGCCTGGTCGACGTCCGGCTGCGGCCGCGGCACGGGTTCGACCCGCCGGTCCTGCTGGCGCTGCCCGACCTGCGCCACGCCCCGGCCCGGCGCCCGGTCGCCGTCTAGGTTCCACCACGCCCCGAAGGGCACCTTCCTCGCATCACGGGCGGGAAGGTGCCCTTCGCCGCTGCCGGAAGACCGGACGGGCGACCACACACCACAAGCGACACTGCGCGACGGCGGAATTGCCGTCGCGGAAGGCGCGGCGGCGCTACTCGCACCCGTCCGGCCGATCGGCGAAACCTCGGGCGACAACGTTGTATGGCGTACAATTCGATGCGGGAATTGACTCGGCTGGGGGATGCGAGGAACAACGTGATCAAGGTTCTGCTAGCCGAAGACATGGACATGGTCCGCGGAGCCCTGGTTGCCTTGCTGAGCCTGGAGTCCGACATCGAGGTCGTCGCCGAGGTGGACTCCGGGGACGAAATCCTGCCCGCCGCCAAGTCGACCCGCCCCGACGTCGCCGTCATCGACATCGACCTCCCGGGCAAGGACGGGCTGACGGCGGCCACCGAGATCCACGAGCACCTGCCCGAGTGCCACACCCTGATCCTGACCAGCCTGGGCCGTCCCGGCACGGTCCGCCGCGCGCTCGACGCGAAGGTGAACGGGTTCCTGCTCAAGGACGCCCCGTCGGACAAGCTCGCCAACGCCGTGCGCTCGGTCGCGATCGGCCGGCGCGTCATCGACAGCGAGCTCGCGCTTTCCGCGTGGGAGGCCGACGACTGCCCGCTCACCCCGCGGGAGCTGGAGATCCTCGCCCTCGCCGCCCGGGGGCGCAACGTCGCCGACATCGCCGCGGACCTCTTCCTGTCCCCCGGCACCGTCCGCAACTACCTGGCGGCTTCGGTCACGAAGCTCAACGCTCGCAACCGCGTGCACGCGATCCGGATCGCCACCGACGCCGAATGGCTCTGAGCGGCGCCCAGGCCGGGTGATCCCGCCGGCGCCGCACGTACGGCTCCAACGGCACGGCCGCGCGCAGCACGTGCCGGCCGCCGGGCTGCGCCCCCGCCACGAGCTCACCGCCGACGAGCCGGACGCGGTGGGCCAGGTTCCGCAGTCCCGCACCGTGTTCCCCGTCGTCGTCGCAGGTTCCACCCGGCACGACACCGTCGTTCGTGACGCCGTCGTTCGCCACGCGTAGCCACGCTTCACCCCTTGTGACCCCGAGCGTGACTTCGCACCACGTCGCTTTGCTGTGGCGCACCACGTTGGTAGCGCTTTCTCGCAGGACTGTGGCGAAGGTCGTGGCGACCGGCTCGGGGAGGTGTTCCGGCAGCTTCTGGCCGAGACGCACTTTCGCCCCGGCCGTCTCCAGCAGCGCGGCCGCCGCCCGGATCTCGTCCGCCAGGCAGAGGTCCCGCTTCCCCGCCGCCACCGACCGCACGTCCGCGAGCGCCTCGCGGGACATGGTGACCAGTTCGGTGAGCTCGTGCTGGGCCAGCTCCGGCTTGGTCTCGACGAGCCGGCGGACCAGCTCGACCTTGAGGGTGATGGCGGACAGGCTCAGCCCGAGCAGGTCGTGCGTGTCCTGAGCGAACCGCTTCCGCTCTTCGGCGACCACCCGCGCGGTCAGCGCACGCCGGCTGGCCTCGCGTTCGGCGGCCAGTAGGGCCGACCACGAGAGGCCGAACAGAGCCACCGCGGCGGCGGCCGTGAACGCCGTCGCGTGCAGGCCGTTCGCGACGGACATCTCCGACGTCCCCACCTCTGCGATGAGCACGCCGATCCCGCCCGGGACGACCACGAGCAGCGGCACCGAGACGAGCGGCTTGGCCACCAGCAGGACGCTGCCGAGGAAGAAGCAACCGAGCACGCTCCACTCGGCGCCGAAGTACAGCACCGGCACCGAGCCCAGCACGGCCTGCAGCGCCAGCGAGAGGCCACGCGCCCGGCCGCGCCCGTACCCGAACCAGGCCAGGTGCACCAGGATCAGCGCGACGGCGCAGACGCACGCCACGGCCGCCGCCGGCCACGACCGCGTCGCCCGCAGCGGGTCGAGCAGGCCGAGCAGGCCGACGCCGACGCAGACGGCCGTGTGCACCCCGCGCACGAACCGGGCCGGGAAGTCGTCGTCGGACAACCGCCTGGCGACGCGCGGATCGACGGGCACCGCCTCCCTCGGCGGCACGAGAGCGGGCGAGCGGAGTCTTGCCTCGTGCGGTCGCGCGGTTGTTGTCACGCAGCGCCTCCCCAGAAACGCCCAGCCCCAGTACTGCAATCTATCAGGCCGGAGCAGGGTTCTCAGATCGCCGCGATGGGGTATTTCCGCGCCGGCGCCGTCACCCTGGGAAGTCGAGCACGCACTCGCCGACGCTGACTTCGGCCGGCCACTCGAGCTTGAGCGCCCGGTCGACGCGGTCGCCGGCGTCCACCGGCACCGCGTGCGCGGCCAGTCCCATCGCCTTCGCCGACAGGTAGAACACTTGCTGGAGCGCGCCGAGGTGCAGCAACGTCGTCGCGTACGCGGCGCCGCCGAGCGCCCACGCGAGCCGGGACATCCGCGCGGTCATCGTCAGCAGCGCCGAGGGGCGGCGGTGGCTGCCCGCTGCGATCATCGCCATGTCCAGCAGCGTGTCGAGGACACCCGCGTCGTCGTTGATGAGCGTGAGCGTGTGCCACTGCGGGTCGTAGTGGTAGATGCCGCGGGCGAGGTCGGCGCAGTGGTTGACCCCGACGTAGATCTCCAGCTCGTACAGGCAGGCCACGCTGAAGTAGGGCCGCTGCGACGCTTCGTGCGCCGGCCCGCCGGGCAGGTGCGCCGGCCCGATCGAGCGCACTCGCGCGGAGCGGAACAGGAACTCGCCGAGCTGCCGGGCCACCAGTGTCCGCCCGCTGAACTCCGGGCAGCTGTGGTCGTTCTCCAGCAGCGTCGTCAGTGTCGGGTCCTGCGCTGCCAGCACGGCCGGGTCCGGCCGGTACAGGGGGAACGTGGGCCCGCCGGTGCCGGGCTTGACCACCGGCTGCTGCTCGCCGGCCTCCTGGGCCGTGGTCCGCAGCCAGGTCCGGCTGCGCGAGTGGAACATCAGGTCCGGGTGCGACCAGGTCGAGGTCTCCGGGTCGCCGAACTCGGCGAACCGGCCGTCGGCGTCGGCCAGGAGCACCACCCCGGCGGCGACGAGGAACTCCACCACCGCGGTCACCACCGGCCCGGCCAGCCCGCTGGTCTCGGTCAGCTGCTCGACGGTCTTCGGCGCGGCGAGCGCGGAGGCGATCAGCACCGCGGGCGGCCGCAGCAGCGCCACCTTGTACGGCGCTCCCGGCGACTCCGCCAGCAGTGCGCCGTCCTCGGCCCGCAACGCGGTGAGCCGCGACAGCCGGACCGGGCGCCCGGCCGGCAACGGGCCCTCGGGGAACACCGGGGACTGCGTCACGGGGATCACCGACAGCAGTGGTCCCCGGCCGTCGTCGGAAGCGAGGGAGTGCACGACCGAGCCGGACAGCCGGGCGAGCACCTTGCGCAGGGACGAATGCCACGCGTCGCCGCGCTCGCCGCTCGAAACCGCCAGGTTCGCCAGCGACACCGGGCCGAGGACCAGCCGGCCCAGTGCCTCCCGGACCCCGTCGGCGGTGCCCGGGAACTCGTACTCACCCCACCACGTGATCGCGACGAGGGAGCCGTCGTCACCGGCCTCGAGCAGAGTGTCCTCGGTCAGCGACCACAGCCGGACCGTCTCGGCGTGCCCTCCCGGGCTCTCGGCAGTCAACACAACTCCTATGTTCACGACGGGTTCGTCGTTCGACGCACACAGTGTGCTAGAGGAACATCGGGAACGGGTTGAGCCGCTCGTACGGCGTCGGTTCGGCCAGCCGGCCCAGTCGCACCGGGACGTCGAACAGCCGGCCGGGCGCGTACCGGGCCCAGAAGGGGCGCAACCCCGGCGCCAGCACCTTGACCACGGGCAGCCCGATGTCGGGCCGGCTCTGGTCGAGCACGAGCAGCTCGGTGCCCGCGGCGGCCAGGACCCGCTCGAGCGCCAGGACGTCGTCGCGCACGTCCATGCGGTGCACAAAAGGGAAGTCCGCCATGGTCCGCATCCGCTGCCCCGCGGCCGGCCGCAGGTACGGCTGGTTGGCGACGGTCGCGTACTCCAGCCAGCGGGCCGCGTCCGGGTCGTCGAAGCCGTGGCCCTGCGAAAGGAGGGCGGGCAGCATCTGGTTCAGCTCGGTGACCGCGCGCCGCAGGGCGGTCCGCGGGTCGAGGTGGGCGCCGAAGCCGAACATGATGTGCTCGTGCGGGCCGTCGGTCCGGCGCGACAGCGCGACGAACACCGGCACGCCTAGGTCGGACGTCACGTCCAGCACCCACAGCTGCCGGCCGATGGCGGCGTAGTGCCCGGCCGTCTCGTCCAGCCAGCTGTCGCCGAAGGAGCCGAGGTCCACCCCGGCCACCGGCGTGCGGTTGTACCACCACAGCGCGACGGCGTCGCGTTCGATCAGCTCGAGCGTGCCCTGCAGGATGGCGTCCTCGAGGCTGCTGCCGGCGGCCGCGCCGTTGGAGTCGGCGTAGATCCCGCGGAGGCCGCACCGCGACGGCGTGCCGTAGTACAGGAAGCCGGTGGGCAGCAGCCGACGGCGGCCGGCCAGCGACCAGACCGGGGTCCAGTCCACCGGAGCCGACGGGTCGAACCGGTCGCCGACGTGCTGGAACGTCCCGTGCGCGGCGTTCCAGGCGGCCCGCTCGCGGTACTGGCGCTCGGCGAAGAGCATGCAGTCGTTGGGGTGCACCGCCTCGGCGCCGAGCTCGTCCATCGACGCCCGGACGCGCAGCTCGTCACCCTGGAAGTTGCCGGAGAAGCGTTCCGCGGCCTCGCACAGGGCGCCGACCTCGGCGTCGATCGGGCCGACCCCCTTGCCGCCGTTCTCGGTGCGCAGCCCGGCCTGCATGCCGGCCATCCCGGTCATCCCGCGCGCCACGTTGAACCCGGACCGGTAGGCGTTGACGAACGGCGGCGCCCCCGGGTCGCGCCGGATCTCCTTGATGATGCCGGTGATCGGGCTGACCAGGTGCCCGTAACGCTCGAGCGTCTGCGCGGGGGTGGCGGTGCGGTGCCCGCCGCCGCTCGACGTCGTCTTGCGCGCCGGCTCGAGCCGGATCGGCCGGGCGGCCTGCGCGGCCATCAGCGAGGTGTCACCGCAGCCGGCGCACTGCGGCCGGCGCCGGAGCTCGTGCAGCTTGCCCTGCAGGTCCAGCGTGTCGAGCACCCAGACGCTGTCCTGGCCGCCGTGGCGGTAGCCGGCCAGCCACTTCCGCGCCTCGAGCGCGATCAGGTGCGCCGCCGCGGCGGTCAGCGACGGCAGGGCCACGGCGGGCCGCCGCGCCGGGCCTTCGTGGCCGAGCAGCTCCTGGGCGCACGCCTCCGCGTGCCGGTGCCCCCACAGCCGGTTGGTCAGGCAGTGCCAGCAGGCCGACTCGCCGGGCCGCAGCACCGGCCCGATCCACACCTGCGCGGCGAACGGCCGGGCCAGCAGCCACGGCCGGCCGGTCCGCCGGTGCTCGGCGTCGAGCTCGCCCAGCCGCGGGTCGAGGTAGTCGGTGCACAGCACGATGCTCAGGTCCGCCTCTTCGGGCGCCGACCCGGGCGGGGCGATCTCGAGGGCGGCGTCGGCCAGCGCGCGCTCGACCGGGCCCGTGTCGACGTCTTCGCCGACGGAGACCAGCCGGACCCCGGAGCCGGTGGCGCGCGTGGCGACCGAGGCCGCGTCGATGCCGCAGGCGTCCCAGTAGGCCAGCTCCCGCTCGTCGGCGGCCGGTTCGGGCGCCGGGCGGACGGACACCAGGCCGGCGTTCAGCAGCTCGGCCACGATCGCGGCGACCTCTTCCGGCGCCATGCCGTCGGGCCGGGCCCGCAGCACCTCCCGCAGCTCCCGGGTGCCGTCCAGCAGCGGCGCGAGCGACTCGATGCGCGCGCCGCGCATCGCGATGACCCCTTGTTCGGAAAAGAGGTACGCCCCCTTGCCGGCGGAGACCTCGGCACGGAGGTGGCGCTTGAAGGCGAGTACCGGGGTCCCGGCGGGCGGGGCCTCGGCTCGCCGGGGAAGCGGGACGGGCTGGACGGCTGATCCGCTCATCTGCACTCCAGTTTCCGGTGCGCGCGATCCGAGAACCTGGATTCTTCTCCGCGGCCCCGACCTGCGGCCAGTGCGCCGTCCACAGAAGCGGACGTGCAAAACGCACGACTTTTCGTGGGAAACACACGTTTGACCCGGGTGTAGCGCACTGGTCGCCGTCGCCGGTGCTTCGTCACTCTGGATCGCGAAGGGCAGTGCGCGGGCTCCCGCCGGGCCCGTACCCCGAGACCCAAGTGAGGATCGAGTATGACGACCACTCGCACCTACGGCCAGTTCTGCGGTTTGGCCCGTGCTCTCGAGATCATCGGCGAGCGTTGGTCCATGCTCGTCATCCGCGACCTGATGCTCGGCCCGAAACGCTACACCGACCTGCAGCTCGGGCTCCCCCGGATCCCGGCGAGCATCCTGTCCTCGCGGCTGAACGAGCTGGAGCAGGCCGGGGTCGTCCGGCGCCGGGTGCTCCCGCAGCTCGACGCCGGCCTGGTCTACGAGCTCACCGAGTACGGCAGCGAGCTCGACCACATCATGCTGGACCTCGGCCTCTGGGGCGCGCGCTCGCTCGGCTACCCGACCGACGGCGACGTCTTCACCAACGACGCCGCGATCCTCTCGCTCTACGCGACGTTCCAGGAGGAGGCCGCGCGCGGCGTCCACGTGACCTACGTGCTGCGCCACAGCGACTCGCTGATCATCCACGCGATGGTCGAGGACGGCACGCTCAAGGTGAGCGGCGGCGACCACCCGGCCGCCGACCTGGTCATCGAGCCGCAGGGGCCGGAGCTGATCGACCTGGTCAACGGCAACCTGACCGCCGCCGAGGCGATGGCGACCGGCCGCGTCCGGATCGAGGGCGAGTTCGAGCACCTCGAGCTGTTCACCAAGCTGTTCCGGATCCCGCCGAAGCCGGAGATCGAAGACGGCCTGGCGATGCACTGACCACGCACCGCAACGGAAACGGTCGCCGCCCACCCCGGGTGACGACCGGTTCCGCGTAGTTGGGCAATCTGGAGTAACCGGATCGAGGTCAGGGTCCCCTATCTTCGAGGAGCCGACTTTTCGGTCTTTGGTGAAGGAGCATGCACATGTCGACCTCCGAGCTCGTTCGGCCGGCCGGCTTCCTGGGGACGTTGAACGGGAAGTACCACAACCGGGCCCTCACGGTGTTCATGGTGATCGTGATCGGGCACTGGGCCGAGCACGTCGTCCAGGCCTTCCAGATCTACGTGCTGGGCTGGAAGACCCCGGACGCGCGCGGCGTCCTGGGCATGCCCTTCCCGTGGCTGATCTCGCAGGAGTGGCTGCACTACGGCTACGCGCTGGTGATGCTGGTGTTCCTCTGGGTGCTGCGGCACGGCTTCGCCGGGCGCTCGCGCCAGTGGTGGAACCTCGCGCTGGGCATCCAGTTCTGGCACCACATCGAGCACCTGCTGCTGTTCATCCAGGCGCAGTCGGGCTGGCGCCTGGCCGGGCAGAAGGTGCCGACGAGCATCATCCAGCTGCTCGTGCCGCGGGTGGAGCTGCACCTGTTCTACAACACGATCGTCACCATCCCGATGATCGTGGCGATGATCCTGCACCGGCGGGCCTCGGTCGCCGAGCACGAGCTGACCGGCTGCACCTGCGGCCTGCCGAAGCACCAGTCGGCGCTCGCCGCGTCGTGAAGCGCGCGCTGGCCCTGCTGGCCTTCCTCATCGGCTGGCTGGTGCTCGGCGCCACCCCGGCTTCCGCCCACGTCGAGATCGTCTCGTCGACCCCCGGGGACGGCGCCCGCCTGAGCGCGGCGCCGCCCCTGGTGGCGGTGACCCTGTCGGAGAACATCGGCATCCAGCCCGGGTCGATCAAGGTCGTCGACCTGTCCGGCCGCGAGGTCGAGTCGGGGCCGGTGTTCCAGCCCGGCGACGTCGCCGAGCAGGTCGCCGTGCGGCTGGAGCCGAACCTGCCGGACGGCTCCTACCTGGTCGAATACGCCTTCGTCTCGGCCGACTCCCACCCGGTGCGCGGCACGTTCGCGTTTGTCCTCGGCACCGGGCCGCTGGTGACGTCGGCGGGCGCGGTGTCCGCGGCGACCGGCACCGACGCCGGCGTCAACACCGTGTCGACGGCGGTGCGCTGGCTGGCTTACCTCGGGGTCGTGCTGCTCGGCGGCCTCGCGTTCGTGGTGGTGTGCCGCCCGGCGGCCCGCACCGACCCCCGCGCGCGGCGGCTGCTGCACTGGGGCGCCGGCCTGGTCGTGGTGACCACGGCGGCGACCTTCCTGCTGCAAGGCCCGTACGCGGCCGGTCGCGGCCTCGGCGCCGTGACCGACCCCGGGCTGCTGGCCGACACCCTGCGCGTCGCCTACGGGAAGCTGCTGCTCCTGCGGCTGGCCGCGGTCGCGGCACTGACTGTGCTGCTGCCCCGGCTGCTGCGGCCCGGCCTGCCCGACCGCCTGCGCGCCCGCTACGAAAACCTCCTGATGGTGACCGGCTTCCTGGTGCTGCTGACGTTCTCGGCCACCGGCCACCCGGTCACCGACCCGGTCATGTTCGTCTCGGTGACCGCGGACCTCGTGCACTTCGGCGCGATCGCGATCTGGGCGGGCGGGCTGGTCCAGCTCGCGCTCGGCCTGTACCGGCCCGCGCCCGGCGAGGACCTGGTGCCGGTCGCGGCCAAGTTCTCGCGCCTCGCGGCCGGCTCGGTCACGGCGATCGCGATCAGCGGTGCGGTGCTGGCGCTGCGCATCATGCCGTCCCTGTCCACCCTCTGGACCAGCACGTTCGGCCTGCTGGTGCTGCTGAAGATCGCCGGCTTCGCGGCGCTGTTGACGGTGGCGAGCCGGTCGCGTCGCGCGGTGCGCCGCGGGCTGACCGGGCCGGAAGAGGGCAGCACGAAGACCGTGACGACGAGCCTGCGCAAGCTGCGGCAGGCGGTCGCGGTGGAGGTCGTGCTCAGCGTGGTGGTCCTCGCGCTGGCCGCGCTGCTTACGGTGACCCCGCCCGGCGGCTGACGCCGTCCACTCCGGACGCCCGGCGCGGTGCGGCGGCGCGCGTCCCGCCCTGGCACGATCACCTCCTGTCGGCTCGATATCCCCAGGTGGCAGCCCTGTGCGCCGGCCGCCGGGGAAGGCAGGGAGGATGATCTTGCCCACACTGTGGTCCACGCCGGCGCAGTGGGAGCTGCTGCCGCCGGTCCTGCTCGCGCTGGTGCTGAGCGTCGCGATCGGGCTCGAGCGCGAGGCCGGCATGAAGGCCGCCGGCCTGCGGACGCACAGCCTGGTCGGCGTCGGCTCGGCCGTGTTCATGCTGGTGTCGAAGTACGGCTTCGCCGACCTGCTCGGCACCGACCACGTCGCGCTCGACCCGTCGCGCATCGCCGCGCAGATCGTGTCCGGCATCGGCTTCATCGGCGGCGGGCTGATCTTCGTCCGCCGCGACGCCGTGCGCGGCCTGACGACGGCGGCGACGATCTGGCTCACCGCTGCTGTCGGCACGGCGTGCGGCGCCGGGCTGCCGGTGCTCGCGGTCGCCACGACGATCGGGCACTTCGTGGTGACTAGGGGCTTTCCGCCGTTGCAGCGGTTCGTCGCCCGCCACCGCCGCGAGCCACCGGTGATCCAGCTGAGCTACCTCGACGGCCACGGCGTGCTGCGCGCGGCGCTCGCCGCCTGCACCGGACGCGGCTGGAGCGTGCAGCACGTCGACGTCGACCACGAGTCTCTTTCCGAAGAGGGGCAACGGATCGCGGTCGTGACCATGCGCCTCGACGGCCGTGGTGATCTTTACGACCTGGCCGCCGAGCTCGCCGAGCTGCCCGGCGTCCGGAGCACGTCCACCGGTCCCGGGGAACCGCTCGACGAATGATCACCCGCCCGGGCGGCGCGCGGGGCCGGGTTTGCGGCACACTGGGGTGCACACGGAAATCCCCGGCACCACAAGGAAAACGTGCGGCCGAGGAGAAACCATCCAATTCGGAGGTGAGGCATGGCCCCCGGCGGTGGCGAGGACGTGGCGCGCACGCGGCCCGGATTCGACCTGGCGTGGCGCGGTTTTCATCGCGCGCAGGTCGTCGAATACGTCGAGTGGGCCGAAGCCGAGATCCAAAGACTCACCGCCGAACGCGACTCGGCGCGGCGGCGCGCGGAGTCGCTGGCGGAGGGCAACCGTGAGCTCCGGCTGAAGATCGACCGGATCAGCCGGACCCCGATCGAGCCGGACGCGCTGCAGGAGCGCTCGCGCCGGATGATCGAGCTCACCCGCGAGGAAGCGACCGAAATCACCGCGCGCGCAACGGAAAACGCCGAACGGATCCGGCTCGAGGCCGAGCGGGAAGCGGTCCGGCTCACCGAGAAGGAACGCACGCTGGTCGCCGAGGCGGAGGCCGAGGGCGAGCGCCGCCGGGTGGAGCACGAGGAGTTCGTGCGGGCGGCCGAGCAGCGTCGCCGCGAGCTGGACGAAGCCGCGGCGCACCGCCGCGCGCAGCAGGAAGAGGATCACACCCGCGCGATGACGATCCGCCGCGCGGACGCGATGCGCGAACTGGCCGAGCAGGAAGCGGCCGCCCGGGCGAAGGCGGACCAGCTGGTCGCGGCGGCGACCAGACGTGGCGAGACGCTGGTCGGCGCCGCGGAACGCGAGGTCGCGGCCCTCACCGAGGTCCGCGACAAGCTCCACGCGAGCCTCACCGGCTGCCGTGATCTGCTGGCCGAAGCGGCCGTCGCGCTCGACGAACAGCCGGCGCCGTTCGACCCCGAAGCCACGCTCCCGATGTCGAAGAGAGTCCCGGTCCAGCGACGATCACCGGCGGACGACCTGTCGGACGCCGTAGGCTGAGTGCTTGGCCAGAGCTTCGCAGTACTTCCGGGTGTCCGCCCTGCTCGCGGCGGTGGTGACGCTGGCCGCGTCGACCACGCTGGCCAACCGCGTGCTGCCCGGCTGGGCGTACCCGGTGTGCGGAGTGGTGGCGGCGCTGGTGCTGGTAACGCTGGGCCGCGCGGCGGGCTGTTCGTGGCGCGACCTGGGCTGGGGTGAGTTCCGGCAGCCGTTGCTGGTGGGCTTGGCCGGAGCGGCGCTGGTGGCGGTGGTGTTCGGCATCGCGCTGGCGGTGCCGGCGCTGCGCACGGTGTACCAGGACGGCCGCGTCGGCACGCCCGACTTCGGTCAGCTGCTGTGGCTGACCTGCGGCCGGATCCTGTTCGGGACGGTCCTGATCGAGGAGATCGCGTTCCGCGGAGTCCTCCCGGCGCTGCTGGGAGCAAGCGACGACCGCTGGCGCTGGCCCCCGATCCTGGGCTCGGCGGCCCTGTTCGGCCTGTGGCATTTTCTCCCGGCACTGGCGATCGGCCGCAACGCGGCGGTGCACGCGGTGTTCGGAGCAACACCGGTGGTCGTGCTGCAGGTACTCGCGATGGCGGCGGCCGGGGCGGCAGGGATCTTCCTGCACTGGTGGCGCCACACGGGGCGCGGAGTGCTGGCGTCGGTGATCGTGCACTTCACGACCAACGCGGGCGGGCTGACCTTGGCGGTGCTGGTGCGTTAGGGGACGAACGCCGGACCGCCGGCCGCGTGGGTGCGCCGGGCGGTCGCGGGTTGCCTGGTCAGCGGCCGCCGAGCCCGGCGATGGCCTCCCCCCTCGCGCCGACCTACGAGCGCACCAACCGCGCGATCGCGTCCGAGGCCTCGCGGACCTTCAGATCCGCCTCTTCGCCGCCGTTCGCCGCCGCCTGGACCACGCACGTGGCCAGGTGCTCGTCCAGCAGCTCCAGCGAGAACGACTGCAGCGCCTTCGTCGCCGCCGAGACCTGGGTCAGGATGTCGATGCAGTACTTGTCCTGCTCGACCATGCGCTGCAGCCCGCGGATCTGCCCCTCGATGCGGCGCAGGCGCTTGAGATAGGCCTCCCGCTCGGTGCCGTAACCCGTCATCGCCCACCTGTCCCGTTGTCGGCATCCCTCGACGTCGACTATACCCTCCCCACGTATCGGCCGGGGTCAGCGGAACCGGCGCAGCCGGAGGCTGTTGCTCACCACGAACGCCGACGAGCACGCCATCGCCGCGCCCGCGATCATCGGGTTGAGCAGGCCGAGCGTGGCCAGGGGCAGCGCCGCCACGTTGTATGCGAACGCCCAGAACAGGTTCCCCTTGATCGTCGCCAGCGTCCGGCGGGCCAGCCGGATCGCGTCGGGCGCCGCGCGCAGGTCGCCGCGGACCAGCGTGAGGTCGCCCGCCTCGATCGCCGCGTCGGTGCCGGTGCCCATCGCCAGGCCCAGGTCGGCCTGGGCGAGCGCGGCCGCGTCGTTGACGCCGTCGCCGACCATCGCCACCACGCGCCCCTCGGCCTGCAGTCGCTGGACGACGGCGACCTTCTCCTCGGGCAGCACGCCCGCGATCACCTCGTCGATCCCGGCTTCGGCGGCGATCGCTCGTGCCACGCCCTCGTTGTCGCCGGTCAGCAGCACCGGCGTCAGCCCGAGTTCGCGCAGCTCGGCGACCGCCCGGGCGGACGTCGGCTTGATCGTGTCGGCGACGGCCAGCGTGCCGCCGACCTCGCCGTCCCAGGTCACGGCGACCGTCGTCACCTCGCCGCCCGGCGCGCGCCCGACGCTCACGATGCGGCCTTCGACCAGGCCGGACACCCCGACACCGGCGGTGCTGCGGAAGTCCGTGACGGCGGGCAGCGCACCGAACCGCTCCCGGGCAGCATCGGTGATCGCGCGGCCGATCGGGTGCTCGGACGCGGCTTCGACGGCTCCCGCGAGCCGCAGCACCTCGCCGTCGCCCTCGACGAGAGTCATCCGGCCGGTGGTGACGGTGCCGGTCTTGTCGAGCACCACGGTGTCGACCCGGCGAGTGGACTCGAGCACCTCGGGCCCCTTGATGAGGATGCCCAGCTGCGCGCCGCGGCCGGTGCCGACCAGCAGGGCCGTCGGGGTCGCCAGGCCGAGCGCGCACGGGCACGCGATGATCAGCACGGCCACGGCCGCGGTGAACGCCGCCTCCTCCGGCCCGCCCGTCGCCAGCCAGACGACCAACGTGGCGAGCGCGGCGAAGACGACGGCCGGGACGAACACCGCCGACACCCGGTCGGCGAGCCGCTGGACCTCCGCCTTGCCGTTCTGCGCCGCCTCGACGAGCCGGGCCATCTGCGCCAGCCGCGTGTCCGCGCCGACCCGGGTGGCCCGCACGAGCAGCCGCCCGCCGACGTTGACGGTGGCGCCGGTGACCCCGTCACCCGGCCCGACCTCGACCGGCACGGACTCGCCGGTGAGCATGCCGGTGTCGACCGCGGAGCCGCCTTCGACAATCACGCCGTCGGTGGCGATCTTCTCACCGGGCCGCGCCACGAAGACGTCGTCGACCTTGAGCTCGGTGATCGGGACCAGGCGCTCTTCACCGGCGCGAAGCACTGTGACGTCCTTCGCGCCGAGGTCCATCAGCGCCCGCAGCGCGGCGCCGGCGCGGCGCTTGGAGCGGGCCTCGAAGTAGCGGCCGGCCAGGATGAACGTGGTCACGGCGGCCGCGACCTCGAAGTACAGGCTGTCGCCGGCCGTGCCGGAGCTGATCAGCTCGAAGCCGTGGCGCATGCCGATCTCGCCGGCCATGCCGAAGAAGAGCGCGTACAGCGACCACAGGACCGAAGCGACCACGCCGAGTGAGATCAGCGTGTCCATGGTGGCGGTGACGTGCCGCAGGTTGACGGCGGCGGCGCGGTGGAACGGCCACGCGCCCCACGTCACGACCGGGGCCGCGAGCGCCAGCGAGACCCACTGCCAGTAGTCGAACTGCCAGGCGGGGACCATCGCGAGGGCCACTAGCGGGAGGGTGAGCACCGCGGAGAGCAGCAAACGTTTGCGCAGCGTGCTCGTCTCGTCGGGCGCTTCCGGATCCGGGAGCCGCGCGGAGTACCCGGCGGCTTCCACCACGGCCTTCAGATCGTCGACCGACAGCTCGCTCGGGTAGCTGACCTGCGCCTTTTCGGTCGCGTAGTTGACCGTCGCGGTCACCCCGCCGACCTTGTTGAGCTTGCGCTCGACGCGGGCCGCGCAGGACGCGCACGTCATCCCGCCGATGGCGAGCTCGACGCGCTCCGCGGTGGTCACCTCGGCCGGGCTCACGCGACCAGGCGGTAGCCGGCCTCGGTGACCGCCGCGGCGACGGCGTCGGCCGCCAGCGGGACGTCGCTGGTCACGGTCACGCGGCCGCTCTCGACGTCGACCTCGACCTGCCGGACACCGCTGAGCTCGGAGACCTCTTCGCGGACCGAGCTGGCGCAGTGCCCGCAGGTCATGCCCTCGACGGAGTAGGTCGTCTCGGTCATCGGCAACTCCCTTCGTGCTCTTTCCTTTATACCCCTTGGGGGTAGGGGTTCTCCATCGGGTCCCGTCAGACTCGCGGCATGCGCAAGCTCTACGCGATCGGGATCGGCGCCGGCGACCCGGACCACCTGACGGTTCAGGCGATCGACCGGCTCAACCGCGTCGACGTGTTCTTCGTGCTCGACAAGGGCACCGAGAAGGCCGACCTGGTGCGGCTGCGGCAGGGCATCCTCGACCGATTCGTCACGCGGCCGGGGTACCGGGTGGTGCTGGCGGAGGACCCGCCGCGCGACCGCACACCGGCCGACTACCGGGCCGCGGTCGCCGACTGGCACGCGGCACGGGCGGCGGTGTACGAGGAGCTGATCCTCGCGGAGCTGGGGCCGGCCGAGACCGGGGCGTTCCTGGTGTGGGGCGACCCGTCGCTGTACGACAGCACGATCGCGTTGATCGAGGCGGTGCTGGCGCGGGGGAAGGCCGAGTTCGAGTACGAGGTGATCCCGGGGATCAGCAGCATCTCGGCGCTGGTGGCCCGGCACCGGACGACGATGAACCAGATCGGCCGCGCGGTCCAGCTGACCACGGGCCGCCGGCTGCAGGCGGGCTGGCCCGAGGACGTCGACGACGTCTTCGTCCTGCTGGACGCGCACACGACGTTCGACCGGTTTGCCGCCGACGGCCTGGAGATCTTCTGGGGCGCCTACGTGGGCACACCCGACGAGATCCTCATTTCGGGCCCGCTGACCGCGGAGCTGGCTTCGGAGATCCGCGAGCGGCGGGCGAAGGCTCGTGAGGAGCACGGCTGGATCATGGACACCTACCTGCTGCGCCGGCGGGCCGACTAGCGCAGGAGTTTCCGGGCATGCAGAAAGGCCCCGGGAGAACCATCACTGGTCCTCAACCGGGGCCTAACCGTTTTGTTAAGTTCGGCGGTGTCCTACTCTCCCACAACC
>NZ_JBVJNO010000018.1:0-129074 GCF_055583645.1 Amycolatopsis sp. NPDC104587
GCGTTCGCCCGGGCGGTCGACCGACTGGCCGCGGTGCACGTCCCGGCCGCGCGCCGCCGGGCGCTGCACTACCCCCCCCCCCCCCCCCCCCCCCTCCCCCCCCCCCCCCCCACCCCCACCCCCCCCTCCTTCCCCTCCCCCCCCCCCCCCCCCCCCCCCCCCCCCCCCCCCCCCCCCCCTCCTTCTTTCCCCCCCCCCCCCCCCCCCCCCCCCCCCCACCTCAGCCTCGGGTCCACTTCTGGGCCGCGCTCTGGTTGCAGTCGTAGATCTGCAGCTGGGTCCCGTCCGTCGTGGTGCTGCCCGGGTCGTCCAGGCACCGCCCCGACTGCGGGTTCACCAGCGCGCCGGCCGTGCCCGGCTGCCACGTCTGGGCGCCAGAGCCGTTGCACTGCCACAGCTGGACCTTCGTGCCGTTCGCCGTCCCGCTGTTGCTGACGTCCAGGCAGCCGCCCTGGGCCTGCAGGGTTCCGTCGGGGCCGGAGAACCACTTCTGCGCTCCGGTGCTGTTGCACGTGTAGAGCTGCACGTGCGTCCCGTTCGCCGTGCCGCTGGTGGCCACGTCCGCGCACTTGCCCGCGACCCCCGAGGTCAACGGACCCAGGTGCGGCAACGTCCCGTCGTAGGACGGCGGCGGGTTCGACGCCGCCCACCCCGTGTTCGCCGCAGTGCCGAGGACGAACGACAACGTCCCGCCCGAGGTGAGGGCCGACGTCGGCGCGTACGCGTTGTTCCACGCCGAGCCGTTCCACGACGCGCTCTGGACGTACGGGGCGTTGTCGGCCGCCGCCGGGGCGTTCAGCGTCAGCGTGTTGCCGCTCGGGAGCGTCACCACCGCCTGCGTGAACAGCGGGCTGCCCAGCGCCAGATCCGCCGTTCCCGGCGTCATCGGGTAGAAACCCAGCGCCGAGAACACGTACCACGCGCTCATCGCGCCGAGGTCGTCGTTGCCCGCCAGCCCACCCGGCGCGTCGGTCCAGATCTGGTCCTGCACCTGCCGCACGACCTTCTGCGTCTTGTACGGCTGCCCGACGTAGTCGTACTCCCACGGCAGCTCCAGGCTCGGCTCGTTGCCGAGGTCGGCCTGCGACCCGCCGGCGCCGTGGAACCCCGCGAGCACACTGTCGAGGTAGCTGACCAGTGACGCGTTACCGCCGCGCGCCGCGGCCAAGCCGGCCACGTTGAACGGCACCATGCCGGTGTACTGCCACGACGTGCCTTCGACGAAGTTCGAGCCGCTCGCCGGGTTGAAACCGCCGGTCCAGCCGCCGCCCGCGTCGCGCGGCTGCATGAAACCGCTCGCCGGGTTGAACGTGTTCTTCCAGTTCTGCGCGCGGCCGGCGTAGAACTGCTGGTTCGCCGTGTCCCCCAGCGCCCCGGCGAACGCCGAGAGCGCGAAGTCCGCCGTGTTGTACTCCAGCTGCGTCGAGACCGGGCCGTAGAAGTTGCAGCACTGGTAAGTGCCGTTCGCCGGCAGGTACCCCGGCGCGTTCAGCGCGTTCAGCCCCGGCCGGACGTTGTTCAGCACGCTCGCTTCCTTCAGCATGGCCTGCAAGGCCGCCGACGTGTCGAAGTTCCGCGCCCCGAAGGCGTAGTAGCTCGCCAAGATCGCGGTTCCGGGGTCGCCGACCATCACGTACGTCTCGCCGTTGTTCTGCGACCACTTGGGCAGCCCGCCGCCCTGCGCGTAGTCGGCGATCATCGACTGCGCGATGTCACCCGTCTGCGCGGGGGCCACCAACGCCGACAGCTGCGCCTGCGTGCGGTAGATGTCCCAGCCGGAGAAGTTGGCGTAGTGCGCCGAGTGTCCACTCGCGACGGTGTGCACCTGGTTGTCGAACCCGATGTACTGGCCGTTGCGGTCGGAGAAGACGTTGGGGTGCAACAGCGAGTGGTACAGCGCGGTGTAGAACACCCGCTGCTGCGCCGCCGTGCCGCCCGCGACCTGGATCCGGCCGAGCAGGGAGTTCCAGCTGTCGTGCGCGGCCTGCTTGGTCGCGGCGAAGTCGAACGCCGGGATGTCCGCGGCCCGGTTCGCGACGGCGTTGGACACCGAGACGTAGGAGATGCCGACCTTGGCCTGCACGGTCCGGTTGGTGGTCGTGTCGAACCGGACGTAGGCGCTGCCCGGTCCCGCGGCTGGTGCCGCCGCCGAAGCCGCCTCCCCGTGCAGTTTTCCGGGTGACGCCTGGGGGGTCACGGCCGCCGCGGCCGCGGTGCCACTGGAGCTGAACGGCCGGTCGAACACGACGTCGAAGTAGAGCGTGTAGGTGAAGCCCGCGCCGCAGAAATGCCCGGAGGTCACCGAACCGGACACTTCGGTCGGACTGACCACCGTCCACGTCTGGTTCGTCGTGCCGTTCTGGCTGCCGTTGAGCTTGAACTGCAGGTTCGCCTGGGACGTCGAGGGGAAGGTGAACCGGCCGATCCCGGACCGCAGCGCGGCGGTCAGCTCGGTGTTCACGCCGTTGCCGAGGTTCACCGAGTACGCGCCCGGACTCGCGGATTCGTTGGTATGGCCGAAGGGCACGGTCGCGCCGGTGTTCACCGCGCCGACCGTCGGCAGGATCGGGACGTCGCCGTCGGCGCCGCAGCCCGGACCGGACAGGTGGGTCAGGCTGAACCCGGTGATGGCGGAATCCTTGTACTCGTAGCCGCCTCCGTCGGGGCGGCTGGGCGTGTCGGGGCTCCACTGGAGCATGCCGAACGGGACGTCCGCGCCGGGGAAGTCGTCGGCGGCGTTGGAGGTGCCGATGAACGGGTTCACCAGCGACGCCGGGTCGGTGACCAGCGGCGCCGCGGACGCGGGTACGGGGATCAGCCCGGCCAGGGCCAGGGCGGTGGCGGCGGAAAGCCGCAGGAGGTTGCGCAAGACCATGTCACTTGTCCTTCGCCGTTGAGCACAAGTTCAGCCGATGCGAATCGGAACGGTCCTCGTGGCCTGACACCGTTGTCAACGGTCCGTGGTGAACCTGTCGCGTTCCGGACACGACCGGGTGAAGCCGATGAGTTTTCCCGGCCCCGCCGTCAGTACTGAAGTCCGCGAACCGCCCCAAAGGAGACATCATGGCGAAACTGCTCTACGGCTTCAGCTGCTCGGTCGACGGCTTCGTCGCCGGCCCCGGCGGCGACATGTCCTGGCTGACCCCGTACCTGGGCCCGGACCCGCTGGTCGACGAGCTGGTCCCGGAGATCGGCGCGCTGCTCGTCGGCCGCCGGACCTACGGCGGGGACGACCCGCACCGCGGCACCGAAGGCGAAGGCAAGGCGTTCGGCGGCGGCTGGGAGGGGCCGCAGTTCGTGCTCACCCACCGTCCCGCCGCCCCGGCGCCCGGCGTCACGTTCGTCGACAACCTGGTCGACGCGGTCGCCGCGGCCAAAGACGCAGCCGGCCCGAAGTACGTCAACGTCCTCGGCGCCGACATCGCCCGGCAGTGCCTCGAAGCCGGGGTCCTCGACGAAATTCTCGCGATGCCCGTCCCGGTGCTGCTCGGTGACGGGGTTCGGATGTTCGACCGGCCTGGCGGGAAACCGGTCGGGCTCGAAGAGCTGCGGCCGCACTGGTACCGCGTGCGCTAAGGCCGCATCCCGAACGACGGGCGGCCCACCAGCTTCGGCAGGACCGCGTAGGCGTCCGGTACCCAGTCGCACAGGCGGGCGCGGGTTTCGCGCGGGTCGATCACGTCCTCGACCGAGAACCGCTCCGCCGTGCGGAATGGCGAGCGCACCGCGTCCAGGCGGGCGCGGATCTCCTCGATCCGCGCCTCCCGGTCGTCGGCCGCGTCGAGTTCGGCCCGGTACGCCGCTTCGATGCCGCCTTCGACCGGCAGCGAGCCCCAGTCACCCGAGGGCCACGCCCAGCGGCGGACCAGCCGGTGCCGGTTGACCTGGCCCGCGCCGCCGACGCCGAACACGCGCCGGACGATCACCTCGGCCATCGGCACCCGCGCCTGGTACACGGCGGTGACCGCGCGGGCGCCGTGCCGGATCGCGCCGGCGCGCTCGGCCGCGGCGCCGATCACCATGCCCGCCTGGTCGGTCAGCGACACCAGCGGCAGGTGGAACGTCTCGCACAGGTCGACCAGGCGGGTCATGACGTCCGCCCCTTCGGGTGTCAGCGTCGCGCCGCGGTACGGGTCGGTGGCGAGCACCCCGACCGGGTGGCCGTTCAGCCGTGCGAGTCCGGCGTAGGCCGAGCCGCCCGACACCGCGTAGTCGAACACCGAACCTTCGTCGAAGACGCCGTCGAGCAGCGGCCGCAGCCGGTAGGGGTGCCGCCGGTTGCGCGGCACCAGCGAAAGCAGTGTCTCTTCGCGCCGGTCGACCGGGTCCGAAGTGGACCCGACCGGCGGCAGCGAGTCCACAGAGGACGGCAGATACGACAGGAACTGCTTCAGGAACGTGAAAGCCTCGGCCTCCGAAGCCACGATACGGTCGACCGCGCCGCTGCGGCGGTGGACGTCCGCGCCGCCGAGCTCCTCCTTGGTGAGGTCCTCCCCCGTCGCGTGCTTCACCACCGGCGGCCCGGCGACGAACAGCTGCCCGACGTCTTCGACCAGGACGTTGAGGTGCGCCATCACCGCCCGCGCGGCGCCGAGCCCGGCGACCGGGCCGAGGCACAGCGCCACCACCGGCACCGTGGAGAGGTTGTCCACCACCAGGTCCCAGCCCGGGTTGACCGGGACGTAGGTGAACCCGTGCTGCTCCAGCATCTTGACACTGCCGCCGCCCCCGGTGCCCTCGATGAGGCGCACCATCGGCAGGCCGAGCTCGTTCGCGAGCCGTTCGGCGTAGACCTGCTTCTCCATGATCGCGGCGTCGGCGGCGCCACCGCGCACGGTGAAGTCGTCCCCGCCGATCGCCACGCGCCGCCCGTCGAGCTTCGCGGTCCCGACCACGAAGTTGGCCGGGGTGAACGACTCCAGTGAGCCGTCCACATAGGACGCCGTGCCGGCGAGCGCGCCGATCTCGTCGAAGCTGCCGGGGTCGGCGAGCGCCTCGATCCGCTCGCGGACCGTCGAGCGCCCGGCGGCGTGCTGGCGGGCGACCTTGTCCGGGCCGCCCATGCGTTCGGCCAGCGCCCGCCGCCGGGCGATCTCGTCGACCTCCGGCTGCCAGGTCATTCCGCCTCGAACGCCGCTTCGACCTTGCGCTGCAGCTTGTTCATCCCGCCGAGCCAGCGGTCGGTGTCGGTCGCCCGCGCCGCGTAGTACCCCGCGACCTCGGGGTGCGGCAGCACCAGGAACCGCTTCTCCTCGATGGCCGTGAACAGCGCGTCCGCGACCTGCTCCGGTTCGATCGCCGACGCGCCCATCAGCAGCTGGCCCGCGGCGCCGGTGCTCTCCAGCATCGCGGTCCGCACGCCCTGCGGGCAGATGGCCTGGACGGTGATCCCGCGGTGCTTGTAGGTGGCGGCCAGGTATTCGGCGAAGGCGAGCGCGCCGTGCTTGGTCACCGAGTACGGCGCCGAGCCGAGGCTGGTCAGCAGGCCGGCGGCGGAGACCGTGGCGATGAAGTGGCCCTTACCGCGCTCGAGCCACGCGGGCAGCAGCAGGGTGGCCGCGCGGACGTGGGCCATGACGTTGACGTCCCAGGTGCGTGCCCAGACCTCTTCCGGGCTTTCCGCGCCGCCGAAGGGCGCGATCCCGGCGTTCGCGCAGAAGACGTCGATCTCGCCGAGGGTCTCGCGGGCGCTCTCGACCAGCTTCGCGACGCCGTCGACGCTCGCGACGTCACCGACGAACGCCGTCCCGCCGACCTCCTTCGCGACTTCCGAGGCCTTGTCGCCGTCGAGATCGGCGACGAGCACCTTCGCGCCGTCCGCGGCGAAGCGGCGGGCCAGCGCGGCGCCGATGCCCCCGCCGCCCCCGGTGACGACCACGCCGGTCACAGGCCACCACCCAGGGTCACGCCGCCGTCGAGCACCATCGTCTGGCCGGTGATCCAGCCGGCGTCGTCGGACAGCAGGAAGGCGACCGCGCCGGCGATGTCGGAGGGCAGGCCGAGCCGCTTCATCGGGTACGCGGAGGCGACCTCCTCCTCGCGGCCTTCGTAGAGCGCGGTGGCGAACTTCGTCTTGACGACGGCGGGCGCGACGGCGTTGACGCGGATCTTCGGCCCCAGCTCGGCGCCGAGCTCGACGGTCAGCCGAATCAGGGCGGCCTTGCTGACGCCGTAGAGCCCGATCCCGGGCGAAGCGCCGAGGCCGGCGACGGAGGCGACGTTGACGACGGCACCGCCGTGCTCCCCCATCCACGCGTCGCGGGCGCGCTTGGTCCAGCCGAGCGGCGCGAGCACGTTCACGCCGAGGATCTTGGCCGCGGCGCCGGGGTCGATGTCCAGCGTGGGCCCGTAGACCGGGTTGATGCCGGTGTTGTTGACCAGGTAGTCGAGCCGGCCGAAGGTCTCGACCGTCTTCGCGACGGCCTCGTCCTGGTGGTCGGTGTCGTCGGCCTTGCCGGGCACGAACATGGCGACGTCCGGGCCGCCGAGGGAGTTGACGGCCTCTTCGAGGGCCTCGGGCTTGCGCGCGGTGATGCACACCTTCGCCCCGCGCTCGACCAGCGTCTTCGCGATCCCGAGCCCGATGCCCCGGCTCGCCCCGGTGACGATCGCGACGCGATCCTTGAACGAGTTCACGACAGTGTGTCTCCTTCGCTGTGGTGCGCGGCACATACCAAGCAGTCGCTTACCGGGCCCATTATGCGCGATGAGGCCATCCTCTCAAGGCCGACCTCCGTCACACCGGATCACCACCCTGCGTGCTCACTTGTGACGCTGGGTGGTTGCTGGTGCGATGGTGCCTGTCAGTCGCCGGACGAGGTGCACCGGTGCCCAAGCCCGGTCGGCCCTGCTGAACAGGCCCCTGGCGTCGGAGAAGCGGCTCACTCCGTGGTTCGCGCTGCCGCGCGGGTCAGGGCCACCGCCGCGACAATGGTCCACACCATACAAAGGACCCGGCCCACCGGTAAAAGCACGCTGGCGTAGTAGAAGAACAGGGAAACCAGGGACAGGACTGCCAGCCCACCCGCCACACAGCCGAACGTCCGAGCCGGCTTCCGCAGCCACGCCGTGGCCAGCGCGGCGAGGAGAACAACGGCTCCCAGCGTGACGACGTTGACCACGCCACCGGCGTAAAAACTCGCCATCCGGAGACCCACGACCGTCTGCGGCGCCGCCGCAGGAGCCGCGATCACCACGGCACAGGTGAGCACGGACGACACGAGCATGGCCCCCACGGAAACCATTCCCACGACATTCAGCCGCCGAGCGGCGGCAGGATCGCCGGCCGTCCCGCTCACCGTGCGGGCGAACACCGCGAACCCGAGGACCGAGATCACCTGCAAGCCGGCAGCCACCCAAGCCGCAGCCGGATTGGCGGTGTAGTACGCGACGACGTCGGCCGTGGGCGCGTCGGGCAACGGCAACGTGCGATCGCTGAGCAGCCCGTCGACAAGCTCACGGAGAGAAACGCGGCCAAGAAGACGATCCACCCCACGACGGCCCGGCGTGGCATGACCCGGCCGGGTACGGCGGTGGGTCCGGCGGAAGGCGGTGTACGGTCGGCGGGCCGCCGTAGGCGTATCGTCCCGACGATGGCACGAGTGCTCGTTGTCGGTCTCGACCCCGCGAAGCTCGAAGGCTGGGACCCGGCACCGGTCCTGGCTGCGATAGCGCGCGGTCAGGATCGCTTCGACGATCACCGCATCGAGGCCGACTACTGCCTCGTGTCGCTCGGTGAGCGCCCCGAGCAAACCATTGCGGAGGCGTTGACCGGCAACAGTTACGACTGTGTCGTGATCGGCGGCGGCCTCCGCACGCACGAGCCGTTGCTCGAGCTGTTCGAGCGGGTGGTCAACCTGGTCCGGCAGCACGCCCCTGCCGCGGCCATCGCGTTCGACAGCAACCCCGAGGACTGCGTCGACGCGGCCTTGCGCTGGTTGCGCTGACCGGAGATATTGCCTTGCCGCGCCATTAGGGCGGTGTCTACGTTCCGGTCATGCCTTCGCGACTCCTGGCAGTGACGTTCGAGGCGAACAACCCGGCTGAACCGGCCCGCTTCTGGGCCGACCTCCTCGGCCGAGAGATCGTCGAGGAGCCCGGCGGTGTACTGCTGCCGGGCAAGGACACCCAGCTCGGCCTCCGGTTCGTACCCGGCCGCGACGGCCGCCTCGGCGCGAACCGGATGCACCTGCACCTCACCAGCGCCGACCTCGACGACCAGCGGCACACAGTGGACACGGCCCTGAGACTCGGCGGCCGTCATGTCGATGTCGGACAGCAACCCGAGGAGACACACGTCGTCCTGGCCGACCCGGCGGGCTACGAGTTCTGCGTGATCGAACCCGGCAACGGCTACCTCGCCGGGTGCGGCCCGCTGGGTGAGCTCACCTGTGCCGGCTCCCGGCAGGCCGGCTCGTTCTGGAGCCGGGCGCTGGACTGGCCCCTGGTGTGGGACCAGGGCGCGCAGACCGCGATCCAGTCGCCGAGCGGCGGCACGAAAATCGCCTGGGACACCTGGGATGGCACACCCGAGGCGCCCCGGCAGCGCCTCGAGCTGCTCCCGGACGGCGACCAGAGGCACGCGGTCGACGCGCTGATCTCCCTCGGCGCCGCTCAGCTCGCCGCGCGCGACGACGGCACCGTCGTGCTGGCGGATCCGGATGGCACCGAGTTCTGCGTGTGGCCATCGCCGAAGGCGTTGCGGCGCACCAAAAACGCCACCTGAATCACGAGTGCCCGAGGTCGGCGTCACTCAGCGCCTGGACGACGCCGGCTCGTCGTTCGGGCGATTCCCGCACCGCTCGGCTCATCTCCACGTGCAAGAACACCGTGTCGTCCGCCGCTGCCAGTTTGCCCTGGACGTTCTTCGTCCCTTCGAGCGCTCCGCAGCGCTCTTCCCAGGCCCGGCACACCGCGAACCCGTTCGCCTCCAGACGCGTTGCCGTGCGGCGAACCGCGTCACCCGCTGCCGAAGCCCCCGAGGACAGCACGATGTCCTTCGACGGCAGGTTTTCGTCGTGGAAGCCGTGCAGCTGGACCTGCGTGAGCTTGCGCGCGGCCAGCACCGAAGCCACGACGTGGAAGACCGAGTCCTCTTCGTGCGCGACGTCGGCCTTGCTGTCGTCGGCTTTCCGGTGCGCGCCGGCCACCATCAGCACCGCGCCGGGGGTCCGGCGGAACAAGTCGACGCCGAACAGCTCCGTCCGCAGGTCGAACGCCGGGTGCGGCACCTCCACCGCCAGCGACGGCGGCGCCGACCGGTCGATGACGTACAAACCCCACGCGCGCTCGGTGCCGGGCTCGTTGACCACGATCGTGTAAGGCCGTCCGGTCGCCGGGTCGACGTCGTCGTGCACCGAAAAACCGAGCTTCCCGAGATCCGCGGTCCCCCGGCGGTCCAGGACCGCCGCGAACCCCGCGGACGCGGTCCGACGTTCGTCGGATTTCGGTGAGCGGTACCCCTGGTCGGCCGACAACTTGGCCGTGAAGCCGGTCACCAGGGAGTCCAGGGGCTCCGGACCGGCTTCCGGGGCGGACGTCGGAGGAGCGTCGTCACCGAGGGTCAGCACCAAGGTCAGCGCCAACGCCAGAGCGACGGCCACGCCGGCCACGCTGAGCAACATCCGCGGTCGGGTGATCACAACCCGGAGTGTACCGATATCACCCGATAGTTAGCCTTAGCCGTCGTTTGTCCCCCGATGGGGCTAGCTGTAACGTCACCGACGACGTCATTGATACCGTCATGTAACCCGAACGGGTGGGGTTCTTTGCTAGCGGCCGCGGTGGCCGGTGGTCCATCGGGACATGTGACTGGAAGGGCCTGGGGAGACCCTCTTGAAACAGCACGAAGAGCGAACGGCGCGGTTGCGCGCGCAGATTCCGGAGGCGGGCTTCCCCCGCGGCGCCGGTGTCGCCTCGGCGACCGCGTTGGTCCTGCTGTTGGTCATCGCCGCCTTCACCGCCCTGTACCTGTCCACCGCGGGCCCGCTGTCCCTGATCCGCGCGAACGACGCCGCCGGCCGCGTCCCCGACGAGGTGACCGCCGGCCAGCAGCGCACGACCGCCGGTCTGGCCCAAAGCGTCGCGACCTCGGCGACCGCCGCCGCGGGCGACCTCCAGGTCGCGGCCGGCTCCGGGGTGTTCGACGTCGCCGACGACACCGCCCTGCTCGCCCGGCTGGGCGAGACCTACGAAGACTGGCGCGGGATCGCCGTCTACGACCCGGCCGCGCAGAAGGTCCTGGCCACCCGCGGTGAGCCGGTGCCGGTCGAGACGCTGCGCGGGATCGCCGTCGCGAACCTCACAGTCCGCCCGGTCGCCCGTCCCGGTGACACCCCGCTCGTGCTGACCGCCCTCCCGCTCTCCGGCGCACGCGCCGGCAAGCTCCTCGTCGTATCGACGGCGCTGCGCACCACCGCCGGCGACCTCGACAAGGACACCCAGCAGCAGGTCCGCCTGGTCACCGCGGACGGCGCCGTGCTGCACACGCACGGCTCCGACGTCGCCGCGACCGACACGCCCGCGCAGCAGCTGCTCGCCCAGGCCGCCACCGCGGCCGCCGCCGGGCAGTCCGGCGTGCTCACCGGCTCGGCGGTCACGGAGAAGGGCAAGCAGCGCGCCCCGGTCGTCTCCTACGCCCCGGTGTCCCCCACCAGCATCGGCGGCAGCCTCGGCCTGTCGGTCGTGGCGTTCAGCCGCTTCCCGGTCGAGGCCGTGCCGGCCCGCTGGCCCGGCCTGATCCCCGCCGCCGCCCTGCTCGTGCTGGCCGCCGCGGGCTTCTTCCTGCTGCGGCGCACGGTCGTCGCGCCGATCCGCAGGCTGCGCGCCGACGCCCTCGCCGTCGCCGCCGGTGTGCTGGGCAAGCCGGTCCGGCAGTCACGGATCCGAGAGGTCAACCGGGTCACCGCCGCCCTCGAGCGGTCGCGTTCGAAGCTGCGGCGCCGCAAGCCCGCACCCGGAGTACGCGCCTTGCTCTCCGCGCAGCTCGTCATCGCGGCGGTCGCGCTGACCCTGCTCGGCTGGTCGGGGGTGGTCGCCGCGACGCTCGGACGGCAGCACGCCGAGGTCTCCCCGACCATGCTCAGCGAGCACGGGGTCCGCGTCACGCGCTCCGCCGACACGCTGCGCCGAAGCCTCACCGAAGGCCTCAGCGACCTGAAGTCGGTCGCCCAGCTGGGCAAGGGCAAGGAACCCGACCAGCTGCGGGGCATGCTGGACCGGCTCGCCGGAACCGAAAGCCGGTTCCGCAGCATCTACGTCGCCGACGCCCAGGGCGCGGTCCGGCTGCTGGCCGGGCGCGACTCCCTGCGTGAACCCGGCAAGCTGCCCGACGGCGAAGGCCTGCGCCAGCACAACACCAGCGGCCGCGTCCCGGTCGTCTACGCCTTCACACCCTTGCCGGACTCGAAGAACGTCCTGGTCGGCGAGTACGACGTGCCGCGCATGGCCGAGCTGCTCGGCGCGGCGGGCGGCCGCGTCCGCGTGGTCGACGAGGGCAAGCGCACGATCGCCGACACCCAGGGGTACCTCGCGTTCTCCTCGCTCACCGACGCGACGCTGATCAAGAACGTCGACGCGGCGCAGTCGGGCAAAGACGCCCGCGAGACCACGCCGGCGGCGCTCGTCGCGGCCCAGCGCCTGGCCGACAAGGGCACCGCAGCGTCGCTGAAGTGGGTCGTCGTCGCCGAGCAGCCGATCGGCTCGCTCGGGGTCGCGGACAACACCGTGCGGTCGGGCGCGCGGGTCGCCGCGCTGCTCACCGCCGTCGTCGCGGTGATGCTGTTCGCCTGGCACTTCCTGGTGGTCGTCCGGCCGCTGCGGCGGGTCGGCGAGGAGGCGCGGCGGATCGCGGCCGGCGACACCGGCGCCGTCGTCTACCCCCAGCGCCAGGATGAGATCGGCACCATCGCCTCCTGCGTCGAGATCTGCCGCCAGGCCCTGCTCGACGGCCGCGACCGCCTCGGCGAGGTCCGGCGCCCGACCGGCGCGGCGACCGACGAGACCGAACTGCTCCAGAAGATCGTCGACGAGCCCGAACCCCGGGTCGAACGCAAGCCCCCGGCCGCGCAACGGAAACCGGCGGGCCGGCCGCGGCCGCAGACCCCGCCGCGGATGCCGGCCCGGACCCCCGAAGAGAAGGCCAAGAGCGACTACCTGAGCTGGCTGGACGGGGCCGGGGTCTGACGTGACGTTCCTCTACGTCGTGCTGGTCCTGGCGTCGGCGACGATGCTGGTCGCCGGCATCACCGAACAGCGCCAGCACTACCGGCACCTGCACAGCATCCCCACCCGGGTGCTGGTCAACGGCATCCGCGGCAAGTCTTCGATCACGCGCCTCTGCGCGGGCGCCCTGCGCGGCGGCGGGCTCGTCACCACCGCCAAGACCACCGGCACCGCGGCCCGCTTCATCCACCCCGACGGCAGCGAGGAACCCGTCTACCGCAAGTTCGGCATCGCCAACGTCGTCGAGCAGATCGGGATCGTCCGCCGCGCCGCCGCCTACCGGCCCGACGCGCTCGTCATCGAGTGCATGGCCGTGATGCCGGACCTGCAGGAGATCAACCAGAGCAAGCTGATCCGCTCGACCATCGGCGTCCTGTGCAACGTCCGTGAGGACCACCTCGCCGAGATGGGCCCGACGCTCGACGACGTCGCGCGGTCGCTGTCGCGGTCGATGCCGGTCGGCGGGATCTGCCTCACGGCCGAGCGGGACCGGCTGCACATCCTCCAGGAGGAGGCCGACAAGCGGGACTGCGAGCTGATCGCGGTCGACCCCGAAACGGTCACCGACGAAGAGATGCGCGGCTTCGGCTGGATCACGTTCAAGGAGAACGTCGCGATCGCGCTGGCCGTCGCGGACCTGCTGAACGTCAACCGGCAGCTGGCGCTGGAAGGCATGTGGGCCGCGCCGCCGGACCCGGGGGTGCTGCAGGTCCACCAGTACCGCGCCGGCCGCCGTCACCTGCGCTTCGCCAACGTCTTCGCGGCGAACGACCCCGAATCGACGTTGCTGAACATCGACCAGCTCCGCGCGCAAGGCGCGATCTCCGACCCGCTGCACGTCATCATCAACTGCCGGCCCGACCGCGTCGAGCGCAACGGCCAGATGGGCGCGCTGATCCCCCGCATCGCGCCGGAACGCGTGGTGCTCATCGGCGACCCGACGCGCAGCGCCCGTGCCGCCATCCCGAGCGAGTGGCACGACCGCGTCGTCGACCTCGGCGGCTCGCGGTCCCCGCGTGAGCTGCTGCGCGGGATCGTCGGCGGGGTCGAGCGGCACGCGTCGCTGATCGCCATCGGCAACATCCACGGCCAGGGGGAACTGCTCATCGAGGAACTCGCGAAACTGGAACCGGTCGCCTGATGCTCACCACGTCCCTGGCCCCCGAGGTCGCCACCGTCGGGCTCGCCATCGGCCTGCTGCTGTCGCTGGTCTGCTACCTGACCACGAACCTGTCCCCCGGCGGCATGATCACGCCCGGCTGGATCGCGCTGACCATGGTCGAGGACTACCGCCGCGCGGCGATCATCGCGGCGATGACCGCGCTGACCTTCGGCGGCACGAAGCTGTTGCAGCGCATGGTGATCCTGTACGGCAAGCGGCTGTTCGCCGCGGTCGTGCTGCTGGGCGTCGTGCTGCAGACGACGTTGCTGCTCGTCCTGCAGGCCGACTTCCCGCTGCTGTTCGTGCACCAGACGCTCGGGTTCGTCGTGCCCGGCCTGGTCGCCTACCAGCTCGTCCGGCAGAAGCCGGTGGCCACGATGCTCGCCACCGGCGGCGTCAGCCTGGCCAGCTACGCGGTCCTGATCAGCGGGGTGCTGATCGGGCTGGTCCCGACCGTATGAGTAGCGGAGGTGACTGAGGAGATGGCACTGCGCAGGGCGATCCGCATCGGCGTGCTGGCCGCGGTCATCGGCGTGTCCGGCGCGGCCGCGCTGTACTTCGCACAAGACCGGGAACAGGAGATCACGGCGATCTCGGCGTCGGCCGCCCCGTCCGGCGCGGCGGTCACCGGCGGGTACACCTACGAGCGGCTGGACGGCCCGGCCCGGACCGTGGTCCGCGACGCGGCGGGCGCGCAGCTGGCGTCCTTCACCGACGGCTCCCGCACGGTCATGATCACCGGGCGCTCGCGAACCTTCACCGAGCCGAAGTTCACCAAGGTCAGCATCACCTCGACGGCGTGGATCCGGCTCGCGCCCGAAGTGTGGCAGGCGGGTGCGGAGAAGCAGCAGTGGTTCACCGACTGGCTGCCCAAGGCCGTCGGCGACACCGACCCGGACATCCTCGCGATCGCCCTGCAGTACACCGACGGCGCGGCCGACCAGATCGCCAAGAAGCTGCGGATCGGCGGGGACGCCAACTTCGGCCCGGACAGCGCCGAGGGCCGGCTGGAGAAGTCGGACTTCTACGACTACCTGGGCATCGGCTGGGACTTCCCGGGCGGCGTCCACGAGGCCGCGGAGCCGGCGCGGGCGCGGTCGCTGGACTGTTCCGGTTTCGTGCGGATGGTGTACGGCTACCGGTCGGGCTACCCGCTGCTCGGGACGAACACGAAGGGCCCGGGCCTGCCGCGCCGGGCGTGGGCGCTCTCGGAGCTCGGGCCGGGCACCGAAGTCGTCCACGACGAGAAGAAGCAGGCCACGGACTTCAGCACGCTCCAGCCGGGCGACGTGCTGTTCTTCAACCTCGAGCCGCAGCTCGGCTCGCAGGTCTCCCACACCGGCATCTACCTGGGCATCGACAGCGACGGTCACCACCGCGTGCTGTCCAGCCGGAAGGTCGCCAACGGCCCGACCTTCGGCGACGCGGGCGGCGTGTCGCTGATCGACGGGTCCGGCACCTACGCCAAGGCGTTCCGCGCGGCCAAACGCATCTGACGCGTCGCGCCGCGGCTGGTTCGCCGTCGAACGGGAGTTCCAGTACCGTCCGCTGAGCGGGAGGTACCGATGACGAACGAGGAACCGGCGCCGGCCCGGCTGGGGCGGCGGGTCTGGGCGTTGTTCACCCCCTACCGGGCGGCGCTGGTCGCGACGGTGCTGGCGGTGCTGGTGTCCAGCGGGCTCGGGATCCTGACCCCGTTCCTGACCCAGGCCACGTTCGACCGCGCCCTGTTCCCCACCGACGGCAGCGGCGTGCACGTGCGGCTGCTGGTCTTACTGGTCGCCGGCATGATCGCGATCCCCCTCGTGAGTGCGCTGATCGGCGTGTTCCAGACCTGGCAGACCACGCTGCTGGGCAACCGCGTCATGGCCGATCTCCGCACCCGGCTCTTCGCTCACCTCCAGCGCATGGACCTGGCGTTCTTCACCGCGACCCGCACCGGGGCGATCCAGTCGCGGCTGGCCAACGACGTCGGCGGGGTGCAGACCGTGCTGTCGGAGACGGCCACCTCGATCCTGGGCAACGTCGTCACCGTCGTCGCCGCGCTGG
Source organism: Amycolatopsis sp. NPDC104587 (assembly GCF_055583645.1). Taxonomy (NCBI): domain Bacteria; kingdom Bacillati; phylum Actinomycetota; class Actinomycetes; order Pseudonocardiales; family Pseudonocardiaceae; genus Amycolatopsis; species Amycolatopsis sp. NPDC104587. The sequence goes on from NZ_JBVJNO010000018.1 coordinate 15,434, forward strand.
TGGCGATGGTGCTGCTGTCGTGGGAGCTGACGATCGTCGCGGTCGCGCTGGTGCCGCTGTTCGTGCTGCTGCAGGTGCGGGTCGGCCGGGTCCGCCGCCGGCTGGCCGGGCGCACCCAGGAGTCGCTGTCGGACATGACCGCGATCACCGAGGAGTCGCTGTCGGTGTCCGGGGTGCTGCTGGCCAAGGTGTTCAACCGGCAGGCCGACGAAGTCACCCGCTACACCGCCGAAAACGCCCGGCAGGTCGACCTGCAGGTGCGCCAGGCGATGACCGGCCAGTCGTTCTTCGCGGTGGTGCAGACGTTCCTGGGCATCACGCCGGCCCTGGTCTACCTCGTGGCCGGGCTGCTCATCGCCAACGCGAGCGGCGCCGCGGTCACCGCCGGCACGATCGTCGCGTTCACCACCCTGCAGACCCGGCTGCTGTTCCCGACCGTCAACCTGCTGCGGGTGGCGCTCGACGTCCAGACCTCGCTGGCGCTGTTCGGGCGGATCTTCGCCTACCTCGACCTGAACCCGCGCATCGTCGACGCGCCGGACGCCCGCACCCTGGACGACCCGACGGGACGAGTCGAGTTCGACCAGGTCTGGTTCGCCTACCCGGCTTCCGACGAAACCACCGACACCACCGAAACCGCCGACACCGAGACCCGCCGCTGGGCGTTGCAGGACGTCTCGGCCGTCGTCGAACCCGGGCAGCTCGTCGCCGTCGTCGGACCGAGCGGCTCGGGCAAGACCACAATGTCCTACCTGGTCCCGCGCCTGTACGACACCACCCGCGGCCGGGTCCTGCTCGACGGGCAGGACGTGCGTGAGCTCACCCAGACCTCGGTCGCCGACGCGATCGGAATGGTCACCCAGGACACCTACCTGCTGCACGCGACCGTCGCGGCCAACCTCCGTTACGCCAAACCCGAGGCCACGGACGCCGAACTCGAGGAGGCGGCCCGCGCTGCCAACATCCACGACCGGATCATGAGCTTCGCCGACGGGTACGAAACCCTCGTCGGCGAGCGCGGCTACCGCCTCTCCGGCGGGGAGAAACAGCGGCTGGCGATCGCCCGTGTCCTGCTCAAGGACCCGCGCATCCTCATCCTCGACGAGGCGACCAGCGCCCTCGACACCACCAGCGAGCGGCTCGTCCAGCAGGCGCTCGAGGCGGCCACCCACCGCCGCACGACCATCGCGATCGCCCACCGGCTCTCGACGATCCTGGGCGCCGACCTGATCCTCGCCGTCGCGGACGGCCGGATCGTCGAACGCGGCACCCACGCGGAGCTCCTCGCCCAGGACGGCCTGTACGCGCAGCTCTACACCGAGCAGTTCGCCGGCGGCAAGATCGAAGTCCGCTGCGCCGACGGTGTCCGCTTCCGCGACGGCAGCACCCTGCACCGCTCCCCCGCCGCCTGACCAAGCTCCCCCCGGCTGTGCCTCGAACGTTCCGTGAAGAGGCGGCCCGGACCTCGCTGCTGAAAGTCGTTCGCCTTTTTCCGGCAGGACAGCCGAAGCAGGGACCGGTCCATGGAAGAGTTGCTCGAACGGGTGGCCGGTGGCGACCGGTCCGCCTTCGAGCTGCTGTACCGCGAGTTCTTCGGGCTCGTCTTCCACACCGTCTTCGCGGTGGTGCAGGACCACGCACAGTCCGAAGAGGTCACTCAGGAGACGTTCCTCGAGCTCTGGGCGACGGCCGCCCGCTTCGACGGAACGCACGGCACGGGCGCCCGGTGGGTCACGATGATCGCGCGGCGCCGGGCGGTCGACCGGGTCCGGTCGGCCCAGGCCGCACGCGAGCGCGACACCCTGATCGCGCGGCAGGCGCTGATCCCGACCGAACCCGACCCCGGCGAGCACGTCCTGGACGGGGTCGAAGCCGGCCGGATCCGGGAGGCGCTGGCTCAGCTGCCGCCGGAGCAGCGGGCTCTGCTGACCCAGGCCTACGTCGACCAGGTGACCTACCGCGAAATCGCCGCCACACTGGGAGTTTCGGTCAACACGGTGAAGTCGCGCGTCCGGCTCGCCGCGGCCAAGCTCCGAGGCCTGATCACGCGCTAGGCCAGGATGCCCGCGACGTTCGCCCGGTCCGCTCCGAGGCTGACGTACACGCCCGCCCACGCCCGGTCGGCGTCCGACGGCGCGGCGCGGTCGCAATAGGCCTTGCGGCCGTTGGCGGTGTAATACCGAAGCAAGGGAAGGGTTTCGTCCGTCCGGACCCGCGTCGGATCGCGGTAGCGGGCGCCCGGCGCGGCCGGCTGGTGCTTCATGCAGCCGACCGCCTGGTTGCCCTCGTTGTCGAACACCGGCCCGGGATCCGGCGGGGCGGCCGAGCAGGAGACGACCAGGAGACAGCAGGCCAGGGCGAGGGTCGTGCGCATCGTCATCCGTTTCCCGTCGCGGCGCGGACGGCCAGGCCGAGCCCGACCACCAGCACCAGTGTCGCGGTCAGCACCGGCATCCAGCCCGACAGCCGGGCCGCCCGGGCCCGCAGGCGATCCATGCGGCGCATCGTTTCCAGGCGGTCGCGCAGCCGGACCAGGAGCAGGCCGACGGCGGTCAACGTCGCGGCCATGCCGAAGCCGTACCCGAGAACCAGCAGGACACCGAACCAGGTGCGGCCGAGCGCAACCGCGCCGAGCAGGACGACGAGGGCCGACGGGCTCGGGACCAGCCCACCGGCGACGCCCATCCCGATCAGCCCGCCACGCCCGAAGCCGTGTCCATGCCCGTGACCGTGGCCGTGCCCGTGGCCATGACCGTGGCCGTGCCCGTGGTGGTGCCCATGCCCGTGTCCGTGGGCTTCCGCCACGGCTCCGGCGGCAACCAGCACCGGCTCCTCAGCCACCCGCTTCGCGCGGTTGCGCACCGCGGACACCAGCAGCCAGACGCCGATGCCCGTCACCAGCAGTCCACTTGCGACACCGAGCCAGCTCAGCACGCTCTCTCCCGCGAGCGCGCTCGACCCGCTGATGAGCAACCCCAGCACCAGCACCCCGGCCGTGTGGGTCACCGTCACCGTCGCACCGACCACCAGCGCGTCGCGGGTGGATCCCCGCTTGCCCGCGAGGTAGGCGGCGATCAACGTCTTGCCGTGCCCGGGCAGCGCGGCGTGCGACGCGCCCAGCACCAGCGACAGCAGCACGGCCAGCAGCCCGACGGCCGGGGTCAGGTCGTCGGCGCCGACGAGGTCGGTGAACGTCCGGGTGACCGTGCCGACCACCGCGTCCAGCGGGCCGAGGTGCGGGGCGGCGTCGGCCGCGGAACCACCGCCGATGCCGGGTTCGAGGCGCAGGGTGGCCTCGCGGACGTTCAGCGGGTTGGCCAGCAGGTCGTCGGGGTAGGCACGCAGCTCGTTGCTGACGCTCGCGGTCGGCAGTCCGTCGGCCGGGAGCCGGACGCCGTCGCCGACGGCGGTCATCTCGCGCCAGCCGATCCGGTCGGTGCGGAAGTCGTCGCGGATCACCAGCGTCGCGGCCCGGTCCAGCCGGGCGGACGCCGACATCGCGCAGGTGAGCCTGCTCGTCGGGAGCCCCGCCTGCCCCGGCGGGAACTCGAGGGTGCTGGACCGCAGCGTCAAAGCCAGGTTCCCGCCGTCGACCGTGACGGGTGTGGCCGACAGCAGGGCCGCGCAGTCAGCGGCCGCGCGAGTACCAGCCTCGGCGGCACTGACGATTCCGTCGTGGTCGGTGTCGATGGACGGCTTGTCCTGCACGGTCGGGATCTCCGCACTGTCCACAACGGACAGCAGGTCGACCCCGCCGGGACGCAGGGTCAGGCCGTCGTAGTGGTTGACCGTGAAGTTCCCGAGCGGGTGGGCCTCCGCGGCGGGCGCGGCGAGCAACCCGAGCGCCAGCAGTCCGAACAGGACGGCCACGAGCCGTTTCATCGCGCCGCCTTGAGCTTTTCGAGCGCCTGCCGCGCGTCGGGCGCGCCGACCGGGGAAAAGTACGGGTTGGTGTCGAGCGCCCCCGACAGTGCCGCGACGGCGTCGGCCTTGCGGCCCAGGCCCGCGAGGGTCAAACCACGGTGGTAGGCGACGGCGGCGGTGCGTCCGCCGAGGGCGCCGGCGCGGTCGAGGTAGGGCAGCGCTTCGGCGTCACGGCCGTTGAGGTGCAGGGCCCAGCCGAGCGCGTCGGCGACGAGCACGTTCTGCCGACGTCCCCATTCCGCCTGCGCGTGGGTCAGCGCCCCGGCGTTGTCCCCGCGGCTCGCGGCGACAGCGGACGCGGTCAGGTCGTCGGTGACACCTGCCGCGGCGAAGAGCCGTTGCTGGCTGTCGAGCACCGCGTACTGCTGCTCGGCCTCGGGTTTGCGCCCGGCCGCGACGAGCAGGTCGGTGTACTCCTGCAGGTACTGCGGCAACGGCACCCGGGCGACGATGTCGCGGTAGCTCGTGAGTGCCTCGTCGACCCGGCCGCGCGCCGCAGCGACCTTGGCTTTGCCTTCCAGCAGCGAGACGTTCTGCGCATCGACCACCAGCCCCTGGTCGTACTCGCTCGCGGCGTCGTCCAGTTTGCCGGAGTTGAAGGCGAGCTCGCCGAGGTAGTAGCGGCAGAACGCGACGTCGCTCGGGCTGGTGGCGTCGGCGACCGCGCGCTGCAGGGCGGCGCGGGCGTCGTCGATCCGGCCGTGCAGCTCCAGGTCGTAGGAAGCGCGGGTGAAGGAGGAGACACCGGGTTTGTGGTCGAGCATCCGCTGGATCGTGTCGGTGGCCGCGTCGGCTTCGCCGAGCTGAGTCAGGGCGTCGGCAAGCACGCCGTAGGACTCGGCGGTGTCGGGCAAGACCGCTTCCGCGCGTTCGCCCCAGGTCTTCGCGGCGGCGAAGTCGTGCCGGGCGTTGGCGAGCGCACCCATCCCGATCAGCGCGGCGCCGTTCCCATCGGGCTGCTGCCGCAGGGACTTCTCGAGCGCGCCCTGGGCCTTCGGGTAGTACGCGGGGTCAGCGGTGATCCGGGCCTGTTCGACGTAGGCCGTGCCGAGCTGGGCCCAGGTGAGCGGGTCTTGCGGCGCCCGGCGGAGCTTGTCCTGGGCGACGCTGATGCTGTGGGTGAGCGTGTCCTGGGCGACCGGGACCGGCGCGGGGCCCGTGGCGGGCGCGGACTGCCCGGCCGAGACGCTGGCGACGAGCGTCACCGCACCGGCGACCAGGACGACGACCGCCAGGATCCGGCGTGGGCGGGTGGAGCGTTCGGACATGCGGAGACCTCACAGCCGGACGCCGGTGGCGGGGAGCACCCGCCACCGGCGTCGGTGGACTTATTCGGCCGCGGTCCCGGGACGGCGGCGCAGCAACCACACGCCCGACCCCAGCAGCACCGCGGCGGCCAGGCCGCCGAGGGCGGGCTTGACCGGGAAGGTCGCGCCGGTAGCGGGACCGGCAGCCGCTCCCCCGGAGGTGGCACCTCCGCCGACGGCCCCGCCTCCGCCGCCACCACCCGCGTTCACCGCGGAGTTGTGCGGCAGCGCGACGTACGGGAAGGCGCTCCCGAACGGCACGTCGTTGGCGTTCACCTTGTCCCCGGTCGCGAGCGCCGGGACGATCACGCCGGTCTGGGCGGCGCCTTCGAGGGCCTGGACCTCGATGTCGACGACGTCGTCGGTGAGCCGGCGGCCGTTCGGGAAGCCCTGCAGGTCACCGGCGAGCACGCCGAGCCGGTTCGGGTTCGCCGCGACCGGCACCGCGGTGTTGAGCCGCAGCATCTCCGACGGTGTGAACCTCTTGGCGTTGACGTCGGCGTTGTTCAGCTGCGAGTTGAGATCGGCCTTGATCGGGCCACCGGCCTTGGTGGTGACACCGGTCAGGAAGATCTCCGCGAGGTCGTTGCGTGGGGTCGCGGGGGCCGGGATCCCGTAGATGGCCTGGATCAGCTTCGGCACCTCGGGGTCGGTGACCCGGCTGACCAGGTCCGGGACGTTGTGGTCCTGGTCCGGGGTGAGCGCGTTGAACTTGTCCTTGAGCCCGGCGGGCACGACGACCTCGTTGACCAGCGGGTTGCCCAGGCGCGAGACCTGGACGTACGGCCCGGCCTGGGTGTCCTTGCCCGGCGTCTTGATGCTCAGCGACTGCCGTTCGGTGTCGCTCCACACGCCGATCACCGGGTTGCGGGTCGCGTTGCCGTTCAGCGCCAGCGCGGACTTCGGGACCTGCAGCGCGATGGTGTTGACGTTGTAGCCGCGCAGCGTGTCCTGGCCGACCTCGGACAGGTTGCCGCCGTAGAGCAGGTCGAACACGCGCAGGTCGAGGAAGAAGGAGTCGTCGGCCTGGCCGGCGAAGCTCTTGCCGCCGCCGGGCAGGTTCGTCACGGCCTGGTCGCGCAGCGCGCCGTAGTTCGGCATCGACGCGGCACCGGTGTTCGACGGGGCGGTCTTGCCCGAGCGCACCAGGTTCTTCGACCGGCCGTACTTGTCGATGACGTCGAGGTTGTAGCTCTGCCGGAACAGCAGGTTCTCGTCGTCGAGGGAGGTCACCTGGCCGTTGTTGTAAAGGAAGGTCGACTTGCCGCGCCGGTCGTCGGTCTTGAACGTCCAGCGGTAGGTCAGGTCGGGCTTGGCGTCGCCGTCGCTGTCGATGTTGATGTCGTAGTGGGCGTCGGTGGCCCAGGGGTAGAAGTTCGGGCCGCCGTTGGGCTCCTCGAACGGGTACCAGTTGGCGACCAGCGTGACGGTGTCCGGCTTGTCCGGGCTGACGAAGGCGTAGACGTCGGTGTTGTCGACCGGCGGGTCGCCGGCGATGAGCGGCGCTTCGCGGTGGCTCGAGGCGGCGGCGAGATCGGTTCCCAGGCCGACCAGCGCGCTCGTGAGCACGACACTCCCCACCGCGAGCAGGGAGAGTCCCACACGCCGGATCCGGCGGGACGGGAGCTGTACTGGCATGCAGCAGACCTTTCGCAGACGGCACCGTCGCCGGCGCCGTTCCGGGTCGCTCCCGCCCGATGCGGAAACAGGGCCCTCGCTCTCCCGTTTTCCGGGCGAGCACGAACCATTCGGAGACGTCCGCGCTCCGGTTCACCACCGAACAGGTGAAACCGGAAAGGCATTGCTTTCAGCCTGTTCATCTGTCTAGGGTCGCAGATATTCCCGCTCACCTGTTCCCCGGACGCGAGGCGGCCATGAACACCATCCCCAGCGCCTCCCCCACCGGCGGCCGCACGCTGTCCCGCCGCGACTGGCGGTCCATCGCCGGCATGGCCACGGTCATCCTGGCGCTCAACCTGGTCGGCTGGGGTGTGCTCGGGCTCGTGGTCGCACCACAGCACTACGCACTGGGCTCTACCGGCGTGTTCGGCGTGGGTCTGGGGGTCACGGCGTTCACGCTCGGCATGCGGCACGCCTTCGACGCCGACCACATCGCCGCGATCGACAACACCACCCGCAAGCTGCTCGCCGAGGGAAAACGGCCCCTTTCGGTCGGTTTCTGGTTCTCCCTCGGGCACTCGACCGTCGTGTTCCTGCTGTGTCTGTTGCTGTCACTGGGAATCCGGGCGCTCGCGGGTCAGGTGACCGACGACGGATCGGCGTTGCACCAGGCGACGACGCTGATCGGCACCTCGACGTCCGGCGTCTTCCTGTACCTGATCGCGATCGTCAACCTTGTCGTCCTGGTAAGGATCCTGCGGGTCTTCCGCGACATGCGCGGCGGCGATTTCGACGAAGCCACACTGGAGCTTCAGCTGAACAAGCGCGGCTTCATGAACCGAATCCTCGGTGGTGTCACCAAAGCCGTCCGCAAGCCCTGGCACATCTATCCGGTCGGTGTCCTCTTCGGACTCGGGTTCGACACCGCCACCGAGATCGGCCTGCTCGTCCTCGCGGCAGGCGCCGCGGCGTTTTCCCTGCCCTGGTACGCGATCTTGGTGCTGCCGATCCTGTTCGCGGCCGGCATGACCCTCTTCGACGCGGCCGACGGGTGCTTCATGAACTTCGCTTACGAATGGGCGTTCGCGAAGCCGGTGCGCAAGATCTTCTACAACATCACCATCACCGCGCTGTCCGTCGCGATCGCCCTGATCATCGGCACGATCGAGCTGCTGTCCATCCTCGTGCCCGAGCTCGGCATCACGACCGGCCCGCTCGCGGCCGTCGCCGGGGTCGACCTGGACCACGTCGGTTTTGTGATCGTCGGGCTCTTCGTCGGCACATGGCTGGCCGCGCTCGCGATCTGGCGTTTCTGGCACGTCGAGGAGAAGTGGTCACGCCCCGCGGCGAGGCCGGAAAGCTGACCGGTCACGGCTCGCCGGTCCGGGCGGGGACGTACTCGTCGAGCCGCCGGGCCAGCACCCGGCGGCTGAGGGCGGCCGGCTCGAGGCCCGCTTGCCCCCCGGGCCCGCCCGCCGCGGCCGCATCGAGGAACGCCCGAACTTCGTCCGGCGGCGGCACGAGCTCGTCGCCTGTCCACCTCGCGACGACGTCGGGCTCTTCGCTGGGCGCGGTCTCGATCGCGACCGTCCAGCCGCGGCGTTCGCTCCACAGCAGCATCACGTCGTGGTGGGGGCGGCCCGGCCACGGGCGGGACAGCCCGAGGTAGGCCGTGGCCGTGTCGCTGATCTCCACCGTCGTGCCTTCCGCGGGGACGCCGATCACGGCGGCCACCGCCTGCACGTACGCACCGAGCCCGCGCTCCAGCGCCCGGATCAGGTCCGGTTCCGAGGACTCCATGTCCGCCACGGTAGCCGCGTCACCCCGGCCGCGCCGGTCCGGCCGCGGTCAGACCGTCTCGCCCAGCAGGCCGTGCAGCATCGTCGCGATCGTGCGGCGGTCGGTGACGCCGAGCTTGCCGCGGATGCGTGCCATGTGGTGCTCGACGGTCTTGCCCGAGATGTGGAGCCGTTCCCCGATCTCGCGGTAGGTGTGCCCCTCGACGACCAGCCGCCCGATGTCGCGTTCACGCGGGGTCAGCGTGGGCAACGCGGACGGGCCCGGTGAGGCCGGCCGACTGGTGACCCCGGAGGAGAACCCTTTGGCGGCCCGCAGCAACGTCACCATCGCGGTCCGGTCGGTCGCCCGGATCGCCGCCTGCCCGGCCAGCCTCGCGGCGTCCCAGCGGAGTCCGGCGCGGTGCAACCGCTCGGCGCCGGCCAGCACCGCGCCGGGGTCGACCGCGCCCTCGACGACGGCGAGCCACTCGGCACCGGCCGCGGCCAGGGCCGGCGCCGGACGCCCCCTCGCCGCGGCGAGGGGGCGCAGAGCGTGGCGAGCGGTCTGGTGGTCGCCGGCCAGGACCGCTGCGTGGAACATCGACCAGTTCAGCCACGCCGACCACAGCGGCGGCGAGCCGAGCCGGTCCAGCAGCGCGACGGCACGAGCCCGGTGTGCCGTGACGCGGGCGCTCTCGTCCACCCGCGCCGCCGCGACGAGCAGCTCACCGAGGGGCAGCAGCGTGAACAGGTCGACCGGCTGGCGCATCATCGCGTCGTAGGCCGCGGGCCAGACCGTGCGGACGGCGTCCGGGGTCTCGCCGCGCCGGGCCAGCCCGAGCTCGAGGGTGCGCAGGAAGAGCTCGTCGCGGGGAGCCAGCTCGACGTCCAGGTCGTGCACGGCCGCCCGGTGGGCTTCCGCGGCGGCGAGGTCACCGCGGAGCATCGCCGTCCAGCCGAGCAGGAGCGTGTGCCGTTCACCGCCGGTGGCGCGGGTGAGGACGCCGTGCGCCAGGTCGAACTCGGCCGTCTGCAACGCCACCAGGGCGGCGAGCGCGGCGGGTGAGTCCGGCAGGAGGTGCCCGCCGCCGGCGGCCGCCGCGGAGTCGGCCGCGGCCAGCAGGGTGGCCAGCGCGGTCTCGGCCCCGCCCGTCACGGACTCCCGGATGCCGTCCAGCAGCTGTCCGGCGAGATGGCCGCGGGCCGGCAGCGGCGTGCCGGTCTCGGGCCGGCCTGGTCGGTCCTCGCCGAGCGCGAGGCCGGCGAGGTCCGCCAGCCGGCTCGCCCCGGGCTCTCCCGACCAGCGCAGGAGCTCGGCGCCCCGGGCCAGGTCGCCGCGGCGGGCGATGACGGTCCCCGCGACGACCGCGCCGCGAGTCCGTTCTTCGGGAATCTCCGAGGTCAGGAGCTCGTCGGCGAGCCGCAGCGCCGTGCCGGGCCGTCCCGACCGCGCCGCGGCCTCGGCCCATCCGGCGGCCAGCCGCGTCCGGGAGCTGCCGCCCCGCGCCGCGGCCGCGTAGAGGTCGGCGGCGAGCGCCGGCTCGCCGGTGAGCACTTCCGCGGCCGCCGCCTCGAGCCCGGCGCGGACGGTCTCGCCGGCGGCCCCCAGCCGCAGCAGCTCGCGGGCGACCGGCAGCACCGGCCGGCCGGCGGCCAGCAGCACTTCGAGCATCCGGACCAGGACGGTGAGCGCGCGGTCCACACCGACGTGGTCCCGGACCGCCCGCGCCGTCACCGGCGGCACGCTGTCGTCGGCGGCCAGGAACCCGGCGGCACGGACCTGGGCGACCACCGCGGAGACGTCGTCGCGGTCCTGGTCCAGGGCCGCCGCGAGGACCTCGAGATCCCGGCTGCCCCCGGCGCCGGCCGCCACCAGGTAGGTCAGTCCCGGCTCGCCGAGCAGGTCCAGCCGGGCGCGCAGCTCGTCGACCAGTTCGGCGGGACCGGACGCGCGCAGCCAGCGGGTCACCAGCCGTGGCACGCCCGCCGTCGCCCGGTGCAGGGAGGCGGCCTGCTCCGGCGAGACCGCACGACCGAGCACCCCCTGCGCGAACCGGGTGATGTCGGCGACGGTCCACGAGGTGAGCCGGATGTGCCGGACCCCGGGGCCGACCAGCCCCGCGGCGAGGGACCCGCTCGCCCCGGGCGTGTGCGTGAGCACCAGCCGTGGCGTGCGCCCGGCCAGGCCGGCGAGGGTTTCCCGGGCGGCGCCGGTGAGGGTGTCGGCGTCGTCGAGCAGGATCGCCGCACCGGCCGCGGAGGTGTCCCCGGCGAGCTCGTCACGGCCGATCACGGGCACGCCGGCTGCGCGGTAGTGCCGGGCGATCGCGCCCAGCAGCGTCGACTTCCCGTGTCCGGGCGGGCCGGAGAGGATCACCCGGACCGGGTCGGCGGGACGGGTGTCGACCCCGGTCACCAGATCGTGCAGCTGCGCGGGCAGCAGCTCCTTCATGACGGCCGGCACCTCCGAACGCGGTGATCCGCTCTGGTCACCCGTACGGGTTCGAGCCCACGCGGCGCAGCAGATGGGCGTTCGGGCCCCTGTTCTCAGGAAGAGACCCACGCCACACTCGGGGTCGATCCCCTAACGGGTTATGCATCCCCCTCAGGGATGACCAAAATCGTGGCTAGGCGTCAACCCCGATGTCGCCCGGCCGCGACCGCCATAACGTCTGGGTGGTCGGTGATCGCCGACGTCCCCCACCAGAGAGCCTGATCCATGAACCCGGCGCAGTCGCTGTACGAATTCACGCTCAACCTGCTCAACGACCCGTCCGCCCGCGGCGCCTTCGGCAGCGACCCGCAGCAGACGCTGAACGACGCGGGCCTCGGCGACATCTCCGGCGCCGACCTGCACGACATCCTCCCGCTCGTGCTCGACTTCGCCCACGTCGGCAACCTGGGCGGCGAGAACGGCCTGAACCTCGACTCGATCACCACCGGCCAGGCCGGCGCCATCGAGCAGCTCCAGGCCCTCACCCAGAACCTCGCGCTCGGCGACGCCACGTCCGAGAACAACGTGCTCGGCGCGGTCAGCGGGATGACCGCCCTCACCCAGAACATCACCGACCCGTTCAGCGCCGCGGGCGACCTCACCAGCGGCATCGACCACGTCGGCGGCGGCCAGCTCGACCCGGTCACCACGGTCACCGGCGCGGTCACCGGCGCGGTCGGCGACGTCACCGGTGGCGACACCACCGGCGCCCTCGACCTCACGTCCGGCCTGGACCACGTCTCCGGCGTCACCTCGGCCGTCGACGGCGCCCAGGGTGTCGGCTCGACGATCGGCGACCTCACCGGCTCGCTGGGCGTGGGCACCGGCCTCGAGCACACGATCGGCGACGTCACCGCGCACGGCGTCGGCGACATCGCGAGCCACGCGACCGGCGTGGCCACGCACCTCGGCGACATCTCGCACAACGGCACCCTCGGCGACGTCACCAGCCACGTCGGCGACATCGCCTCGCACACCAGTGGCGTCTCCGACGTCCACGACGTCGTCGGCAACATCGGCGAAGGCGCCCTCAGCGGCAACATCGGCGCCGACCTGAGCCACCTGTCCATCGGCTCCGGCAACGACGTCCACCTCCCCCACTGATCCGGCGTGGGCCTCCCGGTTCGCCGGGAGGCCCACCGTCCGCTGAGGCATGCTGAAGACCATGGTTACTGAACGGTTCGAAGTGCAGCGCCGGATCGCGGCGGCCCCGTCGAAGATCTTCGGGTTGCTTTGTGATCCCCGTGGCCACGTCGCGATCGACAGCTCGGGCATGCTCCAGTCCGCCGACGGAGAACCGGTCCGGGCGGCAGGCGACGAGTTCGTCGTCCACATGGACCGCGAAGCCCTCAACGACTTCCCGATGGGCAAGTACGACGTCACGGTGATCATCACCCGCTTCGAGCAGGACGCCCTGATCGAATGGACGATCTCCGGAACCATCCAGCCCCCGATCAAGCACCGCTACGGCTACCGGCTCGAAGCCGACGGCGCGGGCACCCTGCTCACGTCGTACTACGACTGGAGCGAGATCGACCAGCGCTACCGGGAGAAGGACATCTTCCCGGTCATCCCCGAAGCCGCGCTCCGGGCCACGCTCGGCATCCTCGCCCGGACCGTCGAATCCGGCACGAGGTAGCTCAGCTCCGCGGGTTCGGGCGGGTCAAGCCGAGGTCGTAGGCGAAGATCACCGCCTGGACCCGGTCCCGGGCCCCCAGCTTCGCCAGCACCCGGCCGACGTGGGTCTTGACCGTGGACTCCGACAGCACCAGGCGCTCGGCGATCTCCCCGTTGGTCCACCCGTTGCCGATCGCGACCAGGATCTCCTGTTCGCGTTCGGTCAGCGACAGCCACCGCGGATCCTCGGGCGGGCCGGCGCTGTCGGCCGGGAGCCGCTGGGCGTAGGTGTCGAGGAGCCGCCGGGTCAGCGCCGGGGCGATCACGGCGTCACCGCCCGCGACCGCCCTGATGCCGGCCAGCAGCTCTTCGGGATGGGCGTCCTTGAGGAGGAACCCGCTCGCTCCGGCGCGCAGGGCGGCGTAGGCGTACTCGTCGAGGTCGAAGGTCGTCAGGACGAGCACGCGGGACCGGCCACCGGCGGCGAGGATCTGCCGGGTGGCTTCGATGCCGTCCATGCCCGGCATGCGGATGTCCATGAGGACGACGTCGGGACGCAGTTCCGCCGTCCGGCGCACCGCTTCGGCCCCGTGGGCGGCTTCGCCGACGACTTCGGTGTCCGGCGTCGCGTCGAGCAGCATCCGGAAGCCGAACCGTTGCAACGGCTGGTCGTCGACGATGAGGACGGTCGTCACAGCGCACCCCCGGGCGAGACGGCGATCGGGGTCAGGTCCAGGACGGCTTGCACGGCCCACCCGCCGCCGGGAGTGGGGCCGACGGTGACGCTGCCGCCGTAGAGGGCCGCGCGTTCGCGCATCCCGGCGATCCCGTGCCCCTCCTCGGGGGGCCCGGCCGGCCGGTCGCCGTCGGGCGGGCCGGTGTCCTGGACGCCGATGCGCAGCGCCCGCCCCTCGGCGGCGACCGAGACGTCGATCCGGGTGCGCGCCCCGGCGTGCTTGAGGGCGTTGGTGAGCGCCTCCTGGACGATCCGGTAGGTCATCAGCTGCACGCCGCGGTCGAGCGCGGCCGGCTCGCCGGCGGACCGGAGGAAGATCTCCGGTCCGGCCGCGCGGATCCGCGTGCACAGCGCGTCGAGGTCGCCGACCCCCGGCTGGGGGTTCAGCTCGGGGGCGTCCGCCTTCTCCCGCAGGACGCCCAGCATGCGCCGCAGTTCCCCCAGTGCCTGGCGGCCCGCGTCGCCGACCAGCTCGAGTGCCTGCTTGCTGCGTTCGGGGGTGACGTCGGCCGCGTACGCGCCGCCGTCGGCCAGCGTGATGATGACCGACAGGTTGTGGCCGATGATGTCGTGCATCTCGCGGGCCATCCGGCTGCGTTCGGTGGCGGCGGCCAGCCTGCTGCGCTGGTCCCGCTCGATCTCCAGCTGCCGCGCGCGGTCGCGCAGGCTCGCCAGCTGGGCCCGGCGGATCCGGACGGCCAGCCCGAGCGCGACGGCCGCGGTGACCGCGGTGAGCAGGAAGAACAGGGCCTCCCAGAACGACACCGCGCGCGAAACCCGCGCCGCCACCGGCAGCAGGAGCGTGACCACCCCGGCACACGCCCACGGAAGGTGCCGCAGCCGGCCGTGCAGGGTGACGCTGTAGAGCGCGACGAGCAGGGCGACGTCGGCGCGCAGGAACACCCCGAGCGACCACTGGACGACGAACGCGACCGCGACCAGGCCCAGCGCGACCACCGGCGCCCGGCGCCGCCAGAGCAGCGGCAGCAGCAGCCCGGCCTGCAGGGCGAGCGTCCCGGCCGCCGGCAGGTGGGCGAAGGTGAGCCCCAGCTCCTCGGGACCGCGCCCTTCGTCGTGCGGGACCAGGTCCGGCACGCAGAACAGCAGGAACAGCCCGGCGATCACGGCCAGGTCCAGCACCCACGGGTGGCGCCGGTCGGCCTGCCGCAGCCGCCGGCCGTACCCGGTCAGCCGGGCGACCAGCGGCGATCCGGTCCACGGCAGCACCGCGGCGGGGAGGTCGTCGGGCACGGGTGTCACCTGCTCATCGTCGCGGAAAACCGCCGGTGCGGCACCAGGGCCGCGCCGGCGGTGGGGTCAGGCGTCGGAGCGCGCGAGCCGGTAGGCGGCGCCGCCGAGCGCGAGGATCGTCCAGCCGGCGAAGACCAGCAGCCCGGCAGCCGGCGAGAGCGTCGTGGTGTCGTGGGTCAGGGCGAACATCGCCTGCCCGGCGTTGCTGGGCAGGTACGGGCTGATGTCGCCCTGCCACGACGCCGGCAGCAGCGAGATCAGGCCCGGGATCAGCATGAGCGCGCCGACGAGGACCGAGATGCCGCCGGCGACCGAGCGCAGCAGCGCGCCGAGCGCGACCCCGATCACGCCGACCAGGCCCAGGTAGAGCCCGGTCCCCAGCAGGCTGCGCACGACACCCGGGTCCGACAGCGACATCGCCGCGGGCGTCCCGGCCGCGATGGCGTTGCCGAAGACGAAGGCGACGAACGCGCCGACCGTGCCGACGAGCAGCGCGACCACCCCGAACACGGCCGACTTGGACCACAGCACCGGCAGCCGGCGCGGGACCCCGGTCAGCGTCGAGCGGATCATGCCGGTCGAGTACTCGCCGGCGGTCACGAGCACGCCGAGCACACCCAGCGCGAGCTGCGCGAAGTTCGTGCCGAAGAGCGACAGGCTCA
This sequence comes from Amycolatopsis sp. NPDC104587, assembly GCF_055583645.1. NCBI lineage: Bacteria > Bacillati > Actinomycetota > Actinomycetes > Pseudonocardiales > Pseudonocardiaceae > Amycolatopsis > Amycolatopsis sp. NPDC104587. The sequence continues at coordinate 30,823 of NZ_JBVJNO010000018.1, forward strand.
GGGCGGTCGCGTGCGCGAAGTCCGGGTCCAGCCGCTCGCCGGAACTGATGTTCGACTGGTACCGCGCGGCCGAGATCAGCCCGAACGCGACCAGGAACACCAGGCCGAGGCCCAGGGTGATCCAGGTGGAGCGCAGGGACCACAGCTTCGTCCATTCCGAGCGCAGGACGTGCCGTCCGGTCACCCGGTAGCCGGGCCGGACCGTGCGGGCGGGGGCTTCCGGGGTCGAGGTGCTCATGCCGCCCTCCCGAGCGCGTCGATGCCGGTGGTGACGCCGTGGTACTCGACGGCGTCGCGGGTCAGGTCCATGAAGGCCTCCTCGAGGGAGACGGTCCGGGCGGACAGCTCGAACAGGACGATGCCGTGCTCGGCGGCCGTGGTGCCGATGGCGCGGGCGGAGAGGCCCTTCACCTGCAGTTCTTCGGAGCCCGTGCGGCCGGCGATCTCGACGCCGGGACCGGCGAGGACCTCACGCAGGCGTGCGGGGTCGGCGGTGGCCACGTGGACGGTGTCGCCGCCGGCGTCGCGGACGAGGTCGTGCACGGTGGTGTCGGCGAGCAGGCGGCCGCGGCCGACGACGATGAGGTGTTCCGCGACCAGCGCCATCTCGCTCATCAGGTGCGAGGAGACGAACACGGTGCGGCCGTCGGCGGCGAGCCCGCTGAGCAGGGTGCGGATCCAGAGGACACCTTCGGGGTCCAGGCCGTTGACCGGCTCGTCGAGCATGATCGTGGCCGGGTCGCCGAGCAGGGCGGCGGCGATCCCCAGCCGCTGGCCCATGCCGAGGGAGAAGCTCCCCGCGCGCTTCTTGGCCACCGACTGCAGCCCGGTCAGCTCGATCACCTCGTCGACCCGCCGCCGCGGGATGCCGTGGGTCTGGGCCTGCGCGAGCAGGTGGTCGAACGCCGAGCGTCCACTGTGGACGGACTTCGCCTCGAGCAGGACCCCGACCTCCTGCAGCGGCGAGGTGTGCTCGGCGTAGCGGCGGCCGTTGACCGTGACCGACCCGCCGGTCGGCGCGTCCAGCCCGACGATCATCCGCATGGTGGTGGACTTGCCCGCGCCGTTGGGCCCGAGGAACCCGGTGACGGTGCCCGGCCGGACGGTGAAGTCCAGGTGGTCGACCGCCGTCTTCTCCCCGTACCGCTTGGTCAGCTGGTGTGCTTCGATCATCGCTCATCCCCTGGATCCGCGGTCCGGTCACCCCGTCCCGTTCGTCCCCCACGGTAGGAACGGAACCGCGCCGGAACGTCGTACCGAGGGCGGGAGTCCGGCGCGGCGCGTGGTACCGCGGTACCACTTTGCCGTTCTCGAACCTCGCGCCAGCAGTCCGCTTCCGCGCCGGGTCCTACCGTGCGGGAAATGGCAGCGCAGGGAGAACCCATGTTCACAGCCACGCCGGTCCGGCTCGTCTTGGCGACGCTCTTGACGGCGGCGCTCGCCGCGTGCGGCAGCACCGCGTCACCGGGACCGGCTCCGACCTCGGCCGGCCCGGTCTCCGGCGGCACCTCGGCGAGCGGGGCGGCGGAAACCGAGACCAACCCCGCCGGGGACATCCCCGACAACCAGGCCTACGTGCCGTTCGCCCCGCCCGGCGGCGGTTTCACCGTCAAGATCCCGGAAGGCTGGGCCTCCTCGCCCCAGGGCGCGACGACCACCTTCACCGACAAGCTCAACCAGGTGCAGGTGACGGCGTCCCACGTCGGTGCGGCACCGACGACGGCGTCGGTCTCCACCACCGACGTCGCGGCGCTGAAGGGGAAGACCCCGAACTTCGCCATGGGCCAGGTCTCGACCGTGACCCGGGCGGCGGGGCCGGGAATCCTGCTCACCTACCAGGGTGACTCCGCGCCGAACCCGGTCACGGGCAAGGTCGTGCGCGACGCGTTCGAGCGCTACAGCTTCTTCCGGGCGGGGCTGCGGGTCGACCTGACCCTGTCGGGGCCGGCGAACGCCGACAACGTCGATCCCTGGAAGATCGTCACCGACTCCCTGCAGTGGTCGTGATGGACACCCACGACTGGTCGACACCGGCGCTGCGGGCCCGGGACCTGTACCGGTTCTTCCGCGCCGGCGACGACGAAACCCTGGCCCTGCGCGGTGTTTCGCTGACCGTCGCACGCGGCGAAACCGTCGCCGTGGTCGGCCCTTCCGGCTCCGGGAAGTCGACGCTGCTCGCCTGCCTGGCCGGCCTGGACGAACCCGCGGGCGGCAGCGTCGAAGTCGGCGGTGAACGCCTCAGCCATCGCCCCGAAGCCGTGCGCGCGAAGATCCGCGCGCACCGGATCGGTGTGCTGACGCAGTCCCGCAACCTCCTCCCCCACCTCGATGTCCGGGGCAACGTACAGCTGGCTCGCCGGGCCTGGCGGCACACCGGTTTCCGGCCGTCGGTCGCCGAGCTGCTGGAGCAGGTCGGTCTCGGCCCTCGCGCGCGAGCGACACCCGCGCAGCTGTCCGGCGGTGAGCTGGCCCGCGCGGGCCTGGCCGTCGCACTGGCGAACGAGCCGTCCGTGCTGCTGGCCGACGAGCCCACCGGCGAGCTCGACGGGCACACCGAACGGGAGATCCTCGACCTGCTCCGCGTTCGCGCCAGCCAGGGCGCCGGGCTGCTGATCGTGACCCACAGCGACGAAGTCGTCGCGATCGCCGACCGGGTGCTCACCATCCAGGACGGGGTGGTGGCCGCGTGAGCACCGAACCCTTCGTCGTCTGCGACGAGGTCGCCCGGACGTTCGGCGCCGGCCCGGCGGCGGTCGTCGCCGTGCACGGATCCAGCTGCCGCGTCCACGCCGGAGCCCGCGTCGCCATCGCCGGGCCGTCCGGCTCCGGGAAGTCGACCTTGCTGCACCTGCTGGCCGGGCTGGAGACGCCGACCAACGGCACCGTCAGCTGGCCCGCGCTCGGTGAGGCCGCGGACCTCGCCCGGCACGTCGGGGTCGTGTTCCAGAGCCCCAGCCTGGTCCCGGCCCTGGACGTCCACGAGAACGCCGCGCTCCCGCTCGTCATCGCCGGCGTCGACGAACCCGAGCGGAGCCGGCGCGTGTCCGAAGCGCTTGCCCTGCTCGGCATCGACGACCTCGCGGCCAAGCTGCCCGAAGAGATCTCGGGCGGCCAAGCACAGCGCGTGGCGGTCGCCCGGGTGCTCGCCCAGCGGCCCCGGCTCCTGCTGGCCGACGAGCCCACGGGACAGCTGGACCGGGCCGCGGGCCGGCGGCTGATGGACGCGGTGCTGACCGTCGCCGACCGCCTGGCCGCCGCCCTCGTCGTGACCACCCACGACGAAGCCGTGATCGACCGGCTCGAAACGCGCTGGACCATGCACGAAGGCCGGCTGCACACCACTACCCCGCGGGCGGTGCCGTCATGATCACGCTCTGGCTGGGCGGGCTGCTGCGACGGCGGGCCGGCCGCCTGCTGGCGACGGCGGCCGGAATCGCGCTCGCCGTCGCCCTGACCGCCGCGCTCGGCTCGTTCCTCGCTTCCGCACAGGCCACGATGACGACCCGGGCCCTGCGCTCGGTCGCGGTGGACTGGCAGGTCGAAGTCCAGCCCGGCGGTGACGCCCACGTCGTGCTGCAACGGCTGCAGGAAACGCCGGGAACAACCGGGGTCCGCACTGTCCACGTCGTGCCGACCACCGGGCTGCGCGCCACGGCAGACGGCACCACGCAGACGACCGGCCCCGGCGTGGTGCTGGGGATTCCGCCCGGCTACGCGGACGCGTTCCCCGGCCAGGTCCGGCTGCTGGCCGGCTCGCCCGACGGCGTCCTCGTCACGCAGCAGACGGCGTCGAACCTCCACGTCCGCCCGGGCGACCAGGTCCTGGTCGGGCTCGGCAGCGCGGCATCGCGGCCGGTCACCATCGGCGGCGTCGCCGATCTCCCGCAGGCCGATTCGCTCTTCCGGAAGGTCGGGGCACCGCCGCAGTCCCAGCCCAGCGCGCCGCCGGACAACGTGCTGCTGCTCCCCGAGGCCACGTTCACCGGCCTCACGGGCGAGGCCGGCGCGCCCGTCCCGGTCACCCAGTTCCACGTCCGGCGGGACGCACCCGCCGCGCACGATCCGGCGACCGCGTACCAGGCCGAGGTCGCCGCCGCGCACAACTTCGAAGCCCAGGTCTCGGGCGCGGCGCTGGTCGGCAACAATGTGGGCGCGGCTCTCGACGCAGCACGCGGCGACGCAGCGTACGCCCAGATGTTGTTCCTCTTCCTCGGCCTGCCGGGGGTGGTGCTCGCCGCGCTGCTGACCAGCGCACTCGTCGAGGCCGGCGGTGATCGACGCCGGGCCGAGCAGGCACTGCTCCGGACGCGCGGCCACCCGCAGCGGACGGTGCTCGCCATCGCGGCCAGCGAGGCGGCGTTCGTCGCCGTCGTCGGCGGTGTCGCCGGGCTGGTCGTCGCGGACCTGGCCGGCCGGCTTGCCTTCGGCGCGGCATCGGAAGGCCGGAGCGTGGCCTGGTATGCAATCGCGTTCGGGGCCGGGCTCGTGATCACCACCGTCACGGTGCTGGTGCCCGCCGTCGTCGGGCTGCGGAGCCGGACGGTCTCCCAAGGGCGGCAGGTGATCGGCGCGCATCGCTCGCCGTGGTGGGCCAAGGCCGGGATCGACGTGCTGCTCATCGCCGCCGCGCTCGTCGTGTTCTGGGCTTCGAGCGGCAACGACTACTCGCTCGTGCTGGCGCCGGAAGGCGTCGCGACCATTTCGGTGTCCTACTGGGCGTTCCTCGGGCCGGCGTTCCTGTGGCTGGGCGCCGCGGCGTTGCTGTGGCGGCTGACCACGCTCGCGCTCAAGCACGGACGGGCCCCGCTCGGCCGGCTCCTGCGGCCGCTGTCGGGCCGGCTGGCCCTGCCGGGTGCGGCAGGCCTGGCCCGGCAACGCCGGCCCTTGGCCCGGGCGATCGTCCTGCTCGCGCTCGCGTTGTCGTTCGCGGCGTCGACGGCGGTGTTCAACAGCACCTACCAGCAGCAGGCCGAAGCGGACGCCCAGCTCACCAACGGCGCCGACGTCACCGTCACCGAACCACCCGCCGCCCAGGTCTCCCCGGCCGCGGGCCGTGGCCTGCAGGACGTCGGCGGCGTGCGGCACGTCGAGCCCGTCCAGCACCGGTTCGCCTACGTCGGAGCGGATCTCCAGGACCTGTACGGGATCCGGCCCGACACCATCCGGCAGGTCACCGCGCTGCAGGACGGCTACTTCCAGGGCGGGACCGCCGCGGACCTGCTGGCGACGCTGGCCCGCCGGCCCGACTCGATCCTCGTCAGCGCCGAGACGGTCAAGGACTTCCAGCTCTCCCCGGGTGATCCGCTGAACTTGCGGATCCAGGACTCCCGCACCAAGGAGCTGCGGACCGTGCCCTTCCACTACAGCGGAATCGTCAAGGAGTTCCCGACCGCGCCCAAGGACAGCTTCTTCGTTGCCAACGCCGCGTACGTCGCCCAGGTCACCGGTTCCGACGCGGTCGGCGCGTTCCTCGTCGACACCGGGGGAACCGGCCAGCCGGCAGTCGCCGACGCGCTGCGCGCGCGGGTCGGCACCACCGCGACCGTCACCGACCTCACGCAGACCCGCGCCCAGGTCGGCTCGAGCTTGACCTCGGTCAACCTGCGGGGATTGACCCGGCTCGAGCTCACCTTCGCCGTGCTGATCGCGGCGGGCGCCGGTGGCATCGTGCTGGCGGTCGGACTGGCCGAACGCCGGCGCAGCCTGGCGATCATGGCGGTGCTGGGCGCCAGGCGACGTCAGCTGCGCGGCCTCGTGCTGGGCGAGGGATTGGTCGTGCTCACCGGCGGCCTGCTGGGCGGCGGCCTCATCGCGTGGGGGCTGTCCCGGATGCTCGTCAAGGTCCTGACGGGAGTGTTCGACCCACCACCGGACTCGGTCGCCGTGCCGTGGACGTACCTGGCCGTGACGGTGGCGGCTGTGGCGGCGGCGCTGGTCCTCGCGGCGTTGACCAGCGCCCGTGCGTCCACGCGGCCCGCGGTGGAGGAGCTTCGGGACCTGTGAGTGTTAAAACCGCCAGCGCGCTCGCGAACATCCCGAGCACGGCGGACACCACGAGCAGCTCCGGGCGAGCCCCGCTGCAGAGCACAGCGCCCCGCAGCCGCCGCAGGCTCGGCACGACCGCGACCCGGCGCAGCCGCCGCACGAGCAGGCACACACTGGTCACGCTCGGACCGATCGACGGCACCCGAGGTCTGGACATCACCGATGCCCACCTCCGCGCCTTCGCCGACCGCGCGACCCGTGGCCGCGAGGAACCCCTGCTCACCGGCCGGTCGCCCTACCCCGAGGTCACGCGTTGAGGACACCGCCGGCGAGCAGGCCGAGCAGGGCGACCCCGACGACGAGCCGGTACACGACAAAGGCCGTAAACGTGTGCGCGGCAACGAACTTCAGCAACCAGGCGATCGCGCCGTACGCCACGACGAAGGACACCACGGTCCCGGCGAGCAGCGGCACGACGTCGAGACCGCCGCCGAGAGCGTCCTTCAGCTCGTACAGTCCCGCGCCGGTCAACGCCGGGATCGACAGGAAGAACGACAGCCGCGTGGCCGCGACCCGGTCGAGGCCGCGGAGCAGACCCGTCGAGATGGTCGCGCCCGAGCGCGAGAACCCGGGGAACAACAAGGCCAGAATCTGCGAGGAGCCGACGAGCATCGCGTCGGACAACGTGCTGTCGGCCTCGGTGCGTTTACCGGAACCGAAGCGATCCGCGGCCGCCATGATCGCGCTCCCGGCGATCAACGACGCGGCGACGACCCAGAGCGAGGCCAGCGGTCCCTTGACCAGTGACTGGAACAGCAGCCCTGCCGCGACGATCGGCAGGGTCGCGAAGATGACCCACCAGGCGAACTTGTAGTCGAACTCCTGCCGGGCTTCGCGGTGCGCGAGGCCGCGGCCCCACGCTCCGGCGATCCGGACGATGTCCTTGAAGAAGTAGACCAGGACGGCGGCAATGGCCCCGACCTGGATCACCGCGGTGAACCCGACGACGGACCGGTCGTCGACGGGAATGCCCATCAGTCCTTCGGCGATCTTCAGGTGCCCGGTGGACGAGACCGGCAGGAACTCGGTCAGCCCTTCCACAACACCGAGGATCACGGACTGTCCGAGGTCGATCATGCTCAAGAAGCTGGTCCTTCACAAAAGGTCGGCAGGCACCCCGGGGTGGGGAGGGGGGATGCCCCGGGGGGTGCCTGCCAAGTCGGGAGGTGGGTTGTGCGGTTGCGGTTCAGCCGCGGTCGAGGCCGTGGTGCTCGAACCCGTCGTCGCCGAAGCCGTGGAGCGCGGCCAGGAACAGCGCCGCGAGGACCAGGACCGCCGCGAGCACGGCCAGCGCCACGACCACCCGGCGTCGCCCGCTCGTGACGTCGGCTCCTCGGCCGAGCAGCACGCCGAGGTCGGCGCCCAGCTGACGTTTCGCCGAGGCGAAAACCGGCGACCACCCGGCAGGCCGGCAAGCCGGGTGGGAACGTCCGGGAAGGTCGGCGGTGACCTCGTCGAGCTCGTGCCGGAAGCGGGGCCGCGGCGACCAGGGTCAGCCGCTCTTCGGCTTCGTCGACCGTGATACGCCCCTCGCCCGCCGCTTCGGCCAGGTGCTGCCTGGTGCCTTCGCGCTCGCGGTCCGAGCAGCGGATCGTGTTCGGAGCCCCCTCGGGATCGGTCATGGTGGTCCTGTCGGCTGCCGGGCTTGTGCCGTCACGTTATCCGCTTCCGCGTTCGGCCCCGGCAAGGACGGGGTTAACGTCCAGCAAGAAAAACCGCCGCGGCGCGGCCTTCAGCCGAGGCCGGGCAGCACCCGCGTTCCCTCCTCGCGAACAGCCTGCAACGCCTGCGGCCGCAGGCCGAGCAACCGCAGGATGGTCGGCGCGATCTGGGTCGTGACGACGGGCGCGGCGACCGTGCGCGCTTCGGCTTCGGGGCCGCTCACCACGAGCGGCACCGCCCGGTCGTCCGGCGCGACCCCACCGTGCTCGGCGATCTTCTTGGTGCCACCGGTGTAGACGACGCCGTGCTGCACAACGCCGAACAGGTCCGGCACCCGGCTGTCGCCGGCGCGAACGTCGAAGTAGTGCGCGGCGTCCGCGCCCGCGTACACCCGCTGGAGCCCGGACCGGGTGAACGTCTTGGCCGCTCCGGTGCGGTCGGTTCCGGTTCCGTTCTGTGCCAGCAGATACTGCTTCGCGAAGCCGGTGGCGGCGGCGGACCGGTCGGTCAGCCAGAGGAGCATCGCGTCGTCGTCGGTCGAGTGGGCGACCAGCGCGCCCGCGCCGGGATGGGCGGCTTCCCAGGCGGCGTCGAGTCCGGCCAGCAGCTTGGCGTCGTCGACGCGGGTCAGCGCGTCCGGATCGGCCGGCGACTGGCCGTGCTTGGCCGAGAGGATGACCGTCGTCGACCGGTCGAGGTGCGTGCGGCGCAGTTCCGCGACGAACGCGCCGATCCGAGCGTCGACGAAGTCGAGGGCGGCGGCCAGCACCGGCCCCGGGCGGACCCCGCCCGGCAGGTAGCCGCCGGGCTCACCACCCGAAGCCGGCAGCTTCTGGGCGGTCGACACGGACTGGAAGTTCAGCCCGAACACCGCGGGGGTGCCGACGCGGTGCGCGCGGCTGTGGTCGTAGCCGTCGATCTCGTTGAGGACGGCCTGCGCCTTGTAGCCGTCGTACTGCCGGGTGGCGGCGTTGTCGGTGGTCCAATCCCCGCTGCCGGCCGGACCGGTACTGGTGATCTCCGGGGTGAACAGGTCCTGCACGCCGGCGCCGGACGGGCCGTTGAGGATCTCGTAGGCCGGGTGCTTGTCCGACCAGGCAGTCCGCAGGCCGGCCTGGCGGACGACCTCGAAAACGGTGTTGACCTGCAGGTACTGGTGCGGCTGCACCGGGCGGCAGGTCCGCGGATCGACCGGCAGCAGCGCCTGGTTCAGCAGCGTCTGCGGAGTGCCGGTCATGCTCAGCACCGAGCCCGGCAGCCCGCCGAGCCCTTGCCCGGCGTCCAGGCGCGTCTGGTCGCGGTCGAGGTTTTCGGTGAGGTCGACCTGCGCACCGGCCTTCGCGCCGGCGCACGAGGTGGTGCCCGCCGGCAGCAGCGCGTGGTTGTAGGTGGCGTCGTAGTAGATGCCGGTGGACGCCGGGGTGCCCCCGGTGAGCTGCCCGATCAGCCCCGGGAACGAGTCCGACGGCACCGGGGTGAGCGCGTCGCGGTAGGCCGTCCCCCGGGCCAGCAGGCCGGCCATCGCGGAGCCCGGGTGCTGGGCCGCGTAGGCGGTGAGGTCGGCCTGGTGCAGGCCGTCCACGGAGATGAGCAGGACATGACGGGAGCTATCGTGCTCGGCCGCGACTGAAGCGACGGGCGCCGCGACCGGCAGCAGTGCCATCGCAGCGAGCACGGCGGTGGCGCGAATTCGTTTCGGGGGCAACGTTTCCTCCTCGGTGGCGCCCGGACGGGCGTTCGGAATCCCACGCCACCGAACCGGCCAGGAGAAGGCTTCCGCTCGAACAGGAGGTGAACTGCCGGTCTTGATTGTCCATAGTGGACACACTGGCGGACACGACGATGAACCGTGGCACCACTCGCCCGTTTCGGACAAATGCCCGGTCCCGCGCCGGCGAGCCGGTCGCGGACACCAGCTTAATCTACTTTCATGTAGAATTTCTACCTAGTCGTAGAACTTACGGGCACGTCACCACCTGGCCTGCCCAGGACAGCCCACCGCCGAAAGCGAACAACAGCACCGGTTCCCCGGACGGCAGCTCCCCACGAGACACCATTTTGGACAGTGCCAGCGGCACGGACGCCGCCGAGGTGTTCCCCGAATCGACGACGTCCCGCCCGATCACGACGTCGTCGCGTAGCTCGAGGCGGCCGGTCAGGACCTCGATGATTCGCAGGTTGGCCTGATGGGTGACGACTCCCGCGAGATCCGTCGTCGCGATGCCCGCGCGGCGGCAAGCTTCCACCGCGACAGCAGGCAGTTCCTGCGTCGCCCAGCGGAACACCGACTGGCCGTCCTGGGCGAAGGACGGCCGCCACTCGTCGACCAAGCGGACCAGGTGTCCGCGCGCCGGGTCGGAGCCCCAGACGACCGGGCCCACCGCCGCGGTCTCGGCCGCGCTGAGGACCGCCGCGCCCGCTCCGTCGCCGAGCAGGACGCAGGTGCCGCGGTCGGTCCAGTCGGTCACGTCCGACATCTTCTCCGCGCCGATGACCAGCGCGTGCCGCGCGGCACCGGCCTGGACGGCGTGGTCGGCGGTGGCCAGCGCGGTGCAGAAGCCGGCGCAGCCGTTGTTGAGGTCGAAGCAGACCGGGGCGGGAATGCCCAGCCGGCCCGCGACCTGGGCGGCGATCGACGGGCAGCGGTCGACCGCACTGCACGTGGCGACGACGACCATGCCGATCTCGCCCGGCTCCAGACCGGCCGTGGCCAGCGCCTTCGCCGCGGCTTCGGCGGCCAGGTCGGTCACCGAGCCGTCCGCGATGTGCCGCGTGACGATGCCCGTGCGGCGGCGGATCCACTCGTCGGAGGTGTCGACCAGGTCTTCCAGGTCGGCGTTGGTCAGCACACGGCCGGGCTGGTGGTGGCCGAGCGCGGTCAAACGGGAGCCGGGCATCTGTCCCTCCTCGGGGTCGGCGGCCAATATAGCAACCGATCGTTCGGAATCTAAACAACACCCTCAGGAATACATCCCGCACCGGAGGTCCCCGCTCCGTATTCTCTTCCCATGGCCGGAGCCGACCCGTCGACCGTCACCGACCTGCTGCTGGCCCGGGCGGCCGACGACCACCCCGGTCTGCGGTTCGAAGACGAAGCCTGGTCCTGGCGCGCCCACGTCCAGACGTCGGCTGCCTACGCGGCGTCCTTCACGGCGTTGCGGCGGCCCGGAGTCCCGTTCCACATCGGCGTCCTGGCCGACAACCTGCCGGAGTTCTCCTTCGCCCTCGGCGGGGCGGCGCTGGCCGGCGCGGTCCTGGTCGGGCTGAACCCGACCCGGCGCGGGACGGCGCTGACCCGGGACGTCCGGCTGGCCGACTGCCAGCTCGTCCTCACCGAGCCCCGGCACGCGGGCCTGCTGGCCGGCCTGGAGCTCGGCCTCGGCCCCGAGCGGGTCCTCGACCTGCACTCCCCCGCCTGGCACGACCTCGTCGCCGCGCACGCGGACTCGCCGCTCGCGCCAGTGCCGGCCACACCGGACGACCTGCTGATGCTGATCTTCACCTCCGGCACCAGCGGCGATCCCAAGGCCGTCCGCTGCACCCACGGGAAGATCGCCTTCCCCGGCCGGACGCTCGCGGACCGATTTGGACTGTCCACATCGGACACCGTCTACCTCGCGATGCCGATGTTCCACTCCAACGCGATCATGGCCGGCTGGTCGGTCGGTCTCGCCGCCGGCGCGACACTCGCCCTGCGCCGCCGGTTCTCCGCGTCCGGCTTCCTGCCCGACGTGCGCGCGTTCGGCGCCACCTACGCCAACTACGTCGGCCGCCCGCTGTCCTACGTGCTCGCCACCCCGCCACGCGCGGACGACGCGGACAACCCCCTGCGCTTCGTCTACGGCAACGAGGGCGCCGAAGCGGACCTGACCCGGTTCGCCGAACGGTTCGGCTGCCGGGTCGTCGACGGCTTCGGCTCGACCGAAGGCGGCGTGTCGATCGCCCGGGGCGCGGACACCCCGCCGGGCGCGCTCGGCAAGCTCACCGACGGCACCGTGGTGCTCGACCCGGACACCGGAAAACCCTGTCCCCCGGCCGAGTTCGGCCCGGACGGCCGGCTGTCCAACGCCCGGGAGGCCGTCGGCGAGCTGGTGAACACCGCCGGAGCGGGCTGGTTCGCCGGTTACTACGGCGACGAGCAGGCGAACGCGTCCCGGTTGCGCAACGGCTGGTACCACAGCGGAGACCTCGGGTACGTCGACGAGGAGGGCTACTGCTACTTCGCCGGCCGCACCGGCGACTGGCTGCGCGTCGACGGCGAGAACCTCGGCACCGCGCCGATCGAGCGGATCCTCACCCGGCACCCGGACGTCGCCGAGGTCGCCGTGTACGGGGTGCCCGACCCGGCCGTGGGCGACCAGGTGATGGCCGCCGTGGTGCCCCGGGCCGGGGCGACGCTCGACCCGGCCGGTTTTGCGGCGTTCCTCGCCGAGCAGCCCGATCTCGGCCCCAAGCAGCTCCCCCGTTACGTCCGGATCACCGAAGCCCTGCCGCGCACCGCGACGTACAAGATCCTCAAGCGCACCCTCGCCGCGCAGGGACTCGAGGGCGCCGATCCCGTCTGGCACCGGCCGGGCCCGGACGTCCATTACCGAACCCGAACACAACGCTGATCGGGCTCTGTCGTGCCGGCCCTAGCGTGCGGGGCATGTCCTCTCGCGCCCGTCTGCTCCTGACCTCGGCCCTGGCTGTGGCCGTCGCCTCGACCGCCGTCGCCTGCACCGCGGACGCCCCGGCGTCCCCGCAGGCCGCGAGCGGCAAGCCCAACATCGTCCTCGTCCTCACCGACGACCTCTCGGCGAACCTGCTGCCGTACCTGCCCCACGTGCAGGACATGGCCAAGACCGGCACCACGTTCGCCAACTACACGGTGACCGACTCGCTGTGCTGCCCGTCGCGCTCGTCGCTGTTCACCGGCATGCTGCCGCACAACACGGGCGTGTTCACCAATGGTGGCGCGGACGGCGGCTACGGCGCGTTCCACGGCCGCGGCGACGACAAGTCGACTTACGCGACGTCGCTGCAGCAGGCCGGCTACCGCACCGCGATGCTGGGCAAGTACCTCAACGGCTACGACCCCAAGAGCAACGGGATACCGCCGGGCTGGAACGAGTGGGACGTCGCCGGCAACGGCTACGGCGAGTTCGACTACGACCTCAACGAAAACGGCACCGTGAAGCACTACGGCAAGACGCCGCAGGACTACCTGGTCGACGTGATGGCCGGCAAGGCGGCACAGTTCGTCACGAACTCGGCGGCCGCGCACACGCCGTTCGCGATCGAGCTCGCGACGTTCGCCCCGCACGGCCCGTTCACCCCGGCGCCCCGCGACGCCGACGCCTTCCCCGGCCTCACCGCGCCGCGCGGACCGGCGTTCGACACCCTTCCGTCGTCGGCACCGCCGTGGCTCGCCTCCCGCACCCCGTTGACGGACAAGGAAAAGAAGACCATCGACCGCGACTTCCGCAAGCGCGCGCAGGCTGTGCAGTCGGTGGACAAGATGATCGGCACCGTGCAGGAGGCGCTCGACAAGGCGGGCGTGCGCGGGAACACCGACATCGTGTTCACTTCCGACAACGGCTTCCACATGGGCGAGTACCGGCTCACCCCCGGCAAGCAGACCGCCTTCGACACCGACGTGCACGTGCCGCTGGTGGTCACCGGGCCCGGAGTCAAGGCCGGCGCGACCGTGAACCAGCCGGTGGAGAACATCGACCTGCGCCCGACGTTCGAAGCGCTGGCCGGCGCCCGGACCCCGCCGGAAGTGGACGGCGAGAACCTGGCGCCGCTGCTGAGCGGCGCCACCCCGCCGGCGTGGCGCGAGGTCGGGCTGGTCGAGCACCACGGCCCGGACTTCGACCGGGCCGACCCGGACAAACCGAAGAAGAACAGCGGCAACCCCGTCACCTACGAGGCGATCCGCAGCGCGACCTACACCTACGTCGAGTACACCGACGGCGCGAAGGAGTACTACGACCGCACGAAGGACCCGCTACAGCTGCACAACACCGCGGCCGACCTGCCCCCGGACACCGCGAAGAAGCTGCACGACACCCTGCAGGCCATGATCTCCTGCCACGGGACGGCTTCTTGCCGGCACTGAGGACCTCATCCGCAGTCACTGCCGAAGCGTGAAACCGAGTTCCCCGCCCCGGAACCGAAGCTCCTCCCGCGCGTCGGGATGCGCGACGTGGTCCACGATCTGCTGGGCCTGCTCACCCGCGTCGTGCCCCCACACCGCCGCGACACCGTGCTCGCTGACGATGAAGCTGTGCTGGAACGACGTGACCGGCCCCGCCAGCCGCGGCACCACGGTCGAGACGTCCGCCTTCGGGTGCCACGACGGCAGCGCGATGACCGCCCGGCCGCCGGGAGAGTGCAGGGCTCCCACCACGAAGTCGGTCTGCCCGCCGAAACCCGAGTAGATCTCCCCACGCACCCGGCTGGCGTTGGCCTGGGCGAACAGGTCGACCTCCAGGGCGCTGTTCACCGAAACCAGGCCGCGCTGCCGGGCGATCACGGCCGGGTCGTTGGTCTTCTCCGTGCGCAGCAGGCGGACCCGGGGGTTGCGGTCCACCCACCGGTAGAGCTCGGCACTGCCGAACACGAACGACGCCGTCACCGGCACCGCCGGGTCGAGCGCGCCGGCCCGGTCGAGGGTGAGCACGCCGTCGCTGAACATCTCCGACCACACCGCGAGCCCGCGGCGGCCGGTGACCGCGGCCAGCGTCGCGTCCGGGATGCCGCCGATCCCCAGCTGCAGCGTCGCGCCGTCGGTGACCAGCTCGGCCACCCGCGCGCCGATCATGCGGGCCGTGTCGCCGAGGAACCGCGGCTCGGGGGACGGCAGCGGCTCATCGGCCTCCAGCGCGTAGTCGATCTCTTCGACCGGCAGCAGGCCGTCGCCGTGGGTGAAGGGCATCTGCGCGTTGACCTGCGCGACGACCAGACCGCCGCGCGCCCGGGCCGCTTCGACCGCCGCGGGCAGGATGTTCACCTCCGTGCCCAGCAAAACCACGCCGTCCACGGGTGGCGACGTGTGCACCACGACGACGTCCGGCGGCAGTGACTCCTTGAGCAGCTGCGGGACGAGCGACAGCCGGGCCGGGAAGTACCGGAGCCCGGCGCGGCCGCGCATGCCCGGGCCGACGAACGGCGTTTCCAGCAGGACGCCGTCGCGGTCGGGCATCCCGGCCTGCGCGTTCAGGGCGAACAGGCGGTACTCCGCCAGCGCCGCGTCCAGGACGGCGAGCGCCCGCCGGGGAGTGGCGAAGTTCCCGCTGACGACCACCCGGGGCCGCCGGGCCGGCACTCCGGACAGCACGGCGCCCAGCTGCGCCTCCGACAGGACGCGCATCACCACCCCGCGGCAGGGTCGTCGTCGCCGAGGGCGTGGTCGAGCAGCTCACCCAGCTGGTCGACCTGGGCCGGGGACAGGTTCCGGAACGAGGACTCGATGACCTCGTCCACGAGCGACTGCCCTTCGGCGCGCAGCCGCGCGCCTTCGCCGGTGAGCCGGTGCCGCACGGCCCGGCCCGGCCCCGGGACCCGCTCGATCAGCCCGCGGTCGGCCATCCGGGTGGCCAGCGAGCCGAAGGACTGGTCGGTCTGGAAGGTCAACACCGCCAGCTCGTGCAGGGACGCCTCGGGCTCGCGGTGCAGGTGCCGCAGCGTGTCCCACTGCACGAGCGAAAGCCCCAGCGGCGCGAGCGCCCGGCTCAGCGCGCGGTGGTGGCGGTACTGCAGGCGCTTGACGGCCAGGCCGACGTCACCGGGGCGGTACTTCATGCGGCCCACCCTAGCTCATCGAAGACAGGTTGCTTATCTAAAGAAGCTTATATAAGGTTCCTTAGGTAAGTCCCCTCCGATCCCCGAGAAGGAACCATGACGACCCTCCCCGCCGCCGGCTCGCTCCGGCCCACCCGCACCGAAACCCACACCCTCGGCCCGGTCGAGGTGACCGTCCAGGACCGCGACCGCACCCGCCCGTTCCTGCTCCTGCACGGCGGTGGCGGCGTCGCGACGATGGCCGGCTTCGCCGACCTGCTCGCCGAGCGCACCCACTCCCGCGTGCTGCTGCCCACCCACCCCGGGTTCGGCGGCACCCCGAAGCCGGACGACCTGACCAGCGTCGCCGACCTGGCCGGGGTGTACGTCGACCTGCTGGAGCGGCTCGACCTCACCGACGTGACCGTGCTCGGCAACTCCTTCGGCGGCTGGCTGGCCGCCGAAATCGCCCTCCGGAAGAGCCCGCGGGTCAGCGGCGCGGTCCTCGTCGACGGCATCGGCATCGAGGTCGAGGGCCAGCCGATCACCGACGTCAGCGGCCTTTCCCCGGCCGAGCTCCGGGCGTTCTCCTTCCACGACCCGAGCAATGCGCCGGTCCCGCCGGGCGGGGGCGCCGGCCCGAGCCCCGACGTGCGCGCGCTGATCGGCTACACCGGGCCGGCGATGGCCGACCCGACGCTCGCCAAGCGGCTCGGCGACATCGACATCCCGGTCCACGTGCTGTGGGGCGAAAGCGACGGCATCGCCGGCCCCGCGTACGGCCGGGCCTTCGCCGACGCCATCCCGCTGGCGAAGTTCACGCTGCTGCCCCGCACCGGCCACCTGCCGCAGGTGGAGACGCCCGAAGAGCTCCTCGGCGCGCTGCTCGACCTCTGACCCTTCCCGAAGGAGACCCCGTGAGCACTCCCCTGAGCGTGACCCGGATCGGGCACGCCTGCCAGCTGATCGACGTCGGCGGGATCCGCGTCCTGACCGACCCGTGGTTCACCGAGACCGCCACCTACCACCAGGGCGAGCCGGTGGCCTCGACCGTGGAGTCCCTCGGCGGGGTCGACGCGGTCGTGGTCAGCCACGAGCACTACGACCACTGCGACCTCGACGCGCTCGTCGACGGCGGCTTCGACCTCGGCACGCCTCTGGTCGGGCCGGGCACGGTCGCGGCCATCGCACGGGACAAGGGCTTCCGCGACGTCCGCGCCATCGAAGCGTGGGAAGCGACGACAGTCGGCGACCTGACCGTGACGGCGGCGCCGGGCAAGCACGGCGTCCACGAGGTCACGTTCGTCATCCAGGCCCACGGCCGCACGGTCTTCTTCGGCGGCGACTCGCTGCGGGTGCCCGAGCTGGACACGATCCCCGACCGGTTCGGGCCGGTCGACCTGGCCATCCTGCCCACCAACGGCTTGTGCGTCCGGCCGCTGGACCTGCGACAGGTGGTCACGGACGCCGAGGAGGCAGCGGGTTTGACGGCCGCGCTTAAGCCTGCGTTGGCGGTACCGCACCACTACGCGTTCCACAGTGGACGGCTGGGCGACCGGATGCTCACGAAGGCGGACCAGGACCCACGCCACTACGCGGACGCGGTGGCGCGCCTGGCCCCGGAGATCGAGGTGCGGCTGGTGTTGCCCGGAACCGTGGTGACGGTCCCGTGAGCGAGGGTCGGTTCACCCCGGAGATCATGTCGCGCGGTTCTTCGGGAAGTCGGCGCAGCACAGTTACCGATCCCTTGCGGGCGCTCCAGCGAGAGCCGACAAGGACATCCCCAGCGCGACACCGATCATCGTGAGCACGCCGCGCGGCCAGAAGATGTGACTGTCGAGAAAGGACACACTCGCGACCAGGAGAACCATGCCACCCGGCACCGCCGCCCACCACCCCGCGCGCACGACGACCGCGGCCACGACAAGACCGTTGGCGACGAGAAAACACGCCGCCCCGATGAGACCGAGCAGGTCGCCGATCTCGAACAGGGCGCCGACGACCGGGGTCGCGCCGTGCTGGGCGTGGACCACCGTGCCCGCCGCGATGCCCGCGACCGCGTCGAGCGCGCCGTAGAACGCCGCGTACCCGTACGCCGCCAGGCGGCCGGGCCACCGGAGCCACCGGGGCGCCGGAGCCAGCAGGACCCACTGCGCCACCGCCAGGAGCGGGAAGACCGGGAGCAGGATGACGTGCAGCGTCACCCACCAGGGCGCGGTGGCCGCGTCGAGCACCCCGGGATGGACCGCGCCGAAAGCCGCGAGCAGGAGCCCCGGCACGGCGAAGAGGACACTGCGTGACTTGACCACCCGGTGACCCTAACCCCGGCGTTCCGGCAGCTGACGGCGTTCGCGAAGGCGGGCGAGGTCCTCACGCATGTCCGTGGGCAGGAGCTCGGCCATCTGCTCGGGCCGCAGCGGCAGGTCGAGCAGGCTGAGCTTGACGCGGCTGCGCTGCGCGTGCCGGCCGGGGTCCAGGCGCACCACCTGGGCCGCGTCCGGGCGCAGCGTCGCCGTCAGCGGCGTGGCGGCTTCGAGCGGCCGCCACGCGTTCCCGTCGACGCGCAGCATCGGCGCGGCGCTGCGGGCCACCCCGCGCAACGTGACGACGTCGCGGGCGGGCAGCACGATCGAGCGGCTGACCCCGGACATCGACGCGACCGGGGTCACCGCGAGCACCTCCGCCGCCGGGGAGATCACCGGCCCGCCGGCCGCGTAGTTGTACGCCGTGGAGCCGGTCGGGGTGCTCAGGATCAGCGCGTCACAGCGGTAGTAGCCGAACTGCGCCCCGTCGACGAGCAGGTCGACCTCGACCGTCGCGCCGGGCGTGGCTCCGCCGACGACCACGTCGTTGAACGCGACCGCCGTCGCGTCCCCTTCCGCCAGCGCGATGCAGCTGTGCGGCTCGACTTCGAAGTCCCCGGCGTGCACCCGCTCCAGCGCCCCGGCGAGCTCCGGGGGCGTGATCTCGACGAGGAAGCCGACGTTGCCGTAGTTCACCCCGAGCACCGGCACCGGCCGCTCGACGGCCAGCCGCATCGCGCCCAGCATCGTGCCGTCCCCGCCGAGGCTGACCACGGCGTCCACCCCGGCCGCGAACTCGGCGTCGGACACCACCGGCACGCCGGCTCCGACCTGCGCGGCATCGGTTTCCCGCGCGAGCAGCCCGACCCCGTGCCGTTCGGCGAACGAGACCAGCACCTCGACCGAATCCCGCACCGGCTTCCGCGGGTGCGCCACCACCCCGACGCGGCCGATCCCGAAGTCTCCCATGAGGCCATTCTGGCCGGTCGGAGCCCGGAGCGCTCCCCCGCCCACCCGCACGGGCGTCCTCTGTGGACGACTTTCGCCGCAGGCCAACGGGTTTCCCGGCGTTAGGCCGTCCGGCGCAACCGCCCGCCCGCCTACGGAGCCGCTTAGCCCGGCGGCGGCGTGGGTATTCCTCCCGGTATGGGAACTTGGGGCAAGCGGCTCGTCGTTCTGGCTGTGGCGGTGGTGGTCCTGGCGGCGGCGGCACTCGTCGCCTCGGCCGTGCACCTGTTGCCCCAGCTGCGCAACCCGTTCGCCGAAAAGACCGAAGAGCACTCAGGACCGGTGCTGCTGCAGTCGATCGTGGAGCTCTCCCGCTACGAGGCGGCGAGCGGCTCGTTCCAGGTGGTTGTCGACATCTCGACCAGCTCGGTCCTGCCCAGCTTCCTGGTGGGCAGCGACACGCTCTTCATCGGCGTCGGCACGGACAACGCCTTTGTCGACTTCTCCAAGCTGAAGGGTGACGCGGTCAAGGTTTCCGACGACCGCCAGTCCGCCACGGTCACCCTGGGCCACGCGCAGCTGGAGCCGGCCACGCTGGACGTCCACCAGTCGCACGTATACGCGGAGCGGCAGGGCCTGTTCACCAAGATCAACGACTTCCTCAGCGGGAACCCGAACTCCCAGCAGGCCTTGTACGAGCTCGCCCAGAAGCAGATCCAGGGCGCGGCCGCGAAGAGCACGCTGGTGGCCGACGCCGAGCGGAACACGAAGACGATGCTCACCGGACTGCTGCAGTCCCTGGGCTTCAAGAACATCACGGTGAACTACGCCGACAACGCCAGCGGCTGACGCCCGCGGCACCGGTCCGGCGGGCGGAGCCGCCCACCGGACCGCCGCGCGGTGCTAGTGCGGCTGTTGCTGCTGTTCCTTCTTGTCTTCTTCGGCCCACGCGGCCTCGGCCTGCATCTGGATGTCGGTGAGCCCGCGGTCGACCTGGACGATGTCCTTGCCCGCCCAGCCGACGAAGTTCTTCGAGCTCTTGGCGTCGGAGAGGGACTTCAGCATCGGGTAGTAGTCCGGGTGCTTGGCCTTCAGCCAGTCGTCGACGAACTTCATCTTCTTGTAGCTGTCGCCGAACTTCGTCTTCAGCCAGTCCTCGTGCTTCTTGATCGTCGAGACGTCGTGGTCGCTCAGGTGCGACTTCGGCGGCGTCGGCTTGGGGGGCTCCGGCGGCTTCGGCGTCGGCCGCGAGAAGTTCGGCGTGGTGCCGTCACCCGGCGGCCGGGTGCTCGGCGTGCCGCCGCCGGTCGTGGGCGGGCCGTCGTGGGTGATCGCGGTGCCCGGTGGCGGCAGCGGCCGCGAGAAGTTGGGGGTCGTGCCGTCACCCGGGGGCCGGGTGCTCGGCGTGGCGCCACCACCGGGACGGTCGTGGGTGATCGCGGTGCCCGGCGGCGGCATCGGCGTCATCTCGTGCCCCGCGCTCGATGCGGAGCCCGGCTTCCCCTTGACCAGCTTCGACAGCCCGGTGAGCCGGGCCAGCGTGCGACCGGCGTAGGAGATGACCTTGGCGAGCTTCGCCATCATCGCCGCGACCTGCACCGAGACCGTGGCGACGCACTTGGTCACGCCGACCGCGATCGACGCGCCGAACGTCGGGATGGCGAGCGCGAGGGCGATCAGCATCGTGGAGATGATGTCGCCGAGGATGGTCGTGATGATGTCGCGCAGCAGCGAGCGAACCGCGCCGATCAGGGCCCCGGTGGTCTCGACCATGTAGCCGGCGACGTCGGCCGCCTTGGCGTTGGCGTCGATCCAGCCCTTCCGGTCGTTGATCGACTTCAGGAAGCTGTCGTAACCCTTGCCCTGCCACTGGGTGATCGTCGACTTGAGGGTCTCGTCGAGCTCGGTGCCGGTGTGGCGCAGCGACTCGCCGATCTTGTGCAGCTCGTTGGCGACCTTCGTGACCTCGGCCGGGTTGCCCGCGACCTGGTCCAGCGGCCACTTCAGGAACGAGACGTGCTCGATCAGCCAGCCCAGCCCGGCCGCGATCAGCTTGGCCAGGGGGTCCATGGCGAACGCGACGGTGTCGAGCACGGCGCTGATGACGTTGATGCCCAGCTCGACGCTGACGGCCGCGAGGTCACCGCCGTGTTCGGTCTGGACCTTGCCGATCGAGTCGCCGACCTGCTTCCAGCTGTCGAAGACGCCGGCGCCGGTCGTCGAGTTCGATGCCGTGATGGGAACGGTCACTTGCCCAGCTCCGTCTCGAAGGTGCTCAAACCCTTGGCGGTGTTCGAGTCGTGGGTCGCGTACGTGTCGGCGGCCTTCTTGACGTCGTCGGCGGACTTGCCGATGTCCCCGACGAGCTTGCCGATCTCCCCGGCGATCACGCCCATGGTGATGCGCGAGGGCACGGCGAGGACCTGCGCGAGCAGGATGCCGAACGCGGCGTTGTCGAACCCGTTCGCCGCCTGCATCCGGTTCGCGGCCTCCTGCACCGCCGGCTGTGTGGTGCCCGACAGGAACTGGCTGAACTTCTGCAGCTCGTTCGGGTCGACCGTGAAACCGTCTCCGGAAACCACTGGTTCTCCTCCTCCTACCAGGGGTTGCTCTCGCCGTCGTCCTCCGGCTCGGGCCGGGGACGGCGGCGCGGCTGACCACGCTGCGGTTGCGGTGGGCTCGGCGGCTGCGGACGCGGGGGCGGCGGGCGGTCGCCGCCCTCCGGCATGAACTTGGCGCCTGCGTCCGGCGGTGTTCCCTCGTCCGGCTCGGGCGCCGGCAGGAACTCCGACAGCAGCTCACGCGCCGCGGAGCTCTCGCCGACCATGCCGTCGAACGCGTCGGCGACCTGGGCCGAGACCTTCTGCTGCGCACGGCCGATCAGCTGCATCACCAGGCCGGACAGGGCTTGCGGGGACCGCTCGTACGCGCGGGGGCCGAACCGGAGGTCCTGCAGGACCCCGCTCGGGCCGACGGTCACCTGGACCGCCCCGTCCGGCGCCTGCACGGTGGCGACGGCGGACTGGAGTCGTTCCTGGGCCGCCGCGGCCTTGGCCTGAATCTGCTCGAGCTCGGCGTTGAACGCGGCCAGCGGGTCGCCGTCACCGCCGCCGGGGGGCACTGACTGTGTCAATTTGTCCTCGTCGCGAGAAAGATCTGGAGTGCTGAGAAGTCAATCAGCGCCGTTCTAACTCGAGATGACACGCACAGATCCGTCGGCTGAACGGGGCGTGGATCGGCGAGGTTTTCGTCGGGAACGGCCGGTGATACCGGACAAAACACCGGCGGCTTCGGGAGCCGCGATCGGCCGCCGCGCGGGTGCCGGTCGAAGGTGGCCGCGCCGCCGACCGCATGCCCGGCCGCGGTCCGGTCAGCGCCGGGGGCTGTACGAACGGTGCGACCGGCCCACCTCGGCGGCCCGACTCGCACTGCGGATTGAGTGCACGCATGTACACTCAACAAGCATGGTGCACACCGAGGTCGTGACCACCCGTCCCGGACGGGGTGGCGCCTGATGGCCGAAGTGGGGATGCGGCCGCCGGCGTCGCCGCTGCGGCGGCGGGCCCTGCGCGCGCTGCGCTGGCTGTTCACGCCGCTGCGGCCGGACGACTACCTGGAGCTGATCAACCCCCTGTGGTCGACACGGGAGCTGCGCGGGCGGGTCGAGCACGTCCGGCCCGAACGCGGCGGCGCGGCGACCGTGCTGATCCGCCCCGGGTTCGACTGGGTCGGGCACGAGCCCGGGCAGTACGTGCGGCTCGGCGTGGTCATCAACGGCGTCCACCACTGGCGCGCGTACTCGCTGACGTCGAGCCCGGACCGCGCGGACGGGCTCATCTCCGTCACCCCCAAGAAGGTCGACGGCGGTGTCGTCTCGCCGTACCTGGTCGAGCGGGCGCACCCCGGCGAGGTCGTGCGGCTCGGTGAGGTCGAAGGCTCCTTCACCCTGCCGGAGCGCCTCGACCGCGGGCTGCTGTTCGTCACCGCGGGCAGCGGCATCACGCCGGTCATGAGCATGCTGCGGCACCTCGACCCGGGCCCTGGCCTGCGGGACGTCGTCCACGTGCACTCGGCGCGGGACGCCGACGGGGTCACCTTCGGCGAAGAGCTGGCCGCGCTGGAGAACCGGCACGACGGCTTCCGGCTCGAACTGCGCATCACCAGCCGCGACGGCCGGTTCTCCCCCGCCGAGCTCGACACGCTGTGCCCGGACTGGCGCGAGCGGGAAACCTACGGCTGCGGGCCCGGCGAGCTCCTGGATTCCCTGCAGGCGCACTGGAAGAGCCACGGCGACGTCGCCCGGCTCCACCACGAGCGGTTCCAGCCGGTCGTCGGCGGCGGAACCGCCGACGGGACGGGCGGCACCGTGCGGTTCGCGC
Source organism: Amycolatopsis sp. NPDC104587 (assembly GCF_055583645.1). Lineage (NCBI taxonomy): Bacteria > Bacillati > Actinomycetota > Actinomycetes > Pseudonocardiales > Pseudonocardiaceae > Amycolatopsis > Amycolatopsis sp. NPDC104587. The sequence continues at coordinate 53,927 of NZ_JBVJNO010000018.1, forward strand.
ACCGGAACCTCGACGCGGACTGCCCGCCCGGCACCCCGATCCTCGTCGCGGGCGAGAACGCGGGAGTCGAGATGCCGTTCGGCTGCCGGGTCGGGGTCTGCCACACCTGCGTGCTGCCGATCCGGGAGGGCCGGATCCGCGACCTGCGCACCAACGCCGTCAGCGAGAAGCACAACGAGATCGTGCGCACCTGCGTGCACGGCGCCGAAGGCCGGGTCACGGTCGAACTCTGAGCGGAGAAGGGAACCCATGTCCTCGACGACGACAACGCTGCCCCCGAAGAGCGCACACCCGTTCGCCCACCTGAGCGGGGACCAGCTGGACGAGCTCGCCCGCGAGTTCGACGCCATCCACGACCGGGTCCGCGCCGACCTCGGTGACCGCGACCGCCGCTACATCAAGGGGGTCATCCGGCTGCACCGGCAGATCGCGGTGGCCGGCCGGGCGCTGCTGCTCGGCTCCCGGTCCAAGGTGGCTTGGACGGCGGGCACCGGCTGCCTGGCCGTCGCGAAGATCCTGGAGAACATGGAGATCGGGCACAACGTTCTGCACGGCCAGTGGGACTGGATGAACGACCCGGACATCCATTCGTCCACTTGGGACTGGGACACGGCGTCGACCGCGACGGCGTGGAAGCATTCGCACAACTACATCCACCACACGTACACGAACATCCGCGGCAAGGACAAGGATCTCGGCTACGAGATCATGCGCATCGACCCGCACCAGAAGTGGCACCCGGCGTACCTGGCGCAGCCGCTGTACAACCTGCTGCTGATGGCGTTCTTCGAGTGGGGCGTCGCGGTGCACGACCTGGACGTCGAAGCCATCCGCGCCGGCGAGAAGCCGATGAAGGACGTCTGGCACGACTTGAAGGGCATCTCCGGCAAGGCCCGCGACCAGATCCTCAAGGACTACGTCGGCTGGCCGCTCGTCAGCGCGCTCGCCGCGCTCGCCGTGGGCCGGCTCCGGAAGGGCGCGCCGCGGGGCGAGCTCGACGCCGCCCGCGCGGAAGGCGGCGGCACGTTCGCCGCGACGTTCCGGGCGAACTTCACCGCGAACATCATCCGCAACCTCTGGGCGCACTCGATCATCTTCTGCGGCCACTTCCCCGACCAGACCTACACGTTCAGCCAGGACGAGGTGCGCGACGAAACCCGCGGCGGCTGGTACGTGCGGCAGCTCGTCGGCGCGGCGAACATCACCGGGTCGCCGTTGTTCCACCTGCTGAGCGGAAACCTCGGCTACCAGGTCGAGCACCACCTGTTCCCGGACATGCCCAGCAGCCGCTACGCCGAGATCGCGCCACAGGTGCGGGACATCTGCCGCCGCTACGGCCTCCCGTACAACACCGGGCCGCTGTCCCGGCAGCTCGGCACGGTGCACCGCACGATCCTGCGGCTGGCGTTCCCGGGCGGGCGGCCGCGGCCGAAGCCCGGCCCTTACGAAGGCGTCTGAGCGTCCCGCACCAGGGGCAGGAAGAGCTCGTCGACGATCGAGCGGATCCGCGCGGGCTTCAGCGGTTCGAGGTTCATCAGCAGGTCGTGGCGCACGAGGTCGAACGGCATGGCGAGGACCGCCGCCGGAACCCGGCCGAGGTCGAGCTCACCGCGGTCGTGGGCCCGCCGGTAGAGGGCGCGCAGCGGGGGAAGCCGGTCCTGGGCCAGGACTTTGTCGCGGGCCTGGGCGGGCGTGAGACCGGTGTCGGCCAGCAGCCCGGAGAAGGCGGCGGCCGCGGCGACGGCGAAGAAGCCGGCCAAGGCGTCACTCAACGCCGTCAGCTGGGTGAGCAGGTCACCGCGCAGTGAGCCGGTGTCGGCGACCTCGACCGGGTGCGTGCTCCGGTGGTGCTCGATCGAGGCGAGCACCACTTCGTCCTTGTTGGCCCAGCGGCGGTAGAGGACCGGCTCGCTGGTGCGGGCGCGCACGGCCACCGACTCCATCGTCAGGCGGGCGTACCCGGCCTCGACCAGCTCTTCCCAGCCGGCGGCCAGCAGCTCCGCCTCGAGCTGCTTGCCGTGCCGGCGACGGCGGGCGGGTTCGGTGACCATCCTCGGCACGATAGAAAGGTTTGCCTTTCTCCGCAACCGCGGCTACCGTCGTTAGAAAGTGATTCCTTTCTTGACGGGAGCGCATGATGACCGAGGTCCTGATCGCCGGCGCCGGGCCCACCGGGCTGACACTGGCGTGCGAGCTCGCCCGGCTCGGTGTCCCGTTCCGGCTGGTCGAGGCCGCGCCCGGCCCGCAGCCCGGCTCCCGCGGCAAGGGTGTCCAGCCACGGACGCTGGAGGTGTTCGAGGACCTGGGGATCGTCGACCGCGTGCTCGCGAACGGCCGGGCGGCGATGCCGATGCGGTCGACCGCGCCCGACGGCCGGGTGACGCTGACCGGCGCCGAGCCGTCGCGGCCCGGCCTCCCCTACCAGGCCAGCCTGATCACGCCCGAATGGCGGGTCGAAGAGGCGCTGCGGCTGCGGCTGGCGGAGCTCGGTGGGAAGGTCGAGTTCGGCACCGCGCTCACCGGCTTCGAGCAGTCGGACGACTCCGTGACGGCGACGGTCTCGACGGGAACCATCACCGCGCGCTGGCTGGTCGGCTGCGACGGCGGCCACAGCGTCGTCCGCAAGCAGGCCGGGATCGGTTTCGAGGGTGAGACCCGCGAGGAGGTGCGGATGATCGTCGCCGACCTCGCGGTCGACGGCCTCGACCGCGACGCGTGGCACCTGTGGCAGCACGAGGAAGGCATGGTCGGGCTGTGTCCGTTGCCCTCGACCGGCGTCTTCCAGTACCAGGCCGTGCTCGCGCCGGGCCAGGATCCGGAGCTCGGCCTCGCGAACCTGCAGGCGATCCTCGAGCGCCGCGCCGGCCGCACCGACCTCCGGCTGCACAGCCCGGAGTGGAAGACGTTGTGGCGGGCCAACATCCGCCTGGCCGACCGTTACCGCGAAGGCCGGGTGTTCCTCGCGGGCGACGCGGCGCACATCCACTCCCCCGCCGGCGGCCAGGGGATGAACACCGGCATCCAGGACGCGCACAACCTCGCCTGGAAGCTCGCGAGGGGCACGCCCGCCCTGCTCGACAGTTACGGCGCCGAGCGACGGCCGATCGCGGAGGGTGTGCTCGCGCTGTCGAACGCGCGGCTCGCGCAGGCCGTCGAGGAGAAGGGAATTCCGCTCCGCCGCGACGCGGAGACCATGCAGCTTTCCCTTGGTTACCGGGGCTCGGCGTTGGCTCGCGACGACCGTGAGGAGACGGCGTCGCTCCGCGCCGGGGACCGCGCTCCGGACGCGAAAGGCTTGCGGACGGTGGAGGGCGACCGGCGCCTGTTCGAGCTGACTCGCGGCGGGCAGTTCACCCTGGTGGACTTCGGCTCCGCGGCGGCGGTCGAGGTGAAGACCGTGCGTGTCGTCGGCACGCCTTCCGGGCCTGGTGAAGTCACCGACACCGAGGGGCAGCTGGCGGCTGCGTACGGTGCGACGGAGCGAAGTCTTGTGCTGATCCGGCCCGACGGTTACGTCGGGCTGATCTCGGACGCCGGTGATGCCTCGGCGGTGACGGACTACCTCGCCGCGGTCGGCTGACTCGCACCGCGGCGGACTCGAATCTGGCACCGGCAGCCCCACCGAGGACCGATTAGGTTTCCGCGCCCCGCTCGTCTGTACCTACGAGACCCACTCACGAGAGGCTGGCAGCATGCGGAAACTGATCTTCGGGATGAACGTGACCGTCGACGGCTACATCGCCGCGCCCGGAGACGACATCGGGTGGAGCGGGCAGCCGAGCGAGGAGCTCTTCCGGTTCTGGCTCGAGCAGGAACTGGCGATCGGCGTCTCCCTCTACGGGCGCAAGCTGTGGGAGGCGATGAGCTCCTACTGGCCGACCGGCGACCAGCAGCCCGGCGCCACCCCGGCGGAGATCACCTTCGCGCGCAACTGGCGGGACACGCCGAAGGTCGTGTTCTCCTCGACCGTCGACAAGGTCGACTGGAACACCCGCCTGGTCACCGGCGACGCGGTCGCCGAGATCACCCGGCTCAAGGCCGAGGACGGCGGCCCGATGAGCATCGGCGGTGCGACGCTCGCCGGGGCCGCCCTGCGAGCCGGGCTCGTCGACGAGTACACGATCGTCACCCATCCGGTCCTGGTCGGCGGCGGCACGCCGTTCTTCACCGCGCTGGACAGCTGGGTGAACCTGAACCTCGTCGAGACGCGGGCCTTTCCCGGCGGCGCGGTGCTGACCCGGTACGAGACGAGGCGATGAGCGTCCTGCCCCCGATCACAGGGTCGAGGGCAGGCCCAGCCACGGTTTGTCCGTGGCGTCGAACCCGGTGAGCTCGGCGATCTGCCCGTCGGCGACGTGCAGGACCGCGATGTTCAGCAGGCGGTACTCCGCGTCGCCGGCGGTGCGGACGTACAGCCCGGCCGCCGGCATGCGGTTGACCGTCGTGATGGTCCCGCGCCAGTCGTCGTAGCCAGGCTGGAAGAGCCCGCCCGAGACCCAGCCGTCCGCCGCGTCGCCGGCCCCTCTGACCACGGTGCCCGGATCGGGCAGCATCGCGAAGCGCAGGTCGGCGCGCAGCAGGGACATCAACGCGTCGAGGTCGTTGCGCTCGTGGGCGTCGATGTAGGACTTCACCACGCCGCGCTCGTCGTCCGACAGCTCGCGCGTCGCCGGGCTCCGCCAGTCGAGGCGGCGGCCCGGCAGCCGCTCCCGCATCGTCACCCGCGCCCGCTGCAGCGCGCTGGTCACCGACGCGACCGTCAGCTCGAGCGCGTCGGCCGCCTTCGGCGCCGGCCAGCCGAGGACGTCACGCAGGACGAACACCGCCCGCTGCCGCGGCGGCAGGTGCTGGACGGCGACGATGAACGCCAGCTCGATCGTCTCCCGCGCCACCACCGACTCCTGCGGGTCCTCGGGGAGCATCCGGTCGGGATAGGGCTGCAGGTACAGCAGCTCGGAGCCGGGTTCCGACAGCCCGGACGGCACCGGGGTCCGGTCGTCGCGCTTCTCCAGGAAGTCGAGGCAGGCGTTCGTCGCGATCCGGTACAGCCAGGTCCGCAGCGCGGCGTCGCCCTTGAACGACTCCCGCTTGTGCCACGCCCGCAGGAACGTCTCCTGCGTGACGTCCTGGGCGTCGTCGTAGTTGGCGAGCATCCGGTAGCAGTGCACCTGCAGCTCACGCCGGTGGCGCTCGGTGACCAGCGCGAAGCCCGCCGTGTCGCCGGAACGAGCGGCCGCGAGGAACGTGGCCTCGTCGGCACCCGGCGGTCTGGCGTCGGTCATGGACCGCATCCTTCCACCGGCGCCCGCGACTAGAGCCTGTTCCGTGCTCTTGCTCAGGTCTTCCCAACGGGTGAAGTCGCGCTGAAGGGCGTCCAGCTTGCCGCGGGCCACCTTCAGCGCGGCCGTGCCGAGGAGCAGGCGCAACGGCGGCTCGTCGGCTTCCAGCACGGTGACGATCGCTTCGGCGGCGCGGGCCGGGTCACCCGGCTGGCTGCCGTAGGTGGCCAGCGTCGCCGCACGGCGTCGGCCGGCCGTCTCGGCGTAGTCGTCGATGTGGTTCGGCGACTGCTTCATCGACGGGCCGGACCAGTTCGTGCGGAAGGCGCCGGGCTCCACAATGGTCACTCCGATGCCCAGCGGCGCGACTTCGGCGGCCAGCGACTCGGACAAGCCTTCCACGGCGAACTTCGTCGCGTGGTAGTAGCCGGTCGCGCCGAACCCGGCCAGGCCGCCGAGCGAAGAGATGTTGACCACGTGCCCGGCCCGCCGGGCGCGCAGGCCCGGCAGCACGGCCTTGGTCACCTCGGCGAGCCCGAAGACGTTGGTGTCGAACAGCGCGCGCACCTCGGCGTCGTCCCCTTCCTCGACGGCGGCCAGGTAGCCGTACCCGGCGTTGTTGACCAGGACGTCGATCCGGCCGAACGCCGCTTCGGCCCGCTCGACCGCTTCGGCGACCTGCGCGGGATCCGTGACGTCGAGGGGCAGCGCCACCGCCCGGTCGCCGTGGCGGGCGACCAGGTCGGCGACCGTCTCCGGGTCGCGGGCGGTGACGGCGGCGCGCCAGCCGCGGTCCAGGACGTGCGTCGCGAGGGCGCGGCCGAGGCCGGTGGAGCACCCGGTGATGAACCAGACGGGGGCGGCGGTGAGTGTCATGAGGACTCCTCGGTGTCGGTTTCCGCTTGCCCGGCCCACGTTCGCGCCGGGTGGCGGGGACTGCCAGCCGTCCCGTCTTCCTGGGACCGGCGGTACCAGGCAGCGCCGCCCCGGGCGGGGCACACTGGACGGCATGGTGGACACCGAGTTCGGGCAGGCGGTGCGGCGCTGGCGGGACCGGGTTTCGCCGGACGCCGTGGGCCTGCCCGCCGGCGGGCAGCGGCGCGCGGCCGGGCTGCGACGGGAGGAGCTGGCCCTGCTGGCCGGGATCTCGGTCGACTACGTCACGCGGCTCGAGCAGGGCCGGGCGTCCCACCCGTCGGTCCAGATCGTCGAGACCCTCGCCCGGGCTCTGCGGCTGTCCCGGATCGAGCGTGAGCACCTGTTCCACCTGGCCGAGCTGGCCCCGCCCGGGCCGGACACGGTGCCCGCCTACCTCACCCCGAGCGTCCAGCGCCTGCTCGACCGGCTGACCGGCACCCCCGTCGCCGTGTTCGACGCGTGCTGGACGCTGCTGGTCGCCAACCCGCCGTACGCGGCCCTGATGGGGGACCCGACCGGGTGGCGCGCGCACGAACGCAACGCCGTGTGGCGCAACCTGGTCGGGCCGGGCACCCGGGTCCGGCACACGCCGGACTCGCGGCGGGCGATGGAACACAGCCTGGTCGCCGACCTGCGGTCCGCCGCGGGCCGGTACCCCGCCGACCGGCAGCTGCGGCGGCTGGTCACCGAGCTGCGCGCGCACAGCGACCGGTTCGGCGAGCTCTGGGACTCGGGCGCGGTCGAGCACTACGAGAGCGCGCGCAAGACCGTCGACCACCCCGAGGTGGGGGCGCTGCTGCTGGACTGCGACATGCTCACCGTCGCGGGCAGCAACCAGCGGATCATGGTCTACACCGCCGAGCCCGGATCCGACGACGCCGAGCGCCTCGCGCTGCTGTCCGTGCTGGGCACCCAGGCGATCACGCCGGGCTGAGCACCCGCTACCGCTCGAGCGGGACCGCGATGCCCCCGCCGTAACGCCGCTGCTCGGCCTCGTCGAGCATCGCCGCCGCCACCGTCGCCCGGCTTACCCGCGCCGGGAAGAACCGCCGCGGCGCGGAAGCGAGCGGCACGGTGCGCCGGGCCGGGCTGAGCTCGCCGGTGGACAACGGACCGGCGTGGAAAACCGACCCGCCGGCGGCGCGCACGATCGTGTCCGCCGTGGTGCGGTCGTCCATCTCCTTCTTCATGAACGTCTTCAGCAGCCCGCGGGTGAAGGCGCCGGCCTGGGACGCCGACTCGCCGGTGCCGAAGGCCGCGAGCCAGACGATGAACTCGGGGTCGGCTTCGACGGCCGCCCGGGCTCCCGCGGTCAGCGCGCCGGGCGCGTCCTTGCCGCTGATCCCGAGTCCGGAAAGGACAACCCGTGCTCCTTTGAGCGCCCGGCCGATCGAGTCCGGGTCGAGGACGTCGCCGGCCACCCGGGTCACCGGCAGCGTGATCCGGTCCGGGTTGCGGGCGACGGCCGTGACACTGTGTCCGCGTTCCAGCGCCTGGCGCGTCAGTTCGGCCCCGGTGGCGCCACTGGCGCCGAGAATCGTGATTTCCATGGTCTTCCCCGGTCAGTTCACTGTGGACAGAACGCCGAGCGCGGCGGTGTGCAGCGCGGGCGGGGCGGCGAGGATGCCGGTGCTGCCGGGGTGCCACGGCGCGCCGGCGAGGTCGGTCACGGTCCCGCCGGCCTCGGTGATGAGCAGGGCGCCGGCGGCGACCCCGGGCAGCGTCGGCTCGTACTGCCAGAAGACGTCGGCGTGCCCGGCGGCCACGAGCAGCATCGGGAAGGTCGACGGCACGGTCGCGCGGACCAGGAGGGTGTTGCCCAGCATCGCCGTGATCGACTCGCCGATCCGGCGGTAGGTCTCGCTCTGGCCGGCTTCGGCCTGCCCGGTGGTGGCGACGGCGACACTGAGGTCGGTCTTGGCGGAGACGCTCAGGCGCCGCCCGTTCACGAACGCCCCGCCGCCGCGGACCGCGGTGTGCAGCACGTCGCCGACCGGCTGGTACACGGCCGCCAGCACCGGGACGCCGTCGCGGAGCAGGGTCGCGCTGACGCACCACTCCGGCAGCCCGTGCACGTGGTTGACGTTGCCCTCGACCGCGTCCACCGACCACCACTCCCCCGGCGGCAGCTCGGTGGTCTCCAGCTCTTCGGTCACCCAGTTCGCTTCGGGCCGGGCCCGCGCGAGGGCGGGCTGCAGGTCTTCGCCCGAGGCCTTTTCGTTCGCCTCGCCCGCGGCGACCAGCCCGGCCCAGTCGGCCGGACGCGCGTCGGTGGAGTAGCGGGCGCGCAGCCGGCGGCCGGCGGCTCGCACCGCTTCGACCGCACCCGCGAGCACGGCGGCGTCGTCGGTTCCGGTCTGCGGGAAAGGAGTGGTGGCGGTCATGGTGTGCCCCGTTCGTCGAAGGAAAAGCTGATGTCTTCGAAGGTAGGCAGAAAAGCCGTTGACTTCAAATGCATCTTTTGCACTTGATGATTTACCCAGACACACTTGAAGGTAGGATCCCCGGCATGCACCTGGACCTGAACCTCCTGACGGCGCTGGACGCGCTGCTGGAGGAGACCAGCGTGGCCGCGGCCGCGGACCGCCTGCACCTGTCGTCGCCCGCGATGAGCCGGACGCTCGGGCGGATCCGCAAAGTCACCGGCGACCAGATCCTGGTCCGGACCGGCCGCACGATGACCCCGACGCCGTACGCGCTCGAAATCCGCGCCCAGGTCCGGGACCTGGTGCAGCAGGCGGAAAGCGTGCTCGCGCCGGCGCGCGAGCCGGACCTCGCCGCGCTCGACCGCGTCTTCACCCTGATCTGCCACGACGCGATCAGCACCGCGCTGGGCCCCGGCCTGGTCACGGCGGTGCACCGCGAAGCGCCGAACGCGCGGGTGCGGCTGCTCGCGGAAGGCCGCGCGGAGACCCACGAGCTGCGCCGCGGCCAGGTCGACCTCGAGCTCGGCAGCGCGGCGCCGGAGTCCCCCGAGATCCACTCGGAGACGTTCTTCGAGGACCGGCTGGTGCTCGCCGTCGCCGCGGACCATCCCTTCGCCCGGCGGAAGCCGAGCATGCGCCGCTACGCCGAGGCGACCCACGTGCGGGTCACCCGGCACGGACAGCTCCGTGATCCGCTGGACGACGTCCTGGCCGAGCACGGGCTCGAACGCCGGATGGTCGCGACGACGCCGACGACCACGGCGGCGCTCGGGGTCGTCCGGCTCGGCGAGTTCGTCACGGTGGTGCCCGAGCGGATGTGCGGCGGGATGGTCGAGGCGCTGGGCCTGGTGACCGTGCCGCTGCCGCTGCCCGCGCCGCCGGCGCCGCTCGTGGTCCGCTGGCACCAGCGGTACGAAAACGACAAAGCGCACCGATGGCTGCGGAACCGGGTCCGGGCCGCGGTTCAGGAGCTCGGCTGACCGGCTTCCGCCAGCTGACGCGCGTGTTCCCGCGTCTCGTCGTTCATCGGGAAGAAGCACTCGATGCGCAGCTCCTGCAGGGTCACGTCCTGCGGGGTGCCGAGCGTCGTCACGGTCGAGAAGTAGTCGAACCGCCGGTCGCCGGACGCGTAGCGGATCGGCACGATCGGCAGCACCGGGACCGCCGCGTCGAGCGAGCGCAGTGACGACGGCACGCCCGGGTAGTCCAGCACCTCGTCGAGGACGCGCTGGGCGCGTTCGTCGGTGACACCGCCGAGCGCCTCCCGGCGCACGCGCCGGACGAGGGCCTCGGTGACCTCCGGCCAGTTCGTCACGTGCCGGCGGACGCCGTCCGGGTGGAACATCCGGCGCAGCACGTTCGCCGGGCCGGGCGCGGCCGCCGCCTGCCCGTCCTGGAGGTAGGCGAAGAACCGGCGGGCGGCGGTGTTGGTGTGCCGGATGTCCCAGCTCCGGTCCATCACCAGCGCGGGAAACGGCTCCTGCTGCGCGAGAATCGTGTCGAGCGCGTCGCGCACGGCGGCCAGCGAAGGTTCGTCCAATGCGGACTCCGGGTACTCGGGTGCGAACCCGGCCTTGAGCAGCAAGGTGTTGCGCTCGCGCAACGGCACGTCGAGCACCTCCGCGAGCTTGAGCACCATCGCCCGGCTGGGGTTCGCGCGCCCGGTTTCGAGGAAACACAGGTGCCGGATCGAGACGGCGGCCTCGGCGGCCAGAGCCAGCTGGCTCAGCCGCCGAGCGCTCCGCCAGTGCTTGAGCAACGGGCCGACGTCAGACACCGCTCAAGTATCCCGCGCGCCACGCGTGCGGCCGCACCGCCGCCTCCAACGGCGGCCCGGCGACGTTCGCCGCGTAGTTCGTCATCACCGAGATCGCCACGCCGGTGACCACCTCGAACAGCTGTTGCGTGGTGAAGCCCGCCGCCGTGAACGCCGCCACGGCCGCCTCGTCGAGGTGCCCGCGGTGCTCGATGAACGCGCGGGTCAGCGCCGACAACGCTGCCATCCGCGGGTCGTCCGGCCGCTCGCCGTGACGAATGGCCTCGACGACGGTCGGCTCGACGCCGTCGGCCAGCGCCTCCAACGTGTGGAACGCGACCGCCCACTCGCAGCCGTTCGCGACGGCGTTGGACAGCAGCAGGACCTGGCGCTCCGCGGGGGTGAAGGTGCCACCGCCCCGGAAGTGCCCGAACGCGGCGAAGAACGTGTTCAGCAACGCCGGGGAGTTCGCCATCAGGCCGGCCCCCTGCGGGACAAAACCGAACGCGTCCCGCAGGACCGTGAGCGGCTCCCTCGCGGCTTCGGGCGCGGTGTCGACAGTGTGGATCGGGTACTGGGTCATGGCGACGAGTCTGCGGCGGCCGCGGCGGCGAACCAATTCCCCCGGAGGTAAATGCTGCTGCATTCGGCGGCTGACATGTCTTGTGGACAACGTTGACAGTGGTGGTTCCGGCTCGGGCGTGGACGAGGAGTGCGCGTGTTCCGATCAAAGTCGTCGAAGACGCTGGTGGCCCTCTTGACGGGCCTGGTCACGATCACCGGAACCGCCGCCGCGAAGGCCCCGCCGGCCCCGCGCGCGGACCAGGCCGTCGTCCAGGACGGCCACGCGCGGTTCGAGGTCCTGACCCCGACGCTGATCCGGCTCGAGTACGCCGGTGACGACCGCTTCCAGGACCAGACCACCTTCACCGCCGTCAACCGGTCGCAGCCCGCCCCGGCCTACACGACCACCGTGACCGGCGGCGTCCGCGAGATCCGGACCGCGAACCTCACCCTGCGGTACCGGCAGAACAGCGGCCCGTTCACCCGGGACAACACGTCGGTGCAGCTCACCACGACGAACGTCACCGCGGCTCCCCTGTTCCCGTCCTACTGCGCTTTCGGCACCGCCTGCGAGGCCGAGAACGGCGTGCCGATCGGGTCGGCGTCGACCGCCTACGACCACGGCGGGTACACCGGTTCGGGTTTCCTCGCCGGGTTCGGCGCGACCGGGTCGGCCCTCGCCCAGGACGTCTCCGCGGTGCCGGCGGCCGGGCAGTACCGGCTCACCGTCCGGTACGCGAACGCGCAGGGCGGCGACGGCCAGAACACCACGCGCACCCTGTCGACCACCGTCAACGGCGCGCCCGGGCCGCGGTTCACCCTGTCGGCGACCGGGTCCTGGGACACCTGGGCGACCGCTTCGGTGACGATCCCCCTCAACGCCGGGACGAACTCGGTCCGCGTCGAGCGGAAGTCCGGCGACTCGGGCAACGTCAACGTCGACAGCGTCGCCGTCACCACGGCCACGGCGGGCTTTCCCGCCGCCGACACCTCGCTGCTGACCACGGCCTACGGCGCCGGCCCGAAGTCCGTGCTCGGCGGCTGGGACCGTTCGCTGGACAACCCCGAGGCCGTCCCGACACCCCAGCACCCCGGCCTGCTCGACCGCGACGGCTGGTACCTGCTCGACGACACCCGCGCGGCGCTGCTCAACGTTGACCGCACGGTCACCGACCGGCCCTCGCACGGCGCGCAGCCCTATCAGGACGGTTACTTCTTCGGCTACGGCAAGGACTTCAAGCAGGGCCTGGCCGACCTCAACTCGCTGACCGGCGGGACGGCGCTGCTCCCCCGGTCCGCCTACGGCGTCTGGTTCTCCCGCTACTTCGCCTACTCGGACAACGACTACCGCACGTCGCTGCTGCCGAAGTTCCGCTCGACGTTCACCCCGATCGACTGGCTGGTCGTCGACACCGACTGGAAGTCGCCGTCGCAGTGGAACGGCTGGAACTGGAACACCGGGCTCTTCCCGGACCCACCGGGCTTCCTGAACTGGACCAAACAGCAGAACCTGGCCGTGTCGTTGAACATCCACACGTCCATCGCGGGCAACGACCCGCGGTTCGCGGCGGCGAACACCACGGCGGGCGGGCTGCTTCCCGACGGCGGGAACTACGTCTGGGACTGGTCGAACCCGGCCCACCTGCGGTCGTACTTCGACCTGCACAAGCCGTTCGACGCCCAGGGGGTCCGGACGTGGTGGCTGGACTACTGCTCCGGCTGCGGCCGCTCGACGGCGTCGGACCCGGGGATCGCGCCGGACAACTTCATCAACCAGGCCTACGCCGACCACGCGGCGGCGCAGGGCCTGCGCGGGTTCTCCTTCGGCCGCATCGGCGGCGCGGAGCAGGGCGGCATCCACAGCAGTTACCCGCTCGGCCCGTGGTCGGAGCGGCGCAACACCCTTCAGTTCACCGGCGACACGCCGCTGAGCTGGGACATGCTCGCCTACGAAGCCCGCTTCACGCCGGACGAGGCCGCCGCCGGGCTCAGCAACGTCAGCCACGACATCGGCAGCTTCCACGGCGGTCACCTGCCCGACGAGCTCTACGCGCGGTGGCTGCAGCTCGGGACGTTCCAGCCGGTCGACCGGCTGCACTCCGACCACGGCGACCGGCTGCCGTGGGACTACCCCGGCGCGGCCGGCGACAGCGCGGAGAAGTTCCTGCGGCTGCGCGAATCGCTGGTGCCCTACACCTATACGCTCGCCGAACAGGCGAACCAGACCGGCGTGCCGATCACCCGGCCGCTCTACCTGAACTACCCGGACCAGGACGCGGCCTACACCCATCCGCAGGAGTACCTCTACGGTGACAACGTCCTGGTCGCGCCGATCACCGCGGCCGGCGGCTCGGTCTCGGCGTGGATCCCGCCGGGCACCTGGACCGACTACTTCACCGGCACTGTCTACACGGGACCGTCGACCGCGACGATCACCAAGCCGCTGTCGGAGATGCCGGTGCTCGTGAAAGCCGGCGGCATCGTCCCGCTGCGCACCAACTACGTCGACAACACGACCGCGCCGCTCGACCAGCTCACGCTCACCGTGACGGCCGGCGCCGACGGCAGCTTCTCGCTCTACGACGACGCCGGTGAAGGCTCCGCGGCGTCGACGACCACCCGGTTCGGCTGGCAGGACGCGGCGAAGACCCTGACCGTCGACCCGTCGTCCGGCCCGGCCCGCGCCTACACGCTCCGGCTGGCCAACTCCGCCGCACCCACCGCGGTGTCGGTCGACGGCCAGCGGCTGCCCGAGACGGCGTGGGCGTACAACGCCCATTCCCGCACGGTCACGGTGACCACGGCGAGCCTGCCGTCGAACGCCCGGCACACGGTCACCCTGACCGGCAGCGCGGCCGACAATCCCCTGGCGGGCCAGGTGAACGGCCGCGACGGGCTCTGCCTGGCCGTCCACAACGGACAGACGGCCGACGGCACACCGCTGGAGCTGGCCGCGTGTGACCACTCGGCGGGCCAGCAGTTCACCCCGCCGACCGCGGGCGCGGTGCACGTCCTCGGCAAGTGCCTCGACGTCGCTGGCGGCTCGACGGCCGCGGGCACGCCGGTCCAGCTCTACACGTGCAACGGCACGGCCGCGCAGGCGTGGCGCCTGACCACCGCGGGCACGCTGGTCAACTCCGGCCGCTGCCTGGCGGCCGGGGACGGGCTGCGCCTGGCCGACTGCGCCGGGACCGCGGACCAGACGTGGCGCTTCCCCCCGGCGCCGGTCACCGGCCCGGCCGGGCTGTGCGCCGACGTCGTCGACGGCTATCCCGCGTCCGGCTCGGCGGTGCAGCTCTACGGGTGCAACGGCACCGACGCGCAGCGCTGGTCCGCACCGGGTGACACTTCACTGCGGACGCTGGGAAAGTGCCTCGACGTCGTCAACGGCGCGACCGCGAACAACACACCCGTGCAGCTGTGGGACTGCAACGGAACCGCGGCGCAGCAGTGGGTTTCGGGGACGGACGGGTCGTTGCGCACCGTGAGCTCGGGCCGCTGCCTCGACGACCCGGACAACGCGGGCCGCGCGGGTGACCGGCTGAGGATCCACGACTGCAACGCGACGGCGGCGCAGCGGTTCGGCTTGGGGACGTGACGAGCGTCCGGAGCTAAGATCGACTTCGGGCGCGCCTCGCCAGGGCTGTACACCGCCCGGGCCGGCGACACCCGGATCGGCGTGTTGTGGCCGGCCCGGCGTCCTCACGGCAAATCGGCCAGGTCGAGCACGAACCGGTAGCGGACGTCGTTACGCCGCAACCGGTCGAACGCCTCGTTCACCCGAGCCGACGGCAGCACTTCGACGTCGGCGGTCACGCCGTGCTCGGCGCAGAATGCCAGCATCGCCGCCGTCGAAGGGCGGCCGCCGCTGCCGGCGGACGTGAGCTTCTTGCGTCCCACCACCAGGTCCATCGTCCGGACGGTCACCGGGCCGAGGTGGCCGACCTGGCTGAGCGTGCCGTCCATCGCGACGAGTCCCAGGTAAGGACCGAGGTCGTGGGGCGCTGAAATCGTGTCGATGACGACGTCGAAGCGGTCGCGCGCGGCGGTCATCTCATCCGCGTCGATGGAGACGACCACGTCCCCGGCCCCCAGCCGGCTGGCGTCGGCGGTCTTGTCCGCCGAGCGGCTGATGACCGCCGTCTCGGCGCCGAGCGCGACGGCGAACTTGACCGCGAGGTGCCCGAGCCCACCCAGCCCGGCGACCGCGACCCGCGTGCCCGGACCCACGCCGAGGCTGCGCAACGGTTCCCAGACGGTGATCCCGGCGCAGAGCAGCGGCGCCGCGGCCGCCGGGTCGAGGCCCGCCGGGAGACGGTAGGCGAAACGGTCACGGACGACGTACTCGCGCGAGTACGCGCCCGCCGTCGTCGAGCCGTCGACACGGTCGGTGCCGCCGTAGGTCAGGGTCGGGAAGTCGCGGCAGAAGTTCTCCTGCCCGGCTTCGCACATCACGCACACCCCGCACGAGTCGACGATGTTGCCGACGGCGACCGGGTCGCCGGCCGCGAACGTCGTGACCGCCGGCCCGACCTCCGTCACCACGCCGGTGAACTCGTGGCCCGGCACGAGCAAGCCGCCGGTGTGGGCGCCGACGGAATGGAGGTCGGTGTGGCAGACGCCGCAGTAGTCCACGCGGACCGCGATGTCGTCGCCTCGCAGGTCGCGCCGGTCGAGACGCACCTGCCGTAGCGTTTTCGCGTCGCCGTCCACTCCCCAGGCCGTGCTTGTCCTCATGCCGCTCCTTCAAACAGACTGTTCGGTCTATTCCACGGTAGCCACGCCCGGACCGAAAAGCAAACCGACTGTTCTGTTTGGTAAGCTGCCGGCATGGTCGACCGGCCCCTGACGTCCCGCGGCACCGCCACCCGTGACCGCATCCTCGAGGTGGCGACCCGCGAGTTCGCGGACCACGGCATCGCCGGGGCACGCGTCGAGCGGATCGTGAGCGCCGCGCGCACCAACAAGGCGCAGCTCTACGCCTACTTCGGCAGCAAAGACGGGCTCTTCGACGCCATCTTCTTCGCCTCGCTCGAGCGGATCATGAACGTCGTCCCGATCGACGCCACCGACCTAGCGGACTGGGCCGTGCGCCTCTACGACGAGTACCTGCGCCGCCCCGACCTGATCCGGCTGGCCACCTGGGCCCGCCTGGAACGGCGCCCGGCCGGGCACCTGGTCGCGGACGCCGACCGGGTCGACGACCACAAGCTGCGCGCGATCGCCGAGGCCCAGGCCGCCGGTCTGGTGCGGCCCGGCGACCCGTTCGACGTGATGGCGATGGTCATCGCGATGTCGATGGCGTGGTCGCCGGTCAGCAACGTCTACGCCGCGACCGCCGACGAGCCGGCCGACCACCACGACGGGCGCCGCGCGTGGTTGCGCGAGACCGTCCGGCGCGCGGTGATGACGGACTAGACCTCGATGTGCGACCCCATGATGACCGTGCGGTCGCGGGGCAGGCCGAAGTACTCCGCGGCGTCCGCGGTGATGTACGACGTCGCGATGAACAAACGCTTGCGCCAGCCCGCCATCGTCGGCTGCTTGCCGCGTTGCAGCTCGATCTTCGACAGGAAGTACGACGCCTCGTCCAGCCGCAGCCGGCCTTCGGTGACCGCCGGGTCGAGGCGCGCCAGCGCGCCCGGGACGTCCGGGGTCTCCATGTAGCCGTAGCGGGCGGTGACGAAGATGATCCCGTCGTCCTTGTGCCCGAGATCCGCCACCGTCACGCGCTCTTCGGGTGGCACACGCGGGATCGGCTCGGTCTCGAGCGAGAGGATCACGACGTGCTCGTGGCGCACGTGGTTGTGCTCGGCGTTGGCACGCAGGGCCAGCGGCGCCGTCCGGTTGCCCCGGTTGAGGAACACGGCCGTGCCGGGGACGTGCTGGATCGGCAGGTCGCGGTCGCGCAGCTCCTCGACGAACTCCGTCAGCGAGCCTTCGTCCCGTTCGCGTTCGGCGGTGACGATCTGCCGGCCGCGCTGCCAGGTGGTCATGATCGTGAACGCGGTGAGCCCGATCAGCAGCGGCAGCCACGCGCCGTGCACGAGCTTGGTCAGGTTGGCGCCGACGAAGAGCAGGTCGACGGTCAGCAGCACGGTCGCGCCGATGCCGATCAGCCAGCGCGGGGTCCCCCACTTCGACCCGGCGAGGTAGAAGAACAGCAGGGTGGTGATGGTGATCGTGCCGGTGACCGCCATGCCGAAGGCGAACGCCAGCGCCGTCGAGCTGCGGAAGGCGAACACGAGCGTCAGCACCGAAACCAGGAGGAGCCAGTTGATCCACGGGACGTAGATCTGCCCGCGTTCGGTCTCCGACGTGTGCGCGATCCGCAGCCGCGGCAGGTACCCGAGCTGGGCGGCCTGCGACGCGACCGAGTACGCCCCGGTGATCACCGCCTGGGAGGCGATCACGGTCGCGGCGGTGGCCAGCACGACCATCGGCAGCCGGCCCCACTCCGGCACGAGCAGGAAGAACGGGCTGCTGATGTTCGCCTGGTCCTCGAGGATCAGCGCGCCTTGGCCGAGGTAGCTGAGCGCGCACGCGGGGAGCACCAGGAAGAGCCAGCCGCGGGTGATCGCCCGCCGGCCGAAGTGGCCCATGTCGGCGTACAGCGCTTCGGCGCCGGTGACCGCGAGCACGATGGCGGCGAGGGCGAAGAACGCGATGTCGAAGTGGCCCACCAGGAACTCGAGCGCGTAGGTCGGCGAGAGCGCCTTGAGGATCGCCGGGTTCCCGGTGATCCCGGCGATGCCGCAGCCGCCGATCACGACGAACCAGGCGATCATCACCGGCCCGAACACCCGGCCGACCGCGGCGGTCCCGCGCCGCTGCACGAGGAACAGCCCGATGATGATGACGGCGGTGATCGGCACGATCCAGGCGTCGAGCCCGTCCGAAACGACTTTCAGCCCTTCGACCGCGGAGAGCACGGAGATCGCGGGGGTGATCATGCTGTCGCCGAAGAACAGCGCGGCGCCGAAGATGCCGACACCGGCCAGGACGACGGCGGCGCGCTTGCCGCGTTGCGCGCCCCAGCGCCGCAGCAGCGTGATGAGGGCCATGATGCCGCCCTCGCCGTTGTTGTCGGCGCGCATCGCGAGCAGCACGTAGGTGACGGTCACGATGATCATGACCGACCAGAAGATCAGCGACACCACCCCGAAGACGTTCTGCGTGGTCACCGGCACCGGGTGCGGGTCGGCCGGGTTGAAGACGGTCTGCAGGGTGTAGATCGGGCTCGTGCCGATGTCGCCGAAGACGACCCCGAGCGCGCCGATCACCAGCACCGGCCGCACCGTGTCCCGCACCGGCTTGGTTTCCGCGCGCACCGCTCCCCCTTCGACCCGGGCGACCGGCGGGCCGGCCCGCGGCGGACCCTACCGGTCCACTGTGGCCGGACGGGGCAGCTCCGGCGCGACAGAGCGGGTGTCGAGGGGGAATTTACGAAATTTTTGCGCCGTCCGGGTGAAGCGGCCGGCCGCCCGTCAGTGCCCCAGCAGGCGCGCGCTCTCCTCGGCGCGGCGCAACGCCGTCAGCAGCGCGGCCCGGCCGGTGTGGTCGATGTCCTCGGTCAGCGCGTCCGTCGCGGCTTCGCCACCCAAGCGGAGCTTGTCGACCAGGCCCCGGTGCACCGCCGCCAGGCTCGCGGCGTCGAAGTCCGGCCGGACGAACGTGAGCAGCAGCCGCACTTCGTCCTCGCAGCGGCGGTAGCCGTCCAGGACGTGCTGGTTGCCGGCGGCCGCGACGATCGCCCGGTGGACCGCGCTGTGCACGCCGGTCAGCTCCCGCCACGACGGCCGCGGGGTGCGCGCGGCCAGCGCTTCGAGCCGCTCGACCTCGGTGACCACCGGGGTCAGGTCCGCGCCCGCGGCCAGCGCCAGGCGCAACGCGCCGAGCTCGAGCACCTTGCGGTAGTCGAAGACCTCGTCGATGCGGGCCCGGGTCAGCGGCGCGACGACCGCGCCACGGTGGCGTTCGTGGGCCACCAGGCCGCGCTCGACCAGCAGCCGCAACGCCGAGCGGACCGTGTGCCTGCCGACGTCGAACCGCTCCGCCAGGTCCTCCTCGCGGAAGCGGGTGCCGACCGGGTGCGCCCCGTCGAGCAGCTCGTCACGCACCGCCGCGGCGATCCGCTCCGGAGCGGCGGGCACCACCATAACTCCCCCTCGTCTCGCTGATCGCGTCACAGTACTCCGGCAGATTGTGTCACAATCTTCGTGTACGCTCTGAGACACGGACCGACGATGAGGGGCGCGCATGGAGATCGACGGAGTCCGGGTGCACGGCGAGTCCGGCCCACCGGTCATCCTCCTGCCCGGCGGCGCCGAGGCCTGCGACGGCTTCTTCCCGGGCCTGGTCGAAGGACTCTCCGCGCGAGTGGTCGTGCACGACCGCCCGGGCACCGGAACGTCCACTGTGGACGGATCACTGGCCGGCGCCGCGGCCCACCTCAGCTCGCTCGTCGACCGCCTCGGCCACGGCCCGGCCGTGCTGGTCGGGCAGAGCCTCGGCGGCGCCGTCGCGGTGCTGCTCGCCCGCGACCACCCGGACCAGGTCGCCGGGCTCGTCCTGCTCGACCCGACGCCGATCAACGACGCCCGCACCTGCGCGGGCCTGGAGCGCATGACGCGCGTGCTCGGGGCGCTCGCGGCCGTGCCCGGGCTGCGCCGGGTGCTGACCGCGGCCGTCCGCTCCGCCGCCCTGCGGACCGCACGCGGCCGTGAGCTGCGGCCCGACTGCGCGGAAGCGCTCGCCCGCACCGCCGAGCTCGACATCCCGACACTGGCCCGCGCGGTCCGCGGCATCACCGAACTCTCGCGCGGCGTAAGGGAAGCCGACCTCCCGCGCCTTCCGGCCGTGGTGGTGACCGCCGACCGCAAGCCGGACCACGCCGTCCGCCGCGCCCACGAACGGCTCGCCGCCGCGTTCGGCGGGAACCTGGTGAACTGGCCGGGCTCCACGCACAGCGTCCACCTCGACCACCCCGACGAGGTCCTCACCACGGTGCGGGAGCTGGTCACCCGCGTCGGTTCCGCGAGCTGAGCGCCCGATGCGGATCACCGACGAGGACTACCTCTGGTTCTGCGGGCGCGCCCTCGACGGGCTGGCCGCGATCCTCACCGAGCTCGGCGACGAGCTCGCCAACCGGCGGCCACCGCTGCCGGGAGCCAACACGCCGTACGCGATCGTCACGCATTGCCTCGGAGTACTGGACTTCTGGGCCGGCGCGCTGGTCGCGGGACGTTCGGTGGAACGCGACCGGGAGGCCGAGTTCACGGCGTCGGGCCCGGTCGCCGGGCTGCTCGACCGGGTCGCCGCCGCGAAGGCGCAGCTCCCGCTGGACGTGGCCGCCGCTTCACCTGACGAACCGCTTCGCGGCCCGGTGCCGGTCAAGTACCGCGACACGCCGGCGGGCCGTTCCCAAGGCGGCGCGTTGCAGCACGTGTACGAGGAGCTGGCCCAGCACCACGGCCAGCTCGAGCTGACCCGGGACGTGCTCCTCGGCCTCTGAAAGTCAGTCCCGGGGCCGCAGGCCGGACACCGGGGTGTGCACCGTCCCGGCCACCACGGCGTCCGGCGAGCGGTCGCCGATCAGGCCGCCGACGCGATGGACGCCCTGCGCGCCCAGCGTTACGGCCACTGGGCCCTCGAAGTCGACGACCTCGACGCGACGTACAGCCGCTTGACCGGCGCGGGCGCGCAAGCGGTGTGGCCGCCGGCCGACGCCGTCCAGCCGGGCGCGCGGTTCGGCTACGTCAAGGACCCGGAAGGCAACCTCATCGAGCCGGTCCAGCCTGCGCCCCGGCTTCGGCGCGGAGGGCGGCGACCATCGTGCGCACCGGCGTGGTGCCGTCGACCGCGGGGCGGGTGGCGGCCAGGACGTGCCGGACGGGCTCGGCCGGGTGCGCCAGCCGCCGCACGACGACGCCGGTGTGGAGCACGCCGAGCGCCAGCGCGGGGATCAGCGCCAGCCCGAGCCCGGCGGCCACGAACCCTTGCGCGGGCCAGTATTCGTCCGCCTCGATCGCCCGGTGCGGCTCGAAGCCGGCCGTCTCGAAGGCCGCCGTGGTGGCCTCGCGGCAACAGCCGATCTCACACCTGATGTCGATCCACGGTTCGGCGGCGGTGTCGGCGAGCGTGACGGTGCGCTTGGCGGCGAGCCGGTGGCCGCGGGGCAGGACGATCCGGAACGGGTCGGCGCACAGCCGGTGGTAGGTCAGCCCGCCGTCCGGCTCGGGGAAGTCGTGGGCTTCGATCACGGCCAGGTCCAGCTCACCCTGGCGCAGGAGCCCGAGCGCGTGCTCGGTCTCGGCGCTGCGGAGGCTGATCTCCAGGCCGGGCAGCTCGGCTCGGATCCGCGCGAGCGCGGGCGGCACGAGCTCAGCCCCGGCGGTGGCGAACGACGCGAGCCGCAGCACGCCCAGCTCCCCCGAGGTCAACGCGGCGAGCGCCGCTTCGGCCTCGGCGAGCTGGTCCAGGAGACCGCCGGCGTGCCGCGCGAGCAGCTCCCCGGCCGCCGTGGGCCGCACGCCCCGGCCCGCGGGCTCGAGCAACGCCGTGCCGGTCCGGCGTTCCAGCGCGGTGATGTGCTGGCTGATCGCCGACGGCGTGTAGCCGAGCCGCGCGGCCGCGCCGCGGACCGACCCCGTGGCCACCACGGCGTGCAGGGCCCGCAGGTGCCGCATGTCCAGCATGCGGGGAGCGTACAGCGCGGCTTAACGGTCCGGTAGGAACATTCGCTTGTGCTGCACCGACCGGCGCGCGACCGTGGGCGTCGGCGGGCAGGGCGCTCGCCGACGTGGCAGAAGGAGCTTCCGGGAATGCCCACGCAGCAGACGCTGATCGCGTTCGCACTCGTCTCGGCGGGCATCGTGCTCGTGCCGGGCCCGTCGAACTTCTTCCTGCTCGCGCAGGGCGTCGGGCACGGCCGCCGGGCCGCGCTGGCCGCCGCCGCGGGGATCGAAACGGCGTCGCTCGTCCGGGTCCTGCTGGCCGCGACCGGCCTGTCCGCGCTGGTGGCGACGTCCGCGGTGGCGTTCGACGTCGTCCGCTGGGCCGGCGCCGGGTACCTGGTGCTGCTTGGCGTCCAGGCTTGGCGCGCGAGCCCGCTCACCGCGTCCGGCACGGCGGTCGCCGGGTCGATCCGCCGGGGGCTGGTCGTCGGGCTGGCGAACCCCAAGATGATGGTCTTCTTCCTGGCGTTCCTGCCGCAGTTCATCCACCCGGACCGCGGTTCGGCGGCGGGCCAGATCCTGGTCCTGGGCGCGGTGTTCTGGGTCCTCGGAGCGGCCTGGGACCTGGCGTTCGCGTGTGCGTCGGGCGCGATCGGCGGGTGGCTGCGACGCCGGCCCCGGATCGGCGCCGCGCAACCCCGGTTCGAGGGCTTGGCCTACTTCGGCTTGGCCGGCTGGGCGGCGCTCACCGGCTCCCCGGCGTGCTGAGTCTCCGGCAGCGCGAAGAGGGTGTGCTGGCCGGGGTCGTCGGGCTCACCGCCGAGGCGGAGGCACTTGCGGCAGCTGACCGGGTCGTGGGTCGGGGTGATCTCGCCCGCCGCGCCGACTCCCGACCAGCCCTGGTGACACGCGGGCGCCGGCAGGGTCAGCTCGTCCAGCCAGGGCACCCACGCGACCCGGTGGGCGATGCCCGACCGGCCGATGTGCAGGCGCATGCCGGTGAAGAGGCGGTGCTGCGCGGCCGCGAACCGCTCCGTGTCGACCCGGGTGACCGGGAACAGCGGGATCGGTTCGCTCACCCCTCCAGTATGCGTGCGCGGTGGCCGGCCGGTCGGGGGGCGTGCCGCCCGGCCACCGCAACACCCGACATGAGGGCTCCCCGCCGCCGGAATGACGGCCGGGTGCCCGCATTCACCGGACCGGGTGACGGTACTCGAGCCAGTCGAGGTTGATCCGGCCCGTGTCCCCTGGCGCGTACGCGAGCGTGACCACCGGGTCCAGGCCGGTCAGAGGCAGGTCGCCGACGGTCACCGTGCCCCAGGTGTCCCAGCTGTCGGACACCTTCGGGAAGCTCACCTGCCGCACGGGCTGCCCGTCGACCGACAGCGTCATCGTGCGTGCGTCGCCGTTGGCGTTCGCGTACCGCAGGGTCAGCGCGCCGGACTCCGGACCGGCCGACGCGCGGTGCAGCGTGAACGACGAGGACGCGCCCTCGGCCCAGAGCCCGTCGACGAACGCCCGCCCGGAGTAGCCCGTGTGGTTGTCGTTCGTCTTCACCCCGCCGGTGTTGCGGGCGTCTTCGGCTTCGAGGTGGGCGGGCGCGGGGCAGCCGGCGACGGTGCCCGCGGTGTCGGCGCAGCGGTCGCTCGCGTCGGGCACCTGGTCGCCGTCGCGGTCACCGCCCGCCGCGCCGGTGAGGGTGAGCTCGAGGGTGTGTGCGCCCTTGAGCGTTGCCGGGATCTCGGCGCGGGACGGCCGGCCGTCGAGCGTCACCGAGCGGACCCTGGTGCCCGCGCCGCGCAGGGTGATCGTCAGGTCGGCGTCGCGGTAATGCAGGTTCCGCAGCGTGACGTCGCCCCAGCCCGCGGGCAGGTCCGGTGCGAGCGTCAGGCCGCGGTCGGTGAACGTCAGGCCGAACAGACCGCTGTGGATCATGTCGAGGAACGCCGTCGCCGACCAGGTCTGGTCGGGTTGGGAGCCCCAATGGAACTTCACCGTGTCGCCGAGGCGCTGCCAGCCGCCGTCCACCACCCCGGTGACGCCGTTGTAGATCTCCCAGAATCCGCTGTTGTTGTTCGCCAGTTTCGCCAGACGTGCTGTTTCCGATGCGAAGGAGCTCTGGTCTCCTTGCTTGGCCAGCGCTTTTGCCCACAGGCCTTGGACCAGCGGCCAGACGATCGCGTTGTGCCGGCCGGGCTGCGTGTCGGAGTAACGGTCCCAGTTCGGGTACGTGTCGGGGATGCCCCAGGACATTTCCCGGGTGTGCGTGAGGATTGACCGCGTCTGGGTGGGGTCTGCCACGCCGAAGAGGATCGCGAAAGACAGTCCGGTGCCCTCCTGGTAAGCGCCTCGGGTGCCGTCCGCGAGCAGCTGGTAGTCGTACAGGCCGGTGTCGCGGTTCCAGAAGTTGCGGTTGATGGCGGTCTTCAGCGCGGCCGCCTTGGTCCGGTAGGCGGTGGCTTCGCTCCGCTGTCCCAGCTGGCCGGCCATGTTTGCCGCGTTCACGTATGCCGCGTAATAGACCTCGTTCGTGCTCAGGTACATGCCGGTTGCCACTCCCGGCCAGGGCATGCTGCCGGTGCTGACCGACTCCGTCGCGTCTGCGGGCGGTGCGGGGTAGCCCGCGATTCCGTCGTTGAAGAACGATGCTCCGGTGAACAGGCCGTACTTCGGGTTGAACCCCGCTGTGGTGGCGTGTTCGCGGATGGCGAGGGTGTTCCCCGCGGTGCGGTATGCGTTGTCGAGGAACTCGCGGTCGCCGGTCACCAGGTAGTGGTTCCAGGCCGCCGTTACCCAGATGACCTGGTCCCACTGTTGGTCGTCCTGTTGGACCTGCAGGGCGCCGGTGGTGTCCTTGTCCACTACCGCCCAGAGGGTGTTTCGGGCCGTCCGTGGGGACAGGAGGCTTGTTGCGTTCCAGCTGTTGATCGACGCGTCTCGGGTCCACGGCTGGTTGTACCCGCCGCCTGCTCGGACTACGCCGGCCGTCGGGTCCAGCAGGCCGGATTTGTTGTACGTGGCGTTGTAGGCCATCGTGTTCGTGGTCAGGAGGTTGTTCAGGGCGGTGTTGTACGCCGTGGTGAACAACGCTTCGCTGGTGGGGTTCGTGAACTCCAGGGACGGTGTGGTGGGCTCCGCTTTCGCCGGCGCCGCGGCGACTACCGTCGTGGACAAGGCTAGGAGGACGAGCGCTATTCGCCGACTCATGCCGAGGGCCTCTCCCGGCTCCGGGAGGCTTCCGGGGCCGGAGATCATTGCACCATGCGATTCGGGGTGTAGTCGGGATTCTGTCCGGTTGTGTCAGTCGCGTCTTCTCTTACTTTTGGACGATGATCACGTGGAGGGTTCTTGGGCCGTGGACGCCTTCCACCCTGGTCAGCTCTATGTCGCTTGTTGCGCTTGGGCCGCTGATCCAGGTCTGGGGGCGTCCTGGGTCCAGTGCCGCTATCGCTTGGGTCACTCCTGGCACTATTCGGTCCTCCTCCAGTACGCACACGTGCCTGTCCGGGAGCAGGGTCAATGCTCTTCTGCCCTGGCCGGGGCCGTGTTCCAGCACCAACGTTCCTGTTGTTGCTATGCCCAACGTTGCTGTGGTTACGACCGCGTCGAACGTGTCCAGGTCCGTGGTGCCCGCTACCTTGATCGGAAAACCCTCTGGGACCATCACCTTGCTTGCCGGGCCCAGCGCCGTGCGGATTGCCTCCGGGAGTTCGGGCGTTGTGCAGCGGGTCACCGTTGCGCGGTAGTCCGCTACCCGCTCGGCGAACAGGTTCACGATGTCCGGCGTCGTGGTCGATCGGTAGGCGCGCGAGACCGGGGTCTCCGTGCGGTCCGCTTCTCGCAGTGCTCCGCGGACCGCGGCCAGGATTTCCTCGCGTGCGTTCACGATCGGCCTCCCTTTCGCCACCACGAGCGGAACGACTCCTCGGGTGGTGCGGGCAGGTCGCGGGCGTTGGTCCACAGGGAGCCCGGCCACGGGAGGCGGCCTACGGCTCGGCGGCCGCCCGGGAGCACTCGGCGCCCGAAGCGGGTCAGGAGCGAGTGTGCGATGCCCAGGCCGCGCTCGGCTCTGGTCAGACGTCGGGCGTCCGACAGCACCCATGCCGCCGACTTCATCGCCACCGCTTCGGGTTTCGGGACGCCTTCGCGATGGGCGTCGACCACCTTTGCGCGTAGGTGGACCAGGACCTCGGGGATGTCGATGCGGACCGGGCACGCTTCGAAGCACGCGCCGCAGAGGCTTGACGCGTACGGGAGGGAATCCGTCTGGTCGTCGACGCCGACGCCCTTGAGCAGCGGGTTGAGGATCGCTCCGATCGGGCCCGGGTAGACCGATCCATACGCGTGGCCGCCCGTGCGCTCGTACACCGGGCAGACGTTCAAGCACGCCGAACAGCGGATGCAGCGCAGCGCCTGGCGGCCCACCTCGTCGGCCAGGGCTCGGGTGCGGCCGTTGTCCAGCAGCACCACGTGCATCTCCTGCGGGCCGTCGCCCGGTGTTGTCCCTGACCACGTTGATGTGTACGGGTTCATCCGCTCGCCCGTGCTCGACCTCGGGAGCAGCTGGAGGAACACGTCGAGGTCGGCCCACGTCGGCACCAGCTTCTCGATGCCGACCACCGAGACCAGCACCTCCGGCAGTGTCAGGCACATGCGGCCGTTGCCCTCGGACTCGACGACCACGAGCGTTCCGGTCTCGGCCACCGCGAAGTTCGCGCCGGACACCGCCATGCGGGCCCGGAGGAACTTCTCCCTCAGGTGCAGCCTCGCCGCCGCCGCCAAGTCTGCGGGGTCGTCCGAGAGGCCGGCCGGCGCGGGGCGGCCCGCGCCGGCCATGCCGGTGCGGAAGATCTCGCGGATCTCCGCTCGGTTGCGGTGGATCGCCGGGACCAGGATGTGGCTCGGGAGGTCGTCGCCGAGCTGGACGATCAGCTCCGCCAGGTCGGTCTCCCACGCCGTCACGCCTCGCTCGGCGAGCGCCTCGTTGAGGCCGATCTCCTGGGTGGCCATCGACTTGACCTTCACGACCTCCTCAACGCCGTGGGTGTGCGCGATCTTAGCGACGATCTCGCACGCCTCCGCCGCGTCGCGTGCCCAGTGCACCGTCGCGCCGCGGGCCTGCAGGGACTCCTCCAGCTTCAGCAGGTGCTCGTCGAGGCGGCGCAGCGTGTTGTCTTTGATCGCCGCGCCGGCCAGGCGCAGCTCCTCCCACTCTTCGACCTCACCGACGACCGCCGCGCGCTTGGCGCGGATCGTGCCGGTGGCGTGGGCGAGGTTGCGGCGCAGCTGGGTGTCGGCAAGTGCTTTCCGCGCCGCTTCGGGAAAGGCGGGCATGCCGACGAACGTGGCGCTCACGCGTCCTCCTCGGTCGAGGCGAGCACGTCGGCCAGGTGCATCACCCGGACGCCGCCGCGTTCGCGCGAGAGCAAGCCGCCGATGTGCAGCAGGCACGAGTTGTCCCCCGCCACCAGCACTTCGGCGCCGGTGGCGCGGACGTGCCGGGCCTTGTCCGCGCCCATCGCCGTCGACGTCTCGGCGTTCTTCACCGCGAACGTGCCGCCGAAACCGCAGCACTCGTCGGCCGCGGGCAGCTCGACGAGGTCCAGCCCGCGCACGTTCCGCAGCAGCCGCAGGGGTTTGTCGCCGACGCCGAGCATCCGCAGCGAGTGGCAGGTCGGGTGGTAGGTGACGCGGTGCGGGAAGTAGGCGTCGACGTCGGTCACCCCGAGGACGTCGACGAGGAACTCACTCAGCTCGTAGACCCGCGGCCCGGCCGCCGCCAGCCGCTCATCACCAGCACGGCGCGCGACGATCGAATGCTGGTGCCGCACCGAACCGGCGCACGAGCCGGACGGCGTGACGATCGTGTCGTACCCCTCGAAGGCGTCGACGAAGGTCCGCACCACCGGCACGGCTTCGTCGAGGTAGCCGGTGTTGACCATCGGCTGGGCGCAACAGGTCTGCGCGGCGGGGAAGTCGGCGTCGACCCCGAGCCGGCGCAGCAACCGGAACACGGCCTTGCCGGTGTCCGGGAAGAGGGCGTCGTTGACGCACATGACCAGCACGGCGACCTTCACGGCGCCTCCTCGTGATTGAAAGGTTTCACAACCTGGGCGGACCGAAAGTACTCCGCCTGGCACATCTGGTCAATTCTCGCTAAATCGTTTCAACAACTTCTGCTCACAGCACCGCGAGCCGGTCCAAGAGGCGCTCTGCCTGCTTGACCTCCGCGCTGAGCGGGTGGTCCTCCGGGATGTGCGGAAGGCCCCCGTCGGCAAGGCGGAACGCCTCCCGCAACGGCGTGTCGGGCAACGACGTCCCCGCCAGGCGCAACGCCCGGACCGCGCCGAGCAGCTCGCACGCCAGCACCGTCCGGTACGCCGCCGTGGCGGCGACCGTGCTGCGGACCGCGTGCGTCGAGAAGCTCGCGTGGTCCTCCAGCCCGCGGGAGATCACCGCCGTGCCGAGGGTGACCGGGGAGGCCGCGTGGCGCAGCGTTCCCAGCGCGTCGTGCGCGACGTACTCGAGGATCATGATCCCCGAACTGCCCGCCGGTCCCTCGGCGAGGAACGGCGGCAGGCCGCTCAGATCCGGCTCCACCAGGTCGCCGAGCCGGGCGGTGGACAGCTCCGCGACGTGGTGCAGCGCCGCCCGGAGCTGGTCGAAGGCCAGCGCCACGTGGGCGGTCGAAAACTGGCCGTGGTGGTAGGCCTGCTCGGTCTCGACGTCGATCAGCGGGTTCTCCGCGGCGGCGTTGATGTCGATGGCCAGCACTCGCTCGACCGCGGCCGCGGCGTCCAGCGCCGGGCCCTGCACCTGCGGGAACGCGCGCAGCCCGAAGGGGTCCTGCAGCCGCCGTCCCTCCGCGACGCCCGACAGCAGGCGGCGCAGCTCCGCCGCGCACCGGACGGCGCCGGGGTGCGGGCGCGCGGCGTGCACGCGTTCCGAATACGCCTCGGCCGAGCCGCCGAGGGCGCAGAACGTCAACGCCGTGACGACGTGGCTCGCCGCCAGCAGCCGGCTCAGGTCGTGCCAGGCGAGCACCGCCTCGCCGAGCGTGGCGGCGTTGCTGGAGATGAACGCGAGCGCGTCGCCCGGGCTGATCGCGACCGGGTCCAGGTCACCCGCCGCCCACGGCAGCTCCCCCGCCAGCGTCAGGGCGATCTCGGCGAGCTGGGCGAGGTCGCCGGTCCCGATGGCGCCGCGGGAGTGGACGTGCGGGAGCGCGCCGACGCGCAACGCCGTCTGCAGCACCTCCAGCAGCCGGGGGTGCACGCCGCTGCCGCCGGCGGCGAGCTGGTTGAGGCGGATCGCCATCACCGCGCGCACGGCGTCGTCGGGCAGCGGCTCGCCGGTGCCGCCCGCGTGGCTGCGCAGCAGGCGCAGGCCGTGGTGGTCGGCGGACTCCGGGTCGACGACGGTGTGCCGGTTGGCGCCGACCCCGGTCGTGCGGCCGTACACCGCGCGCTTCGCGCCCAGCTCCACGGCCAGCTGGTAGCTCGACTCGGCCTGCTTCACCGCGTCGGCGCCGAGCTCGGTCGACGCGCTGCGCCGGGCCACGCGCACGACGTCGGCGCACCGGAGGCCGGCGCCGGTTATCTCGATGCGGTTGGTGTCGGTCATCGCCACCTCTCTTGACAAGTTTTCATTCATTCTTAAGGTGACATGAAACTACTCATTCACACAAGGAGACCCGGGTGTCCCGGTCGCTGCACGAGCTGCTCACCGCCCACCGGCTGACCCCGGCGCAGCGACGCATCGCCAGCTACCTGGCCGACCACGCGGCCGAGGCCGTGGCGCTCACCAGCGCCGAGCTCGCCGAGTACGCGCAGGTCAGCCAGCCGTCGGTCACCCGGTTCGTCGCGCTCCTCGGGTTCGACGGGTACGCCGGGTTCCGCCGCTACCTGCGGGAGGCCTCCGCCGAGCCCGCGCCCGAGCCGGGCGGCAACAAGTTCCAGGAGGCCATCGACGCCGACCTGCGCACCCTCGCGGCGTTGCGGGCGCAGCTGGCCGATGACACGCGGCTGCGCGCCATCGCGGCGAGGCTGATGGACTCGGACCCGCTCGTCGTGGCGGGCTACCGCGTCTCCTCGGCGCAGGCGGCTTCCTTCGCCTACCTGGCCCGGAAGATCCACCCGGACGTCCGGCTGCTGACCGACTCCGGCAGCGTTTTCGGCGACTCCCTGCGCCACGCCCACCGGTGCGGCGCGCGGTCCCTCGTTCTGGTCGCGCTCCCCCGCTACCCGCGGGAAAGCCTGGCCGCGCTCGAAGACGCCCGCACGCTGGGCCTGCGCACCCTCCTGATCACGGACCGGCCCGTCACGGCGCTCACCCCGCACGCCGACGACGTGCTGAGCGCGGGTGTCGCGTCGGAGTCCGTGTTCGACTCCCACGCCGCGGTCGTCTCGCTGACCGTGGCGCTGGTCGAGGCGATGGCCGACGCGGCCGGCGCCACGGCCCGGCAACGACTGGAAGGCTTCGAAGACTATGCCGCAGAGCACGACCTCTTCGTCCCCGAGTGAGGTCACGGCGTTCGACGACGTCCCCCTCAACCGGTTCCACCTGCGCATCACGGCGTTGACGTTCTGCGCCAACTACTCCGACGGCTACGAGCTGGGCATCATCAGCATCGCCCTGCCCGTGATCGCCTCGCGGCTCGGTTTCGGCACGGTGTGGGAGGGCCTGCTCGGCGCGTCGGCGCTGATCGGGATCTTCCTCGGCAGCGTGCTCGTGGGCTGGGCGGCGGACAAGATCGGCCGACAGCGGCTGTACACTTTGGACTTCCTGCTGATCGCCGTCGCCTCGGCGGCGGAGTTCTTCGTCCAGGACCCGGTGCAGCTGTTCGTCTTGCGGCTGTTGATCGGGATAGGCATCGGCGCGGACTACGCGCTCGGGCCGACGCTCGTCGCCGAGTTCGTGCCGCGCAAGTACCGCGGCGGGCTCTTGGCTTCGCTGACGGTGTTGTGGACCGTCGGGTACGTCGCGGCGTTCTTCCTGGGCAACTACCTGGTCTCGCTCAGCGACGACTCGTGGCGGTGGCTGCTGGCGACGAGCTGTGTGCCCGCGATCGCCGTGGTGCTGCTGCGCATCGGCGTCCCGGAGTCGCCGCGGTGGCTGCTCACGCAGGGCCGCCTCGAACAGGCCCGCGCCGTCGTGCGCCGGCTGCGCGGCGACGAAGCGGCGTTCGACCAGCTCGTGGCCACCCACCGCCCGGAGCGGCGCGCGAAGTACCGCGAGCTGTTCGGCCCGAAGTACCGGCGCGCCACGGCGTTCGGCGCGATCTTCTACAACGCCCAGGTGATCCCGTACTTCGCGATCTACACGTTCCTGCCGCTGGTGCTGCTCAAGATCGGCATCGGCGAGGAGGACACGACCAGCGACGGCCTGCTCAACCTGTTCCTGCTGCTGGGCAGCCTCGGCGGGCTGTGGCTGGTGGCGAAGATGAGCCGCCGCGGCCTGACCATCTGGTCGTTCGTCGTGCTCATCGTGTCGATGGCCCCGATGGCGGTCTGGCCGGACGCCCCGACGGCGTTGCTGTTCCCGCTGTTCCTGGTGTTCACCTTCACCATGTCGGCGGCGGTGAACCTCGACCAGGTGTACCCGCCGGAACTGTTCCCGACGGACCTGCGCAGCTCGGGCGTGGGGCTGCTGAACGGCTTGAGCCGCATCGGCTCGGCCATCGGCACGTTCCTGCTCCCGCTGGCCCTGGACGGGATCGGGTTCTCCCCGACGATGCTGATCCTGACGCTCGTGCTGGTCGTGGGTCTGGTCGTGTCGGTGAAGTGGGCGCCGGAGACGAAGAACTCGATGCTGGACTGAGGGTTACGCGGCCGCCTCGCGCTGCCGCCGGTGCGCCGCCATCCGGACGGGCGAGTTCACGGCGCCGTCACCGGCGTACCCGCCGATCCGCTGCACGACTTCGAAGAAGACGCGGCCGCCGAGGACGACCGTGAAGAAGTGCAGCAGCTCGCCGTGTTCGTCGCGGTCGTAGAGCACGGACTGCTGCCGTAGCGCGGTGAGCAGCTCGGGATCGGGGGCCAGGCGGGCGTCGAGGTCGTCGTAGTAGTTCCGGGGGATGTCCAGCAGCGGCGCCCCGAGCTCGCGCATCCGGCGGGCGCTCGCGAGCGCGTCACCGGTGGTCACCGCGACGCGCTGCGGTTCGCGCACGCCGGGCGCCCAGTCACCGCGGCGGAGCAGGGCCGATTCGAGCGCGATGCGGACGCGGCCGGAGGTGTCGGTCACGGTGCGGCTGCGCACCAGCCCGAACGGCGCGGCGAACTCCGTCACGGGCTCGGGTGCAAGTCCGAGGACCGCGCGGTAGAAGAGCGCGGCCTCGTCGAAGTGGTCGAAGGGCTGGGTCAGGGCGAGGTGGTCGATCCCGGTCACCCCGGCGCCCGGGCCCGGCGTCTCGGTCACCGTGAAGTCGCCCAGCCAGCCGGTTTTGCCGGCGGTGCGGCAGAAGAAGAGCGACGTCCCGTCCGGGGCGGCGATCGCTGCCAAGTCCGCTTCGTCCGCGCGGTGGCTGCGCGGCAGGATCGGGGCGAGCAACCGCTGGGCCCGGCGGGCCGAAGCGACCGGATCCGCGCTCTCGACGGCGACCGCGCCGACCGACGCGCCCGCGACCCCGGAGCCGTTGAGCAGGATCCGGGCGGCACCCTGCTGCCACAGCCGGACGGACTTGGACCGGTGCGCGCCCGTCTCGGTAAAACCCAGTCCCTGCAACGCTTTCGCGAGTTCGGGCTCGGTGGTGTCGTCGGCGGCCAGCTCGACGAACGCGTGCCCGGCGAGCGCCGGAGCGGGCGGCAGCTCGGTGACACCGAGGGTTTCCTGCAGCGCCAGCAGGGACCGCATGGCGTCAACGGCCGCCGGCGCCGGGTCGGCCTGACGGAAGACGTCGTTGAACACCTCGAGCGACATCGGCCCGGAGTAGCCGGCCGCGAGCACGTGCCCGGTGAAGGCGGTCAGGTCGAACGAGCCCTGGCCGGGGAAGAGCCGGTGGTGCCGGCTCCACTGCAGGACGTCCATCTGCAGCCGCGGCGCGTCGGCCAGCTGCAGGAAGAACAGCTTTTCGCCGGGGATCGTGCGGATCGCGGCCGGGTCGCTGCCGCGCGAGAGGATGTGGAAGCTGTCCAGGCACAGCCCGAGCGCGGGGTGCGCGGCGCGGCGCACGATGCGCCACGAGTGTTCGTAAGTGGTGACGAACCGGCCCCAGGCGAGGGCCTCGTAGGCGATCCGGATCCCGCGGGCGGCGGCGTGCTCGGCGAGCAGGTGCAGCTGCTCGGCGGCGAGATCGTCGTCGTCGACCGCGTCCGGTGACACCGACGAGCACACCAGCATGGTGTCGGCGCCGAGCTCGGCCATGACGTCGAACTTCAGCTCGGCGCGCCGGAGGTTCTGGCGCAGCACGGCGGGCGGGACGGCTTCGAAGTCGCGGAAGGGCTGGTAGAGGTCGATCGAGAGCCCCAGCTCGGCGCAGTGGTCCCGGATCTCCTTGGCCGGCCACGACGAGGCGACGAGGTCGTTTTCGAAGATCTCGACACCGTCGAACCCGGCGCGGGCGGCCGCGGTCAGCTTGTCTTCGAGGGTGCCGGACAGGCAGACGGTGGCGATCGAACGGCGCGGCTCAGTCGAGGACATCGGCGGGCTGCCTTTCGGGAGTTCCGGTGAGGGCGCCGAGGTGACGCAGCATCCGCGCGGCATCGGGTTCGGCGCCGGTGAAGAGGGTGAAGGCCTCGGCGGCCTGGAAGACGGCCATCCGGCCGCCGTCGAGCACCCGGGCCCCGAGGGCACCGGCGGTGCGGACGAGTTCGGTTTCGAGGGGGCGGTAGACGACTTCGGCGATCCAGAGACCGGGGCGGAGCAGGGAGGTGGGGAAGGGGAGGCCGGGGTGGGCGGCCATGCCGGTGGGGGTGGCGTGCACCAGCCCGTCGGCGGCGGTGACCGCGGTCGCGAAGTCCATGGTCGAGATCGCGGCCGCTCCCGCGGACACCCGGTCCGCGCCGAGGCGGACTGCGGGATCCGCTGCCGCAGAAACCATTCCCCCGCGGCCACCGCCGGTCGCCGCCCTCTCGCCACCGCTGGCCGCGAGATCAGCTGCCGCCAGCCCCGCTCCCGAGGACACCCGGTCCACCCCGAACCGACCGGCGAGCGCCGCCGCCAGTTCCGCAGCCCGCACACCGTCGAGGTCGAACACTCGTACATGCCCGGCTCCGGCCGTCAGCAAGCCGTAAGCCACCGCCGCGCCCGCTCCGCCCGCGCCGAGCACCACCACCGACTCCAACGCCACCCCGGGCAACCCCACCCGAAGCCCACGAGCGAAACCCGACCAGTCCGTGTTGTGCCCGATCGCCCGGCCGTCGCGGAAGACGACCGTGTTCACCGCCGCCAAGGCGGCCGCGTCCGGGGACAGCTCGTCCAACGACTCCAGCACCACCTGCTTGCAGGGATGCGTGATGTTGAGCCCGCGGTACCCCGCGTCGCGCGCCGCGGCCACCAATGAACCCACCGCCGTGGCCGGGACCGCGTGCTCGTCGAGGTCGAACCTCGGGTACACCAGATCCAGCCCCAGCCGGCGCGCCTCCGTTTCGTGCAGCGGTGGGCTCAGCGACGGCCCGATACCCGCGCCGATCAGGCCCGTGAGCACCGTGGCCGGCGTTGCGCGGGCCGCTCGGGCGTGGATCGCCTCGATCGCCGAAGACAAAGACACCGGCCCTCCCTTAATGTACGAACCAGTACGTTACCTCACGCGGCTCCCGCCGTGAAGAGCTCGGACGTCCTAGAGTGGGCACGACCAGCCGAAGCGAGGAAGGACGCCCGTGGCAGCACCATCGTCGGAAGAGGTGGCGAAGCGCACCCGCGACGCGGACCGCACCCGCGCCGAGATCCTCGACACCGCCGCCCGCGAGTTCGCCGAAAAGGGCTTCGACGGCGCGCGGGTGGACGAGATCGCCGCGAAGACCCGCACCACCAAGCGGATGATCTACTACTACTTCACCAACAAGGACCAGCTCTTCGTCGAGGTGCTCGAACGCGCCTACACCGTCATCCGGTCGCTCGAGCAGCACCTCGACGTCGACCACCTCGACCCCGCCGAGGCGATCCGGCAGCTCGCCGGGCTCACCTTCGACCACCACGAGTCCCACCCCGACTTCGTGCGGCTGGTCAGCATCGAGAACATCCACCGCGCCGAGCACATCGCCCGCTCGACCGCGCTGTCCAACCTGGCCAACCCGGCGCTCGACGTGCTCACCCGCATCCTCGCCCGCGGCCGCGAAGCCGGGCAGTTCCGCGAAGACGTCGACGCGCTCGACGTCCACATGGCCATCAGCGCGTTCTGCGTGTTCCGCACGGCGAACCGCTACACGTTCAACGCCATCTTCGGGCGCGACATGCTGGACCCGGCGCACCGCGACCACCACCGGCGCATGGTCGCCGACCTGCTCGTCAGCTACCTGACGACGCGCTGAGCCGCACGACCCGGTCCGCGACCGGCGGGTACCGGGCGAGCACGGCCGGATCGTGCCCCGGCACCACCAGCCCGGCCCCGGCGAGCTCCCGGACCCGGTCGAACGCGCCGTACACGCCGGTCATCGAGTGCAGCAGCGGCGCCGGGCGGTCGTCCTCGAGGTTCTCGTGGAAGTGGGCGGCATCCGAAGCCAGCACGACCGGGCCGCCCGCCGCCTCGACCCGGACGACCTGCATCCCGGCCGTGTGCCCGCCGACGAGGTGGACGCTCAACCCCGGCACCACCTCGGCGTCGCCGTCGACCGGGTCGGCTCGCAGGTCTTCGAGCGCCACTTCGTCGAGCAACCACCGTTCCCGCGCGATCCGCTTCGCCCACGGGCCGGTCCAGTAGTCCACTTCGGACTGCTGGACCACGAACCGCGCATCCGGGAAGTCGGCGACCGTGCCGCAGTGGTCGTAGTGCAGGTGCGTGAGGACGACGGTGTCCGGGACCGCCCCGAGCTCGGCGAGCAGCCGGACGGGCTCGACGTACTCGAGCCCGTCCACCTCCCGCGCGCGCCCGGCCCGGATGCCCGTGTCGACGAGCACCGTGTGCTCCGGCGACACCGCCAGCCAGACGTAGTAGGCGGTCGGGTGGGGTTCCGCGGATTTCCCGTCGTAGCCGAGGAAGTGCTCTCCGCGGTGCCCGTTCCGCCGGCCGTAGCAGAGCGCGTAGACCTCGAAGCCGCTCACTGCGGAACGCCGACCTCGCTGCGCGCCGGTTCCTTGAGCCCCAGCTGTGCCGTCGGCACCCGGTAGGTCTCCTTGCTGGTGGCCACGGCGATCACGTTCACCAGGCACAGCGCCGCGGTGAAGACGGCGACACCCAGCCACGCGCCCCGGCCGGTCCCCGCCACGCCGACGGCGATCGTCGGCAGGAAGCCGCTGATCGCGAACCCGATCTGGGTGCCGATCGCGGTGCCCGACAGGCGCACCCGCGCGGGGAACATCTCGCCGTAGAACGACGGCCACACGGCGCTCGTCGCGGTGTAGACGATGCCGAACATCCCGATGCCGACCACGAAGATCCACAGGTAGCTGCCGGCCGCGATCGCGCCGAGGTACGGGAAGATCAGGATCGCGCAGCCCAGCGACCCGGCGACGAAGATCCGTTTGCGCCCGACGCGGTCGGAGAACCTGGCCCACAACGGGATCGTGACCACGGCGGCGACGTTGGCCAGCACGCCGACCCACAGCATCGGCGTCCGGCTCAGGCCCACGGTGTTCACGGCGTAGCTGAGCGCGTAGACGGTGAAGATCGTGCTGACGGACGCGATCAGCGCCGCCACGACGACGCGCAGGACGTCGGCCCAGTGGTCGCGCAGCAGCACGGCCAGCGGCATCTTGGCGACCTCGCCGCTCGCGACCTCCTGCTGGAACACCGGGGTTTCCTCCAGCGAACGGCGGATGTAGTACCCGACCAGCACCACGACGGCGCTGAGCCAGAACGGCACCCGCCAGCCCCAGGACAGCAGCGCTTCCTGCGGCAGCGCGGCGACCGGCAGGAACACCGCCGTCGCGATGATCTGCCCGGCCTGCGTGCCGCTGAGGGTGAAGCTCGTGTAGTACGCGCGCCGGTGTTCCGGGGCGTGCTCGAGGCTCATCGAGTTGGCGCTGGCCTGCTCACCCCCGGCGGAGAGGCCCTGCAGCAACCGCAGCAGGACCAGCAGGATCGGCGCGGCGACCCCGACGGTGCCGTACCCGGGCAGGCAGCCGACGAGCACCGTGGACAGCCCCATCAGCAGGAGCGTGGCCAGCAGGACCCGTTTGCGGCCGAACTTGTCACCGAGGTGCCCCAGCAACAGCGCGCCGAGCGGGCGGGACACGTACCCGACCCCGAAGGTCGACAACGCCAGCAGCGTGCCGGTCGCCGGGGACGAGGCCGGGAAGAAGATCTTGTTGAAGACCAGCGCGGCCGCCGTGCCGTAGATGAAGAAGTCGTAGTACTCGAGCGCGCTGCCGATCCAGGCGGCCAGTGCCGCTTTGGCCGGCCGGCCCACGGGCGGGGCGGTGCCGTTCGGACGATCGGTCACGTCAGTCTCCTCCGTGGGTGCGCCGTCGCAGTCCAGGTAACTAACCAGTCCGGTATGAACCGTACGGTTAATTAGAGAGATTGAACGGCGCCCGCGGAGTTGTCAAGGGCGAGTTGCGCCTGGTGATCGACCTCAGCCGGCGGTCAGCGACGGCGGCGGGTCGCCGCGCCCCGCGCCCGGTCCGGCGTCGCGCTCGTCCGGAGAACCAGCTCACGGACCACTTGGTCATGGGTGAGCCACGCACGGTGCGACGGCCTGCCGCTCGCCGGGGAAACCGGGTAGAAGCCCGCCGGCCAGGCCGATGAGCCCGCCGACCAGGGGGTCAGGACCGGATGAACTCCAGCAGGTCGGCGTTGATCGTCTGGGCCTCGGTGGTGGGCATGCCGTGGGGGAAGCCCGGGTAGGTCTTGAGCGTGCTGTTCGCGAGGAGCCCGGCGGTGAGCGGCGCCGAGTCGGCGTAGGGGACGATCTGGTCGTCGTCGCCGTGCATGACCAGCGTCGGCACGGTGATCTTCCCGAGGTCCCCGGTGAAGTCGGTCTGCGAGAACGCGACGATGCCGTCGTAGTGGGCCTTCGCGCCGCCTTCCATGCCCTGGCGCCACCAGTTCCGGACGATCGCCTCGGACTTCTCGGCGCCGGGCCGGTTGTAGCCGTAGAACGGGCCCGCGGCCAGCGAAAGGTAGAACACCGAGCGGTTCGCCGCGAGCTGCGCCTGCAGGTCGTCGAAGACGCTCAGGGGCAGGCCGCCGGGGTTGGCGTCGGTCTGCAGCATCAGGGGCGGGACCGCGCTGATGAGAGCGGCCTTGGCCACCCGCGACTCGCCGTGGCGTGCGAGGTAGCGGACCACTTCGCCGCCGCCGGTCGAGTGTCCGATGTGGACGGCGTCGTGCAGGTCGAGGTGCGCGGTCACCGCGGCCAGGTCGTCGGCGTAGTGGTCCATGTCGTGGCCGTCGCCGACCTGCGCCGAGCGGCCGTGGCCCCGGCGGTCGTGGGCGATGACGCGGTAGCCGTGCCGGGCGAAGAACAGCATCTGGCCGTCCCAGTCGTCCGCGGACAGCGGCCAGCCGTGGCTGAAGACGATCGGCTGCCCCGAACCCCAGTCCTTGTAGTAGATCTCCACACCGTCGTCGGTGGTGAGCACCGGCATCTCAGTTCTCCCTTCCGGGCGCCGACAGGACGTGCCGATGCTCCACCGCGCGGTGCGCCGCGGACAGGCCCGAACGGCTCGATTTCCGGCGGGATCGGCTCACGCCGGCCACACCAGCAGTTCGACCCACTGGTCGGCCGTTCCGCGCACGGGCGCGGCGCCGGTTTCGGTCGACAACCGGCCGGTTGTCCCGGTGATCGTGCCGGCCACCTGCGCGATCCGGCGGACCGACGCCGGGTCGCGTCGTCGATCAGGCGGTGGGCTTCGGCCCGCTTCTCGTAGGGCAGGTACGCCGTGATCGGCGCCGGCCCGGGCGGCACGCCGTCGACGCGGTAGTACTCCCCCGCCGGCTCGAACCGCTCGCTGCGGACCTCTTCCGGCAATTTAGTCATGTATTGTGACTATCATGAGTCTGGACCAAGTGAGGAGCTGAGGATGTCGGTCATCGAGCTGACCACGTTCACCGTCGCGCCGGAGAAGACGCAGGCGATGCTGGACGCGCGCCCGGGCATGGTGACGGCGTTCCGGGCCGACCGGCGCGGGTTCCGGTCCGCGCGCCTCGTCCGCCTCGACGAGCAGACCTGGCTCGACTTCGTCGAGTGGACCGACGACGCCGCGTGGGACGAGTCGAAGGCCAAGGGCGCGAACCTGCCGGCGATCGGGGCGTTCTTCGCCACGATCGGCGCGCTGGTCGGCTCCGAGCGCGGCGCGCGCTACGACGACGCCGAGGACGGCCGACGCACCGTCCGCACGGTCGCCTACGGACCCGAGCCGTCGCAGGTCGGCGAGCTGTACCTGCCCGAAGGCGACGGCCCGTTCCCGGTCGTGGCCGTTCTCCACGGCGGTTACTGGGCCGCGATGTGGGACCACCGCCAGAGCACCGACGTCGTCGACGACCTCGTCGCGCGCGGGTACGCGGTGTGGAACGCCGAGTACCGGCGGATCGGCGAGCCGGGTGGCGGCTGGCCCGGCACCTTCCTCGACGTCGCCGCCGCGATCGACGCCCTCGAAGGCATGGACCCGGCGCTCGACACGGGTCGCGTGGTGCTCCTCGGGCACTCCGCCGGCGCAACCCTGGCCACGTGGGCCGCGCACCGCCGTGTGCTGCCGCCGGAAGCCCCCGGCGCGAACCCCGAGATCACCCCGGCCGGCGTGGTCGCGCTGGCCGGCGCGCTCGACCTGAAGACCGCCGACAGCACAGAGTTCGGCGCCGTCCTCGCCGACCCGGCGGCCGAGCCGCCGAAGGACGCGCCCGAGCCGGCGCGGCCCGAAGCGTGGCCCGCGGTCGCCGAAGCCGTCGGCGACGGGATCGTGAGACTCCTGCTGGGCGGGCACTTCGCCGACCGGCCGGAGCACTACGCCTGGACGTCTCCGCTCGAACTGGCCGACGCCGGTGTCCCGGTGCTCGCCGTGCACGGCACCGCCGACGAAGCCGTTCCCGCCGAGTGGAGCCGTCGCTACACCGAGAAGATCAACGCCGAAGGCGGCACCGCGCGGTACGTCGAGGTCGAGGGCGGCACCCACTTCGACGTCGTGCACCCGGACCACCCCGTCTGGCCGGTGGTCACCGGCTGGCTGCGGGAAACCGTCACCAGCCACGAGGAGCGGGCATGACACTCGACCACGAAGCGGTCTTCGAACAGGCCTGGGCCGCGCCGGGCGCCACGAAGGTCGACCTCCCGCCGGTCCGGGTCAACACCGTGCTGCGCGAGCGCTACGACGTCCGGCCGCCGTTCGCCTACACCGGCGCGCAGCTGTGGGACATGGAGGTGCGCAAGGCCGCGGCGCCCGGCAAGTACATCCCGACGGTCGTGAAGGCGGGCAGCGCCGAGAAGTTCCCGAGTGTGCGCCATAGCCGGTTCGAGGACTTCACCCGCGTGTCCGACCAGCGGCTGTGGGCCGACCCGGACCGGTTCGCGACGATCATCGAGCACGTGCGTCTCGACCACGAGAACCGGCGCGCGTTCTTCCTCGGCGCCGAACGCTTCGAGGCGCCGGACGGCCGTGTCTTCACCGCCGGCGAAGGGCAGCCGATCTTCCACGTGGAGCACTCGGTCGGCGGTCCGGAGGACGACCCGCTCAACCTCTGGCGGATCGTGCACCTGACCGAAGCGCCGGAGCAGTCCTTGGTGGACGCGTTCGACGCGCTCGCGAACGACCGGTACCTGCGGGTGTTCATCGAGGTCCACCTGCGCGACGACCTCGGGCGAGAGCTCGTCCGCCGCTGAGGACCCGATCGTTAGGGTGGGGCGGCAGCCCGAGCGGAAGGAGCGGCGATGGTCACGCGGGCGGAGCGGAACGCGACGGACCCCGACCTGGGTGTCCTGGCGGGCCGGCTGTTGTTCGCGGTGCAGCGTGAGCTGTTCTCGACGCTGGCCGAGGAGGGGTTCGCCGACCTGAAACCCCGCCACGGCGCGGTGCTCGCCTACCTCGACCCCGGCGGCGTGCGGGCGACCGACCTGTCCCGGCTTTCCGGCCAGCACAAGCAGAACGTCGGGACGCTGATCGACGAGCTCGAGTCCCTCGGGTACGTCGAGCGGCGCCCCGACCCGAGCGACCGCCGCGCGAAGCTGATCTGCCCGACGGTCCGCGGCCTGGCCCAGATGCGGGCCGCGGACACGATCATGGCCGCCATCCAGCGGCGGCACGCCGAGCGGGTCGGGGCCGAGGACTACGCGCGGTTCAAGCGAATGTTCACCGATATCACCGTGCATCAGCGCGACCACGCAGGCGCGGACGAGGACTGACCGGCTAGGGCACGAGCACGAGACGTCCGAAGACCTCGCCGCCGGCCAGCTTCCGGTGGGCCGGCACGGCTTCCGCCAGCGGCAGCACCTCGTGCACCACTGCCTTCAGCTCACCTCGGACGGCCGAGCCGAACAGCTCCGCCGTCACTGCGCGCCGGTCGGCTTCCGGGACTGTGTTCGTGCTGAACGTCGCGAAGGACAAGGACTTCTGGAACGCCGCGAACAGCGCGGTGCCGAAGTCCGCCGGCGGGTCGCCCGCCACCGCGCCGACCGCCACCAGTCGGCCGTTGGGGTTGAGCTTCGCGAAGTACGACGGCAGGTCCGCGCCCGCGACGACGTCGATCACGACGTCGTAGCCTGAGCCCCCGCCGTCGCGGCCCAGCACCTCGGTAGCGCCGAGCTCGCGCAGGCGGGCGCCGCGCTCGGGGGACGACGTCGTGACCGCGATCGAGCCCGCTCCGGCGCGGGCCGCGAGCTGGACCGTCATGATCCCGATGCCCCCGGCCGCGCCGCGGACGAGCACGGACTCGCCGGGCGCGAAGCGCGCGTGGCGCAGGCCGAAGTGGGCCACCATCCCGGAGCTGCCGAGCGTCACGGCGTCGACCGCGGACAGGGTTTCCGGCAGGGGCACCAACGTCGCCACCGGGGCGACCGCCTGCTCGGCGTACCCGCCGCCCACCCCGGTGAACGCCCACACGCGCCGGCCGGTCCACGACGGGTCGACGCCGTCGCCGACGGCCGTCACCGTGCCCGCCACCTCGCCGCCGAGGACGTGGCCCTCGGTGAAGCCGTACGCGGCGAGTGCGCCGCTCCTGACCAGGACGTCGACCCCGCCGACGCCGATCGCTTCGGTGGTGACGAGCACCTGCCCGGCGCCCGGGCCCGGGTCCGGGAGGGTGACCACCGCGAGGCCGTCCGGGCCGCCGAACTCCTGTACCGCAATCGCTTTCACCCGGCGGACCGTAACGGACGGGGGCGTCCGGTTGGCTAAAGTGAGAGGGTGCCCGACCAGTTGCCTCACATCCTGCGTTCCGACGCCCGGGACAACCGCGCGCGCCTCCTCGAGGCGGCGCGCGAGGTGTTCGCCGTCGACGGCCTGGACGTGCCGATGCGCGAGATCGCCCGGCGCGCCGGGGTCGGGCCCGCCACGCTCTACCGGCGCTTCCCGACCAAGGAGGACCTGGTCACCGAGGCTTTCGCCGAGCAGATGCACGCGTGTTACGCCATCGTCGACGACGGCTTGGCCGACCCGGACCCCGGGCGCGGCTTCCGCGAGGTGATCGAGCGGCTCTTCGAGCTCCACGCCCGCGACCGCGGCTTCACGTCGGCCTTCGTGGCGGCGTTCCCGCACGCGATGGACTTCGCTGCGGACCGCGCGCAGGGAGCGAAGTCCCTCGCGGAGCTGACCCACCGCGCGAAGGAAGCCGGCTACCTGCACCCCGACGTCGTCCCGGACGACGTCATTCTGGTGCTCACGGCCAACAGCGGCATCCATGCGCCGTCACCGGCCACTCGCGTCGCGGCTTCACGACGCTTCGCGGCGCTGGCGATCCGCGGCCTGCGGCGTCACCCGGAAGCCCGGGACGGTTGAACTCGCCGCAGGCTGGGCAATAACCCGATCGTGTACCGCGGTTGAGACCTGCAGCCGCCCCCGCAACCGCACGGCCGCGCCCGCCCGGGGCGGCCGGCACCGCGGGCGGCCGTGACCGCACAGGCTTCCCGCGTCTACGAGGAGGCCGTCGCATGCTCGACACCGCCACCAGCCCCAGCCCCCGCCACCTGGCCCCGGCGCACCCGGGCCCGACGACCGTCACGGTGACCACGACGTACGAGCACACCACGGTCGCCGTCACCGGCGAGATCGACCTGTCCAGCACCGAGCGGGTCCAGGACAGACTCCGGGACGAGCTGCGGTTCGACTCCGCCGCGCTGGTCATCGACCTCACCGGCGTCACCTTCTGCTCCTCCGGCGGCCTCGCCGTCCTGCTCGACACCGTCACCACCGCCCACGCCCGCGGGCTGCCGTGCGCGATCATCGCCACCCACCGCAGTGTCGTGCGCCCGATCCGGCTCCTGCGGCTCGACCGCGTGCTGCCGATCCACCCCGACCGCGCCGACGCCGAAACCTGGCTCTCGCTGCTGCCGCGGCTGCGCTGAACCCCGGGTTGGGGTAGAAAGCGGCATGGCACCTTCCACCACAGCGGGCCACGAGCCGGCCCTCCTCCCGGGCTGAGCGCCGATGGCCGACATCACGAGCCTGATCCTGGACGACCACGACTGGTTCCGCCGCCAGTTCGCCCGGCTCGACGACCTCACCGACGCCGCCGACCTGGCCGAGGTCTGGCAGCCCCTCGCCGACCTGCTCGACGTGCACGCCCGCGCGGAGGAGGAGATCTTCTACCCCCACCTGCTGCGCCGCGGCGACGACGCCGAAGCGGAGACGCTCGACGCGATCGGCGACCACAACGACATCCGCGACGGCGTGCACGAGGCCGCGCTGCACCCCGTCGGCAGCACGGCGTGGTTCGCCGCCGTGCGCAAGGCCCGGCTGGCCAACAGCGAGCACATGGCCGAGGAAGAGGACGAAGGGCTGGCCGACTTCCGCCGCCACGCCGACCCCGGCCTGCGCGAAGAGCTCGGCCGCAAGTTCACCGCCTTCAAGAAGCAGCACGAAGGCGCTCGCGACCTCGACGTCAGCGACATCGACCCGCAGGAGTACGTCGAGGAAGAGCGCGGCGACCGCCCGGCCGGCGACTCCCTCGGCATCGGCAGCCTCAAGGAGCAGGACTGACATGAACCACCTGATGCGCGCCCTCGCCCCGATCTCCGACGCGGGCTGGAAGGAGGTCGACGCCGAGGCCAAGGAGCGGCTGCAGACCCACCTGGCGGCCCGGCGCCTGGTCGACGTCGCCGGACCGCGCGGCTGGGGCCACTCGGCCACCGACCTCGGCCGGACCACCACGCTCGCGTCGGCGTCGCTGACCGACGTCGACGACGGGGTCGTGGTGCGGCAGCGGCGGGTCCTGCCGCTGGCCGAGGTCCGGGTGCCGTTCACGGTGTCGCGCGCCGAGCTGGACGACGCCGAGCGCGGCGCCGACGACCTGGAGTTCGACGACCTCGACCGCGCGGCGAAGCAGATCGCGATGATCGAGAACCGCGCGGTCTTCCACGGCTGGTCCGCCGCCGGGATCACCGGCATCGCCGAGACGTGCCCGTATCCGACCGCGCCGCTGGGCGACGAGCCCGAGGCCTACCCCGGCGGGGTCGCCCGCGCCGTCGACAAGCTCCGGCAGGCCGGCATCAAGGGTCCGTACGGCCTGGCCATCGGCCCGGCGGGGTACACGCGGATCGTGGAGAGCACCGAGCACGGCGGGCAGCTGGTGTTCGACCACATCCGCCGGGTCCTCGGCGGCGGCAAGGTGGTCCGCTCCCCCGGCCTCGACGGCGCTCTGGTCGTCAGCCTCGACGGCGGTGACTTCGTCCTCGAGCTGGGCCAGGACCTCGCGGTGGGCTACAGCCACCACGACGCCGAGAACGTGACGCTGTACCTGGAAGAGAGCTTCAGCTTCCGGGTCACCGAACCGGACGCGGCGATCTGCCTGACCCTCTGAACGCT
This sequence comes from Amycolatopsis sp. NPDC104587, assembly GCF_055583645.1. Lineage (NCBI taxonomy): Bacteria > Bacillati > Actinomycetota > Actinomycetes > Pseudonocardiales > Pseudonocardiaceae > Amycolatopsis > Amycolatopsis sp. NPDC104587. The sequence continues at coordinate 98,592 of NZ_JBVJNO010000018.1, forward strand.
TCAGCGGAGCGCGGCGGTCACCGGTGCCGCGAGGGTGGTGGCGGCGCGGGCAAGCAGCCCGAACGCCGGGTTGGCGAGGCGTCGCTGCCACACGATCGGCCTCAGCGACACGCGGACCGCGTGGGCGGCGTAGGCGTTGAGGCCGCGCTCGTACTCGTGCACGGCGAGCGCGATCGTCGTGCCGCCCTTCACCGCGTCGGCCAGGTGGGTGGCCAGCAGGTCGGCGTCCCGGACGGCGGTGGCGGCCGCGCGGCCGCCGGTCGGGGGCATGGCGTGCACGGCGTCGCCGAGCGCGGTCACCGTGCCCGAGGCCCACGGCGTCAGGTGCGCACGCGGATCGCTTGTGTGGTAAGGAAAAGTACCCACCGTGCGCAACTCGGCGCCTTCGACGATCTCCCGCAGCACCGGTGACCACGCGTGCACCAGACCGGCCGCGGCGCGCACGGCGGCCTCGGCGCCGATCTTGCGGGCGTTCGGCAGCCGGTCGAGCGGGACGTTGATCCCCCAGTAGACGACCGGCGACTCCGGGAACGCCGGCACGTCGACACACAGCGCCGGGTCGAGCATGGGGCCGGCTTCGGTGTCCTGCACCGTGATGAACGCGCTCGTCGAACCGGGGCCGACGGCGAGGATCGAGCCGATGCGCAACCGCTCCGGCAACTGCTCGCGGATCTCCGGGGTGAGCGGGCTGCGGCCGGCGACACCGCCGATGCCGACGGGCGTCGACGTGGGTCTGCCCGCCAGCGCCGTGACCACCCGCGAGGTGGCGCCGTCCGCGCCGACGAGCAGGTCACCGTGATCGGCCGAGCCGTCGGCGAAGTGCGCGGTCACTGTGCCGTCGGGGTGGGTTTCGTGACGGACGAACTCGCTCCTCCAGTGGATCGCGTCGTCGAGGCCGTGGGTGAGCAGCACGCGCAGCGGCAGGCGTTCGACGAAGAGCATCTCCTCCTCGAGCGGGATCGTCGCCTTGGCGAGCGGGCGCAGCCGGTGGTCGGCGAAGGTGATCCCGCGGTGGGCCGCCCGGTTCGGTGAGCTGGCCAGCAACGCCTGGTACGCCGCGGCCGGGAGGACTCTGCGCAGGACCTGGCACGCGGCGTCGTCGATGTGGAGCCGGTAACCGCCGGTCGCCTCGGCGCGGGGGTCGCGGTCGTGCACCGCGACGTCGATCCCGTGGGTGCGCAGGGCTTGGGCGAGGGTCAGGCCGCCGATGCCCGCGCCGATGATGATGACTCGCATGACTGTTTCCTCACTGAGCACTGGTTGGTCAGGCTTCACTGTAATCAATATAGTCTGATCTACTCAATTGAGACCGTAGTGACCCCCGTCACGAGGGTTCTCGAAGATCAGCGGGTCAGCTGCCGGCCGAGGATCTCGGTCAGCCAGCTTTCGTACCGGTCGTCGGTCCAGCCGAGCCCGGTGGTGCCGCGGAAGTAGAGCTCCAGCGCGCTGAGCATCCACGCGTGCTCGACGGCTTCTTCGCGGGTGACGTTCGCGGGCAGCACGCCTGCCTCGTCCAGCGACGCGATGATCGGCACGAGCCACTCCCGCGCTTCGCGCTCACCGTGGTTCTTCAGCTCGACCACGGCGGGATCACTCGAGGCGTTGACCGCCGCGGCCCACATGTCCCGGCCGTTCGAGTACAGCTTGCGGAGGAACGACGCGTAGAGCCCGAGCTTGCGGTGCGGATCAGGCTCGGCCTGGATGCGCGCGCCCCACTCCGCGCGGTCCGCCTCCGCCTCCAGGCGGGCGATCAGCTCGCCGACGATCGCCGCCTTCGACCCGAAGGTCGCGTAGACCGTCGGCGTGGCGACCTTGGCGTGCTTGGCGATCATGGCGACGGTCGTCCCGGCGAACCCCTGCTCCGCGAACAGCTCCCGCGCGGCGTCGACGATCCGGGCCCGCGTCGCGACGGCCCGCTCCTCACGCAGCGGCGACTCGTACGCGCGCCGGGACGGGGAGGGGCCGGCCGGATCGCTCACGCCGCGAAGTTATCACTGCGGCCGGCTCTCCGGCGGCCATCCGGGTGAAAGCCGGCGCCGGCGACCAACCGGAGCCGGGGTGAGGAGTGAGGCAGACGGCGGCAGCAGCCGCCAGCTGCCTGACCACTCGTCGAGGAGTCGCACCCATGAAGCTCGCCTCAGCACTGCGCACCCGGTTCGCCGCGGTTTCGCTGGCCACGATCACCGCCGCGGTGACGGTGACCGGGACCGCGGCCGCGGCCACGGAAGCCACCGGGTACGCGCGGTGCCCCGCGGCCAAGTTCTGCGTCTTCTCCGGTGTCAACGGCGGCGGCGTGATCGCCTACTTCACCAGCGGGGACGGCAACCTGGCCGACTCCTCCGGCCCGCAGGGGATGAACAACACCATCGAAAGCGTCTGGAACCGGCGCTCCGGCGAGGTCTGGTGCCTCTTCCCCGACGCCGGTTACAACGGCGCCGCCACCATCTACCCCTACGGCAACGGCACGAACCTCGAAGCCTCGGTACGGAACACGACGAGCTCGCTCGTCAAGTGCCTCTTCTAGCCGGGGTCAACCGGGGCGGGCCGAGCCAGGGGCACCTCACCACGGCACGGTTTCGCCCCACCGGTCCAGGAACTCGAGCCCGGGCTTGCCCAGCCGGGACACCAGGACGTCCACCACGAGCGGGACGGTTTCCTCGAGCGTGAACGGCGCGTCCGGCCCGCCCAGGCCGGTGCGGATCCAGCCGGGCGCCATCAGGACGATCGCGCGTTCCGTCCCGGCCTGCCGGGCCGCGAAGCCGCGCATGAACATGTTCAGCGCCGCCTTGCTGCCGCGGTAAAGCTCGCGCAGCCCGGTGGTGTTGTTGGTGATGCTGCCCTGCCCCGACGACATCGCGCCGATCAGCCCGGCCGGCGTCACGAGGTCTTCGAGCGCTTCGATGACGCGCAGTGGACTGAGGGCGTTGGTGACCATCACCGCCACGAAGTCTTCGGTCGGCACCTCGCCGATCGGCGTCTCGACGTTGTTCGTGGTTCCCGCGTTGACGAAGAGCAGGTCGAGCTTCCGCGGCGACAGGCGTTCGCGCAGCGGCGGGAGCTGGGCCGGGTCGGTGACGTCGAGGTGTTCGATCGTGAGGCGGCCGCCGGAGCGGTCCGCGAGCTCGTGCAGGGGCGTCCGGGCGGCGGGGTCGCGGACCGTGCCGATGACGTCCCAGCCCCGGTCGAGCAGCTCCGCCACCAGCGCACAGCCGAGGCCGCGTGAGGCCCCGGCGATCAGGGCGGTCTGTGGGAGTTCGTTCATGCTCGCAGTCTGCCTCCGGTGTTCGCCGGCTTGCTCGTCCGAGACGCCGGTTCGTAGAATCACCTCGATGACAGCGTCACAGATGAGCGAATCCGGCGAAGTAGCGCCCGAGGATGTGCGAATCATTCGCGCGCTGCAGGTCGCCCCGCGTGCCTCGTTCGCGGCGATCGCGGCCGTGCTCGGGGTCACCGAGAGCGCCGTCGGCCGTCGGTACCGGCGGTTGCGCGCCGACGGTGTCGTGCGGGTCGCCGGCATCCTCAACCCGGGAGCGCTGGGGCAGAGCCGCTGGCTGGTGCGGCTGCGCTGCCGCCCGGGCAGCGTCACGGCGATCGCCGACGCGCTCACGAAACGCGAAGACGTCAGCTGGGTGACCCTCGGCGCCGCGGGTTCCGAGATCACCTGCGCGGTGCGCTCCCGCACGCCGGAGCAGCGTGAAGACCTGCTCGGGCACCGCCTTCCGCGCACCGCGGCGGTCCTCGACATCCACGCGGCCGCGATGCTGCGCCAGTTCGTCGGCGGCCGCGGGCACTACTGGGCCGCGCTGCGCGGCATCCTCACCCCCGCCCAGGAAGCCGCGCTGGGCACCGAAGGCAGTCCGTTCCCGGAGGTCCCGGTCGTCAGCCGCGAGCCGCTGGACCTCACGCCCGAGGACGAGAAGCTGCTCGACGTCCTCGCCGAGGACGGCCGCGCCAGCCTCGTCGACCTCGCCGACGCGGCCCGTCTCACACCCGGACGGGCGTCCCGCCGCCTCGAAACCCTGCTCCGGACCGGCGTGGTCCACATCGACGTCGAGCTCGCCGCCGCGGCGCTGGGCTACCGCGCCGGGGCGCTGCTCTGGCTGCGGGTGCACCCGTCGGCGGTCAAGAGCGTCGGGCGGACGCTCGCGCGGGAGCCGGAAATCGCTTTTGCCGCCGCCATTTCCGGTCCGCACAACATCCACGCCGTGGCGCACTGCCACGATCTCGACGAGCTGTTCGAGTTCACCACCGACCGGGTCGGGTCGCTACCGGGGTTGCAGAGCATGGAGATCTCCCCCGTGCTCCGGCAGCTCAAGCAGTCCGGCACCCTGCTGGCCGGCGACCGCCTCGCCGCGCGCTAACGAGCGTCTTCGAACCGCTGGTTGCCCAGCACGCCCAGCAGCTGCAGCTTCTCGAACGCCTCCGTGCGCGGCGCCGCGGTCAGCACCAGCAGCGCCTGCGACTGGTCTTCGGTGAACAGCGCTTGGCAGTCCACTTCGATCTCGCCGACCTGGGGGTGCACGAGCACCTTGTGGTCCTCGAAGCGCTTCGCGACCTCGTGCCGCTCCCACAGGGCCGCGAACTCCGCGCTCTCCCGCTTGAGCGCGCGGACCAGCTCCCCCGCCCGTGAGCTCGGGCCCATCGAGCCGTGCGCGGCGCGCAGGTTCGCCACCAGCGCGCGGCTCTGCCGGTCGCGGTCGTGCTCGGGGTAGATCAGCCGTTCCGCCGGCTCGGTGAACCAGCGGTAGATCTCGCTGCGCGCCAGTCCTTTGTGGTCGGTCCGGCCGCCGTAAAGCGCTTCGGCGAGGCGGTTCCGCACGAGGACCTCGCCGAGGTTGGACAGGATCAGCGCGGGGGTGTCCGACAGCCGGTCGAGCACCCGCAGCAACGCGGGCGCGACGTGCGTGGCCGTCACCGCGGGCGAAGGAGCGTTGCGGCCGGCGACCACGAACAGGTAGTCCCGTTCGTCGTCGCGCAGCCGCAGCGCGCGGGCCAGCGCGGCCAGCGTCTGTTCGCTCGGCTGCGGCCCGCGTTGCTGCTCCAGGCGGGTGTAGTAGTCGGTCGACATCGCGGCCAGCGACGCGACCTCTTCCCGCCGCAGCCCGGCCGTCCGGCGGCGCGCCCCCGGTGGGAGGCCGACGTCTTCGGGCCGCAGCTGCTCACGGCGGCGACGCAGGAAGGCCGCCAGCTCCGCTCGATCCATGCTCCCCAGTATCCCGCCTTCCCGGCGGCCGGCCAGGGATCGCCGGTCCCCCGATAGCCGCTCTCTGGCGGCGGCGTCGCCGGTGGCCGAAGCTCAGGACATGGACATCACCGGAAACACCCTCTTCATCCCCGGCGCCACCAGCGGCATCGGCCTGGCACTCGCACTGGCCCTCCGGGAGCGCGGCAACACCGTGGTCGTCGGCGGCCGGCGCACCGACCGGCTGGAGACGATCGCCGCCGAGCACCCCGGCCTCGGCACCGTGGCGATCGACACCGCGGACGCGTCGAGCGTCGAGGCCGCCGCGAAGGACGTGCTCGCCCGCTACCCGGAGCTGAACGTGCTGGTCACCATGGCCGGCGTGATGCGGGCGGAGGACTGGCACCGGCCCGAGACGTTCCTGGAGTCGGCCGAGAACGTCGTGACGACCAACATCCTGGGCCCGATCCGCCTGATCGCGGCGTTCGTCGAGCACCTGCAGAGTCGCCCGGACGCCACCATCGTCACCGTCTCTTCCGGACTGGCGTTCACCCCGCTGAAGGTCACCCCGAGCTACAACGCGTCCAAGGCGGCGATCCACATGCTGAGCGAGTCGCTGCGGCTCCAGCTGGCCGACACGTCGGTGAAGGTGCTCGAGCTCGTGCCGCCGTCGGTCCAGACGGACCTCATGCCCGGCCAGGCCGACAACGAGCACGCCATGCCGCTGGCCGAGTTCATCACCGAAGTGGTGACACTGCTGGAAACCCAGCCGGACGCGACCGAGATCCAGGTCGAGCGGGTCAAGTTCCTACGGTACGGCGAGGCTCGCGGTGACTACGCCCAGGTGGTCGCGGCGTTGAACCAGACGGATCCCCACGGAAAGTGAAGCCCCGGCCGGCTAGCTGAAGGAGACGCGGCCCAGCAGCCGGTCCACCACCGCGGGCAGCGGCTGCTCGCCCGAGCCCTCCAGCCAGCGCAGGATGCCGGTGCGGGTGGCCGCCAGGAACGTCGCCGTCATGAGGCGAGCCAGCTCGTCATCGACGCCGCGGGCGGTGAGGACGCCGGCCAGGTCGCGCTCCAGGGCGATCTGGTCGCTGGCCTGCTGCGCGAGCAGGGACGGGTGGCGGCGTAGCAGCCGCAGCTGCGCCACCCACTCCGGGTCGGGGACGGTCCGGTCCTGGTACAGCTCGCGGCTCGCCGCGCGCAGGGCCGCCCACGGCTGCTCGGCGGGCGGGCGGCCGGCGGCCAGCGCCACCAGCACCCGGGTGCGCTCGCGGTCGCCGTGCAGGATCGCGTCTTCCTTGTTCGCGAAGTAGTTCGAGAACGTCCGGCGGGACACCCCCACCTCGTCGGCGATGTCCTCGACCGTCACGGCGTCGAGCCCGCGCTCCATCGCCAGTCGCAGCGCCGCCTCGTGCAGCGACTGCCGGGTCGCCGCCTTCTTGCGGGTGCGCAGCGTGTCGACGGTGTCCATGCCGCCCAGCCTAGCGACGGGAATACACTGCCCATTGCGCAAGTTTGCTCAGTGGGCAATAATTTACCCGGACGTGAAGGGGTGCTGTGAAAACCGAGAGAAACACGGCGGACGCGGCGATGCGGCACCGCGAGGTGCTGGAGTCGCTGTCCGGGCTGCTGCTCGCGCTGTTCGTGGCCATGATCAGCTCGACGGTCGTGTCGACGTCGCTGCCGCTGATCATCGGCTCGCTGAACGGCAGCCAGACGCAGTACACGTGGGTGGTCACGGCCACCCTGCTGGCGGCGACGGCCACCACGCCGATCTGGGGCAAGCTCGCCGACCTGTTCAACAAGAAGACGCTGGTCCAGGTCGCGATCGTGATCTTCGTGGCCGGGTCGATGATCAGCGGGTTCAGCCAGGACACCGGGCAGCTCATCGCCGCCCGCGCGTTCCAGGGCATCGGCGTCGGCGGCCTGCAAGCGCTGGTCCAGGTCGTGATCGCCGCGATCATCCCGCCGCGCGAACGCGGCCGCTACAACGGTTACCTCGGCGCCGTCATGGCGGTCGCCACCGTCGGCGGCCCGCTGCTCGGCGGGCTCATCGTGGACGTGCCGTGGCTCGGCTGGCGCTGGTGCTTCTTCGTCGGCGTGCCGATCGCGGCGATCGCTTTCGTGGTGCTGCAGCGCACCCTCAAGCTGCAGACCGTGCGGCGCGACGACGCCGGAGTCGACTACCTCGGCTCCGGCCTGATCGCCGCCGGCGTGAGCGTCCTGCTGATCTGGGTGTCCTTCGTCGGCAACTCGTTCGACTGGCTTTCGTGGCAGACCGGCGTCATGGTGGCGGGCGGCGTGGTGCTGCTCGCGCTCGCCGTGCTGGTGGAGACGAAGGTGCGCGAACCCGTCGTGCCGCTGAAGATCGTCGTCCAGCGCACCCCGGCGCTGGCGATCATCGCGAGCCTCGCGGTCGGCATGGCCATGTTCGGCGGCGCGGTGTTCCTCGGCCAGTACTTCCAGATCGGCCGCGGGTACACCCCCACCGAAGCCGGCCTGCTGACCATGCCGCTGATGGCGGGGGTGCTCGTCTCCTCGACCGTCTCCGGGCGGCTGATCAGCCGCACCGGGAAGATCAAGCCCTACATCGTGGCCGGCACGATCATCCTGGTGCTCGGCTTCCTCGGGCTCGGCCTGGTCGACCACGCCTCACCGCTGTGGATCGTCGGGGTCGCGATGGCCGTCGTGGGCGTCGGTGTCGGCATGACCATGCAGAACCTCGTGCTGGCCGTGCAGAACGACGTCCCCCTGCGCGACCTCGGCGCGGCGAGCGCGACGGTGACCTTCTTCCGCTCGCTCGGCGGCACGATCGGCGTCTCGGTGCTGGGCGCCGTGCTCGCCAACCGGGTCACCGCCGACCTCTCGGCCGCCCTGCACGTGCCGGCGGGCCAGGCGTCGACGGGCAGCGTCAGCGCGCTCAACCTCAAGGCGCTGCCGCCTCAGGTGCAGACCGTCGTGCACACCGTGTACGGCGACGCGACCGCGCACATCTTCCTGATCTCCGCGGCGGTGGCGGTGGTCGGGGTGATCGCGGCGCTGCTGCTCAAGCCGATCACCCTGCGCACGACGATCGACCTGGAGCAGCCGGCCGGCGAGCCGGCGACGACCGAACCCGTCGCCCGGTAAGGGGGTGGGTGGGGTGAGCGGCAGCGCAGCCGGGATCAACGCCTTCGAGTCCACAGTGGAGCGTTTCGGCCCGCGCCGGGAGACCGCGGCGCGGGCCATCCTCGCCGGCGTCGACGGCTCCGACACGGCCATGCGCGCGGCGGCCTACGCCTTCGGCCTGACCCGCCGCCAGGGCGGCCGGCTGATCGTCGCCTTCATCGCCGGCCGCTCGGCCCTGACCACGCTCGGGCCGCCGATCGCGGCCGCGGCCGAACACGACACGACCGTGCAGCTCTACACCGAGCTGCGCGAGCAGATCCGCACCGGCGCCGAGGAGCTCGAGGTGCCGGTCACGCTGCTCAAGATGTTCGGCGACCCGTACACGGCGCTGCGCGACACCGCCGACCGCTGCCAGGTCGACACGGTGGTGGTCGGCGCGTCGCAGAAGGCGGGGCACCGGTTCGCGGGTTCGGTCGCGACCAAGCTCATCCGGGCGGGCCACTGGCCGGTGCTGGTCGTGCCCTGAGCCGGATTCGAGGCAAGGCACGCCGGTCTACCGCGGCTGGTCGTGAATGTTTTTTAGGGTTAGAACCCTAATTACCACTCACGACGCGCGGCGCCGGGCGCCGTGGAGGTACGCCGCCAGCTCGGCGACCGTCGGGTGGTCGAACAGGGCCACCGCCGGGATGTCGCGGCCGGCCAGCGTCGTCAGGCGGGCACGGACCTCCAGTGTGGTCAAGGAGTCGAACCCCAGCTCGGGGAACGGCCGGTCGTCGGTGACCGCCCGCGGGTCCGGGTGGCCGAGCACCGCGGCCACCTCGACGCGAAGCATCTCCCGCAGCTCGGCTTCCGACGGCTGGGCCGGCCAGCTGCGCTCCCCCGTCGTCGACGGCACGACTCCGCGGGCCGCCGGCGGGGTTTCCACCGCCACCGGGGTGAAGCGGACCGGGACCAGGACCGGCTCGGCCGACCCGAGAGCCGCGTCGAACAGCTCGAGGCCCTGCTCGGCGGTGAGCCCCACGACGCCGGAAGCGTGGATCCGCTGCCGGGCGGTCGCGGAGATGCGGTCACCGAGCCCGGTGCCGACGTCCCACAGGCCCCACGCCAGGGACAACGCCGGCAGGCCCGCCGCCCGCCGCCGGACGGCCAGCGCGTCCAGGAACCGGTTGGCGGCCGCGTAGTTGGCCTGGCCGGCCTTGCCGAACGTCCCGGCGATAGAGGAGAAGAGCACGAACGCCGTCAGCGGCCGCTGCCGGGTCACCTCGTCCAGCACCACGGCGGCGTCCGCCTTCGGGCCGAGCACCGTGGCGAACCGCTCGGGAGTCTGGGCGGTGAGGACACCGTCGTCGACCACGGCCGCGGAATGCACCACGGCGGTCAGCGGCGGGTCGCAGGTGTCCACGAGCCGGGACACCACGGCCCGGTCCGCGACGTCCGCGGCGACGATCCGGACGTCGGCGCCGAGCGCGGCCAGTTCGGCGCGCAGCTCTTCGGCGCCCGGCGCGGCCGGGCCGCGGCGGCTCACCAGCAGCAGGTGCCGGACGTCGTGGCCGCGGACGAGGTGGCGGGCCAGCAGTCCCCCGAGAGCGCCGGTGCCACCGGTGACCAGGACCGTCCCGGCGGGGTCGATCGGCCGGGTGCCGGACGGCGTCGCGCGCGCGACCCGGAACACGTGCGGCACCCCGTCGCGGATCGCGATCTGCGGCTCCCGGCCGTCCCCGGCGAAGTCCGGGACCCGCTCGAGCGGGAAGCCGGGCTCGAGGTCGACCATGGTCAGCCGGCCCGGGTACTCGGCGGCCGCGGAACAGCCGAGGCCCCAGACGGCCGCCGCGGCCGGGTCCGGCTCCGGGCCGGTGGCGTTGCGCGTGACCAGGGCCAGCCGCTCGGGCAGCCGCTCCTGGAGGAGCCGGAGGGCGGCCGTGGTCGCTTCGCGCACATCACCCGCCGTGGCTTCGACGACGGCGACCGGCTCCCGGGCGGCGACCGGCGACACCGGTGTCCACTTCGGACGGTAGAGCATCGTGTCACGCGGGTGCACCGGCCGGGTGAGCAGCGACGCCACCCGCGCGATCGGCTCACCACCCGTGTCGAACAGCTCGACGCGCAGCGCGCCGGAGTCGAGCACGCCGTGCACCCGGGCCCGGCGGGCGCCGGGCGTGTACAGCTCGACGCCACTCCACAGGAACGGCAGCCGCGGCTCGACGGCCGCCTCACCGGTGAGGGCCACGGCGTGCACGGCGGCGTCGAGCAGGATCGGGTGCAGGCCGAACCGGCCGGCGGCGCCCGGCGGGAGCTCGACGTCGGCGAACACCTCGCCTTCGCGCCGCCAAAGCCGTTTCACCGCCCGGAACGCGGGCCCGTAGGTGTGGAACCCGTACGCCTCGGTGACGTCGGCTTCGGCCGTGCCCGCCGGTGGCCACTCCCCTGTCCACGTGCCGGGCAGCGGGCCGCGGGGCCGGATCCGGCCCGTCGCGTGGCGGCGCCAGTCCTTTTCGCTCCGCCGCCGGGCGTAGACGTCCAGCCGCGGCCCGTCGACGACCACCTGCAGGTGGGTGTCCTCGGTCGCGTCGAACGGCAATGGCGCCTCCAGGGCGAGCTCCTCGACGGCCTCCCCTGCGTGCAACGCCAGCTCGGCGAACAGCGCGCCGGGGACCAGCGGGGTGCCGCCGACCATGTGGTCGGCCAGCCAGGGGTGCACGCGCGGGTCGAGGGAACCGCCGTGCACGACCCGCGGTGAGTCCGGGGCTTCCAGCGCCGGGCCGAGCAGCGCGTGCCCCGGCCCGGTGACGACCGGCGCCGAGGGCTCCAGCCAGTAGCGCGTCCGCCGGAACGGGTAGGTGGGCACCGGCACGGTCCGGGCGCCACTGCCGCGGAACACCGTCCGCCAGTCGATCGGGACGCCGGAGGTGTGCACCGCGCCCAGCGCGGCGAGCACCCCTTCCCCCGACAGGGTTGTCGTCACGGCGGGAAAACCCGCGAGCCGGCTGAGCACGGCCGCCGGGCCGAGCTCGAGGCCGGTGTCGGGCGCGGCGGTGGCCAGCGCGTCGGCGAACCGCACGGTCTCGCGCACGTGCCGCACCCAGTGCCCGGGCTCGAGGACGTCGGCCCGGGCGCCGGTCAGGCTCGACACGAACGGGATCTCGGCGCGTTCGTGGCGCACCGACGCGACGACGGCGGCGAACTCGCCGAGCATCGGGTCCATCAGCGGTGAGTGGAACGCGTGGCTGACCCGCAGGCGGGACCCGCCACCCAGCCGCTCGGCCACCGCCGTCGTCGCGGCCTCTTCGCCGGAGAGGACAACCGAACGCGGGCCGTTGACGGCGGCGATCGCGACGGACCCGGTGAGCAGCGGCGTGACTTCGTCCTCGCTCGCGGCGACGGCGATCATGACACCACCGGCAGGCAACTCCGCCATGAGCCGCCCGCGCGTGCTCACCAGGGTGGCCGCGTCGCGCACCGACAGGATCCCGGCGACGTGGGCCGCGGCGAGCTCGCCGACCGAGTGCCCCACCACGACGTCCGGGCGGACACCCCACGACTCGAGCAGCCGGAACTGCGCGACCTCGAACGCGAACAGCGCGGCCTGGGCGTGGTCCGTGCGGTCCGGATCGTCGTCGGCCGGCTCCACGCCGAGCGCGGCCCAGGCCGCGTCGAAGGCGCCGGCGAACACCGGGAAGGACCGGGCGAGCTCACGTCCCATGCCCGCCCGCTGGGCGCCCTGGCCGGAGAACAGGAACGCCAGCCGCGGCGCGCTCCGGACCGTGCGCCCGCGGACCCGTCCGTCGGCGACCGCTCGCAGCGCTTCACGGTCACCGGCGGGCACGAGCACGCGGTGCCCGGGCGCGAGGCGGGTCGCGAGGGTGTAGGCGACGTCGAGGCTGTCCGGGACGTCCGCGAGCCCGGCGGCGACGGCGCGCAGCGAGTCCTCGTCGGCCGCGGCCAGCAGCCACGGCGCCGCCGGGAAGTCCTTGCGCGTCAAAGGATTTTCGGGTGGTGGTTCCTCCAGCAGGACGTGGGCGTTGGTGCCGCCGATCCCGAACGCCGACACCCCGGCCCGCCGCGGCCGGTCCCCGGCGGGCCACGGCCGCGCCCGGTCGAGCAAGGCGACACTCCCGGCCGACCAGTCGATCCGCGGGCTCGGGTTGTCCGCGTACCGCGACGGCGGCAGCTGTTCGTGCTGCAGGGCCAGCACCATCTTCAGCACCCCGGCGACACCGGCGGCGGCCTGGGTGTGGCCGAGGTTGGACTTCACCGAACCGAGCCACAGCGGCCGGTCGCGGTCCCGGCCGTACGCCGCGATCAGGGCTTCCGCCTCGATCGGGTCACCCAGCGGGGTCGCCGTCCCGTGGCCTTCGACGGCGTCGACGTCCGCGGGCGCCAGTCCCGCGTCGGCGAGCGCCGAGGCGACCACCGCGCGCTGCGCCCGCCCGCTCGGCGCGGTCAGCCCGTTCGACGCGCCGTCGGAGTTGACGGCCGATCCCCGCAGCACCGCCAGGACGGGGTGCCCGAGCCGTCGTGCGTCCGAAAGCCGTTCCAGCAGCACGACTCCGGCGCCTTCGGCCCACGCGGTGCCGTCGGCGTCGGCGGCGTAGGGCCGGCAGCGGCCGTCCGGGGACAGCCCGCGCTGGCGGCTGAACGCGAGGAACGTCCGCGGGGTCGCCATCACCGTCGCGCCACCAGCGACGGCGAGCGAGCACTCCCCCGCGCGCAGGGCCTGGGCCGCCAGGTGCAGGGCCACCAGCGACGACGAGCACGCCGTGTCGACGGTGAGCGTCGGCCCGGTCAGCCCGAAGGTGTAGGCGATCCGGCCGGAGGCGACCGCGTGCGACGAGCCGATGCCCAGCCAGGCTTCGAGCTCGTGCGAGTCGAACCGGCTCGCGTAGTCCTCGTTCATGACCCCGACGTACACACCGGTGTTGCTGCCCCGGAGCGCCGCGCGGTCGAGACCGGCCCGTTCGAACAGCTCCCACGTGGTTTCGAGCAGGAGCCGCTGCTGCGGGTCGGTGGCCAGGGCCTCCCGCGGGGAGATCCCGAACAGCCCGGCGTCGAAGTCCCCGGCGTCGTAGAGGAACCCGCCGCGGCGGGTGACCGAGGTGCCGAGCCGGCCGGGGTCCGGGTCGTGCAGCGCCTCGACGTCCCAGCCGCGGTCGGCGGGGAACTCCCCGGTCGCGTCGACGCCGTCGCGGACCAGCCGCCAGAGGTCCTCCGGGGACCGCACCCCGCCGGGGAACCGGCACGCCATCGAGACGACGGCGATCGGTTCCGCCGCCGGGGTCACCGCGGTTGCCGGGGCCGCGGACCGCGCGCCGGACGTCAGCCGCGTGAGCTCGGCGATCACCTCACCCGGCGTCGGGAAGTCGTAGATCAGCGACGCGGGCAGCGACACGCCGGCGAACTCGGTGAGCCGGTGCCGCAGCTGCACCCCGGCCAGCGACGAGAGCCCGAGGTCGGTGAACGGGCGGTCGCGCCAGCCGTCCCCGCCGTCGTGCCCGCACAGGGCGACGACTTCCGCGCGCACGACTTCCGCGAGATCTCCTTGCGGCGCAAGGGTTTCCGGAGCGGTCAGGATCCCGCGCCGCGGTTTGCCCGACGCCGTCCGCGGAATCGCGTCGACCCGGTGGAACGCCACCGGGACCTTGTACAGCGACAGGCGTTCCAGGCACAGCCGCCGCAGCCGCGCCGGATCGACGGTGTCGCCGGCCGGCACGACGAACGCGATCGGGACCTCGCCGACCACCTCGTCCGGCCGGCTGCCGACGAGCACGTCCCGCACGGACGGCGACTCGGCCAGCACGGCCTCCACCTCGGCCGGGTGCACGTTCTGGCCGCCGCAGACGAGCACGTCGTCGACCCGGCCCTGGAGCACGACCTTGCCGTCCTCGATGCGGCCCGCGTCGCCGGTGCGGTACCAGCCGTCTTCGATCGGCGAACCGGCCTGCCCGTGGTAGCCGAGCATCAAACCCGGGCCACGAACGAGGATCTCTCCGCCGTCGACGCGGATCTCGTTGCCCGGCAACGGGACCAGCCCGGTCTCTCCGGGCACCTCGACGGCGATCTTGCCGCCGGTCTCGGTGGCGCCGTAGCCGTTCAGCAGCGGCACGCCGAACAGGTCTCGCACGGCGGCCCGCGCGGCCGGGCCGCACGGCGCGCCCGAGGTCAGGCACAGGCGCGGCGGGACGACCGCGCCGCGGATCTCCTGCCGCAGCCCCGCGTACGTGGCGGGAACGCCGGCGAGCACGCAGCCGGGGTGCTCGGCCAGCAGCTCGGCCGAACACCGGCCGGCGAAGCGGGTGTGCGCGCCGGTGGCGATCGTCGCGAGCACCGCCAGCGACAGCGCGTAGGCGTGGTGCACCGGGAGCGGCCACAGCACGGTGTCGTCCCGGCTCAGGCCGAACATCGGGACGTAGGCCGCGGCGGTGGACCACAGCATCGACCGCTGTGTGGTCAGCACGCCTTTCGGGCGGCCGGTGGTGCCGGAGGTGTAGAGCAGCCACGCCGGCTCGTCGAGCCCGAGGTCGTCGCGCGGCGGCTCGGACGCCGCGGGCGGGTCTTCGACGAACAGCACCCGCAGGTGCGGCCGGCTCGCGACGAGCCGGCGCGCCAGGTCCGCGTGCCGCGCCTCGGTGACCAGCAGGACCGCACCCGAGTCGTCGGCGACGACGGCGAGCTCCGCCTCGGTGGCCCGGACGCTCACCGGCACCCCGACGGCGGCCGCGCGCACCGTGGCCAGCATGAACTCGACGAACTCGACCCGGCCGCCGACGTGCAGCAGCACCCGGTCCCCGCGGGCCACGCCGAGCGCGGCGGCGAGGCGTCCGCTCGTTTCGGCCAGCTCCCCGTGCGTCACCGCACGCGTGCCGTCGGAAAACGCCGGCCGGTCGTCACGCCGTCCTGCGAGCAGAACCGCCAACGGCCGCACGAGATCGTGCTGTACCTCCCCCATGGACGCCACGATAGCGACGTCGGGGCCCTACTGTCTTTGCAGACATATGTACGAAAATTTCTGAAAAATGTATGACTATTGCCACTCTTTGTCTCGGAGCCTACAGTTCCGGCATGGCGATCTCGCGCAGGACGTTGCTCGGTTCAGCCGCCGCCGCTTCGGCCTGGGGAGCGCTTTCCCTCGCCGGGGCCCGCACCGCCGCCGCGGCGAGCCCGCCGGGCGACGTCGTCGGCAAGATCACCGTCGGGTACCAGGGCTGGTTCGCCTGCGCCGGAGACGGCGCGCCGATCAACGGCTGGTGGCACTGGAGCCAGGACTGGGGGCGGACGCCGTCGCCGTCCAACAACGTCATCAAGGCCTGGCCGGACATGCGCGAGTACACCCGCACGTACCAGACCGCGTACGCCAACCTCGGCAACGGCCGGCCGGCGACGTTGTTCTCCTCCTACGACCAGCAGACCGTGGACACGCACTTCCTGTGGATGCAGCAGAACGGCTGCGACACCGCGGCGTTGCAGCGCTTCAACCCCAACAGCAGCGAAGGCCCGACCCGCGACGCGATGGCCGCCAAGGTCCGCAGCGCCGCCGAGGCGCACGGGCGGAAGTTCTACATCATGTACGACGCGACCGGCTGGGCGAACATGCAGCCGGAGATGAAGGCCGACTGGACGGCGAAGATGGCCGCGCACACGGCGTCGCCGGCCTACGCGCGCCAGAACGGCAAGCCGGTCGTCTGCGTCTGGGGGTTCGGGTACAACGACGGCAACCATCCGTGGGACGCGGGCACCTGCCTCGACGTCGTGAACTGGTTCAAGGGCCAGGGGTGTTACGTCATCGGCGGCGTCCCCCGCGAGTGGCGGACCAGCGACGGCGGCTCGCGGCCCGGCTTCGGCGACGTCTACCGCGCCTTCAATATGATTTCGCCGTGGATGGTGGGCGCGGTGAGCGACGTCGCGGGCGCCGACTGGATGTACCAGAACCTCACCGTGCCGGACTTGGCCGACTGCACCGCCCACGGCATCGACTACCAGCCGTGCGTCCTGCCCGGCGACGTTTCCGGGCGGCAACGCGCCCACGGCGACTTCATGTGGCGCCAGTTCTACAACATGGTGCGCGCCGGGGTGCAGGGCATCTACATCTCGATGTTCGACGAATACGGCGAAGGCAACCAGATCGCGAAGACGGCCGAAAACGCGTCCATGTCCCCGGTCGGCGCCGGGCTGCTCGCCCTCGACGAGGACGGAACGGCGTGCTCGTCGGACTACTACCTGCGGCTGACCGCGGACGGCGGCCGCATGCTCAAGGGCCAGCTCCCGCTGACGGCAACCCGCCCGACGTCACCGACGCTGACCACGGGCGGCTCGACCGACCTGGCCCGCGGCCGCGCGACGGCCGAGAGCAGCCACACCCAGAACTACGGGTCGGGCAATGCCGTCGACGGAAACCCGGACAGCTATTGGGAAAGCGCGAACAACGCGTTCCCGCAGTGGCTCCAGGTCGACCTCGGCGCGGCGGCTTCGGTGACGCGGGTGGTGGTGGCCGTGCCGCCGTCGAGCGCGTGGGGTGCCCGGACGCAGACGCTGGCCCTCTCCGGCTGTACCGACGGCGGCTCGTTCACGACGCTGGTTCCGTCGGCGGGGTACGTGTTCGACCCGGCTCGTGGGAACAGCGTCACCCTGGGTGTTCCGGCTGGCAGTGCGCGTTTCCTACGGCTGACCTGCACCGGCAACACCGGCTGGCCGGCGGGTCAGATCGCCCGGTTCGAGGTTTACCGCTGAGCTGACCTGCGGCTCGGCCGGGTCGCGGGCCACACTGGAGGTGCCCGCCACCCGGCCGACGAGGGGACCCCGCATGGCATCCGACGACGTCGAAGCCTTCGACTCCGTGCTCGACGCGATCGGCGAGACGCCGTTGATCCGGCTCGCGCGGGTCGCGCCGGTGGACGGGCCGCGGATCTACGTCAAGGCCGAGTTCCTCAACCCGGGCGGGAGCGTCAAGGACCGGGCCGCGCTCTCCATGGTGCTCGACGCCGAACGGTCCGGCGCGCTGCGGCCCGGCGGGCTCATCGTCGAGGGCACGTCGGGCAACACCGGGATCGGCCTCGCGATCGTGGCCGCGCAGCGCGGGTACCGGTTGACCGTCGTCGTGCCGGACAAGACCAGCCGGGAGAAGACGGCCATCCTGCGGGCCTACGGCGCCGAGGTCGTCGTCACCGAGGGCGCCGTGGCGCTCGAAGACCCCGCCCACGTCCGGCGGACGGCCCGGCGCCTCGCCGAGGAGAACGACGGCTGGCTCGCCGACCAGTACGACAACCCCGCCAACCCCGCCGCCCACGAGACGACCACCGGGCCGGAGATCTGGCGGCAGACCCGCGGGCGGCTCACCCACTTCGTCGCCGGCATCGGCACCGGCGGCACGATCACCGGCGCCGGCGCGCACCTCAAGCGGGTCAGCGACGGCCGGGTGCGGGTGATCGGCGCCGACCCCGACCACTCGGTGTACTCCGGCGGGGACGGCAGCCCGTACGTGGTCGAGGCCATCGGCCACTACCGGCACCCGGACACCGCCGAGGACGTCTGGCCCCGCTCCTACGACCCCGGTGTCCTCGACCGGGTCGAAGCCGTCAGCGACCGCGAATCCGTGCTCGTCACCCGACGCCTCGCGCGCGAAGAAGGGTTGCTGCTCGGGGCGTCGGCGGGCACCGCGGTCGCCGCCGCGCTGCGCGTCGCGCGTGACCTCGGGCCGGACGACCTGGTCGTCGTGGTGGTGCCCGACTCCGGCCGGTCGTACCTGTCCAAGTACTTCGACGACGACTGGCTCGGGCACCTCGGCTTCCCGACCGGCGTCGAGGTGCGCGAGGAGCCCGCGCCGGCCGCCGTGCCCGGCCTGGCCGGGACGGCGTCGGTCGGCGAGGCGCTCGCCCTGGCCGACCAGCATCACGAGGCCTCGTTCTGGCCCATCGGCCCGGCTCGCCCCGGCGCCTCGGGACCGCCGTCGTACGCCGAGGTGACCGGCGCCCTCGACGTCCCGGCGCTGCGGCAGCTGGTGGCCGACGGCGTGGCGAAGCCGGACGAGCCGATCTCCGGGTACGTCACGGGCCCGCTGCCCGCGGTGGGCGTCGGCGAGCAGCACGCGGCGGAGCGGCACGAGCACGCCTGGGTCCTCGTGGACGGACGGGTGGCCGGGATCGTCCACAAGGGACAGTCTCAGCCCGGTTCCTGACCGGCGCTCAGCGCTTCGACGGGGCCGGCCGGGCGGCGGTCCCGAGCGCCGCGGCCGGCACGACGTTCTCGGTGCCCGCCTCCCGGACGCGGTGCGCACGATCTCCCCCGGCCGCGCCCCGATCAGCGCGGCGACCTGCGCCCGGGCGGCGGCCAGCACGCGACGGCGTATTGGTGGTCGACCGGCGTCGTGGCGTTGTAGTCGAGGTGGACGGGGCCCGGCGGTTTCGGGCCGCAGCGCTTACGATTCCCCGATGAGCGACCTCTGGCACCAGCCGCTGCGCCACGTCCGCGGGGCGGACCTGACCGGCGAGACGAACCAGACGACCGGGATGACCCGGCTCGAGGCGATCTCCGGCAAGACCGTCGGGTCGTCGAAGGTCTGGATGGGCGAGACGCACGTCGCGCCGGTGACCAACTCCGGCGACCACCACCACGGCGAGGCCGAGACCGCGATCTACGTCAAGTCCGGGCACCCGGTGTTCGTCTTCGCCGACGGTGACGAAGAGGTCCGCATCGAAACCGGGCCCGGCGACTACATCTTCGTACCGCCGTACGTGCCGCACCGCGAAGAGAACCCGACGGACGAGGAAGCCGTCGTGATCATCGCGCGCAGCAGCCAGGAGGGCATCGTGGTCAACCTGCCGAGCCTCTGGTCGCCGGTCGAGGTGCCCGGGGACTGACTCGTCCACTGTGGACGCGCCGGGAGGGACGAGCCAGTCCGCGGGCCGGGCCGGTCAGGCCGGGTTGTCCAGGGTCAACGCCGTGCAGCGGATGCCACCGCCGCCCTTGCGCAGCTCCGTCGTGTCGAGCTCCACGACCGTCAGGCCCAGCGCGCGCAGGTCCGCCGCCAGGTGGGGCGCGCCCGTGGTCATCGTGACCGTGCGGCCGTCGCTGATGAGGTTCAGCGCGAACCGCGCCGCTTCCGCCGGGCGGACCTCGATCAGCTCCAGGCCCAGCCCGCGCAACGTGCGCAGGCTGGCCCGGTCCAGGGCTTCGGGGTTGTAGGCCAGGGTGCGGCCCGGGTGGATCACCGCGACCGCCAGGTCGAGGTCGTACCACCGGGCGCTCGTGGTGCGCAGCGCGACGACCTCGTACCCGAGGTGCCGGGCCAGGACGCGGTGGGCCCGGACGTCGGTGCGCTGGCCGTGCGCGGCCAGGAGCAGGTCCCCGCACGCCAAGGCATCCCCCTGGCCGCTGAACGCGTACGGCGTGTCGGCGACGTCGAACCCGTTGGCCTCCAACCAGACGCGGTGGTGCGGGGTCTCCGCGGCGCGTTCCGGCGGGAGGGTGGCGAGCACGGCGCGGTCGCCGCGCACGGCGGCCGCGTTCGCCGTGTACGTCATGTCGGGGCAGGCCGGGTCGGCCTCGACGAACTCGACCGTGCGGCCCGCGGCGAGGTGCGCGGCGACGATGCCGTCGTGCTCGGCCGCCGCGGCCGCCGGGTCCGGCTGGACGTCGGCGTGCATGTAGGGGTTGATCTCGTAGTCGATGCGGAAGTGCTGCGCCGAACACATCAGCAGCCTGCGGTGGGACTGTTTTTCCCGGGTGGCGGCGGCTGGTGCGGTGACGGCGGGAACGGTGCTGGTCATCGTGGCTCTTTCGTCGGGCGGGCGGGACGGAGGGCGGGCCCCGCCGGCGGGGCCCGGCCGGTCCCGGGCTCCACCGCCGCACCGAGTCCGGGCGCACGGCACTGGGCGTCCGGAGCCGACCGGGCGGCCCCGGCGAACGCGACGCCGGTCAGCCCAGGCCGCGGAGCCGGAACAGTTCGATGGTCAGCAGGTAGTCCGTGGTCGAGCGGGCTTCGTCGAGCCGCTGGCCGATGCTGCTCGACCGGTTGAGCGCGCCGGCGGCCCGCCGGGCCTGCCCCAGGACGCGCGAGACCTTGGTGATCATGGTTCCTTCCTTTCGTGGACTTCCCGGCCGCATTCCGCTCGGGGGGCCGGGTGTTCTCAGAGTGGCGTTCGCGGGCCCCGCTCGTCTGGCCAGATCCGGACAGCTCGGCGGGCGCGGCGGAAACAATGGCTGACAACACGTGTTCGATCCTGTGGGGTTGTGGCGTTTCGCCGAACGCGGAAACGAAGGGCGGGAGAATTCAGCGGGTCGCGTTCAGGAAACCGATGACCACGGCACCCCACCAGCAGATCTGCGAAACCGCCGTGGTGACGGCGCCGCGGACGAGCAGCCGGGTTCCCGGGGTGCCGGTGACCCCGGCCATCCGACGGCCCAGCACGGCCGTGTGCACGCCGTTGACGGTGAGCCCGAGCACCAGCCCGAGCTTCAGCAAAGTGGCCGGGGAACGCAGGTCCGGCTGGAGCAGCACACCGCTCGCGACCAGCCCGGTCAGCCCGGACCACACGAGCAGGTGCAGCTGCGAAGTGCTGCGCACCGCCTCGGCGAACGTCACGCGGCGGAACAGCCAGAGAGCGAAGAAGTAGTCCGCGACCAGAACCGCGCCCAGCCCGAGGACGAGGGACGCGAGATGGGCGAACAACGCGATTTCGTGCCAGCGGGGGCCGGGGTCCACGTGGGCCGAGAGCCAGATCGCCACGGCGAGCAACGCGGTCGCGGCGGCCGCCACCAGATAGGTCGAGCAGTTCCGGATCCGTTGCCAGGCCAGGCTTCCGCGCACCGGCGGGCCGGCCGCGACGAGCCGTTCGGGTTCGGTGACACGTACCGGAATCCGGTCCTCGAGCATGGCCATGTCCTTCCGGAAGAGAACCGCAGGGGGGTTCGGCGAACGGATCGCGCGGCGCCGTTCTTTCTTCCGGTATTACAGGTCATCGCGGGCCTTGGTGGCGACCCTTGGCCACGGAGGACAATTAACGCGATTCTTGCGGCGGCAAAAGGGGGAACGGAGGGATGGGCGGCAGGCACCTCTGCCCGGCCGCCCCCGCCCCCTTGTGGTCAGGCCGCCGGCGCGGAGCCGGCGACGGTGAGCTCGTGGTCCACGGTTTCGGCCGGTCCCAGCACGAACGCCCGCACCAGTGGTGAGAGCAGCCGTTCGTCGGCCCCGTGGTGCCAGTGGGCGAGCAGGCCGGCGTCGGCTACCTCCTCCACCAGCTGCTCGTCGCGTTCGGTCGCGACGGCGATCCGGTCCCCCGCCGGCGACCGGGCGAGCCGGCACAGCATCACGCGGGCGGCCGGGCTCAGCGTGCGGTACGCCGACCGCAGCGTCTCGAGCACCGACAGGTCGCCGATGCTCAGCCAGTCCAGCGCCTGCCCGTGGTCGCACCACTGCTCGACCACGCCCCGCAGGGTCAGGTGCGGGCGGGAGGCCATCTTGCGCAGCGCGATGTCCAGCGCCAGCGGCAGGTCGCCGCAGAACTCGGCCAGCCGGTCGCGCTCCGCGCCGCCGGCGAGGGCGAAGTGCGGCACCGCGGCGGTGATCATGGCGATCGAGTCACCGCGGGAGAGCGGGGCGAGCTGCAGGCGCCGGACGTCCCGCAGGCCCAGGAGCCGGTTGCGGCTGACCAGCAGGGTCGTGCTGGTCGCGGTCTCCGCGAGCAGCGGCCGCACCTGGCACTCGTCTTTGACGTTGTCGAGGAGGACGAGCAACCGCCGTTCCGCCAGCAGTGTGCGATACAGACCGGCGCGGTGGTCGAAGCTCCCTCCCAGCTGTTCGTCGGGTACCCCCAGTGCCCGGAGCAGTCCGTCGAGGACGTCGGCCAGTGCCGGCGCCGGCGGCGCCGCTCCCCCGTGCCGGGGGCCGCCCAGGTCGGCGTAGAGCTGCCCGTCGGCCCGTTCGGCGGCGGCCGCGTGGGCGTAGTGCAGGGCCAGGTCGCTCTTGCCCACCCCGGCCGGCCCGCTGATGACCACCGGGGTGTCCCCCGGAGTTCTCAGCCAGGCCAGCTCCGCCGCCCGGCCGGTGAACCCCCGCGGCCGCTGGGGCAGCTGCGCCGGGTGGGGCAGGTCGCCCCCGCGCCAGCGCAGCCACGGCTGTCTTTCCTTCCGCCCTCTCGAGGAGGGCTCCGGATAGCTTCCCGTCGCGGCGTACCAGTGTTGCCGCCAGGTCTGCTCGTCTCCGCCGCACGCCGCGACGAAGGCCAGCGCGACCTGCAGCGACGGCATGCGGTTGCCGCTCGCCGCGCTCGAGAGAACAGACGATGAGAACATCGCGGATCGTGCCATTTCACGATATGTCGGATTTCCCGCTTGTGCGCGCAAGGCCCTCAGTTCCTGTGCGAATTGGCTTGCGACACCACCTGCTGCGTTGACCGGCTTTTCGGGTCTGCCCATTACGTTTCCTTCCCCTAACTCACTTAGCGTCTCCGAATCGGTGTCCGGTCTCTACCGCCGTTCGGGGGTCACGTTAGGCTTTTCGTGTGAACGACTTACACGCAGAGTTAAGACGTTGCCAGTTTCACGCTTCTTTAAAGTGCAACAATTGCCTCTTGGGGCGGCTGGAATTACGTCCGAATGGTTGCGGTGAACGGAGACCATCCGGGTCATCGGCCGACGGGTGAGCCCGAACGGCCGATGACCCGGTTACTCCATCAGGGAACCAGGCCTTGCTCAGGCCGTGACAACCCGCGTACGCGACGCTGTCATGCCGAGGAACGCGCAGAGGGCGGCGACGATCCCGAGCACTCCGCACAACCACCACACGCCGTTACCCAGCGCAACCCACGCGGTGACCCCGAACAGCGGACCCAGGGCCATTCCCAATCCGAAAGTGGCCTGGTGGGCACTGATGTACCGCGCTTTCACCGCGGCGGGAAAGGACGACGGGTAAGCGAACATCGTCGGGCCGTTGACCATGATCCCGAAGACGAAGACGATCGTGCACGCCACCAGCGCCACGGCCGAGCCGCCGCTGATCCCGAAGCCGGCGACCCCGAGGCCCATCAGCGCGGTGCCGGCGGTCGCGGCGACGTACCCCGGCCAGCGGGTGACGTAGGCGGTGATCTTCAGCTCGCACAGGATCAGCACCACCGACGCGGTGACGAGCACCGCGCTGTACAGCCCGGTCGAGTGCCCCTCGGCGCTGATCTTCAACGGCAGGGCGACGGTGTACTGGACGTAGATGATCGACCCGAGCAGGACCGAGGCCAGGAAGAACCCGAACCGCCCGTCCCGCAACAGGGTGGCGTACGCGAGGCGCGTTCCGCTCGACCGGCGTTCCCCCGGCTCCACGACCTCCCGCTCGATCTTGACCGAGGGCAGCAACCGGACCGCCATCAGCCCGTAGACGACGGCGGTGGCCGCGTCGAACCACAGCAGCAGGTTCCAGTCGACGAGGATGAGCGCCGCGGCGACCAGCGGACTGAGCGCCGCCCCCAGGTTGAGCGCGATCCGCATCATGGAGAATGCCATCACGCGGTCGTCGGCGGGCATCATCTCACTGAGCAGGATGGCCGCGGCGGGGCGATAGCTCTGGGTCGCGAGACCGGCCAGCAGCAGGCCGGCGATCAGCAGGCCGAACAGCGCCGGGCGGCTGAACAGCGGCACCAGCGCGAGGACGACGGCCGACCCGACCATGGCCGTCGTGATGGTGGCGCGGGGACCGACGCGGTGGACCAGCTCGCCGCCGACGAGCCCGCCGAGGATCGAGCCGACGCTGTAGGCGGCGATGACCACCCCGGCCTGGCCCGCGGAGAAGCCGCGGACGGTCAGGTACAGCACCATGAAGGTCTGCACGAACGCGCCGAGCTGGTTGACCAGCACCCCGGCGAGGAGGTAGCGGACCGGCGTGGGGGTGCGGCGGAGGACCGCCAGCACACCGGCGGGTTTGTTGATGGTCTCGGTCACGGCCGTGCCTCCAGGGCTAGCGGATGGGTTGTGCCGCACCGATTCGGCTGCACCGGGAGTGCGGACGTGCCCATTCCAGCCGCCGCGGGAGTTGACCGGGAGACTTGTCTGTACCGGAAAATCAAACTCAGCCCGCTCCGAGTTGCGAGTTCACCCGAAACGTGTAGGTAATACCGCGGAATCCGCCGTGCATGCGACCGGCCGGACGCAGCGGTTGCTGCATCCGGCCGTGGGTCGCGCGGGAGGCCCGGGTCAGAGGGCGACGACGAGCTCGTGGTCGATCTCGACGAACTCGACGATCAGGTCGGCGAACTGGCCGGCGATCAGCTTCTGGTAGGCCGAAGAGCCGGTGTGGGCGTCGTAGGCGGCCTGGTCCGCGAAGTGCTCGACGAACAGCAGGTAGTCGGTCTTGGCGGGGTCGCGGTACACGCGGAAGGAGACGGTGCCCTCTTCCTGACCGGGCCCCAGCGGCGCGAACTCCTCCACGAGCTTCTCGGCCTCGGCCTGCTTGCCCGGCTTGAGGGGGATGGGGAACACCTTCGCCAGCATGGGGAAACCTCTCTGTAGTGCGACGCCGGAGCGCGTCGCGGCTCGAGGGGAACTCTGGCCGAGATCCGCCGGAGCGGTCTCGCCAGATCCGGACACGATGCCGCCGGGAGTCGGTCACCGGAAAGCCGGTCATCGAGTTGCTTGCTGTCATGTCCGGATGTGGCTAGCGCCGCGGCCCCGGATCCCCTAGATCTGGGGTATGACAACTTTTTCGGCCGTCGTCACGACCGGCATCTACTGCCGGCCGGGGTGCGGCGCGAAGCCGCTGGCCGAGAACGTGAAGACGTTCGAGCTGGCGGCCGAGGCCGAAGCGGCGGGGTTCCGCGCCTGCCTGCGCTGCCGGCCCTACCGGGTGGCCGGCCCGGTCGGCGCCGACGCGCCGGAGCTCGTCTGCCGCGCGGTGCAGATGATCATCGCCGGCGCCCTCGACACCGGCACCGAAGCCGGGCTGGGCGAGCGGCTCGCCGTGTCGCCCCGGCACCTGCGCCGGCTGTTCAACGACCACCTCGGCGTGACGCCGGACCAGCTCGCCCGCTCCCGCCGGGCCCACTTCGCGCGGCGCCTGCTCGACGACTCGGACCTCACGGTCGCCGACGTCGCCTTCGCGTCCGGGTTCGGCAGCCTGCGCCAGTTCAACCGCGACATGAAGCTCGTCTTCCGCGCCTCCCCGGTCGAGCTGCGCAACCGGCGCCGCCGGGCCGACCGGCTCGCGGCCGACGGCGGCCTGGCCATGCGCCTCCCGTTCTCCCCGCCGCTGGACTGGGACACCCTCGCCTGCTACCTCGACGAGCACGCCGTGCCCGGCGTCGAGTCGGTGCGCGACGGGGTCTACCGGCGCACGATCAGCCTCGACGGCGAGGCCGGCGTCATCGAGGTCGAGCGGGGCGGTGACGACCACCTGCTGCTGCGGGCGCACCTGCCGTTCTGGGAAGGCCTGATCCACGTCGTCGACCGGGTCGGGGCGATGTTCGGCGTCGACACCGACACCCGGCCCGCGAAGGCGGCCTTCACCGGGGACGCGGTGATCGCGCCGCTGGTCGAAGCGCGGCCCGGGCTGCGGGTGCCGGGCGCGTGGGGCATGTTCGAGGTCGCCGTCGAAGCGGTGCTGAGCCAGTACAGCGCCCGGCCGCGGGTCCGGCGGCAGCTGGCCGCGCTGGTGACCGTGGCCGGCAAGCCGGTGTCCGGGCTCGACGACGGCCTGACCCACCTCTTCCCCTCCGCGGGGGTGCTCGCCGCCGCGGACCTGACCGCCGCCGGGCTGCCGGCGACGACCGCCCGGACGCTGCGCGCGTTCGCCGAAGCCGTCGCCGCGGACGAGACCCTGCTCGACGCCGGGCCGCCGCTCGCGGACTTCGTCACCGCGCTCACCGGCGTGCCGGGACTCGGCGAGAGCACGGCCCACCAGATCGCGCTGCGGCGCGGCTACCCCGACGCGTTCCCCGGCGCCGACCGGACGCTCTGCACCGCGCTGCTGGACAACGGCATCCTCGACGACAGCGTCGAGTTGGCCGCCCGGTGGCAGCCGTGGCGCGCGTTCGCCGCGTCCCACCTGATCGCGGCCGGCGTGCCCGTCCCGGTCGCCTGACTTCGGCACCGACGAAGAACACTGAGGAGAGATCCATGCACAGCACCCAGCGCGGCCTCGCCGAGACCCTGCGCTCCCTGCACGACCACCGCACCCTGGTGCTGCCGAACGCCTGGGACGCGGCCAGCGCGGCGATCGTCGCGCGGGCGGGCGCCCCGGCGATCGCCACCACGAGCGGCGGGGTGGCGTGGTCGGCGGGCCGCCCCGACGGCCACGGCCTCACCCGCGAGGAGATGGCCGAGCTGGTCGCCCGGATCGTGCGGGTGGTCGACGTCCCGGTGACCGCGGACATCGAGGGCGGGTACGGGCCGTCCGCCGAAGACGTCGCCGCGACCGTCCGCGCGGTCGTCGAGGCGGGCGCGGTCGGGGTCAACCTGGAGGACTCGACCGCCCCGGGCGGCCCGCTGTTCGACGTCGGCGCCCAGGTCGAGCGGATCCGCGCCGCCCGCACCGCGGCGACCGAAGCCGGGCTGCCCGAGCTGTGGATCAACATCCGCACCGACGTCTACCTCTTCGGGATCGGCGAGCCCGAAGGCCGCCTCGACGAGGTGCTCTCCCGCGCCGGCGCGTACGCGGGGGCGGGCGCCGACAGCCTGTTCGTCCCCGGGCTGGTCGACCTCGAGGTCCTGCGCACGCTGGTCGAGCAGAGCCCGCTGCCGGTCAACGTGATGGTGTGGCCCGGCGCGCCCACGGTGGCCGAGCTGGCGGCGGTGGGCGTCCGGCGCGTCAGCGTCGGCACGGCGATCGCCCAGGCCGCGTACGCGGTCGCCGAGCGCGCGGCGGCGGAGCTGCTCGAGAAGGGCACCTACGGCGCGCTCGAGGGCGGCCTGGACTTCGGCGCGGTCAACAGCGCCGTCACCCGCTGACCTTCCCCCAGCGGGTCGAAAGAGCCGCGACGAGACCTCCCGGTCTCGTCGCGGCTCTTTTTCGTGTGCGGACCCCGCTGTCAACCTGATTCATGCGCTATTGATTTTCCAGGGTGGACAAGGGTTTCTGCCAATCCACCCGGTGGCTTGAATGACTTCCACGCGGTACGGACCGAGTCCGCGACCAGCAACTCGACCCCCGTGAGGAAGTGATGTGATGACCGTCGTTGAGCCGCTGCCCGCCCGCCCCGGTGGCGACGACCTGGCCGCGCCTTCGACCGCCGCCGAGATCCTGGCCAGGGCCAAGGCGCTCGCCCCGGTGCTGCGCGAGCGGGCCGACGAGATCGAACAGGCCCGCCGGCTGCCCGCCGACGTCGTGGAGCTGCTGCGCGCCACCGGCGTGTTCCGGATGGGGTTCTCCCGGGACCGCGGAGGTCCGGAGCTCACGTCGATCGAGCAGACCGAAGTGGTCGAAGCCCTCGCCTACGGTGACACCGGCGCCGGCTGGTGCGCGATGATCGGTTCGGACACCGGGTTGTACGCCTCGTTCCTGGACCGGGCCGTCGCCGACGAGATGTTCCCCGACCTCGACATGGTGACCGCCGGGCTGCTCTTTCCCAACGGCCGCGCGGAGATCGTGCCCGGCGGCTACCGGCTCACCGGCCGCTGGCAGTTCGGCAGCGGTGTGACGCACGCGGACTGGGTGATCTCCGGCGCGTTCCTCTACCGCGACGGCCGGCCCGAGCCCGGCGCCGACGGGTCCGCGCACGACTCAATCCTGTTGATGGTGCCGAAATCCGACGTCGAGGTGGTCGACACCTGGCACACCACCGGCCTGGCCGGCAGCGGCAGCTGCGACTACACGATCACCGACGTCTTCGTGCCGGCCGAACGCGCGCTCACGTTCGCCGAAGTGCGGGGCGGCACGGGTCCGCTCGCCCAGCCCGAGGTGCACATGCGGAACATGCC
This sequence comes from Amycolatopsis sp. NPDC104587, assembly GCF_055583645.1. Classification (NCBI taxonomy): domain Bacteria; kingdom Bacillati; phylum Actinomycetota; class Actinomycetes; order Pseudonocardiales; family Pseudonocardiaceae; genus Amycolatopsis; species Amycolatopsis sp. NPDC104587. The sequence goes on from NZ_JBVJNO010000018.1 coordinate 126,769, forward strand.
GGGGGTCGCGCTCGGGGTCGCCCGGGCGGCGCTCGACCACGCCCGCGACGCCGCCGTCACCGCCGGCCGCGCCGACGACTACCGCACGCAGATCACCCTGGCCGACTGCGAAGCCGACTTCGCCGCCACGCGCCACGGCGTGTACGGGGCTTTGCGGCGCCAGCACGAAGTCCTGTCCGCCGGCGGCTCCCTCGACGACCTGACCCCCGCGGAACGCGCCGCCCTGCCGCTGTCGCGGCGGCACGCGTTCCGCACCGCGCGCTCCATCGTGACCCGCCTTTACGACCTGTTGCAGACGTCGGCGATCTACCGGCCTTCGCCGCTGGACCGCTGGCTGCGCGACACCACGACGATGTGCCAGCACATCGTGGCGCAGGACCGCATCCTGCAGACCGCCGGCGCCCACCTGCTCGGTGGCCGCCCCGCGTTCCCGCTGGCGCTCGGCATCACCTCGGCGCAGCGCTGAAGCACATCCGCCCCCACCGAAGGAAGAGACCGATGCGAAAGTTCCGGGCCGCCCTGTGCGCGGCCGCCGCGCTGGCCGTGACGCTCAGCGCGTGCAGCACCCCGACCGGCGACACCACCGCACCGCCCAAGGACGTCGGGGCCGCGGCCCCGGCCGCCGCCACCGACGCGAACATCGACCGCGACGCCGTCATCAGCTACAGCGAGACCGAGCCGGCGAACCCGCTCGTGCCCGGCAACACCACCGAGGTCGGCGGGATCAGCGTGCTGGGCACGCTCTTCCGCGGCCTGATCGAGTACGACGCCAAGACCGCCGAGCCGCGCAACGCCGTCGCGGACTCGATCACCACGACCGACTCGAAGGTCTGGACCGTCAAGCTCAAGCCGGGCTGGAAGTTCCACGACGGGACGCCGGTGACCGCGAAGAGCTTCGTCGACGCGTGGAACTACACCGCCTACTCCCCCAACCTGATGGCCGGGGCGAGCTATTTCTCGCACGTCGTGGGCTTCGCGGACGTCAACAACGCGACCGCCGACGGCAAGCAGCCGGCGAACCTGCCCGCGGCCAAGGAGCTGTCCGGCCTGAAGCTGGTCGACGACAGCACCTTCTCCGTGACGCTCGACGCGCCGTTCTCGGAGTTCGGCGTCCAGCTCGGGTACGCCGCGTTCTTCCCGATGCCGGCGAGCTTCTTCGCCGACCGCAAGGGCTTCGAGGCGCACCCGGTGGGCAACGGCCCGTTCAAGTTCGACTCCTACACCCCGGGCAAGGACCTCGTCGTCAAGCGGTTCGACGGCTTCTCGGGCTCGCAGAAGCCGAACATCGGCGGCATCGACTTCCGCTTCTACACCGACCTGGACCAGGCCTACGCCGACGTCATCGCGAACAAGCTCGACTTCCTGTCGTTCACGCCGTGGACGTCGACCCAGGGCGGCAAGATCAAGAAGGACCTGCCCGAGGACCGGCGCAAGACCTACACCTACCTCGGTTACCAGGCGATCGCGTTCCCGCTGTTCGACAAGCGCTACGACAGCCCGCAGTTCCGCCAGGCGATCTCCATGGCGATCGACCGGAAGGCCCTGATCCAGCAGGTGTTCAACGGCGGCCGCACGCCGGCCGACGGCCTGGTCGCCCCGAACGTGCAGGGCCACCTGGACAACCAGTGCGGCGAGCTGTGCACCTACGAGCCGCAGAAGGCCAAGCAGCTGTTCGACGCCTCCGGCTTCCAGGGTGACATCGAGCTGACGTCCAACATCGACTCCGGCAACCAGGAGTGGATGGAGGTCATCTGCAAGCAGATCCAGGCTTCGCTGGGCCGCACCTGCAAGTTCACCCCGCAGACCACCCTCGGCGACTTCCGCAAGAAGCTCAACGACCGCAGCGTCACCGGCATCTACCGCTCGGCGTGGGTCGCGGACTACCCGTCGATCGAGAACTTCCTCAACCCGCTGTTCCGCACCGGCGCGGCCTCCAACGTCGGCCAGTACTCCAACCCGAAGGTCGACGACCTGCTCAAGCAGGCCGACGCCGCGCCGTCGCAGAAGCAGGGCCAGGCCCTCTACCAGCAGGCGGAAAAGCTGGTGCTGGCCGACATGCCGACCATCCCGATCTGGTGGCAGTCCGGCACCGCGGCCTGGGCGTCGCGCCTGCACAACGTCCAGCCGACCCAGTTCCGCGAGCTCGACCTGTTCAGCGTGACCGTCAGCAAGTAGCCCCGTGGGGGGGGGGGGGGGGGGGGGGGGGGGGGGGCCGCCAAAAAAAAGGGAGAGAAAAAAAAAGCAACAAAGCGGGGGGGGGGAGGCGGGGTGGGGGGGGGGGGGAGAGAAAGCCCGGGAGCGGGGTT
>NZ_JBVJNO010000018.1:129084-191835 GCF_055583645.1 Amycolatopsis sp. NPDC104587
AACTCCCCCCCCTCCCCCCCCTCCCTCCCCCCCCCCCCCCCCTCCCCCCCCCCCCCCCCCCCCCCCCCCCCCCCCCCCCCCCCCCCACCCCGAACCGAAAGAGGTACCGACGTGACCGTCCACGAGGTGGATGTCCTGATGATCGGCGCGGGGCCGGCGAACCTCGCCCTGGCCGTGGCGCTCGAGGAGAGCGGGAACACCGAGCTGGCCCGCGGCTCGATGATCCTGGAGCAGTACGAAGACATCGTGTGGCAGCGCAACCTGCTGCTGCCCTGGGCCCGCAGCCAGGTGTCCTATGTGAAGGACCTGGTGACCCTGCGGAACCCGCGCAGCCGCTTCTCGTTCCTGAACTTCATGCACGAGCGCGGTGAGCTCGACGAGTTCGTCAACCTCGGCACCTTCAACCCGTTCCGCTGGCAGGTCTCGGCCTACCAGCAGTGGGTGGCCGACTCCCTCGAGCACGTCCGGATCCGCTACAACGCCCGCGCCGAGCGGATCCTGCCGATCCACTCCGAGGACGGCTCGGTGCTCGGCTTCACCGTCCCGCTGTCCGACGGCGACACCGTGCTCTGCCGCGACCTCGTGGTCGGCGGCGGCCGCGACGCCCACGTGCCGGACGTCTTCAAGCACCTGCCCGCCGAGCGGGTCGTGCACAGCACGCAGTACAGCAGCCGCGTCGAGACCACCGTCGGGCTGGCCCGGGAGGGCAAGCCGCTGCGCCCGGTCGTCGTCGGCGGCGCGCAGAGCGCGGCCGAGATGTTCATGGCGCTGCACCAGCACGCGCCGGGCTCGTCGCCCACCATGCTGCTGCGCTCGATCGCGCTGAAGGACTACCAGACCAGCAAGTTCGTCAACGAGCTGTTCTACCCGTCCTTCGTGGACGAGTTCTACCGGATGTCGGACGGGGTCCGGGCGAAGGTGCTCGAGGAGATGCACCTGACGAACTACGCCGGCCTGGCCGCCCCGTTCCTCGAGGAGCTGTACACGATGATCTACCGCCAGAAGATGCTCGGCGAGCCGGTCTCGACCATCCGCGGCCTGACCGAGGTCACCGGCGCGTGGACCGAGCACCGCCCCGGCGGCGGGGAAGAGGTCGTGCTGGAGGTCCACGACCTCAAGACCGGCGGCAAGGAGCAGTTCCACTGCGACGCGGTGTTCCTCGGCACCGGCTTCGACCCGCGGATGCCGGCGATGGTCCGCGACCTGGCCGACGCGATCGGCCTGCCCGAGGTGACGGTCAACCGGCAGTACCGCGCGGACCTCGGCGACGACGCCCGCGGCGCGCTGTACCTGCAGGGGGTCAACGAGGCGACGCACGGCATCTCCGACTCGCTGATCAGCGTGCTGGCCCAGCGTTCGGGCGACATCTCCGGCGACATCTTCGACCGGCGGGGCGCCCGGCCCGCGGCCGCGCCGGGCTCGAACGACCAGTCCGTGGTGGTGGCGGCATGATCGACGTCCGTCCGCTGGACCGCGCGCGGCTGGAACGCGCCTACGGCCTCGACGGGCAGCGGCTGCTGCCCTGGCCCGAGCTCAACGCCCCCTTCGAAGGAGCCTGGTGCGTCCTGCGCGCCGGCACCGAGTCCGACCCGCACGCCCACCACGAGTACGAGATCTTCATCGCCGTCAGCGGTTCGGCCGAGCTGGTCGTGGACGACGAGCGGCGCGCGTTCGCCGCCGGGGACGTCGTCCGGCTGCCGCCGGGTTCGACGCACCGCGTCGTCAACGCCGGGGACGCGGACTTCGAGTACTTCGGCGTCTGGTGGGACCCCGAGATGTCGGCCCGGTTCGTGGCCCGGCACGAAGCGAGCGCGCCATGAGCACCCGGACCGTGATCATCTCCCCGGCGCCGACCGCGAACGGGGACCTGCACCTCGGGCACATCGCCGGCCCGTTCCTGGCCGCGGACGTGCACACCCGCTACGCGCGGGCCCAGGGCCGGGAAGTGCTGCTGGGCACCGGGTTCCAGGACACCTCGACGTTCGTCGTCACCACCGCGCACCGCCGGGGCGTGACCCCGGCGGAGCTGGTGGCGAACTCGGCGGCGCAGATCGAGGCCAGCCTGGCCGCGCTCGGCATCGGCGTCGACGGCTACACCGGCGACGACGACCGGTTCACCAAGTGGGTCGTCGACTTCATCGGCCGGCTGTACTCGGCAGGCAAGCTCGAGCTGCGCACGATGAAGTTCCCGTTCTCGACGCGGACCGGGCAGTTCCTGGTCGACGGGTTCGCCTCCGGCAACTGTCCGGAGTGCCTGTCCGAAGGCTGCGCGGGGCTCTGCGAGAGCTGCGGGCAGCTGGTGGCGGCGGGCGAGCTCATCGACGTCCGGTCCACTTTGGACCCCGACGACGTCGTCGAGCTGCGGGAGGCCGACGTGCTCGTGCTCCCGGTCGAGCGTTACCGGGAGCGGCTGCGGGCGCACTTCGCGGCGCACGCCGACGGGATCCGGCCGCACATGGCCCAGGCGCTCGCGGCGATGCTGGCGCGGCCGCTGCCGGACTTCCCGGTCACCTACCCGATCTCGTGGGGCATCGGCGTGCCCTTCCCCGAGGTCTCCGGGCAGGTCGTCAACCCCAACGCCGAGCCGATGGCGTGGAGCATGCACGCTTCGGCGCTGGCGGCGGAGGCCCGCGGGGTCGCGGAAGGCACCGAGGACGCGCTGTGGCTCGCCGGCGCGGGTTCGGAGATCGTGTACTTCCTCGGGTTCGACAACATCTACCCGTTCGCGGTCGCCGGGCCGGCGATGCTGCTCGCGCTCGGCGGGGTGTACCAGCTCCCGACCCGGTACCTGACCAACGAGTTCTACGAGCTGGACTACCGGAAGTTCTCGACCAGCCGCGGGCACGTGATCTGGAGCCGGGAGCTGGCCGCCGAGGTGCCGCGCGACCTGATCCGGTTCCACCTGGCCGCGACCAGCCCCGAGCACCAGCGGACCAGCTTCAGCCGGGACGCGCTCACGCAGGTCACCGACGCTCGGCTGGTCGGCCCCTGGAACCGGGTGGCGGACAAGGTGAACCGCTGGGTCGGGCTCGGCCCGCTGCCGGTGTCGGACCGCGCCGTCCGGGCCGCGGCCCGGATGGGCGAGCGGTTCGCGGCCTCCTACGAGCTGGCCGGGTTCAGCCTGAACCGGGCGGCGGAGGCCATCACCGAGCAGCTGGCGCGGCTGGACGGGCACGAGGTGACCGGCGCCGACGCCGGGGACTTCTGCTTCGAGGTCGACCGGCTGCTGCGCGCGGCGGCGCCGGTGCTGATCGACCTGGCGGCGCAGGTCTTCGGGCCCGACGCGGGTCCGGCGCCCGCCGTCACCGGTTCGTTCACGCCGGTGGCCCTGCCCCGCCTGAGCCCGGCGCGGGCCGCGCGATGAGCGCGGGCACCCGGCAGGACGGCCTGCGGGTCGTGGTGGTCGGCGGCGGCATCACCGGGCTGCTCACCGCGATCGGCTGCGTGCGGGCCGGGCACCGCGTCGTGCTGCTGGAGCGGGGCCCGGTCCCGCACCCGGGCGCGACGTCGTTCGACCAGCACCGGGCGTTGCGCGCGCTGGTCGCCGGCGACCCGGAGGCCACCCGCCGCAGCGCCGACCTGCACCGCCGGTGGCGGGCGCTGGACGCGCTGCTGTGCGACCACCTGCCGGGTGCCTGCCTCTACCGCCGCGTCGGCGTGCTGACCGCGTTGCCCGCCGGCGAGGTGGCCGGAGCCGTCGCGACGGCCGAAGCCGCCGGGGTGCCGGTCCGGGTCGCCGACCCGGCCAGCCTGCCGCTGATCGGGTTCCCGGCGGGATCCGGCGCGGTGCTCGAGCCGCACGCCGGCACTTTGCTGGCCGACCGCGTGCTGCACGCGGCCGCCCGCTGGCTGCGCCACCACCCCCTGGCCGAGCTGCGGCCCGGCCGGGAGGCGGTGGACGTCGACGCCGGCAGCGGGCGGGTCCACCTGGCCGACGGCACCAGCGAGCACGGCGACGTCGTGCTCGTCGCCGCCGGGCCGTGGTCGTCGGCGCTGGTCGACCGGCCGGTCACAGTGCACCGCCAGACGATGGTGTACCTGCGCCCGCCGGCGGAGCTCGCCCGCGCGTGGGCGGCGACGCCGACGGCCGGCGGCATCGGCGCCGACGGCCGGGCCTGGCTGCTGCCGTCGGTGGCGGGCACCCTGCTCAAGATCAGCACCGACGCGGCCCGCCGCGAGGTCGCCGGTCTGTCCACATCGGACGACGGCACGAACTGGGCCGGGCGCGTGCTCTCGGCCGGCATCGTGTCCGAAGTGGACACCTACGCCGTCGACCGTGTCAAGCACTGCCACTACGCCACCACCGACGGCGGCGAAACCGGCTTCGTGCGCGTCGGGCCCGCCGTGTGGGCCCGCGCGGCCAGTGGCGGCGACGGCTTCCGCACCGCTCCCCTGGCAGCCGACGCCGTTGTCGCCGAGCTCGCCCGCCACACCGTCCGAGCCGCGGCCTGACCGCGAACCACCCATCCGACCGGAGGACGACCTTCATGACCACGAACGCCCCGGGGGCGCTGCTCGTCATCGGCAGCGGCCTGAAGCTCTACCGCGAGTACATCGTCCGCACCGTCTCCGCCCGCGCCCGCGAGGCCGGCCTGAAACTGGTGCTGGTCAACAACCTCAAGCCCACCTGGCAGCACGAGTACTTCGACGACATCACCGTCGTCAACGTCTTCGACCACACGCTGCTCGCCGAGACCGCCCGCGAGCTGGCCGGCCGCTACGCCGTCACCGGCGTGCTGTGCTGGGACGAGCCGCTCGTGATGCCCGCGGCCGAGCTGGCCGCCGAGTTCGGCGTCCCCGGCCTGAGCATCCCCGGTGTGCACGGCTGCCGCGACAAGCACAGCTGCCGCACCCGGCTCACCGCGGCCGGCCTGCCGCAGCCCGGCTTCGAACTGGTCCCGGACCTCGAAGGGGCGAAAGCGGCCGCCGCGCGCATCGGCTATCCGGTGATCGTCAAGCCGCGGGCGCTGGGCGCCAGCATGGGTGTCTCCCTGGCCGCCGACGAAGAAGAGCTCGTCTCCGCCTACCGCGTCGCCCACGAGGCCAGCCTGGTCGGTGACGAGCCCTACCGCGGCGGCGCGCTCATCGAGGGGTTCGCCGACGGTCCCGAGATCAGCATCGACGGCGCCGTCTACAAGGGCGAGTACCTGCCGATGTTCCTGGCCCGCAAGAGCACCGGCATGCCGCCGTTCTTCGAGGAGACCGGCCACGTCGTCGACGCCGCCGACCCGCTGCTGCGCGACGAGGCCCTGCTGGACGTGCTGACCCGGGCCCACCACGTGCTGGGCATCGAGAACGGCATCACCCACACCGAGGTCCGGCTGACCGCGAAGGGCCCGGTCATCATCGAGGTCAACGGCCGTCTCGGCGGCGACCTGATCCCGTTCCTCGGCAAGACGGCGACCGGCATCGACCCCGGTGGCGTGCTGTTCGACGTCGCCACCGGGCAGCGTCCGGACGTCGCGCACACTCGCGCCGGCACCGCCGGCATCCGCTTCGGCTACCCCGCGCACGACTGCGTCCTGCACTCGGTCAAGGTGCCCGAGGCGGCTCCCGGACTGGTGCTCGCGTCGCCGATGGCCGAGGCGGGCACCACGCTGCGGCTGCCGCCGGGCGGCTACATCGCCCGGCACTCCCTGGTCGTCTGCGAAGGCTCCGGCCCGGACGAGGTCTCGCGGCGGCTGGCGCACGCGGCGTCGCTCGTCGAGATCGACACCGAGGAGATCGAGCCGCCGCCCGCCGGCACCACGCTGGAGATGCCGGCCGGACTCCTGGACGTGGACGAATGACCATCGACTACGACGGCCGCCGGTTCCGCAAGCTCGGCGGCGGCGACGGCACCTGCGCGGAGTACCACCAGCGCGGCGACCTCGTCTGGGCCGTGTTCGAAGGCGGGCGCGTCCGGCGCGGGACGATCACCGGCACCTGCGACGCGGCCGGCGTGCTGCGCCTGGCCTACACGATGGTGCTCGAGTCCGGCGAGGTGATCGCCGGGCACAGCACCAACAGCCCGCAGCGGCACGGCGGCACCCTGGTGCTGCGCGAGGTCTGGGAACGCTACGGCGAGCACGCCGACACCGGCGTCTCCTTCCTCGAGGAGATCCCCGCCGCGGTCCCGGTCGGAGCGGCGTCGTGACCGCGTGGTCTTCGCTGGCCGGCCGGGTGGACGGCGACCTGCGGCTCCCCGGCGAGCCCGGCTTCGACGAAGCCACCGCGCCGGAGAACCGGCGGTTCGCCGCCACCCGCCCGGCGGCGGTCCTCTCGGCGGCCCACACCGGCGACGTCGCGAAGGCCGTCGAGTGGGCGCGCACCGAGTCGGTGCCGCTGGTCGTCCGCGGTGGCGGGCACAGCTACGCCGGCCACTCGACCGGCACCGGCCTGGTGCTGGACCTGCGGCGGCTGGCCGGGATCCGGATCGACTGCGACACCGGGCGCGTCACGGTCGGCGGGGCGACGCCGATGGCCGCGCTCTACGCCGGGTTGCGGCCGTGGGACCTGACCTTCCCGCTCGGCAACTCCGACACCGTCGGCATCGGCGGCCTGACCCTCGGCGGCGGGGTCACGACGATCTCGCGCGCGTTCGGCCTCACCTGCGACGCGCTGGTGTCGACCGAGGTCGTGCTCGCCGACGGCCGGACCGTGACGGCGTCGGCGACGGAGAACCCGGACCTGTTCTGGGCGTGCCGCGGCGGCGGGGGTGGCAACTTCGGCGTGAACACGAGCTTCACGTTCCAGGCGCGGCCGGCGCCGGCCGGCTCGACGTGCCTGCTGCTCTGGTCGTGGCCGCACGCGGTCGAGGTGCTCGCCACCATGCAGGAGATCATGCTGACCGCGCCGGACCGGTTCTCGGCTCGGATCGGCATCGCCCGCTCGGCGGGCGACGACGGCGTGGTTTCCGTGGTGGGCCACCACCTCGGCCCGGCCGAGGAGCTGCGTGAGCTGCTCGCGCCGGTCTTCGCCGTCGCGGTCCCCGACCGCGCCGACATCGAGGACCGGGACTTCTGGGAGGCCGCGCGGTACCTGCACCACGGCAGTGAAGGCGGGGCGTTCGCCGCCCGCACGCGGTGCACGCCGCACGCGATCGGCGACACCGGGCTGGCGGCGCTCGTGCGCGCCGTCGACAAGTGGCCGGGCAGCGGCAACCCCGACGGCGCCGGGGCCGCGCTGTTCGCGTGGGGCGGGGCGATCAACCGCGTCCCCGTCACGGAAACGGCGTTCCCGCACCGGGACACGAAGTTCCTGCTCAGCCTCGACACGTCGTGGACCGAGCAGGACCCGGCCACGACCGTCCGGGCGAACCTGGACTGGCTGCACGCCCTGCACGCCGAGGCCGGGGAGTTCGCGCCCGACGCCTCCTACGTCAACTTCACCGATCCGGACCTCGAGGACTGGCCGCGGGCCTACTACGGGCCCAACGCCGGCCGGCTCGCCGAGGTCAAGCGCACCTACGACCCCGACCGGTTCTTCCGCTTCCCGCAAGCCCTGTGACCCACCGGCCGGCCCGCGTCCCGCGCGGGCCGGCCCCCGACCCAGGAGCAGCCGAATGCCGCCCGACCTCCGTGGTGCCATGCGCGCGTTCGCCACCGGGGTGTGCGTCGCGAGCACGTACCGCGACACCCCCGACGGCCGCCACCACGACGCCGTGACCGTCAACTCGCTCAGTTCGATCTCCCTCGACCCGCCGTTGATCTCCCTGTGCTTCCGCAAGGGTTCGGCGTTCCTCACCGACCTGCTGGCCGGCGGCCGGTGGGTGGTGTCGATCCTGCCCGCCGACGCGCGTGAGCTCGCCGGCCGCTTCGCCGGCCCGCGCGAACGGCGGGCCGAGCACCTCACCACGCTCGCCGCCCGGCCCGGCGCGCACACCGGCGCGCTGGTGCTCGACGGCGCGTCCTGGCTCGAATGCGCGCTCCAGGAGCGGTTCGACCTCGGCGACCACACTCTGGTCGTCGGAAACGTCCTGGCCACCGGACACGATCGAAGGACGCCGGCCCTGGTGTTCGTGCACGGCGAGTACCACGCCGTGAGCCGGCCCCCGGCCGCGACGCTCGACCTGTCGGGGCCGGGGCACTGGGGCGAGGCGGTGTAAATTCGGGCCGGACAAAGGGGGTTCCTTGACGAGCAGCGAAGACGGCGCGATGCGCTGGAGCGGCCAGCGCACCGACCGCGTCGACGACGGCACCCTGCCGGGGCTGGCGCGGATGAGCGGGTTCGTGCGCAGTGTCCGGACCCCGGACTTCCGCGGGGTGACCTTCCACGAGGTGCTGGCGAAGAGCGCGCTCAACCACGTGCCCGCGGACGCGCGGATGCTGCCCGGCGAGTACACGATCAACCCGTACCGCGGCTGCACGCACGCGTGCCAGTACTGCTTCGCGCGTCCCACCCACACCCGGCTCGGGCTGAACGTCGCCGGCGACTTCGACAACGAGATCATCGTCAAGACGAACATCGTCGAAGTGCTGCGCAACGAGCTGGCCCGCAAGCGGAAGCTGCCGCCGCGGGTGGCGTTCGGCACGAACACCGACGTGTACCAGCGGGCCGAGGGCCGCTACGAGCTGATGCCGGGCATCATCGACGCGCTGGCGGGCCACCGGGTGCCGTTCTCGATCCTGACGAAGGGCACGACGATCCGCCGTGACCTCGACCGCCTGGTCAAGGCGAGCCGCGCGACGACGGTGCACCTCGGGCTGTCGATCTCGATCATGGACGAAGAGCTGCAGCAGTCGGTGGAGTTCGGCACGGCGACGACGACCGCGCGCCTGGCCACGGTCCGCGCGATCCGCGACGCGGGCCTGGACTGCACGGTCTTCCTGTCCCCGATCCTCCCCCGACTCACCGACTCCCCCGAGCAGCTGGAGGAGCTGGTGTCGGCGGTGGCCACCGCGGGCGCGACGACGGTGCTGTTCCACCCGCTGTACCTGTCGTCCGGGGTGAAGGACGTGTTCTTCTCCTGGCTGCGGCGCAACCATCCGCACCTGGTGCCGGACTACACAACGCTGTATTCGTCGGGGTCGGAGACGCTGCGGCCGTACCGCCGAGAGGTGAGCGAGCGGATCCGGGCGATCATCGCGCGGTACGGGCTCCCGGACCCGGACGAGTCGATCGAGGACAAGTTCGCGCTGAACGGGCGGCGGAACCAGCCGGAGGCGGAGCCGCAGCAGGCGACGTTGTTCTGAGCCGGCCACCGAATTCACGGCAGGCGTGCAACGCTCCGCCGGTGCGCTCTCGTATGTCCCTGCGAGAGGGGTGGTCGTGGCCGATCGAGGGGAATTCAGCCGGGTCGCGCGGGAACGCGCGGCGATCTGGCGGCGTGAGACGTTCCTGATGTGCGGGGACTGGGCCTTGGCCGAGGACCTGGTTCAGACGGCCCTGCTGCGGCTCTACACCCGCTGGCACCGCATCGACCCGGCCGGCGTCGACGCCTACGCCCGCCGCGTGATCTCCCGGCTGGCGATCGACGAGGCCCGCCGCCCGTACCGGCGCGCGGAGCTGCGTCACGAGCTTCCGGACACGCCGGTCGCGGGCGCGGAGCCGGCGGACGCGCTCGACGTCCGGGCCGCCCTGCAGCGCGTGCCGCCACGGCAGCGAGCCGTGTTGGTGCTGCGGTACTTCAGCGATCTCAGCAGCATCGAAGTCGCGAAGGTGCTGCGTATCTCCGAGGGCACCGCGCGGTCGCAGGCCGCCCGCGGCCTCACCACACTCCGCCGTCTGCTCGGCGAAACCACCGCGGTGACCGAGAGGAGCAGCTGATGACGGACGCCAAGGACCTGCTGGCCCGCGCCCTCGGCGACGGCGAGCCGCCGCTGCGCCTCGACTTCGACGCGCTCGAGGCCCGTGGCTGGGCCCGCCGGCGCACGCACGGCCGGCTCGGCGCGGCCGCGGTGGTGGCCGGGGTCGCCGTCGTCTCCGGCGCGGTGATGCTGGTGTCCGCGCCCCGGGACGCCGCACCGGGCAGCCTCGTCGCCCCCACCGAGCGGGAGATCGGCTACTGCTACCGCACCGCGGACATCGGCAGCCCGGCGCCGGACCAGCACGTCGCGATCGGCGTCGGCGACCGCGCGGGCCGGGTCGACGTCACCGGCGAGATCATGCAGATATGCCGTGACCGCCGGCCGTCGGACGGCGAACCGCTCGTCGCCTGCGTGCTGACGCCGGAAGCCGCCGGCGTGGTGGCGGGAGCGGTCGGGGTCTTCCCGGGCGACCCGGGCACCTGCGCCCGGCTCGGACTGCCCGCGGCCCGGTTGTGAACCGCTGAGGCGCGTCCGCCGAGGTTGCCGACGACCCCGCCGGATACGGTGGGCCGGGGAACTTTCGAGCGGCGGAGGGCGGCGGTGTGGCGGGCAAGCGCGACCTGATCCTGCGGGCCGCGGCCGGCCTCGTCGCCCGCAGCGGGGTCCGCGGGCTGCGCGTCGAGGAGGTCGCGGCCGAAGCCGGGACGTCCACCGGCCTCATCTACTACCACTTCAAGGACCGCGCCGGGCTGCTGAGCGCGACCCTGGACCACGTCAACGACCGCGCCGCGCGGTACACCACCGCGGCGCTGCCGGGCGGCGGGGACGCGCGGGCCCTGCTGGAGCAGCGGCTCCTGCTGGAGCTGCAGGACGTCGACGAGGTCCGCGAGAACAGCATCGCCTGGGGTGAGCTGCGCGCCAGCGCCGTGTTCGAGACCGAGCTGCGCGAGCGCCTCGAAGAGGCCACCCGGATCTGGGTGGCCGAGATCGCCGAGCTGGTCACCGCCGCGGGCCCGGCCGCCGAGCCGGACGACGTCGCCGAGCGGCTGACCGCGCTGGTCGAAGGCCTGTCGGAGCGGTGGCTGTCGGGGACGCTCACCGTGGACCGGGCCCGCGACCTGCTCCTCGGCGCGGTCGCGGCCGAGCTCGGCTCCTGACGTCTGCGTGTTGTCCAAGTCACCCGAGGCGCGGCTCGATTTGACTGAATTTTCAGTCAGTGTCAGGCTGGGGTGACCGACCCCGGCCGCACAGGAGCACCCACCCCATGCCCTCCGCACCCTTCTCCCGCCGCAGCGCCCTCACCACGGCGCTCGGCCTCGGCGCCGCGCTCGGGATGCCGGCGTGCAGCTCCCCCGGCTCCCCCGCCGCGCCCGCGAGCGGCAGCGCGCCCGCCCCGGCCGGGCGGGTCTTCGGCGCCGAGTGGGAAAAGCACGCCCGGACACTGATGGCGTGGCCGACCTCCGACGGGATCTGGGGCCCCGACCTGCCCGCGGTCCAGGCGGACATCGCGCGGCTGGCGCGCGCCATCGCCGGGTTCGAGCACGTGGTCCTGCTGGCCGGGCCCGGTGACCAGGACCGCGCACAGCAGGCTGTGGGCTCCGGTGTCGAGGTGACGGCCATCCCCGCCGACGACCTGTGGGCTCGCGACACGGCCCCGGTTTTCGTGCGGGAAAACGGAAAGCTGACCGGCGTCGACTTCAACTTCAACGGCTGGGGCGGGAAGCAGCGGCACCCGAGGGACGCCCGGGTGGCCCGCGCGGTGCTGGAGACCGCCGGACTCCCGCGCGTCACGGCGCCGCTGGTCGCCGAAGGCGGCGCGCTGGAGACCGACGGCGAAGGCACGCTGCTGGTCACCGAAAGCTCGATCGTGAACGACAACCGCAACCCCGGCAAAAGCCGGCAGCAGATCGAAGACGAGCTCAAGCAGACCCTCGGCGTCACGAAGGTCGTCTGGCTCGCGGGTGTGCAGGGGCAGGACATCACCGACGCCCACGTCGACTGCCTGGTCCGCTACACCGCGCCCGGCGTTGTGCTGCTGGACAAGGCTTTCCCGGGCTCCCCGCCGGACGTCTGGTCACGCTCGGCCGAGCAGGCCCGTGCCGTCCTCGCCGGCGCCACCGACGCCGCCGGCCGGCCGTTCCGGATCATCGACCTGCCGCAGCCCGATCCCGACCGGATCACCGGTGAGGGTGACGCGTTCGTGTCGTCCTACGCGAACTTCTACGTCGCCAACGGCGCCGTGTTCCTGCCGGAGTTCGGGGACGCGGCGGCCGACGCGCGCGCCCAGGACATCCTGGGTGAGCAGTTCCCGGGCCGCGAGGTGGTTCCGGTGCGGATCGACGCCATCGCCGCCGGGGGCGGCGGGATCCACTGCTCGACCCACGACGTGCCCGCGTAGGCGTCAGCCGACCAGGCGCGGGAACAGGTCGCGCACGCGCTGCCGCAGGTCGCCGAGGGCCGTTTCGGCGCCCGCGAGGTGGTGCTGCAGGGCCTGCTGGAACAGACCGTCGAACAACGCGTACGCCTCGGCCGGGCCGCAGTTCGGCTCGGCGCCGGTGAGGTCGGCGTACGCGCGGACGTTGCGCCAGATCATGTCCCGCAGGCTCTCGTCGATCTCGGCGACGTCGTCGCGGAACGCCGCCTCGAACAGCGACTGCGTGCGCAGGTCGTACCAGAGCCGGTGCATCAGGGGCGCGTCGCCGAGGGTGGCGGCCAACCCGTCCGCGCAGGCGGCGGCGAGCCCGGCCGGCGTGGCCGCTTCGGCGACGCCGCCTTCGTAGCGCGTCACGCAGGACGCCTTGTACCGCCGCACGCAGTAGGTGATCAGCTCGACCTTGTCGGCGAAGTAGTAGTGCAGCAGCCCGTGCGAGAACTTCGTGTGCTCGGCGATGGTGCGCAGGCTCGTGCGGGCGTACCCGAGGTCGGCCAACGCCAGCAGCGCCGCGTCGGCGAGCTCGCGACGGCGCTCCTCGAACTTGTCGGCCCGGCTCCGGTGCCTGACGGCGGCTGCGCTGGTCACGGGCCCGAAGATACCATCGAGCCACTCTCTGACCAATCGTCCAAGAAAATCTTGACATTCGTCCAAACGGCGGCCAAGGTCGTGTCCAGCGACCGACGGAGCTCGGGAGGGACGACGATGTCTCTGTACTTCTACCTGGAAAAAGGCGCCTCCCTGGACCCGGACGCGCCCTGCCTGACCCTCGACGGGGTGTCCCGGACCTACGGCCAAGTGGTCGAACTCGCCCAGGCCGTCGCCCGCGCCCTGCGCCGGTCCGGCGTGCGGCCCGGGGACAAGGTCGGCATCCTCTCGGCCAACGACCCGACGGCGTTCACGTGCGTCTTCGGCGTCGCCCGGGCCGGCGCGGTGTGGTGCCCGATCAACCCGCGCAACGCCGCCGGCGAGAACGCCGAGCTGCTGGACCTGTTCGACTGCGCCACGCTGATCTTCCAGCCCGGCTTCGAAGAGCTGGTGCGCCAGATCGCCCCGAAGCTCCCCAAGCTGACCACGCTCGTCCGGCTCGGGGACGGCGACGACTTCGCCCCCGGCTTCGACACGTGGCTCGGCGCCGCGAAGGACGACCCCTCGGCCGAAGCGGACCAGCCCGACGGCGTGGTCGCCCTCGTCGGGACCGGCGGCACCACCGGGCGCCCCAAGGGTGTCATGCTCACCGACCGGAACCTCGAAGTGATGTCGGCGATCACGCTGATGAGCTACCCCTTCGACGGGCGCCCGGTGTACCTCGCCCTGGCGCCGCTGACCCATGCGGCGGGGGTGCTCTGCTTCCCGGTGCTCGCCCGTGGCGGCGAGATCGTGATCATACCGAAGCCCGACGTCGGACGGTTCCTGGAGCTGATCGAGCGCCACGGCGTCACGCACACGTTCCTGCCGCCGACGCTGATCTACATGGTGCTCGGCCACCACACGCTCGCGACGACGGACCTCTCGTCGCTGCAGTGCTTCTGGTACGGCGCGGCGCCTATGTCGACGGCCCGGCTGACCGAGGCCCTCGACCGCATCGGGCCGATGGCGCAGCTGTTCGGCCAGTCCGAGGCGCCGATGATGATCTCGACGATGTCCCCCGCCGAGCACCGCCGTCCCGACGGGACCGTCCACACGGGACGGCTGTCGTCCGCCGGCCGGCCGTCGCCGCTGGTCACCGTGGCGATCCTCGACGACGAGGGCCGGCCCGTGCCGCGGGGCGAACGCGGGGAGATCTGCGTGCGCGGCTCGTTGGTGATGGCCGGGTACTACCGCAACCCCGAGGCGACGGCGGAGGCGTCGGCCCACGGCTGGCACCACACCGGGGACATCGGCTTCCTCGACGAGGAGGGTTTCCTCCACATCGTCGACCGCGCCAAGGACATGGTCATCACCGGCGGGTTCAACGTCTACTCCGCCGAAGTCGAGCAGGCGGTGATGGCCCACGACGCCGTCTGCGACTGCGCCGTCATCGGCCTGCCCGACGACAAGTGGGGCGAACGCGTCACCGCCGTCGTCCAGCTCCAGCCCGGCCGCGAGCTGGACTCCGGTGAGCTGATCGCGTTCGTCAAGGACCGCATCGGCAGCGTCAAGGCGCCGAAGCAGATCGAGATCTGGCCGGAGCTGCCGCGCTCCACCGTCGGCAAGGTGCTCAAGGCCGACATCCGCTCCACCTTCACCCAGCACAGCAAGGAGGCTGTCCGACCATGAAACTCGCGCTCTACCTGCCGAACTTCCGGGACAAGGTGACCGTCCGGGAGCTCGAAGACCTCACCGCCCTCGCCGAGGACCTCGACTTCGACTCCGTCTGGACGCTCGACCGGATCATCGTGCCGGAGTCCTCGGACCGCGGGGAGATGCAGTACCCCTTCGGGATGCTGGACGAAATGGGCAAGCAGCTCCCGGTGAGCTCGCGGGGCGAGTTCCTGCAGGGCATGCCGCTGCTGCCCTGGCTCGCCGCGAAGACCTCGAAGGTCCGGATCGGCATGAGCATCATCGACACGCCGTACCGGTCCCCCGGCGTGCTCGCCGCGGAGCTGGCCACGATCGACCACCTCTCGGGCGGGCGGCTCAACGTCGCCGTCGGCTCCGGCTGGATGCCGGAGGAGTTCGCCGCCGCCAGCGCCGCGCACATCTTCCCCAAGCGGCACAAGCACGTCCGCGAAACCCTGGAGATCATGCAGGGCATCTGGACCAACGAGGTCTTCGAGTACCACGGCGAGTTCGCCGACTTCGAGCCGGCCGGGTTCGGGGCCAAGCCGGTGCAGAAACCGCACCCGCCGATCTTCTTCAGCGGCCTCAAGGACCCGAAGCGCTCGGCCGCCCGCATCGCCAAGTACGGCCTTTCCGGCTGGATCGGGATCCAGGACTCGCCCGAGGACATCCGGCGGTGGCGCACCGAGATCCAGCGCGAGCTCGACGCGCTCGACACCCCGCGATCGGTCGACGACCTCGAGATCTCCAGCATGATCTGGTTCGTCATCACCGACGGCGACATGGACCAGACCCCGCGGGGCAAGGGCACCAACCTGCTCGTGGGGTCGGCGGCGCAGATCACCGACCAGCTCAAGCGCTACCAGGACGCCGGGCTCACGATGCCCTTCCTGTGGCCGCCGTTCGCGGACGTCCCGGTCGCGAAGACGCTCGACGACCTGAAGCGTCTCAAGGAAGAGATCCTGCCCAAGATCGAAGCGATGTGAAGGGAAAGACCATGTCCGAACTCGAGGGAAAGCGCGTCTTCGTCACCGGGTCGGGCGCCGGCATCGGCAAGGCGATCGCGAAGCTGTTCATCGAACGCGGCGCCCAGGTCGTGGTCAGCGACCTCAACGCCGACTCGGCCAAGCAGGCGGCCGAGGAGATCGGCGCGGCCGGCGTCGCCAACTGCGACGTCACCGACGAAACCCAGGTCCAGACCGCGATCCAGCAGGCGGTCGAGATCCTCGGCGGCCTCGACGTCCTGGTCAACAACGCCGGCATCGAGGTGTCGTCGCCGCTGCTGCAGCAGTCCACGGAGAGCTTCGACAAGATCTTCGCGGTCAACGTGCGCGGCACGTTCGTCGCGATGAAGGCGGCGACCCCGCACCTGGTCGAGTCGAAGGGCAACATCGTCAACATCTCCTCGATCGCCGGCGTCGGCGGCAGCCCGCTGCTCGGCTCCTACTGCGCGACGAAGGCGGCGGTCATCCAGCTGACCCGCGTCGCCGCGGTGGAGATGCGCCCGGCCGGCATCCGGGTCAACGCGGTCTGCCCGGGCTTCGCCGACACGGCCATGGTCGAGCGGCTGGTCCCCGACTTCGAGGCGGCGACCCAGGTCCCGTTCGGCGACCTCGTCGCGGCGAAGCAGGGCCGGCTCGGCACCCCGCAGGACATCGCGGAGGTGGCGGCGTTCCTGGCGTCCGACCGCGCGAGCTGGGTGACCGGCAGCCACTACGTCCTCGACGGCGGGCTGACCGCGTCGCTCGTGTGAGACGCCGGTCGGCGGGTCTGCCCCGGGCGGCCCGCCGGCCGGTCACTCGAAGAACTTGAGGCTCCAGCCGGTGTCCGTGGTCGCGCCCGGGACGTTGGCGCGGCGGTAGGTGGTCGAGCCCCACCAGCAGAACGTCCCGGTGTACCAGTACCGGTTCGCCCACGAGTAGGGCGTGCCCTTGGCGACGGCGTGGAACATCAGCGGGAACTTCGGCCCGGCGGGCGGGCTCGTCGCGATGTCGCCGTTGAGCAGGACGAAGCTGTGGCTGCCCGGCCCGTCGACGTACAGCGTCGGGTCCCAGCCGGCCATCATCGTCTCGCGGTGGGAACCGAAGAGACAGCCGTTCGACTTGTACCAGTCCCAGACGTACGTCGGGTCACCGCCCGCGCGCAGGCGGACCTCGGCGAGGCAGTACTGGTCGCTCCAGCTGCCGTTGGCCGAGTAGGCGATGTGCAGCTGCCCGTTGGGGTCCTTGATCGGCACGGGCGCTTCGTTGATGTAAGGGTTGCCGACGACGCGTTCCCAGCTTTCCCGCGGCTGCGAGATGATGTACCGCGCGCCGGTCGGCGTGGTCGGGGTGCTCATCCGGGCGATGTAGAGGTTCTGCTCGACGTTGGTGTCCCCGGCCCAGCCCGACCAGACGAACCAGCGCTGCCCGTTGAAGGTGAACTGCGTGCCGTCGATCGCCCACTTCCCGTCGGGCAGCGCCAGCTGGGTCTCGCCGGTGTAGCCGCTGTCGGCGGTGGCGGAGCTGATCACGTACATCCGGTGCGCCGCCCCGGTTCCGGCCGAGAAGTAGACGTAGAACCGGCCCCCGTCGGTGACGATCTCCGGCGCCCACACCTCCCCGAGCCCCCGGCTGTCACTCCAGATCCGCCGCGCGGGCGCGCTCGCGAGCCCGTCGGTGGAGCCGGCCTGCCGCACGACGATCCCGCCCCCGGAGGACTGCACGGCGACATAGGTGGACCCGACCCGGAGCACACCCGGATCGGCGGCCCGTAAGGAGGTCTGCCCGGCCACGGCGGCCGGCGCGCCACCGAGAGCCACGGCAAGGAGCAGAACGAGAGCGGCGACGCATCGGGAGAGCTTCATGACCACATCCCTTGCTCGGTCGTGGTCCCGGCGAAGCGGGCCCTCCCGGAAGGATCACCCGTTGCCGCGGGATCCGGTAGCGCGCGGGGGACTTGCTCGATCCAGCTCGGGCGGAATTGGTCTGAACCGGTGAGCTTCGGGTGGAGTTCAAGCGAGGTCGTCCGCCGGAACCGGCAACAGCGCCAGCTCCGCCCACTCCTCCCCCGCCATCCTCGTCATCAGCACGCGAGGCGTCTCGGCCAACGCGGCCGGCCACTCACGCTGGATCTTCGGGATCAGCGGCGACTTCAGATGCCGCTCGACCCCCTCCTCTCGATGCCCCTCCAACAGGAAGAACACCCCGGGCTCGTCCACGCTGCGCGCCCACCAGAACCAGAGGTTGGTGTCCTCCGAACGCGTGGCCCGAGTGAACTCCTCCACCAGCCCGAGCCAGCGATCCGCCCACTCTTCACGCACCGTGAACCGGATCACGACGACCTGCATCAGCGGGCACTCCGTTCGCGCACCGGCGCCGTCCACCGGGCGAGGACCGCCGCCCAGTCACCGGACTCGGCATTGCCGGCCCAGGCGATGTAGCCGTCCGGGCGGACCAGCAGGCCCGGGCCGTCGTCGGTGCGGTGGACCACCGGGACCGGCGCCCGCACCGGCCCGGCGTCCCGCCCCGCCACGAGCACGAACCCGCCGTGCCGCAACGCTTCAGCCAGCCGTCCGGTCCGCAACGGGATCTCGCGCGCGGGGCGGCCGACCAGCCGGTGCGAGGACGGCGGGCGGCGGTAGCGGATGCCGGTTCCGGTGAACATGCCCGCGGCCTTGCCGGCGACCCGGCCGTTGCGCAGCAGCGCGCCGAGAACGTGGTTGCGCAGCAGCCGCGCCGGCCACGAGCGCACCGTCATCAGGCGGATCGTCGCGCCGCTCGTGCGCAGCACCAGCTTGCCGACCGGGTGCCGCTCCTCCTGGTAGGTGTCGAGGATCGCGGGGTCGGCGCCGCCCAGGACGGCGGCAAGCTTCCAGCCGAGGTTGAGCGCGTCCTGGATGCCGGTGTTCATGCCCTGCCCGCCCGCGGGCGAATGGACGTGCGCGGCGTCGCCCGCGAAGAACACCCGGCCCGCGCGGTAGGCGCCGACCTGACGCTCGTCGCTGCGGAACCGGGAGATCCAGCGGGTCTCCCCCATGCCGAAGTCGGTGCCCATCGTCCGCCGCAGGATGTCGCGCACCACGGCCGGCTCCGGGCGGAACGCCGGGTCGCCTTCGTGGCGCCGGTCCCAGGCGATCACGCGGAACCACCCGTCGCCGAACGGCGCGACAAAAGCGAAGCTGTCCTTGACGGCGTCCACCGTGACGACGTCGCCGGGCGGGTCGGCGAGCCGCGTGTCGGCGAGCATGATCGAGTCCAGCAGCACCTTGCCGGGGAACGCCGTGCCGGTCAGCCGCCGGACGGTGCTGTGCGCGCCGTCGGCCGCGACGACGTAGGACGCCTTCAGCGCCGGTTTCCCGGCGGAGCCGAGGTGCACCAGAACCCCGTCGTCGCGCTGGTCCAGCCGCGTGAGCTCGGCCCCGCGCACGATCCGCGCGCCCAGCTCCCGGGCGCACTCCTCCAGCAGGCTGTCGACGTTGCGCTGCGGGGTGACCAGCAGGAACGGGAAGCGGGACGGCAACCGCGTGAGATCGAGCCCCGCGCTCTTCCACAGGCTCAGGCTGCCCGCCTTGGCGCCCGTCGCGACGAGCGCGTCGGCGAGGCCGCGGCTGTCCAGGACCTCCAGCGTCCGGGCGTGGGTCCCGAACGCCCGGCTGAGCGGCGACGCCTCCGCGTGCTTCTCGACGACCACGACCGACCGGCCGGCCAGCGCCAGCTCCCCGGCGAGCAGGCAGCCCGCCGGGCCGGCCCCGACCACCACGACATCCACCGTCTCCACCGGAACCTCCTAAGTCAACAGCGGGTGACTTAGACGGTAGCGGGCGTCGCGAAGTCAAGTCAACCGTCGGTGACTTATGCTGGCGGCGTGACCGCACCGCGCCGCCGCTCCGCCCCCGCCACCCGTGCCGCGATCCTCGAGGCCGCCCGGACGCGCTTCGGCGCCCACGGGTTCGACCGCGTCCGGCTGCGCGACGTGGCCGCCGACGTCGGCGTCGACCCGGCGATGGTGATCCGCTACTTCGGCACGAAGGAAGGGCTCTTCGCCGCGGCCGCCGAGTTCGAGCTGGACCTGCCCGACCTCACCGGCGTGTCGGCGGACGACCTCGCGCGGGTCCTGATGCCGCGCTTCTTCGGTGTCTGGGAGGGCGACGCCGGCTTCCTGTCCCTGCTGCGCGCCGCCACGACCAGCACGGCCGCGGCCGAGAAGATGCTGGAGCTGTTCACCGCCCAGGTCACCCCGGCGGTGGCCGCGGTCGTGCCCGACCGCGCCCCGCAGCGCGCCGCGCTCCTCGGCTCCCAGATCCTCGGCCTGGCCCTGTCCCGCTACGTCCTGAAGGTGCCGCCGCTGGCGGACATGGGACGCGCGGAGCTCGAAGCCTGGGTCACGCCGGTCATCCGCCACTACCTCACGGACCCGGCGTGACCGCTCAGCCGGCCAGGACCACCGACCGGGTCAAGTGCGCCGGGCGGTCCGGGTCCCGGCCGGCCGCCAGCGCCAGCTCGACCGCCAGCCGCTGGACGGCGACCAGCTCCGCCAGCGGGTCCAGCCGGCCCTGACGGAGGTGGGCGCCGGTCGCCTCGATCTGCCGCACCAGGCCGGTGTCCAGGGGCGCCAGGCTCCACACCGCCCGGCCCGGCGCCGCGACCGCGATCGGGCCGTGGCGGTACTCCATCGCCGAGTACGACTCGGTCCACCAGGCCGCCGCCTCACGGACCTTCAGCGCGGCTTCGTTCGCCAGCCCGCCGTGCCAGTCCGCGCCGAGGAAGGAAATCTGGGCCGCGGCGAGCAGTTCCGGCTCGAGCGGCTCGGCCAACGCCCGGGCGACGTCGGCCAGCGCGCGCTCGACCGGCAGCCCCAGGTGCGCGCGCAGGAGCAGCAGCTGCGTGGTCGGGAAGCGCGTCTGGACCACCGACCGCTCATCCGCGTACGGCAGCGCGACCACGTCGTCGGACAGCTCCGCGGCCGGGGAGCCGGCGACCGCGGTGATCGTCGTGACGCGGGTTCCCGGGCGGGCCCGGCCGATCGCGGTGAGGATCTCCGTCGTCGTGCCGGAGCGGGTCATCACCAGCAGCCGGTCGTAGGGCCGGTCGAGCTTCGCCTCCGACGCCGGGAAGACGTCGGTCAGGCCGAGCCCGGCTTCCTCGCGCAGCTGGGCGTAACACTGGGCCATGAACAGCGAGGTGCCGCAGCCGACCACCGCGACGCGCTCCCCCGCGGCGGGCAGCGCGGGCGTGTGGGACGGCAGTTCGCGCAGCACGCGCGCCCAGCACTCCGGCTGGCTGGTGATCTCGTCGAGCGTGTGGGACATGGTTCTCCTGGGGTCAGTGGCCGAGGACGGCGCGAAGGGCGGGCTGGAGGCGGTCGCCGTGCGCGCGGACGAGGTCGTCGCACAGCTGGAAGATCCGCTCGACCGGCAGCGCGGCGGCGGTCGCGGGATCGGTCATCGCGGCGTGGCGGATGTGCCGCGGGTCGTCTTCGACGGCCGCGCGCACGACGAGGTCGTTGACGCTCAGGTACGTCCGGTTCAGCGCGGCGAGCTGCGGGGGCAGCGCGCCGATCCGGGTCGGCCGGACGCCGGTGCCGTCGACCAGGCACGGCACCTCGACCACCCCGCCGGCCGGCAGGTTCTCGATCAGGCCGTGGTTGACCACGTTGCCGTACACCGTGCGCGGGGTCCCGGTGAGGACACTGTGGACGATCTGCGGCGCGTACTCCTCGGTGCCTTCGACGGGCAGCGGCTCGCCGGCCGCGACCGCCCGCCGCGTCCGCTCGTACTCGGCCTCGTTCTCCGCGACGATGTCGAGGTAGGCGCCGATCGGCAGCCGCAGGCGCTCGACTTCGCTGTCGTGCTTGAGGTACCAGGGGACGTACTCGGCGGAGTGCTCGCTGGTCTCCGTCGGGTAGAAACCCAGGCGCCGGAACATGTCGAACCGGACGCGCCGCCGCAGCTGCTCGTCGGCCGCGGCCAGCTCGGCCAGCCGCGGGTAGAGGTCGGCGCCCGCGTGCTCGAAGCGCAGCACCCAGGCCTGGTGGTTGACCCCGGCCGCGACGTAGGTGACCTCCTCGAACGGCACGCCGACCAGCTGCGCGAGCCCGTGCACGGTCCAGTACACCGAATGGCACAGCCCGACGACCCGCGTCAGCCCGGTCGCCTCGGCCAGGTACTGGACGTTCATCGCCATCGGGTTCGTGTAGTTGAGCAGCCAGGCGTCCGGGCAGACGTCGGCGATGTCCGCGCCGAGCGCCTTCAGGAACGGGAACGTGCGCAGCGCGCGGAAGATCCCGCCGATACCGAGCGTGTCGCCGATGGTCTGGCGCAGGCCGTAGCGCGCCGGGACCTCGAAGTCGACGCGGGTCGCCGCCCCCATCCCGATCTGGACCATGTCCACGACGAAGTCCGCGCCCGACAACGCTTCCCGGCGGTCGGCGTGCGCGGTGAGCAGTGGCTTGACCCCGCGGACGGCGGCGATCCGTCGCGCCGCGGCCAGCGCGGTCGCGAGCCGGTCCGGGTCGATGTCGTGCAGGGCGACGTGCACGCCGTCCAGCTCGGGGTAGGTGAAGAGGTCGGCGAGCAGGCCCTGGGTGAACACGACGCTGCCGGCGCCGACGAAGGTGATCTTGGGGGTCATGCGGGGTCCGATCCGGTGCGTTCGAGGTGGACGAGTACGTCGTCCCACGTGGCCTGGCCCGCGGTGCCGCCGCGGGCGCGGACGGAGAAGCCGCCGCAGACGACGCCGCAGCGCAGCGCCGTCGCGAGCGGCAGCCCGGCCAGGACGCCGGCGAGGAACCCGGCGTCGAAGCTGTCCCCGGCGCCGACCGTGTCGACGGCGGCCGCCGGAGCGCCGGGAGCGAAGGCGAATTCGCCGCCCTGGCAGCAGAAGGCGCCGTCCTCGCCGTCCTTGACCACCACGGCGGGGCCGCGCGCGGCCAGCACCGCGGCGGCCCGCCGCGCGTCGGGCACGCCCGCCAGCCGGATGGCCTCCGCGGCGTTGGGCAGCAGGAAGTCCGTCTCCGCCAGCAGGCCGCCGACGTCCCAGGTCCCGGCCGGGTCGTCGTTGGTGTCGACGGACGTGGTCGCGCCGTGCTCCCGGGCGGTGCGCAGCAGGGCGGGCAGGCCGGCGGCGAGCTTCGGCAGCAGGAAGTACGACGACGCGTGGACGTGCCTGCTGGTGGCCAGCAGCTCCGGCGGGACGTCGGCCGCGGACGTCGTGGCCAGGGTGCCGGGCGCGGTGACGATCGCCCGGTCGCCGTCGCGGGTGAGGACGGTGGTCAGCGGGGTCGGCAGGTCCGGGTCGGTGCGCAACGCCGTGGTGTCGACACCGCGGTCCTCGAGCGCGGCCCGGACGAACCGGCCCCCTTCGTCGGCGCCGACCCGGCCGGCGAGGGCGACCTTCAGGCCCAGCCGGGCGGCGCCGGCGGCGGTGATGGCGCCGGAGCCGCCGAGGGTGAGCGTGCCGAAGGGGGCGAGCTGTTCGCGATGCCCGAAGGCGAGGTCCGTCCGAAGCGGACCGAGGATGACGTCGGGGTTGGCGTCGCCGACGACCAGGAGGTCGAAACGGTGCATGGTCAGCCCTTGAGCCCGCTGGTGGTGATGGACTGGATGAACGTCTTCTGCGCGCCGAGGAAGGCGAGCAGCACCGGCAGCACGGTGATCACGTTGCCCGCCATCACCGCGGCCCAGTTCGTGTGGTGCTGGCCCTGGAAGGTGGTGAGGCCCAGCTGCAGCGTGTACGTCGTGTCGTGGTTGAGCGCGATGAGCGGCCAGGTCAGGTCGTTCCAGGTGCTCAGGAACGTCAGCACGGCCACCGTGGTCAGCGCGGGCCGCGAGAGCGGCAGCACGATCGTGACCAGCACCCGCAGCCGCGAGCAGCCGTCGATCCAGGCGGCTTCTTCGAGCTCCCTGGGCAGGGACAGGAAGAACTGGCGCAGCAGGAACACCGCGAACGGCGTGACCAGGGACGGCACGATGAGCGCGCCCAGGCTGTCGATCAGGCCGAGCCGCTTCATCACCAGGAACGTCGGGATCATGGTGAGCTGGAACGGGATCGCCATCGTCGCGACCATCAGCCCGAGCAGCACCCGCGACCCGGCGAAGCGCATCCGCGCGAACGCGTACCCGCCGAGCGTGCCGAACAGCAGGTTGGACGCGACCGTCACGGCCGAGACGATCAGCGAGTTCGTGAACCAGCGCACGAAGAGCGCGTTGTCGAGGACGTAGCGGTAGCCCAAGAAGTCGACCCGGGACGGCCACAGCGCGGGCGGGAAGCGGTTGATCTCGGCGTTGCTCATCACCGAGCTGAGCAGCAGCCACACCAGCGGCGCGGCGAACACGAGCGCCAGCGGCACGAGCAGCAGGTGCCACGGGCTGAAGGGCAGCCGCGGCCGGCGCAGCACGGGCAGGACGCGCGGGGCGGGGACACTGCCGATCCGGGTGGTCATCGGAGCACCTCCCGCCGGCGGCGCAGCAGGCGGACGGCCACCACGACGACGAGCAGGGCGAGCGCGAGCACGTAGGCCGACGCCGCGCCGTACCCGGCGGTGAAGTTCTTGAACGCCTGCTCCCAGACGAAGTAGACGATCACCGTGGTGGAGCCGAGCGGGCCGCCCTTGGTCGTCACGTAGACCAGGTCGAACACCTGCAGCGACGTGATCAGCTGCCACAGCACGAGGAACGCCGTCACCGGGGTGACCGCGGGCAGCGTCACGTGCCGGAGCACGCGCCAGGTGCCCGCGCCGTCCAGCCGCGCGGCCTCGACCAGCGACGGCTCGACGTCCTGCAGCGCGGCGAGGTAGACCACGACGCAGAATCCGGTGCCGCTCCACAGCGTGATGCCGACCAGCACCAGCAGCGCCTGTCCCGGATCGGTCAGGAAACCCTGCGGGGACACGCCGAGGTGGTGCAGCAGTGAGTTGGCCGCGCCGAACTGCGGGTCGAGGATGAACGAGAACAGCACCCCCTGCGCGGTCGCCGAGAGCACGAACGGGACGAACACGAGCGTCCGGTAGACGCCGATCAGCCGGATACGCCGGTTGAGCGCCTGCGCCAGCAGGAAGCCGAACACGATGCTCAGCGGCACGTAGAGCACCATGTACAGCACGGTGTTCCCGACGGCCTGGGCGAAGTGCGGGTCCTGGGCGAGCGCGGCGTAATTGTCCCCGCCGACCCACCGGCTGGGCGTCACCAGGTCGTCGACCTGGAACGACAGCAGCAGCGACCAGGCGACGGGCACCACACCGAGGCCCAGGATGATGAGGACAGCGGGCGAGACGTAAGCCCAGGCGGCGGCGGTTTCGCGCCGCCTGCGTTGAGTGGGGGTGACGGTGACGGGCCTCGGCAGTCCGGGCATGGCGGCTCCCTATCGCGGAATGATCAGGGCGGCGTTCGCGGCCGCGGCGCAGTCGCGCAGCGCGTCGGCCGGGGACGCCTGGCCGAGCAGCACGGCGACGATCGCGGTGCCCAGCGCCGCCGACACCTGCGGGTAGGCCGGGTGCACCGGGCGGACACGGGCGTGGTCCAGCGCGTCGACGAACACCGGCAAGCCCGGCGTTTCGGCGGTTTTCGCTTGCCACGCGGGCAGCTGCTGCGTCCGGCGGCTCAGCGGGAGGCTGCCCGCGCCGTCGTCCCAGCGGACGTCCTGGGCCGGGTCCGCCAGCCAGGACAGGAAGGTCCGCGCCGCGTCGACCCGGGCTTCGCCGTTGTCGAAGAGCGTCCAGGTGTCCGGGCCGGAGATCGTCACCGGGCGGCCGCTGAAGCTGGGCAGCGGCACGACCGCGTAGTCGATCCCGGCGTCGGTGATGTCGGGCAGCTGCCACGGCCCGGTCGGGACCATGCCGATGTGGCCGGCTTCGAAGGCCTGGTACATCTGCTCGCTGCCGGTCTTCGGGTCGAGGTAGACGGACTTCGCCGCGGCGAGGTCGCGGACGACTTCGAGCGCGCGCACACCCTGGCCTGCGAACCCGATGCCGCGCCCGCCGGCGCCGATGACGTCACCGCCGAGGTCCCACACCATCGGCCACAGCCGCCACACGGTGTCCTCGTCGCCGGTGGCGGGCCACGCGGTGCCGAAGGTGCCGTTGCGCGGGTCGGTGAGCTTCGCGGCCACGGCGACGAAGTCGGCCCATGTCCAGCCCGCGGCGGGCAGCGGGATCCCGGCCTGGTCGAACAACGTCTTGTTACACACCACGGCCAGCGAGTCGAGCAGCGCCGGGACGGCGCGGGCGCGGCCGTTGACCGTGACCGCCTCCCGAGCCGGCGCCCAGAAGCCGGGGCCCGCGTCGACGAGACCGGTGACGTCGACGACGCTCGGGCTGCGCGCCACGCTGGCGAGGTCCGAACCGAAGACGTAGGCGATGTCCGGGAACGACCCCGACGCGAGCGCCGCGGTGATCTTCTGCAGCATCGCGTCGGCGAGGACACCGCCGCCCAGGTCGATCCGGATGCCGGGGTGCGTCCGGTGGAAGTCCGCGACGAGCGTGTCGAGGACCTTCTTGCCGGTGTCGGTCTGGCCGTGCCAGACCTCGACCGTCACCGGACCGCCGTCGCCCGTCGTGGCCGCGCCGCACCCGGCCACCGCCGTGCCGAGGGTGAGGCCGCCGACCCCGCGGAGGAAGCTCCGCCGGTCCATCAGCAGGTCTTGCGGACGTAGCCGGACTCGCCCTTCGGGACGACGTCGAGGTCGCGGCGGACGATGCTCAGCGAGCTCCACCGGCTGCAGGCGGTCTTGAGCCCGCTGTCGGTGTACTCGATGACGATCACGTGGTCGCCGAACGCGGGCGTGAACTCACCGCAGTTCTTCTGCTGCCCGCACTCTTCGGCGATGGCGAAGTCGAGCCCGTTCGCCTGGCGCCGGCCGGCCAGCTCGGAGGTGTTCTTCTGCGCGATCGCCAGGCCCTTTTCGTGGGCGTGCGCGGAGAGCAGGCGGATGTAGGCCTGGGCGTTGCTGTCGGACAGAAGTCCTTTCGAGCGCGTGAAACTGTCGTAGTTGTCGGGCTCGATCGCCTGGTAGCCCTTGGCCGCGCAGTCGTCGACCCAGGTGTCGACCTTCGCGGCGACGCGGGTGCGCTTGTCCGCGGTCCGGAGGTCGAGCAGGGCCTCACCCCAGTCTTCGTCGACGACCACCTTGCCGCCGGCGTCGCGCAGCAGGAGGTCGTTCCACTCCCCCTCGGCGCCGGGCTGGGCCTGGAAAGCGTTGACGTAGCAGATGTTGTAGAGCCCGGCGGCGGGCTGGGCGGTGTGATCGCGGCTGACGACCTTGACGTCGGCGGCCGGGGTGTAGGCGCCGCCGATCTGGTAGTCGAAGCCCGCCTTGACCGGCGGGGGCACAGGGGCCGCGGCCGGCGCGGCGGCGGCCGAGCACGCGCTGCCGCCGAGGATCGCGGCCGAGCACGCGGCGACGGTGAGGAACCGGGTGCGGGAGAAGGGCATCATCGGTCTCCGGATGATGGTGGGCACGACCCCGCCTCGGACGCCGTGCACGTCCTGGCGACTCAGTCCGGGCTCGCGGCGGCGGCCGACATACCGGCTGGGCGTACCTCTCACGCCGGGACAGAACCACGCCGACGTGCCGAGAAGTAAAACCAGCAAGTCCGCGCATGTCAAGTGCTCGATGCTGATCGCTTGGAGCGATGATCACGCACTCGCGAGCACGGCGGACGGCCTGCCTCGGGTCGCTGCACGTGGTGACGGGGGCGGCAAGCCGAGCTCGCCCACCGCCGGGATGTCCGGACGCCGACGGCCGCGCCCCGCTGCGCCGAAAGGGCAGGTTCGAGGGACGTTCGTACCCGACCCGGCCCGCCGGGCGTTGACCGCGCCGGGGCGCGTACCTACCGTTCGGCCACCGGCGGATAAAGGGTCTGGACCACATGGCATCCGCCCCTTCCCAGGAGGTGCCAGTGCTTTCCAGGCGTACCTTCGTCACCGCGGGGCTCGTGGCCGCCGCGGCCGGCACACCGCTTTGGTCCGCCCTCGCCGCGCCGCGGGCGCGGGCCGCCGCCGCGCTGCCGCTGACCCTGAAGAACAACTCCGGCAACGGCACCGTGTACGCCTACGTCAGCGGCGCCGACACCTCGGGGTGGCCCGGCTTCGTCACCGCCGACGGCCGGTTCCAGCGGCTGTCCAACCCCTCCTCGCCGGTGACGCCGATCCCCGACTACGCGATTCCCTTGAGCGGCTCGGGATCCCAGGTCACGGTGATGCTGAACGACTACATCATCGGCGGCCGCGTCTGGTTCTCGGCGGACAAGAAGATCCAGTTCTTCGTCAACCCCGGGCCCGGACTGGTGCAGCCCGGCTTCACCAGCTCGGACCCGAACTGGCAGACGAACTGGACCTTCTGCGAGTTCACCTACAACAGCGCGAACCTCTACGCGAACATCAGCTACGTCGACATGGTCGCGCTGCCGGTGTCCATGGCCACCACGGGCGCGGCCGGCGCGCAGTCGGTCAGCCCGCTGCCGGACGGCGCGCTCGCCGCCATCGCCGACGGGCTGCGCGCCCAGCACTCGACCGACGGCGCGCCGTGGGACCGGCTGGTCGTCACCGACGCGTCCGGGAAAGTCGTGCGGCTGCTCGCCCCCGGCCACTCCCCCGTCGACTTCGGGGGTTACTGGAACAACTACCTCAACGCGGTCTGGGACCACTACCGCTCGACGCCGCTGACGGTCAACGGCCAGGGCGCCATCGGCTCCTACACCGGCACGGTCAGCGGGGACACGATCGTGTTCGCGGGCCTCAACACCAACGGCGTCCCGTTCACGAAACCCAGCGCGGTGGACATCTTCGGTTGCGCGAGCGGGCCGCTGTACAACTCCGGCGCGGACGCGCGCGGGGCCGTCGCCGCGCGGCTGGCCGCCGCGCTCAACCGCAGCAGCCTGCTGGTCGGCGGCGGCAACAACCAGCCCGACGGCGTGGCCCCTTCGCAGTACTACCAAGACGCGACGACGAACCACTACGCCCGCCTGGTCCACCAGCACGCGTCGATCGGCTACGCCTTCCCGTACGACGACGTCGGCCCGACCGGCGCCCAGCCGGTCGACGGCCACCTGCAGGACCCGGCGCCGACGTCCTGGACCGTCGCCCTCGGCCCGGGCGCGGGCGGCGGCACCACACCGCCGCCGGGCGGAGGCGTGGGCGCGTACACCACGATCCAGGCGGAGTCCTACACCGCGCAGAGCGGCACGCAGAACGAGGCGTGCGGCGACACCGGCGGCGGCGTCGACGTCGGCTGGATCGCCGGTGGGGACTGGCTGAAGTACTCCGGTGTCGACTTCGGCTCGAGCTCACCACGCCAGTTCGTCGCCCGCCTGGCCTCCGGCGCGGCCGCCGGGGTGAGCGGCGCGATCCTCGCCCGCCTGGACAGCGTGAGCGGGCCGGTCGTCGCCGAGATCGACTTCGCCAACAACGGCGGGTGGCAGCAGTGGCAGACGGTCCCGGCCAACGTCGTCGGCGCGGCGACCGGGGTGCACGACCTCTACCTGACGTTCGGGGGCGGCTCCGCGGACTTCGTCAACATCAACTGGTTCACCTTCACCCGGTGACCGCTCACCCCACGGTGTCGAACAGCCGGCGGGCGGCCACGGCCGCGCCGTCGGTGCGCATCCGGGCGGCCAAGGCCGTGGCCCGCGCCCGGGTTTCCGGGCCCAGGACCGTTTCGAGCGCGGCCGTCAGCGACTCGGCGCCGGCGGTCGCGCCGTCGAGGTTCACGCCGACCCGCGCCTCCCCCACCCGGGCGGCCCAGTACGGGGTGTCCGCGATCGGCAGCGGGACGACCAGCTGCGGCACGCCCGCCCGGGCTGCCGTCTGCGCGGTGCCCGCGCCGCCGTGGTGCACCACGGCGGCGACCTGACCGAACAGCCGCTGGTGGTTGACCTCGCCGATGGCGAAGCAGTCGGGTACGTCGAGGTCCGCCCAGCCACGGGAGACGAGCACGCGGTGCCCCAGCGCGCGGATCGCTTCGACGGCCCGGGAAACGATGCCCGGCGCCGGCGGGATGCTGCCGAAGCCGACGTAGACCGGCGGCGGGCCCGCGGCCAGGAAGCTCTCCAGGTCGGCCGGGAGCGGGCGGTCGTCCGGCAGGTACCAGGCGCCGGTCTGGACCACGTCGAGCCCCGGGGTCTCCGGCCACGGCCCCAGGACCGGGTCGGCGGCGAGCCACGGCCGGTCGCTGTAGACGTGGTCGCGGACGTTGTCCACCGGCGGCAGGCCGAGCGCCGCACGGTGGCCGTTGAGCGCTTCGCGGAACTGCGTGTTCGCGTGGCCGGCGTCGCGCTCCCACAACGCCCAGTTGCCGGTGGCCTCCGGCTCCGGCCAGCCCGGCCGCGGCGGCGGCGCGTGGTGGGGCGAGGGCAGGTTGACCGCCGCGTAGGTCGCGTAGAAGTACGGGATGCCCGAAGCTTCGGCCACCGACCGCGCGCCGACCTGCGCCAGCCCGGCCGCCACCAGCGCGGCACAGCCGTCGGCCGCTTTCGGGTACGCCTCGAACTGGGCCTCGACGACGGCGTTGCGGTAGCGGGACAGCTCGGCCGCCGACGGCGGTTGCTCCCCGCTCATCAACGCCCGCATCGACAGCCCGACCGGCACCGGCTCGATCCCGAGACCGGTCAGCCGCTCGGCGAACTCCTCGTCCGGCGGGGTGCACATCCGCGTCTCGACACCCAGCTCCTGGAGCCGGACCGCCAGCGCCACCAGCGGTTCCACGTCGCCCCGGGTCCCGTACGTGGCCAGCAGCACCCGCATTCCGCCCCACTTCCGCCGATCTTCCCTTACGGTGCGGCAGGAGTGTACGGCGCTCCCGCCCGGTTCCCGATCCCACTCACGGAGAGAGTCCTCGATGCGCAGTTCGTCCGTGACCACCCCCGATGTCTCGATCGTCTTGCCGTGCGCCGGATTCGCGACGCGTTTCGAAGCGCCCTACTCGAAGGAGCTGCACTGCCTGACCCCCGGCGTCACGGTGCTGGACCGCAGCCTGGCGCCCGCCGTCGAACTGGCCGAAAACGGGCTCGACGTGCGCCTGGTCGTCGTGTTCCGGACGCACAAGCTCGACACCGTCCGCTACCTCGAGCGGTACGCCCAGACCTTCCAGATCGTCTTCGTCTACCAGGACGAATCGCTGCAGGCCGGGCTCGACGGCGCGATCCGGTCGGCCTTGCCGATGACGGCGGGACCGGTGGCCCTCGTGCTCCCTGACATCGTTGTCAGCGGCGCGGGCAGCACCGGTAGCCTCGGCACCGCGGTGGAGCGGGCCAAGGAGACCGGCTGGAGCGTGGTGGCCACCGAGGAGCGCGATCCCGACGCCCTGCGGCTGACGGGCGCGCTCACCGTCAGCGGGGAAGGCGACGCCGCGACCGTCGCGGCGGCCGCCGAGAAGCCGGCGGACCCGTCGGGCTTCAACGCGTGTTGGGGCATGGTCGCGGTCACCGCGGAGGAGGCGCACCGGCTGCCCGACGTGGCCCGCCGGGACGCGGACAGCCCGCTGGCCGGCGCGACCGCGCTGATGGTGGAGCGGATCGTGAACTACAACACAGTCGCGGGCTGACGCTCCGGCACGAACTTAAGGGCAGACTTGCGCCACGACTCGTGATCACCCGAAGGTGTGGTGTTAACTGTCCGGACAGACAGAGAGCGTTTCCCCGACCTCGGCTGCCCGCCCTGCCCGGAAAGGCCGTCCTCGATGCAGGTGACCGCACCGCTGTCGTCCGGTCAGCAGCGCCTTTGGGCCGTCTCCCAGCTGGACGGCGCCGGCCCGGCCTACAACGAGGCCATGGCGTTCACCTTGCGGGGCCCACTGGACCGCGACGCGCTGCGCCGCGCGTTCGAAGCTCTCGCCGACCGCCACGAAGCCCTGCGCACCCGGTTCGCCGTCGAGGACGGCCGGCCCTGGCAAATCGTCGAACCCGCCGGCCACGGCTTCCCGGTCACCGTCACCGACGTGACCGGGCGGCCGGAGCGGGCGGCCGAGCTGCGGCGCACCGACCCGTTCGAGCCGTTCGACCTGACCCGCGCGCCGCTCGGCCGGGCGCGGCTGCTGGCCGACGGCGCCGAGCACCACGTCCTGCTGATCACCGTCCACCACACGGTCTTCGACGGCTGGTCGCGCACGCTGATGCTGCGTGAGCTCGGGATCCTCTACGCCGCTCAGATGAGCGGTGAACCGGCTTCCCTGCCGGAAACGCGGCCCTACCGCGAGCACGCCCAGGCCCAGCAGGACTGGCTCGCCGGCCCCGGCCCGGCGCCGCACGAGGCGTACTGGCGGGACCGCCTCGACGGCGTCCCGCCGGTGCTGGAGCTGCCCGCCGACCGGCCGCGCCCGGCGCGGCAGGACCACCGCGGCGGCCGGGTGCCGCTCGCGCTCGGGCCGGAGCTCACCGCCCGGGTGAAGGCGGTGGCGCGCGAGCACGGCGGCACGCTCTACTCCGCCATCCTGACCTGCTGGTTCCTGCTGCTCTCCCGGCTTTCCGCCCAAACTGACATCGTTGTCGGCGTCCCCACCGCCAACCGGGGCGGCGGCGGGGGCGACCACCCCGCCACCCTCGGCTTCTTCGTCAACACGATCGCCGTGCGCGCCGAGCTGGGCGGCTCCCCCACCGGCGCCGGCCTGCTCCGGCAGGTCCGCGCTTCCCTGCGCGGCGCGCTCGACCACGTCGACCTGCCCTTCGAGCGGGTCGTCGAGCTGGTCAACCCGCCGCGCAGCCCGGCGCACACCCCGCTGTTCCAGACGATGTTCGCCTGGGTGCCGACGATGCACGACCTGCTGGAGCTGCCGGGCGTGGCCGTCACCTCGGTCGACGTCGAGCACGCGCCCGCGAAGTTCGACCTCGCGCTCGGCCTGGCCGACGAACACGGCGACGTCGCCGGGCACCTCGACTACGCCGTCGCCCTCTTCGACGACACCACCGCGCAGCGCTACGCCCGGTACCTCGTCCGGCTGCTCGACCAGCTGGCCACCCGGCCGGACGCGGATGTCACGAGCTACGAGCTCCTCGACGACGCCGAGCGCGACGAGATCCTCACCGCCTGGAGCACCGGCCCCCGGCCGAACCGGCGGCCCGGCGGGCTGGTCGACCGGTTCACCGGCCACGCCGACACGACGCCGGACGTCCCCGCGCTCGTCTGCGACGGCCGGACCCTCACCTACGGCGAGCTGGACCGCCGCACCACGAAGCTGGCGAACGCCCTGCGGGCTCGCGGGGCCGGGCCGGGCGAGGTCGTGGCCGTCCTCAGTGGACGGTCGGTGGAGCTGGTGGTCGCCGTGCTGGGCGTGCTGAAGACCGGCGCCGCCTACCTCCCGCTCGACCCGGCCCAGCCGGAAGCCCGGCGAGCGGCGATGCTCGAGGACGCGCGCCCGGTGCTGGTCCTGGGTGACGACGTCCCGGCTCTGGAAGCCGAAGGCGACGAGACCCGGACCCCGGTGACCACCGGCCCGCGGGAGACGGCCTACGTCATCTACACCTCGGGCTCGACCGGGCGTCCCAAAGGTGTGGCGGTGACGCACCACAGCGTCCTCGCCCTCTTCGACCAGTGGCTCGACCGCTTCGGTGCGACGCCCGGCGAAGCGACGTCGGCGTGGTCGAGCATCGGCTTCGACGCCTCGGTGCACGAACTGCTGCTCCCCCTGACGACCGGCGCGGTCCTGCACGTCGTGCCCGAGGACGTCCGGGCCGACCCCGCGGCGTTGATGGCGTGGCTGCGCGAACACCGGGTGGTGCAGGCGTTCCTGCCGCCCGCGTACGTCCGCTGGATCGACGAAGACCCCGACCGGGTCGCCGGGCTCGCGCTGCGGCAGGTCCTCACCGGCGTCGAACCCCTGTCGGAGGCCGCGCTCGCGCGGTTCGCCGAAGCGGTGCCCGGGCTGCGGATCTGCTTCGGGTACGGGCCGACGGAAGCCACGCTCTACGCCACCGCCCACTTCGACCCGCGGCCGCTGGAGCGCCCGGCGCCGATCGGCCGGCCGCTGCCCGGCTCGCGGATGTACCTCCTGGACGAGCGGCTGCGGCCGGTGCCGCCGGGGGTCGCGGGTGAGGTCTTCCTGGCCGGTGACTGCCTGGCCCGCGGCTACCTGCACCGGCCGGGGCTGACCGCCGAGCGGTTCGTGGCGGACCCGTTCGTCCCCGGTGAGCGCATGTACCGCACCGGCGACCTGGCCCGCTGGCTCGCGGGAGGCGAAGCCGAGTACGCGGGCCGCCGCGACGACCAGATCAAGCTGCGCGGGTTCCGCATCGAGCCCGGCGAGGTGACGGCCGCGCTGCTGGCCGTCCCCGGCGTCCGCGAGGCCGCCGTGCTGGTGGACCGCGAAGGCGACCCCCGGCTGGTCGCCGGGGTCGTGGGCGGCGCCCGGACCCCGCACGAGTGGCGGGCCGCGCTGGCCGGCCGGCTGCCGGACTACATGATCCCGTCGGTGTTCGCCGAGTTCGGCCGGCTGCCGCTGAACCGCAGCGGCAAGCTCGACCGCGACGCCGTCCTGGCGCACGCCCGGGCTTCGGCGCCCGCCGCGGTCAACACCGCCGCTCCGCGCGACCACGTCGAGCTGGCGCTGCTCCGGATCTGGCGGACCCTGTTGCTGCACCCCGCGATCGGCGTCTCCGACGACTTCTTCGACGTCGGCGGCACGTCCATCTCGGCGATCAAGCTGGCCCACGCGATCGGCGCGGAGTTCGGCCGTGAGCTGCCGATCCGCGACGTCCTCGTGCACCCGACCATCGAGGCGCAGGCCGCGCTGCTGCGTGCGGAAACCCCGCCGGACGGCGGCAGCCTGATCGAGTTCCGCCGCGGCGCCGGTCAGGCCCGCGTCGTCTGCGTGCACCCGGCCGGCGGGACGGCGTTCTGCTACCTGCCGCTCAGCGCCGAGCTGCCCGAGGACGCCGGCGTGGCCGGGATCCAGTCGCCCGGGCTGAACCCCGGCGAAGAGCTGCTGCCGAGCGTCGAGGCGATGGCCGAGGAGTACCTGCGGCTCGTCGACCCGCGGCCCGGCGAGACTTTGGTCCTCTGTGGACTCTCCTACGGCGGCCTGGTCGCCTACGAGATGGGACGACGGCTGGCCGGGCACCACCCGCGCGTCAGCGTTGTCCTGCTCGACACCACCGCCACCGACGACCCGGCCGCGAAGGCGGCGATCGAGCCGGTGCCGGCGGCCGAGTTCCGCGAGAAGCTGGTGCGGTTCAACGGGATGTACCCGGGCATCGAGGACGCGCAGATCGAGCGTTACCACCGCACGTACAACCACAACCGGCTGACCGCGCGCGAGCACGACCCCGGCGAGTCGGCCGCGCGGGTGGTCTTCGTGCAGGCCGTCGGCGAGGACACGATCCCCGGCACCGCGGAGTTCTGGCGCCGCCGCGTCCGCGGGGAGTTCGAGGTCGTCCCCGCCGGCTGCGGGCACTGGGACATGCTCGAGAGCGACGCGCTGCCGCTGGTCGCCAAGGTGATCACGGCCGAGCTGGCGGCCCGATGACGTCGCTCGCCCGCCGCGTCCACGACCGGGCCCTGCGGCACCCGGACGCCGTAGCCGTGTCCGACGGCTCGCGGCGGCTCACCTACGCGGAGCTGAACGCCGGCGCCGCGGCCGTCGCTGAGTCGTTGTCGCGCCTCGGGGTCGGCCCGGGTGACGCGGTCGCCGTCGGCCTGCCGCGCTCGGCGGAGCTGGTCCAGGTCATGCTGGGCGTGCTGCGCCTGGGCGCGCAGGTCGTGCCGCTGGACAGGCAGAGCCCGCCCGCGCGCCGTGACGTCATCCTCGCCGACGCGGGCGCGGCCGCCGTCGTCAGCGACGAGCTGCCCGGTGTCACCCCGGCCGAACTCCTGGCCACGCCCGCTTCCCCCGGCCTGCCCGCCGAGCCCGCGCCGGCGTCGTTCCTCTTCTACACCTCGGGCACGACCGGGCGGCCCAAGGGCGTCGAGGTGCGGGACGCGGGTGTCCTGCGGCTCGCCGAACCCGGCTGGCTGGACGCGGGCAGCCGGTTCGCCTGCCTGGCCAACCCGGCGTTCGACGCGATCAGCTTCGAGGTGTGGGTGCCGCTGCTGACCGGCGGCACCTGCGTGATCCTCGACGACGAGACCGTGCGGGACCCGCGGGCGTTCGCCGACGCGCTGGTCCGCGAACGCGTCGACACGATGTTCGTGACCGCGACGCTGTTCAACGCCGTCGCGGAGACCGTGCCGGGCAGCTTCGCGACCGTGCGCCGGGTCGTCATCGGCGGTGAGCAGCTCAACGCGCCCCTGATCCGCCGCTGGTACCGGGCCAACCCGGACTCGCCGACCCGGCTGCAGAACGGTTACGGGCCAACAGAAACGACGACGTTCGCGCTCAGCTACGCCATCCCGCGGGGCTTCGACGGGGATGTAGTGCCGATCGGCCGGCCGCTGCCCGGCACCGGCGCGGTCGCCGTGACGCCGGACGAGCGGGTCGCCGCCGAGGGCGAGATCGCCGAGCTGTACCTCTCCGGCGCCGGCGTCGCGCTCGGTTATCGCGGTCTACCGGCGGAGACCGGGCAGCGGTTCGTCCGGCTGCCGTGGTTCGACGACGGCCGCGCGCGGTTCTACCGGACCGGCGACCTGGTGCGGGTGCTGCCGGGCGGGCGGTACGCCTACGCCGGGCGGACCGACCGGCAGGTGAAGGTCCGCGGGTTCCGGATCGAGCCGGGTGAACTGGAGCAGCGCCTGCTCGCGCACCCCGCGATCCGGCAGGCCCACGTCGCCGTGCGCCGCGCGGCCACCGCCGAGCTGCTCGCGTTCGTCGTGGCGGGTGACCTGACCTTCGACGCGTTCGACGCTCATCTGAGCGAAACCGTGCCGGTCTACATGCGGCCGCACCACGTCTTCCGCCTCGGCGAGCTGCCTCGGAACGCGAACGGGAAGGTCGACGAAGCCGCGCTGCTGGCCGGCGGGTTCCCGCCGTGGCGACCGGACACCGGCGGCGACGCGACGGCGTGGGAACACGAAGTCCTGGACGTCGTGGCGGACGTCCTCGGCGTCCCGGATCTTCGTCCCGGCGACACGTGGCTGCGGTCGGGCGGCGACTCGCTCAAGGCGTTGCGGCTGCGGTTCGCGATCCGGGAACGCTGGGGCGCGGACCTCCCGCCTTCGGTGGTGCAGCGCGGGAACTTCGCCGAGCTCGCCGCCGCCGTCTCCTCGGCCGGGCGCGTGGTGTATCCGCCGGTGGGACCGCCGACGACGGCGACGACGGCCCCGGCCACCAGCGAACAGCAGCGGCTTTGGCTGCTGCAGCAACGGAATCCGGCCGCCACGGCGTACCACGTGCCGCTGGCTTTCGAGATCAGCGGCGCACCCGATGTCGAGGCGTTGCGCCGCGACGTCCGGGCACTCGTGGCACGGCACCCGGCGCTGCGGACCGCGTTCGAGGCGACTCCCGACGGCCTGCGCCAGGCGCCGAACCCGGCGTACGACCCGTGGACCGCGCCTTCCGACGACTTCTTCACCGCGCCGTTCGACCTCGCTTCCGGCCGGCTGCTGCGCGCGGCCTGGCGGCCCGAGGGCACGCTTCTGCTGTGCCTGCACCACATCGCGGTCGACGGCTGGTCGCTCAACATCCTGTTCCGCGAGCTGTCCGGCGAACCGCCACGACCGGAAGCGCACACCCCACTCGACTTCGCCGCCTGGCAGTCCCGCTGGTTCGCCTCCCCCGGCTACCGCGACCGGCTGACCGACCGGGCCGACGACGCCGAGCCACTCGGCGAAGCGTCCCTGACCGGGCGGCTGCACACGACCCGGATCGACCACGAGCGGGTCGACGCATGGGCCGGTGAGCTGGGCCTGACCCGGTTCCAGCTCCTGCTCGGCGTGTTCGCCTGGAGCCTTTACGCCGTGACCGGGCGGACCCGGCCGCGGATCGCCGCGCCGGTGGCGAACCGGCCGGTGCGGGAGTTCGAAGACAGCGTCGGGATGTTCGCCAACACCGTCCGGCTGCCGCTGACGGTGGATCCGGACGAAGACCTGGGTTCCCAGCTCCGCCGGCTCGGCGAAGCGTCCGGCGCGGCACTGGACGGCCAGGACGTCGCCTTCGCCGACCTCGATCCCGGGTACGCGGCGTTCGACTACCTGTTCGTCCTGGAGAACACCGACTTCGGCGCGCTGCGGCTGCCGGGCTGCTCGGTCAGTCCACAGTGGATCGAGGCGGCCGAGGCGAAGTGCGCGCTCACGCTTTCGGTCGTCGAACGGCCCGACGGCTTCGACTGCCTGTGGGAGTACGGCGAAGGCCACTTCACCGAAGCCGAAATCACCGCTCTCGGCGACGTCTTCGACCGCGCCTTGCACGGCGACGCGCAGACACCGGACCACCGCGACCACGGCCGCGGCGCCACGGCGGCGCTGACGTGGGAGACCGTGGCGGAAGGCTTCGCTCGTCAGGTGGCGCGGACACCCGACGCCCCGGCTTTGACCGGCGAGACCACGCTGACCTACGCCGAGCTGGACGCCCACGCGGCCCGGCTGGCCGCGACCCTGCCCGCGGACGCCACCGACATCGCGCTGTACCTGCGGCCGTCGGCCGAACACGTCGTCGCGCTGCTCGCCCTCGCCCGGCTGAACATCACCGCCGTGCCGCTGGATCCCGCGTACCCGCCGGCGTTGCTGCGGGACGTGCTCGGCCAGGTCCGGCCGCGCTGCGTCCTGCTCGCCCCGGGTGAGGACTTCGAGACCGACGTCGAGCGGCGGTTCGTCACGCTCACCGACGGGCCGGTCCCGGAGGTCCCGGCCCGGCACGCGGGCCGGCCGCTCTACACGCTGTTCACCTCGGGCTCGACCGGGGTGCCGAAGGGGGTGCGCGTCCCGGACCGCACGCTGGCCAACCTGCTGCAGTGGCAGGACGCGCCGCCCGCGGTGACGCAGCAGTTCTCGATGCTGTCGTTCGACGTGTCGTTCCAGGAGATCTTCACGACCCTCTGCGGCGGCGGGCGGCTGCACCTGGTCCGTCCGGAGTGGCGGCACGACGTCCCGGCGTTGCTGGCCCAGCTGGACATCGCCGGGATCGAACGGATCTTCCTGCCGTACGTCGCCTTGCAGCTGCTGGCCGAGCACGGCGTCCGGCTCGGGCGGTTCCCGTCGCGGCTGCGGGACGTCGTCACCGCCGGCGAGCAGCTGGTGTGCACCCCGGCGATCCGCCGCTGGTTCGCCGGGTTGCCCGGCGCGCGGCTGCACAACCACTACGGCCCGACCGAGACCCACGTCGTGAGCGCGTTGACCCTCGACGGCGACCCGGCGGAATGGCCCGAGCGGCCCGCGATCGGGCGTCCGGTGGCGAACGCGGTGCTGCGGGTCGCCGACGCCTCGGGCGCGCCGCTGCCGCCGGGACAGGTCGGCGAGCTGCTCATCGGCGGTCTCGCGGCGAACCGGTGTTACCTCGGCGACGCGGCTGGGGAGAAGTTCGCCGAGCTGCCGGAGCTGTACTACCGCAGCGGCGACCTCGCGCACTTCGACCGCGCCGGGCTGCTGCACTTCGACGGCCGGGCCGACCGGCAGGTCAAGCTCAGCGGGTACCGCCTCGAGCTCGGGCAGGTCGAAGCCGCGCTGCTGCGGCACGCGGACGTCGTCAACGCGGTGGTCGTGCCCGAGGGCGACCGGCTGGCCGCGTTCCTGGAGTGCCGCCGGACGCCGTCCGCTTCGGAGCTCGCGGATCATCTGGCGCCGCTGCTGCCACCGCACGCGAGAGTGGACCGTTTCCGCGTTGTCGACGCTCTGCCGCGCACACCCAGCGGAAAGCTCGACCGGGACGCCGCGTCTCTGGCGCCGGGCACGGATCTGCGCCGGGACTCGCCGCCGTCGAGCGAGCTGGCGGCGTTGTTCGAGGAGGTGACGGGCGCGTCGATCGGGCCGGACGAGACGTTCTTCGCCGCGGGCGCCACCAGCCTTTCGTTGATGCGGTTCCACTTGCGCTGCGCGGAAGCCGGGTACCGGTTCACCGCGGCCGACCTCTTCGAGCACGTCACGCTGCGGGACCTGACCCGGCACCTCGAAACCGGCCCGGCTCCGGCCCGGGTCGTTTCCGAGGCCGCGGCCGACGAGCCGGTGGCCGTGGTCGGGATGGCGGTGCGGCTGCCCGGCGCACCGGACCTGGCGGCGTTCTGGGACCTGGTCGTCGCCGGCCGCCGGGGCATCCAGGAGTTCCCGGCCGCCGACGGCCTGGTCGGCGCGAGCAGCCTGCTGGACGGGCCGCTGGAGTTCGACCCGGAGCACTTCGGGATCAGCCACCGGGACGCGGCGCTGATGGACCCGCAGCAGCGGCAGCTGCTGATGGCGTGTGTCGAAGCACTGGCCCACGCCGGGGTCACCCGGACCGACCGGGTCGGGCTCATCGCGGGGTGCGGGGAGAACACGTACTTCCAGGAGATGCTGCGCTCGGCCGACCCGGGCGCGCTGCCGGACGGTTTCCAGCTCGCTTTGCACCACGAGAAGGACTTCCTGGCCACGAAGGTCGCCTACCACCTGGATCTGACCGGCCCGGCGCTGACGACGCAGACGGCGTGTTCGAGCTCGCTCGTCGCCGTCCACCAGGCGGCGGGGATGCTGCGCGGCGGCGAGGCGGAGGTCATGCTGGCGGGCGGCGTGCTCGTCGACGTCACCCTGGCCGAGGGGTACCGGTACCGGCCGCAGCACATCTTCTCGGCGGACGGGCACTGCCGGCCGTTCAGTGACGACGCGGACGGCACCGTCGGCGGGAGCGGCGTCGGTGTGGTGGTGCTGAAGCCGCTGTCGGCGGCCCGCCGCGACGGCGACACGGTGTACTCGGTGATCACGGGCTCGGCGCTGACCAACGACGGCGCGGTGAAGCAGGGCTACAGCGCGCCGTCTCCGGCTGGGCAGCGCGCGGCCGTCCAAGCCGCGCTTCGGCGAGCCGGGCGTTCCGGCGCCGACGTCGGGTACGTGGAGACGCACGGAACCGGCACCCGCCTCGGCGACCCGATCGAGGTGGCGGCGCTGCGCGAGGCGATGCCGGAGTCGACGGGCTGCGTGTTGTCGTCGGTGAAGAGCCAGATCGGCCACCTCGGCGCGGCGGCGGGGGTGGTGGGCCTGATCCGCGCGACCCTCGCCCTCCACCACGGCGTGCTTCCGCCGACGGTGGACTTCCGGGCGCCGAACCCGGCGTTGGACCTGGGGCCGTTCCGCGTGCCGACGCGGGCGGAGCCGTGGCCCGCGGGCCCGCGGGTGGCCGGGGTGAGCAGCTTCGGCATCGGCGGGACGAACGCCCACGTCGTGCTGGAGTCGGTCCGCCCGGCGGCGGTTCCGGCGCCCGAACCGGTGCGGTGCCTGGTGCTTTCCGCACGCAGTGCGTCCGCGCTCCGGTTGACGGCGGCCCGCGTGGCGGACTACCTGACCGCACACCCGGAGTCGTATGTGGACGTTCTCCGCCACCTGCAGTCCGGCCGCCCGGAGGCCCGCTGGCGCATGGCGGCGGTCTTCGAGGACGCGACCGCGGCGGTGGCTTGGCTGCGCACCGCCGAGCCCCTGGAGGTGCCCGACTCCGAGCTTTCACGTGAAAGCTCCGCTCTCGGTGTCGAGCTTTCACGTGAAAGCTCGGGGCTCGCCTCGGGCGCGGCCGAGCTGGCCGCTGCCTGGGTGGCCGGGGCGGCCGTCGACTGGGGCCGTTCCTCCGCGTCCGCGCCGTGGGACTTCCCGCCGCCCGCCTTCGCCGTCCGCGACTTCGACTTCCCGCGGCGAGCCACCGCCTCGCGGCTGCCCGAAAGCGACTGGCTCCACCAGCCCACCTGGGTCCGTCTCCGCCGCGCCACCACCGCAGCCAAGACCGACCGCGTCCTC
This sequence comes from Amycolatopsis sp. NPDC104587, assembly GCF_055583645.1. NCBI lineage: Bacteria > Bacillati > Actinomycetota > Actinomycetes > Pseudonocardiales > Pseudonocardiaceae > Amycolatopsis > Amycolatopsis sp. NPDC104587. Next base: position 170,246 of record NZ_JBVJNO010000018.1, read on the forward strand.
GTCATCTCCGGTGAAGGCCCGCTGACCGCCCCCGCGCTCGACGCCGCCTACCCGCGCGTCGTCCGGGTCCACGCCGCGGCGGCGTTCGCGCGCCTCGGACCCGACACCTTCGAAGCCGACCCGGCCGACGTCGCGGACCTCCGTCAGGTCCTGGCCGCCCTGCCGGACACCGGCATCGACTGGCTCCACACCCTCCCCCTCACCATCACCGGCCCCCTCGGCGAAGATTCCCTCGCCCAGGCGACCTGGGCCTGCCTCGACACCCCAGCCGCCCTGGTGCGAGCCGCCCACGACCGTCCACTCAGGACTTGGTGGATCTCGAGCGGCGCGGCTCCCGCCAACACCGCCGTCACGCGCCCCGAAGCCGGGCTGCTCGCCGGGATCACGGCCGTCGGCCCGCAGGAGAGCGGGCTGCCCGGCCACTGGGTCGACCTGCCCGACCCCAGCCTGGACGGGCTCGCCGACCTCCTCACCGGCCCGCCCCCGCCGGACCGGGTCGCGCTCCGGGCCGGTTTCTGGTGGACGGAGGAAAGCACGCCGGTCACCCCCGGCGAACCCGGCCACGGCGACGGCACCCACCTCGTCCTCGGCGGCACCGGCGGCATCGGCACCGCCGTCGCCGAAGAGCTCCTGACTCGCACCACCGGCCGAGTGGTCCTGCTGGCGCGCAACCCCTTCCTGCCCGAAGCGCTCAAACCCTGGGCGGACCGCGTCGGCCTCCTCGCCGCCGACGTCACGACGATCACCGCCGACGAGGTCGACGCCGCGCTCGGCGAGCCCCTCGCCGGGATCGTCCACGCGGCCGGCGCTCCGGCCGGCAGCCTGATCGCCACCCGCGGCGAAGGCACGCAGAACGTCAAGCTCGCAGGCGCCCTGCTCGTGGAACAGCTCATCGAACGCCACCGGCCCGCGTTCGCCGTCTACTGCTCGTCGCTGTCGGCGCGGTTCGGCGGCACCGGCCAGCTGGACTACGCCGCCGCCAACGGGTTCCTCGACGCCCTCGCCCACCGCGACGGCCCCACCGCCCGCCTCTCGATCGGCTGGGACGTCTGGCGTGACACCGGGATGGCCGTCACCGCACTGGAAACCGACACGCGGCACCAGGCGCACCTCGCGGTCGGCCTGAGCGACGAAGAAGGCCGCCGCACGTTCGCCCGCGCCTTGACCACGGGCCTCCCGCAGCTCCTCGTCGCGACGACCGGCCTCGACACGGCTCGCGGGTTCCACGAGCGGGAGATCACGGCCAAACCGGCGGAAGCCGACCTGACCGAGGAAGTCCGCGCCCTGCTGGGCGTCGCCGAACTCGACCCGGACGTGCCGCTGTACGACCTCGGCGCCGACTCCCTGACCCTGCTGGACGTCATCGACTCCGTGAAACGGCTCTACGGCGTCGACCTCGACCTCGCCTGGCTCGGGCCCGAGGTGACGATGACGGCGTTGCTCGCGAAGCTCTCCGAAGCCGGCGACACCGGCGAAGTGGTGGTGCAGGTCTGGCGCGAGGGGACCAAAACGGACGTCGTGTGCCTCGTGCACCCGGTCGGCGGGGACGTCCACGCGTACCGCCCGCTCGTCGAGGCCCTGGACCCCGAGCTCGGCGTCTGTGTGATCGCCGACCCGGCGTTGAGCCGACCGGAACCGCCCGGCTGGCCGATCGCGGACCGGGCCCGTCGCTACCACGCGGCGCTGCAGAAGCGTTTCCCCGGCCGCACCTGGCAGCTGGCCGGGTGGTCGTTCGGCGCCTGGGTCGCAACCGGCATGGCCGCCGAAGCCGAGACGGCCGGGCAGCCGGTGCGCGCCCTGCACCTCATCGACCCGCCGCCGCCCGGCGCGAGCGCCGCGGACTACAGCGACACGCAGCTGGAAGCGGTGTTCGAGCGTGAGCTGGGCGCTTCGAGCGGCACCGCCGGCGAGCACGCGCGGCGGCTCGCCCGCGCGTGCCGGGCCAACCTGCGCAGCATGGCCGGCCACGAGCTGCCGCGCCTGGCCGCGACACCGAGCCATGTCTGGCTCGCCACCGAACCCGAACCCGGCCTGCCGGTCGGCGACCGCGAAGGCTGGCGCGCCCTGCTGCCCGAACCGAGCCGCTGGCACGCACTGCCCACCACCCACTACGGCATCGTGCGCGCGCCGCACGTCACCGCCGTGGCCGCGGCCCTCGGACTGTGAGACCCACAGGGAAGAAAGGAAACCATGGAGCAGTACGAACTCGACGCCGTCAAGCGGATCACGACGCGGCCGGCGCGCGACTTCCGGACGTTGGCGGTGCGGGGCCTGACCCCGGTCATCGGCGCCGAGGTCACCGGCCTCGACCTGACCCGGGAGCTCACCGACGAGCAGCTCACCGAGCTGAAGACGGCGTTCCTCGACCACCACGTGCTGGTGTTCCGCGACCAGGACATCACGGTGGAGGACCACAAGCGCCTCGCCGCGAGCTTCGGTGAGCTGCGTCCGGTGAACCCGCCGCCCGAGCACGGTGACCCGTACATCCTCGAGGTCGCGACCGCGCCGGAGTCGGCCAACGTCTTCGGCAACGGCTGGCACGCCGACGGCACCGCCGACGCCGAGCCGTCCCTGGGCTCGATGCTCCACATCACGCGGATGCCCGAGCCCGGCAGCGGGGGTGACACGCTCTTCGCGAACATGCACCTCGCGTACGACATGCTGTCGCCGAAGCTGAAGGAGCTGCTGGCGGGCCTGACCGCGATCCACGACGGCGCGCACGCCTTCCGCGGCCACAAGATCCCGGAGGGCTACGAGCCGCCGTCCAGTGAGCACCCGATCGTCGTGCGGCACCCGGAAACCGACCGGCCGCTGCTGTACGTCAACCCGGCCTACACCTCGCGCATCCCCCAGCTGTCGGCCGACGAGAGCCAGGCCGTGCTCGACCTGCTGTTCTCGATGGTGCCGAACCGGCCGATGCTGGCCTGCCGCGTGCGCTGGGAGCCGAACACACTGGTGTTCTGGGACAACCGCTGCGTCCAGCACCACGCGACGTACGACTACTACCCGCACACCCGCTTCGGCCACCGCGTCGCGATCAACGGCGGACCGCTGAAAGGCTGACATGGCGTCCGAACCTGTGGTGGACGTGGCCGACCCGGCCGTCCTCGGCGACCCGATGTGCGGGTACGACCGGGTCCTCGCCGAGGCGCCGGTCTGCTGGGCACGGCTGCCCGGCGGCGGTGAGGGCTGGCTGGTGACCGGCAGCGACGCCGCCCGCGCGGTGCTGTCCGATCCCGCCGTGCGCAACGATCCCACCGGCCTGCCGGGTCAGGGCGCGCAGACGCAGGAGGAGGCGTTCCTCGCGCTCGGCACGCCGCCGGAGCACCTGCCGTACCTGCGCGCGAGCCTGCTCAGCCTCGACGGCGCCGAGCACACCCGCCTGCGTCGCAGCATCAGCCACGCGTTCAGCGCGTCGCGGGTCGCCGCGTTGCGTCCCCGGGTGCAGGAGATCGTCGACGGCCTGCTCGACGGCCTGGGCGGCGCGACGGCGGACCTGCTCGCCGACTACGCGTACCCGCTGGCGATGGCCGTGGTGTGCGAAATGGTCGGGGTGCCCGAAGCGGACTGGGCGGACTGGTACCGCTGGGGCAAGGTGCTGGTCGAAGGCGACCCGGCGCGGATCACGCCGACGCTGGGCGAGATGTTCGCGTACTGCCACGCGCTGGTGGACCGGCGCCGCGCCGAACCGCGGGAAGATCTGCTCAGCGAGGTCGTCGCGCAGGACGACCTGACCGACGTCGACGCCGTGGCGCTGGTGGTGTTCCTGGTGCTGGCGGGCCACGAAACGATGGCGCACATGCTGTCCAACGCGGCACTCGCGCTCATGCGCGACCCGGCCCAGCGCGAGCTGCTGCGCGCGGAGCCGGAGCTGTGGCCGGCGGCGGTGCGCGAGCTGGTCCGCACCGACGGCCCGGTCCAGCTGGCCCGCCTCCGTTACGCGGCAACGGATCTGGAGGTGGCGGGTGTGCAGATCAGCGCGGGCGACGCGGTCCAGGTGGTGCTCGGCGCGGCCAACCGCGACCCGGCGCAGTTCGCCAACCCGCACACGGCGAACGTCCGCTGGCAGGCCCGGCACGGCGGCCGCGAGGGCGGCGTCGGCTTCGGCTGGGGACCGCACTTCTGCCTGGGCGTGGCCCTGGCGAAGGTCGAGGCGGAGGTGGCGCTGCGGAGCCTGTTCGACCGCTTCCCGGCGGTGACCCCGGTGGCCGAGCCGAAGTGGGTGCCGCTGCCCCGTGGGCGGCACCGGGTCGACCTGGAGGTCCGCCTCCGCTGAGCCGCGCCGGGCGCGTCGCAGGTGCGCTTCGCCCCACAGCCGGACCTCTTCGACGACCGGCAGGACCGTGGTCCCGTAGGGCGTGAGCCGGTACAGGACGCGGGCCGGTCGCCACGCGCTCGATGAGCCCGTCGGCTTCGAGCTCGCGCAGCTGTTCGGCGAGCACCTTGGGTGTGATCGGCGTGGCGCGGCGGCGGAGTGGGACTCACCGTGGGCGAGCCAGTAGAGCAGGGTCAGCTTCCACTTCCCGCCGACCGCGTCGAACGCCGCGGCCATCGGGCAGCCGGGCAGCGGGTGACGAGCGCTCAGCGTGGCGCGCGGGCGAACGCGCCGACCGGCATCGTCAAGTCGGCGCTCGACGCCCCGCACTCGAGCATCCACAGCGCCGCGGCGGGACCGAGGTCGCGGCCCAGCGCGCCGAGCGCGTCCGGATCGGGGGCGACCGCGCGCGCCTGCTCCAGCCCGCGCGCGAACGCGTCCGGGTCCCAGCCACGCACGTCGGCCCCGCCCAGCGACCGTGCCCCCGAAGCTAGCGCCGTGACCGGGAGCGGGTCGAGGACGCCGAGCAGCCCGTGCGTCCGCTCCCCCACCAGAACGCCCATCCAGCGCGAGGTTTCCGCGGTGGGCCGGGGCCCGGTCCACCGCGGCCGCCCGTCCATGTCCGGGAGGCTCTCCGGGACGCCGGACACGGCCCAGCGGCCCGCCCACTCGACGGCCAGGCCCGGCGCGCTGCGGGTGGCGGGGTTGTGGAACCGGGCCATGTCCCACCGGTTGCCGACCGCGACGGCGGCGAGGTCGCGGTGCGGCCAGACCCGGGCCTCCCACCAGAAGCCCCACGGGAACGCGGCGGTGTGCCCCCACCACCAGTCCGGCCCCAGCTCCGGGTCGGCGAGCTCGAGGGTCAGGCCGGAGTACGACCGGGCACCGTGGCTCGGGCGCGCGACCCGCGGTGTCACCATGGCCGCGAGCGACTCCGCCCGGACGAGACCGTGGTCGCCGCGAGCGGTGCGCAGCAAGGACTGCAGCAGCCGCCCGGCGTCCGCGACGCTCGTGTGCATCCCGACGCCCGGGTAGGCGGAGGTGCGCAGCGGCGGGCTCGGCAGGCACCAGTCACCGAACGCCATGTACCCGGTCGCCCGCCCGCCGGTCCGGTCCGCCGCGCCGGTCGCCCACGGGTTCCGCGTGCCGTCGTCGACGCTCGTGGCGGTCATCCCGGCGGGCGCGAACACGTGCTCGTGGACGCGCGCGCCGTAGGGTTCGCCGGTCAGGTGCTCGACGGCGCCGCCGAGCACCCCGACACCGAAGCTGGAATACGAGTAGGGGCCCGGTTTTGTCACCAGCGGCAGCGCCCCGCCGTACTCCACGGCGCGCCCGGCTTCGTGGCGGCGCCGGACGTAGTCGAGGACCGGTTCGGCGGGTGCCGCGTGCGCCGTGGCCGTGACGATGTCGCCGTAGTAACCACCTTGGTGGGCGGCCAGCATGGCCGCCGTGACGGGCGCCGGGTCCTGCCCGCGCAGCCCCGCGGGCAGCACCTGGTCGATCGGCGTGTCGAGGCCGAGCGCGCCGGCCTCCACGAGCTGCATGAAGGCCAGCCCCGTGACGGGCTTGGTGAGCGACCCGGCCGGCGCCACCGTCTCGCCGGTCATCGGCGTGCCGGCGCCGAGGTCCGCGAACCCGGTCGCGGCGGTCCGCAGCTCGGCGCCGGTCACCACCGCGACGGCCACCCCGGGCGTGCCGGTGACTGCGGCCAGCTGGGGCAGGACGGTGTCGAGCGCCCCCATCACGTCGTCGAGCATGCCTCTCCTCGCCGGGTGCCACGAACGGGTGCCCGTTCGGCAGGAGATCATCCCCTGGTGCGGGGAGGTCGGGTGTCACCGGGTCCCGCGAGGCGGCTCTCGAGTTATGTAAACAGGAGGGTGCGCCGCCACGAATCCGGTGGACCACTCGCAGTTCGCCGTCTTCGACGTGTTCGGTGCCGACCGCTACAGCGGCCTCGCCCTCCCCGGCTCGGACTGGCTGGTCGTCGCCGGACCGGGTGGCGCCCGACGCTCCCGGCGAACCACCGGACTCCTTCGCCCAGTAACAAGGCCGTCGTGCTCCCCCAGCCTGCTGGCTCGAGCGAAAACGGCGGCCCGCCCCCCGAACTTCCGGAGGCGGGCCGCCCTTCGTTCACTCAGCTGTCACCAAGGGCGGTCGACTGCCCCGCCCGCGACGGTGTAGGTGATGTAACCGCCCTGGAAGTCGCTGCGGTACACCCCTCCCGTCACGTACTCGTCCGTCGTCGGGTAGCGCAGGTAGGACCGCTCCCACCCGAGCGCCGCCCAGCGCTTGCGGATTTCGCCCTTCACCGCGTGCGCACCCGTGGCCACCGTGTAGTAGATCGAGTGCTCGTACGCGCCGAGCCGGAAGTGGTTGTACCGGCCCACTCCGTCCGGCGTGCCGCCCTCGTCCGTCGTCGGGTAGCCCAGGCCGCGCTCGTAGTCCAGCGCCGCCCACCGCTTCCGGATCTCACCGAAGATCGCGTGCGCGCCGGTGCCGGCCGTGTAGTAGATCGACCCGACGTTGCCGCCCTTGATGAAGTGGTTGTACCGGCCGACGCCGTCCGGCGTGCCGCCCTCGTCCGTCGTCGGGTAGCCCAGGCCGCGCTCGTAGTCCAGCGCCGCCCACCGCTTCCGGATCTCACCGTAAACCGCGTGCGCACCCGTCGCCGCGGTGTAGTAGATCGACCCGATGTTGCCGTTGTTGGTGAAGTGGCTGTACTGCGCCACACCGTCCGGAGTGGACGCCGTGTCAGTCGTCGGCGGCCCCAGCTTGGCGTGGCCACCGAAGGTGAGGTACTTGTCCCGCACCGGCCCGGTGATGAACTTCGTGCCCCCGACGGCACTCCAGTACAACCGGCCGTTGACGTACGTGCGGTAGTGGACCGTGCCGTCGGTGACCTCGGCCGCCGTCGGCGCGCCCAGCTTGGTCCGCAACGCGGCGTCGCCGTCGTAGCGCTGGTCGATCGGCGTCGCGTAGTTCGCCGTCAGCGTCAGGTCGGTCGTGCCGACGGTGACCACCCACGTGGTGCTCGTCGGACCGCCCTGCCAGCCGGTGAACTTCGAGACACCGTCGGTGCCCAGCGGCGCGGCCTCGACGTCGAACGTGGCGCCTTCGGTGACCATGGCGGAGCTGACCCCTCCCTCCACCGGGATGCTCAGCGCCGCGGGCTGCGTGCCGACCAGGGTGATCCGGTGCTCACGCGGCCGGGCCACGTAGGTCTTCGACGTGACCACACCCGCGCTGTCGGTCACCGTCGCGGTGAACTCCATCCGGGAGTCCGGGTGGTCGGTGAACGGCTGCGCGAAGCTCGACCCGGTGCCGCCGACACCCGGGTGCGAGTGACAGGTCGCTTCGCTCGGGCAATGCCGGACCGCGGTGGTCCACGTGATCGACAAGGCGCCGTCTTCGACGTCGGTCGCGGTGCCGCTGAGACCGACCTGCTGGTTCACCGCGAAGGTCGCGGTGTCCCCCGGCGTGGTCACCGTGAGCGCCGGGCTGTGGTTGCCCGGCGCCACCACGACCGTGGTCGTGCCGGTGGCGCCCAGCGGGTCGCGCACCGTGAGCTTCGCGGTGAACGACTCGGTGCCCGCCGCGTAGGTGTGGTTCACCTTCGGGCCGGCGTCGGCCGCGGTGCTCCCGTCACCGAAGTCCCAGTCGTACTTCAGCAAGTCGTTGTCGTAGTCGACCGACGCGGAGCCGTCGAAGGAGACCGTGCGGGTGTCCGGGTCGGTGGTCGACGACGCGCTCGCCACCGGCGCGGTGTTGCCGGCCGTGTACGTCAGCCGCCGCAGCTTCCCGGTCAGGATGTCCGAGTAGACGATGTCGCCGTTGGCCGCGGCCGCGAACTTGGTCGGACCACCGATGTCGGTGAAGGGCGGCGGGTTCTGCGGGGCCTGCGTGAGCTTGCCCTGGTCGTCGTACCTCATCGTCCAGATCTTGTGCGTCACGTAGTCGCCGAAGAAGTACGACCCGCGGTAGGCGGCCGGGTAGCTCGATCCGTTGTAGACGATGCCGCCGGTGACGCTGTTGCCCTGCATCGCCCCGGTGCCGTGCAGGTACTCGAAGATCGGCGGCTGGTTCGCCACGCCGGCACACCCCGCGAGGCTGGTGTACCCCGGCGTCGCGTGGTTGCCCTCCCAGCACGGCCAACCCTGGTTGCCGCCGCGCTGCACGACGTCGACCTCTTCCCAGGTGTTCCAGCCGACGTCACCGGCGACCGGCAGGCCCAGGTTCGGGTCGATGCTGAACCGGAACGGGTTGCGGAAGCCGCGCGCGTATACCTTGCTCGCCGTCGACGAGGGGTTCGCGGCGTCGTAGTACGGGTTCCCCGGCACCCCCTTGCCGTCGGGGGTGAAGTGGAGGATCTTGCCGTAGGGCTGGTTGACGTCCTGTGCCCGCAGCGCGCCCGGGTCGACCTGCGTGAAGTCGCCATTGTCGCCGATGGACGTCCACAAGGTGCCGTCCGCGGCGGCGATGACGCCGTTGATGCCGTGGACGTTGTGGATGCCCGGCACCTCGAACAGCGACTGCTCGCCGGTCAGCCCGGTCGGCGCGCCCGCCGCGTCCACGGTCACGGTGAACCGCGACAGCCGCATGACAAAACCGCCGCCGACGTCGAGCGACCGCGTCAGGTAGACGCTGCGCGACGTCGCATAGTCCGGCGCGACGGCGACGCCGACCAGGCCGAGGTCACCGATTACGCGGGTCGGCAGCGTCGCGAGCGTCCGCGGCGTCCCGGTGGCCGGGACCCACTGGACCCGCCCGTCCTTCGCCGTGGCGACGACGGACTGGTCCGGCAGGTACCCGAAGTCGGTCAACTGGTACTGCCCCAGCCCCGTGTCGGTGTCCCTCAGCACGAATCCCTGCGGAAGAGCCGCGTCCGCGACCCCGGTGGACATGACGGGCAGTAACGCCCCGGTCAGCAGGGCTGCCACCACAGTGTGTCTTAGCGCTCTGAGCCTTCCCAAAGTCATACCGGCCCCCTTCCAGGCGGTCGTTTATCGCCTGAATGGGTAGTCCGGTTGCACCTGATCGGGCATATTTACCGTTGTGACTAATGGGGCAGTGGGCCGGAAACCGCCACGCTGGTCGGGCGCCACACCCCGTGTTTCGGTGGAGGCGGGCCAGGTCGCGGCGGCCTGGCTTGGGGTCGGAGTGCGGCGGAGCTGCATCGGCCGAGCCGGGACCGGAGCGTTCCGATGCGCCCGCTCCCCGACCCGACCGACGCGGCTCCGGCGCGCCCGGTCCCGACCCGGCCGACTCGGCCGGCGCGGCTCCGGCGCGCCCGGTCCCGACCCAGCCGACGCGGCTCCGGCGCGCCCGGTCCCGACCCAGCCGACGCGGCTCCGGCGCGCCCGGTCCCGACCCGGCCGACTCGGCCGGCGCGGCTCCGGTGGGATCTGTTGCGAGGCTCGGCCGACCGGGCTCCGGGCACCTTGGTCCTGTGGCGAGGCTGATCCGGCCAGTGCGGCTGTAGCGCGCTCCGGTTCCGACCCGGCCGACGCGGCTCCGGCCGGCGCGGCTGCAGCCGGGTCGGCCCGGCCTCGCGACCAGAGGCGCCCCGCCCCGCCTGGGCTAACGCGCGTCGAGTTCGTCGTCCAGTGCAGCTTGCACCTTCGCGGCCGCCCGGGTCAGTGCGCGGTGGGCCAGCGCCACGGCGACCGCCGCCACGAAGACTCCCGCCATCGCCCACGCGCCGCCGCCCTCGTCGGCCGGTACGACGGCTAAGACCACCAGGGCGAACAGCAGCCACCGGTTGCGGACGGCGGGACGGACCCGCGCGACGGCGACCCGCCGCCGGGTGACCAGGGACATCGGACCATGAGCTCCCACGGACACCGACCTTCCGCCGGGACCGGCCACACCCGGTGACCGATCGCGAACAAGAGACGTCCCGACAGTCGTGAAATCCGCCATCGGAGTTACCAGTTTGACCACCTCTGACTCGCCGTGAACATCAATCCACTCGAAAGAGTGAGATGCACAGTTGTTGCCTTTTTGTGCCCCTTCGTAAAACTATCCCACCGCCAAAAACTTCTTCACATTCCCGGTCCAGGCAAGCGATCGGGACCCGGACGTCGGTCAGCCAGGAACCACTGTCGAATTCGTCGAACCGGACATCCGCCCGCCACCCAGGACGCGACACGAATAGCCGGACTTTCGTTTTCCACCAAAAAAGTCGGCAATTTCCCCCGGGCCGACGTCCGAGCACCCGCAGCGGACACCCCGCCCCCTGACGTCCGGAGCACCGATCACACTCCATGACTGATGTTGATTGATTGCGAGTAGTTTCTTGCGACTTTGTGCATCTTCGTGCAGACTGCGAGCACGCCGACCACCCGCCCGTGCGGAGATCGAGGAGTTCCGATGCGTTCTGACCGGTCGTCCCGCGCGCGGCGCGGCTCGCACGCCCTCCTGGCCGCCGTAGCCGCGGCCGCGCTGGTCAGCGGCGCCACGCCCGCCGCCGCCACGCCCGCCACGCCGCCCGCCGCCACACCGCCCACCGACGGCTACACCGTCTCGGTCGGCGCGACGCACCCGTGGTCGACCCCGACCGACTCGCCCGCGTCCCCGTACGTGGACCGTGACGGCACGTTCTACTTCCAGCAGTCCGCAGCCCTCTACGGCGCCACGGACCCGCGCGAATGGGACTTCTACAGCGGCCGCGACTTCGACAGCTTCACCAAGAACGCCGTCAGCGACGCGGTGAACCCCGCGAACCCCGACGACCGCAACAACAACACCACCTGGCGCTGCAACACCAGCCCCACCGGAGTGGAGTCCACCGCCGCGCCCTCGGGGTCGCGGTACGCGCAGAAGAACTACTGCGACCTCGTCGGCACCTGGGTCGACCCGGACACCGGCGACTGGTACGGCTTGGTGCACAACGAGTTCACGCCGCAGCCGTTCGGCGACGGCCTGCACTACGACGCGATCGACTACGCGGTTTCGACCGACCGGGGCCGGACCTGGACGATCAAGGCCCACGTCCTCACCTCGCCGTACAGCACCCGGCGCGGCGACACCACGGCGTTCCCGAACCAGACCTACTACTACGGCGACGGCGACCAGCGCCTCTACGTCGACGCGGCTTCCGGGTACTTCTACGTCTTCTACGGCTCGCGCGTGGTCGACAAGAACGGGAGCTGGAAAGCGTTCTACGCCCACGTCGCCCGCGCGCCGATCGCCTCGAAGATGGCGCCCGGCTCCTGGCGCAAGTGGTACGACGGCGCCTGGACCGAACCCGGTGTGGGCGGCAAGGAAAGCAACCAGGTGCCGGCCGGCGCGGACAACCCCGCCGGCTACACCCCGCCCGCCCAGGAGTACAACCCCGCCAACGCCGGCACGGCAGACCAGCAGGTCGCCGCGGGCAAGATGCCCGCGACCTCACCGCTGTTCGTCATGGACATCACCTACAACGCCTACCTCGGCCTCTACGTCGGCGAGCCGCAGGCGGTCGACCAGAGCGGCAACGCGCCCCAGCAGTACTACGCCACCGACGACCTGGCCACGCAGAAGTGGTTCCCGATCGGCACCACCGGCGGCTACCACACCGCGTCCTGGTACCGGTGGTTCGTCGACTCCGCGAACAAGACGAGCTCCACCATCGTCGGCAAGGACTTCCGCGCCTACTGCTCGTTCGGCTGCTCCGGCGACGCTTCCGGGGAGTACGTGGACGTCTCGATCGACAACCCGCGGCGCGCGGCGGTCCCCTTCGACCCGGCGAAGACCTACCGGATCGCCGACGGTGCCGGCCGGGTGCTCGCGCAGGTCCCCGGCGGCTCCGCGACGACGTCGGTCGCGGCCGGCGACGGGTCCGCGGCGCAGGCGTGGACGTTCACCGGCAACGGGGACGGCTCGTACCGGATCACGAACGCCGCGAGCGGGCACCTCCTGGGCGTGGGTTCCTCCTCCGCGGCGACGCGGGCGTGGGGCACCGCGCCGACGGTGACGGCGGCCGGCGCCGGCGGCCCGGCCGTGGGTCAGCAGTGGTTCGTCGTTCCCGGCCCGTCGGGCGCCTACCGGCTGGTCAACCGCTACAGCGGCTTGGCGCTGGGCCTGCCGGTGACCACCGGGCAGGCGGCCGAGACGACACCGGTCCGCCACTGGACGGACCGGACGGGCTCGGCGGTCGGCGGCGGCCGCACCGCGGCGCAGCAGACGCTCGCCATCACGCCGGTGGGAACCGCCGGCGGCCTGGACGGCACCCACGTCCTCACGGCGGGCGGCAAGGCGCTGGACGTTCCCGGCCACAGCACCACGCGCGGAACGCAGCTGGTCACGTGGACCCCGAACGGCGGCGCGAACCAGCGCTGGACCTTCACGCGGCAGCCGGACGGGTCCTACGAGCTGCGCAGCGCCGAGTCCGGCCTGTGCGCGGACGTCGACGGCGGGCGCACGACGGCCGGCGCGGCCGTCATCCAGTGGCCCTGCACCGGCGGGGACAACCAGCACTGGACCGCCGTCCGGCGCGCCGACGGCACCGTCACGCTCACGTCCGTCCACAGTGGCCTGACGCTGACCACGTCGTCCGCCGCCGACGGCGCCCGGGTCACCCAGCAGGCCGGCGCCGGAGCCGACGGCCAGCGGTGGTCGGTCAGCGGCTGAGCCACTCCGCCAGGAGCGCGCGTTCCGCGTCGGTGAGCACGGCCAGCTCCGGCAGCACCGCGCGGAACACGTTGACCACCGCGCCCGGATCGGACGCCGGCGGCGCCGGCACCGACGTGAGCACGGTCGCGAGGACGGCCGTCAGCAGGTCTTCGGCCAGCGCCGGGTCACGCCGTTCTTCCGGACGGCCGAGCAGGGTGAAGACGGCGCCGGTGCCGGCCGCGTGGATCACGTCGGCCGCGCGCGCTTCCGGCACCGCGAGAAGACCCGCGGCGGCCACCCGCGCGACCCGGGCGCGGAGCACCTCGGCACCGGCCGCCGTCGCGGGCGAGTCCCGCAGGCGGCCGGGCACGGCGAGCATCAGGAAGACTTCGGGGTTGGCGAGGGCGAACGCGATGTGCGCCCGCCACGCGGCGCGCAGGTCGTCGACCGGGTCGCCGTTCTCCCCCGCGGCCTTCTCCGCCTTGCCCGCGGCGTAGCCGGCCATCACGTGCTCGGCGACCGCCCGCAACAGACCGTCCTTGTCGCCGAACAGCCGGAAGATGGTCGGCGGCGGCACGCCCGCCGCCTGGGCGACCGCGCGGGTGGTCACCGCCCGCGCCCCGTCGTCGTGGAGTAGCTCGGCCGCGGCGGCGATGATCCCGGACCGGACGTCGACGGCGGACTCTCCCTGCATGAACCAATGGTATCAGGATCGCGATACCACTGGTTCGAATCAGTGGTATCGTCGAAAGCGAACCAGTGATTCACGGAGGAGAACCCATGATCGTCATCACCGGCGCGACCGGCCGCCTCGGCTCCCGGATCGTCGAAAACCTGCTCGGCCGCGTGCCCGCGGACACCGTCGGGGTGAGCGTGCGCGACCCCGGCGCCGCCGCCGGGCTCGCCGCCCGTGGTGTCCGCGTCCGCGCCGGGGACTTCACCGACCCGGCCACGCTCGACGCCGCGTTCGAGCAGGCCGACCAGGTGCTCGTCGTCTCGGCCGCGATCCGCGGCCCGCAGGCCGCCGAAGCGAGCCAGGCCGCGATCGACGCCGCGGTCCGGGCGGGCGCGTCGCGGGTGCTGTACACCAGCCACCAGATGGCCTCGGCCGGCTCCCGCTTCGACCCCGGCCGGCAGCACGCCGCCACGGAAACCCATCTGGCGGCCCAAAAAGTCGCTTCGACCGCGCTGCGGCACGGGTTCTACGCGAGCACGTTCGAGTACTACCTCGCGGACGCGCTGCGGACGGGCGAGCTCCGGCTCCCGGCCGACGGCCCGGTCTCCTGGACGGCCCACGACGACCTCGCCGAAGCCGACGCGCTCGTGCTGACCCGCCCCGGCGCGTTCGACGGCCCGACCCCGCCCCTGACCGCCCCCGAGCTGCTCGACTTCGCCGACGTCGCGAACATCGTCGGCGACCTCACCGGCCGCACGATCAAGCGCATCGTCGTCGACGACGAGGAGTGGACGGCGGCGGTCACCGGGCAGGGGATGCCCGCGGCCGCGGCCGAGTTCACCCTCGGCATGTTCCGCGCCGCCCGGGCCGGCGAGATGGCGGTCACCGACCCGGCGCTCGAGACGCTCCTGGGCCGCCCGGCGACCTCGGCGCGTTCGGTGCTCGAAGCGCTTGTTCGCCGAGAATCGGCTTAGGGGGTCAGCAGGCCGGAAAGCACCACGCCGGTCAGGCGCCGCACCGCGTCTCCCGGGGACGCGCGCACCGACGTCAACGCCTGCAGGCCCAGCCGGACGTCTTCGGCGGGTGCCCGCAGGATGCCCGCTTCGCGCGCCCGGTCCACCAGCCGGGCGAAGACCTCTCCGTGCTCACGGGCCAGAGCCGCGTACGCCGGGTTCGCCCGCATCGCGTCCGTGAGCGGGCCCTGCCACTCGCCGAACCGGTGGAACGTCCGGGTCAGCGCCCGCCGGACGTCCGGGTCGGCCAGCGCCGCGCTCAGCTGTGCCGCGCAGCGCGAGGCCTGCTCGGCGAAGACCACCGCGACCAGGTCGTCGCGGGACGGGAAGTGCCGGTGCACCGTCGCGGGGGCCAGGCCCGCGCGCCGGGCGATCTCGCGGACCGGGACTTCGGTGCCCAGCCGGGAGAACGTCGTGTGGGCCACCGAAACCAGGTGACGGCGGTTGCGCTCGGCGTCCGCCCGCCGGTTCTGCGTCAGTTGCTCGTGCACGGCTCTCACTTCGCCCCGGCCTCCGGTGGTCACTCCTAGCGTCAACACCACCAGCCCGCCGGAACTTCCCTGGAGTGAAACGTGTTCGCAGCCCGGTTCGAGCGGTTCGGCCCGCCCGGTGTCCTGTCCGTCGGCGACCTGCCGGAGCCGCACGCCGGGCCGGGGCAGGTGCGGATCCGCGTGCGCGCGGCCGGCGTGTCGCCCGTCGACCTGGCGATCCGCGCCGGGAAGTCACGCTCGCCTCTCTCCCTGCCGCACGTTCCCGGTGTCGACGCGGCAGGGGTGGTCGATGAAGCGGACGCCGACGGCGTCTCGGTCGGCGACGAGGTCTTCGGCTCGGTCGACCTCGCCCGGCTCGGTGGCGCGACGGCCGAGTTCGCGGTGCTCGCCTTCTGGACGCCGAAACCGCCGGCCATGCCGTGGGCGCAGGCGGGCGCGGCGGCCTCCGGGATCGAGACGGCCACCCGCGCGCTCGACCTGCTCGGCGTCGGCGCGGGGTCGACCCTGCTCGTCGACGGCGCTTCCGGCGGGGTCGGCAGCCTCGCCGTCGGGCTCGCCCTCGCCCGCGGCGCCCGCGTGGTCGGCACGGCCGCGCCGGGCAACCAGGAGTTCGTCGCCGGGCTGGGGGCGACACCGGTCCCCTATGGCCCGGGACTGCCCGGCCGGGTGCCGGGCCCGGTCGACGCCGCCCTCGACGTCGCCGGAAAGGGCTCGCTTCCGGAACTGGTGGCGCTGACCGGTTCGCCGTCCTCGGTCGTCACGCTCGCCGACTTCAGCGGGCCGGAACACGGCG
This sequence comes from Amycolatopsis sp. NPDC104587, assembly GCF_055583645.1. Taxonomy (NCBI): domain Bacteria; kingdom Bacillati; phylum Actinomycetota; class Actinomycetes; order Pseudonocardiales; family Pseudonocardiaceae; genus Amycolatopsis; species Amycolatopsis sp. NPDC104587. The sequence continues at coordinate 186,126 of NZ_JBVJNO010000018.1, forward strand.
TCCGGATGTCGGTCGGCGCGCTGGCCGGCCAGCCCGACGGGCGCCACGGTCTCGCGGTCGCCGCGCGGCTCTTCACCGAGGGCTCGTTCCGCGTGCCCGTGCAGGCGGTCTTCCCGCTCGAGGACACGGCCGCCGCCCACACCGCCGCGGAAACCGGGCCGCGGCGGGGAAAGCTCGTCGTGCTCACTCCACCGGAGGGCACTCGTGCGAGCACGACGCCGCCGACGCGTTCGCGATGACGTGGTCGAGCTTCTCCCGGGTGCTCGCCAGCTCGGCCAGCTGCCGGTCGATGCGGTCGCGCTCGGCGACGAGCACGGCGAGCGCCTCGGGGGTCGCCTCGCCCGTGTCGACGGACGGCAGGATCTCCAGGATCGACTTGCTGGACAGCCCGGCGGCGTAGAACTGCTGGATCAGCCAGACCAGCTGCACCCCGCGGTCGGTGTAGTGCCGGTGCCCGCCCGCGCTGCGCTCCGGGACGAGCATGCCCCGTTCTTCGTAGTACCGCAGCGCCCGCACGCTCACGCCGGACTTCTCGGCCAGTTCCCCGATCCGCATCGCCGCTCCCGAAGTGATCTGCCGCACTCGAGGTTGAATCTCACGTCCACGTGAGGTTTTAGCGTAGCAGGGAACTCACCTGAAGGAGATCCCGTGACCACCCGTGCCGACCACCTCCTGTCCCGCCCGCTCACGCTCGGCGAGCTCACCGTCCCGAACCGCATCGCGCTCGCGCCGATGACCCGCGCGCAGTCGCCCGGCGGCGTTCCGACCGAAGAGGTCGCCGCTTTCTACGCCCGGCGCGCGGCCGGCGGTGTCGGCTTGATCGTCACCGAGGCCAGCTACGTCGGGCACCCGTCGGCCGGCGAGCACGACCAGGTGTCCCGTTTCTCCGGCGACGAGGCCCTGGCCGGCTGGTCCCGGGTCGCCGACGCCGTCCACGAGGCCGGCGGCGTGATCTTCCCGCAGCTCCAGCACGTCGGCATGACGCGCAAGCCCGGGCCGGTGCCGCACCCCGGCGCGCCCGCCATGGGCCCGTCCGGCGTGCCGGTGTCCGCGGACGGCAGCCCCGGCGAGCCGGGCCGGACGATGACCCAGGCCGACATCAACGCCGTCGTCCAGGCGTTCGCGGACGCCGCGGAAGCCGCCGAACGCCTCGGCTTCGACGGCGTCGAACTGCACGGCGCCCACGGTTACCTCATCGACCAGTTCCTCTGGGCGGGCACCAACCACCGCACCGACGGCTACGGCGGCGACCTGCGCGCCCGGACCCGGTTCACCGCCGAGGTCGTCGCCGGGGTCCGCCGCGCGGTGTCGCCCGGTTTCCCCGTGGTCGTCCGGCTTTCCCAGTGGAAGATGAACGACTACACCGCCCGGATCGCCGAAACACCGGAAGAGTTCGGCGTCATCCTCGACACGCTCGCCGACGCGGGCGCCGACGCCTTCCACGCCTCGACCCGCCGCTTCTGGGAGCCCGCGTTCGCCGGCTCCGACCTCAACCTCGCGGGCTGGGCGAAGAAGCTGTCCGGCAAACCCGCGATCACGGTCGGCTCGATCGGGCTCGACACGGAGTTCACAGCAGGCGGAACCGCGACGGCGACGAGCATCAACGGCGTCCTGGACCGCCTGGAGGCCGACGAGTTCGACGCGATCGCCGTCGGCCGGCCCCTGCTCGCCGACCCGTCGTGGGCGTCGAAAGTCCTGGCCGGCCGCGAAACCGAGATCACGCCCTTCACCCCGGCGGCGCTGGGCACCCGCCGCTAGGACCGGTGAGCGCCCGGCGGCCGGGCTAGGGTGGTCACCCATGAAGGCCACCTCAGCCCTCGCCGCCGCGCTCCTCCTGCTGACGGCCTGCGCCCCGGGTTCGCGGTCCGGCGAGATCGTGTCGCCGGCGCCGACGACCGGCGGGAGCGCGACCTCGGCGCCGGGCCCCACCGAGGCGAGCGGGTTCAGCCCGCGGGCCGACGGCCTCTACGTCGGCGACCCGGCCGACAACAGCCGGACGTACCTGCGGTTCTACGCCGACCACACGGTGGTCGAATCGGGGGTCGCGCTCACCGCCACCCCCGACGACGTCCGCCGCTGGCTCACCAAGACCAGTGACAAGGAGATCTCGCGCGGCGCGTGGACCCCGGCCGGCACCTTCACCGCGACGTCGGCCGCGGGCGACGTCGACTACACCGTCACCGGACGGCGGGGCGAGGGGTACACGCTGACCTGGCACAGCAAGATCAACGACCACGACGGCGCGGGCGCCGTCACCTTCTCGCCCGACCACCCGTGAGCGTCGGCGGCCGGCCCGGTAAACGCTTCCAGCGGACCCGGTCAATGCTTGACACGATGCGAACCGCCTCTTAACCTTCAGTTTCGCCGCCGGGTTGTCCAGACCATTTATTCACACCCGTGAACGAATGGTGGGACGGAGTGTGCTCACGCTCCGTCCCGGTCCTCGTCGCGAAAGGACACCCACGATGCGCGTGCGTGCCATGCTCGTCCTGCTGGCGGTTCCGGCCCTGGCCGCCGGAACCGCGTTGCCCGCCCTCGCCGGCCCCTCGGGCGGCGCGATCGGCCAGAGCGTCCTCGCCGATCCGGCCAAGGCGCCGGGCGGCAACTTCGACCTCGGCGTCTGGCAGCTGCAGGAGCCGGTCGGGTCACCCGGGTCGCCGACCACCATCTCCTCCTCGCGCCTGCAGGGCGCGAACGGCTTCCAGGACAGCTACTTCTACACCGACACCCGTGACGGCGCGATGACCTTCTGGGCGCCGGAAAAGGGTGTCACGACACCGAACTCCAACTACGCGCGCTCCGAGCTGCGCGAGATGAACCGCAGCGGGTCGGCCGCCAACTGGTCGCTGAGCGGGTCGCACAAGCTGAGCGCCACCCTGCGCGTGGTGTCGGTGACGTCGAACGTCTGCGTGGGCCAGGTGCACCTCGGCACCGGCGGGTCGTCGACCAAGCCCCTGCTGGAGCTGTACTACCGCGCGAGCGGGGACATCGTGCTGGGCACGGAGAACTCCCCCGACGGCGGCCAGACCCCGCACACAGTCGGCCACGTCGCGATCGGCAAGACCTGGACCTACACGATCGGCATCTCCGGCGGCAACACCATCGACCTCACGGTCAACGGCAGCACCACGCACTACAGCATCCCGTCGTCGTTCAAGGCGTACAAGCAGTACTTCAAGGCGGGCTCGTACAACCAGTCCTCTTCGGACAGCACGACGAAGGGCGCCCGGGTCGCGTTCTACGGCCTGACCGTCTCGCACAGCTGACCCACCCCGGCCCGCCGCCCCGACCGGGCGGCGGGCTAGGTAGCCTTCAGCACGCTGGCCGCGACGATCAGCACGCACACGGCCGAGTTCAGGATCCGGTGGTCCACCAGGATCGCGGCGAACTCGCGCAGGGTCGCACTGGGCCAGAAGTACCACGCCGTCGGCGCGCCGACGACCTGACCGTCCACTTTGGCCGCACGCGCCAGCAACGCCGCGCGCAGGACGTGGAAGTTGTTGGTCACCACCACACACCGGTAGCCCGGGTGCCGCGCGCGCATGAGTTCCGCGCTGTAGACCAGGTTTTCCCGTGTCGTCCGCGACCGGTCTTCGAGGATGATCCGCTCGCGCGGCACGCCCCGGCCGACCAGGTAGTCCGCCATCGCGTGCGACTCGGGGACCTCCTCCCCCGGCCCCTGCCCGCCGGAGGTGACCAGCAGCGGCGCGCGGCCTTTCGCGCGTTCGGCGTCCAGCACCCGCTGCCCGCGGTCGAGCCGGCCGGCCAGCAGCGGCGGCACCTTCCGGCCGCCGAGCAGCCCGGATCCGAGCACCACGACGAAGTCGAGCGGCCGCCGGCTGCGGACCCGGCCGTAGACCAGCGAGTACAACAGAAAACAGACGAAGAGGAACGACAGGTACGCGACGATGCCGTCGACGCTGTCCCGGACGACTTCCAGCGGCGCCCAGCCGAGCTGCCCGACGACCACCCCGAAGACGACGAGCGCCACGATGCCCAGCCCGGCCGCCAGCGACAGCAGGTTCGCCGGCCGGCGGCCTTCGCGGCGGAGCATCGTCACGCCGTTGCAGATCAGGAAGACCGCGAGCACCACGACGGTGAGCGGCACCAGGGCGAGCAGGCCGAACCCGACGATCGCCGCGGCTTCCGGCGAGATCGACGCCAGCAGGGCCAGCAAGGCCAGGCCGAAGAACGCGAGCGCGAAGAACAGGTAGAAGCCGTTGCGCAGCTTCCGGCGGTCGAGCAGGAAGCTGACCAGGAAGACGGCGAAGCAGAACACGGCCGCCGCGAGCGGGAAGAGCGCCGGGTTCACCCGGCCTCCAGCCGCCGCCACGTCGCCAGGAACACCAGCGCCGCCGCCACCGACCCGGCCGACGCGAACGAGCTCGCGGCCAGGTAGACGACGTAGGTGTTGTCCCGCAACGTCGCTTCGTAGCCGCCCTGGGTCAGCGCCGCGCCGAGCAGGACCCCGCCGAGGGCCAGGAACACCAGGCCGCCCAGCGCGGCGAAGGCCACGACGACCACCCGCGGGATCCGGCGCTTGCCTTCGTGGCGCCGCACGGCTCCGCGGCGCGCGAGCCACCACGACGCCACGCAGGCGAGCGCGAGGGCGAGGGCGATCGCGTCGGCGGCCAGGGTGTCGGACAGCCGGTGCCACTTCGCGGTCACCGTGTACGCGCCGATGCCGACCGCCCAGGACAGCAGGAAGAACAGCGCCACGCCGCGCCACCGGTAGGGCACGACGATCAGGGCGGCGAACAGCACGGTCATCGCGATCGTGGTGTGCCCGCTCGGCAGGCTGTTGCCGGCGTAGTGCCTGGTGAGCGGCACCAGCCCCGGCCGCGGCAGCACGAACCGCTTGAGCACCTGCGTCACGAGCTGCCCGGCGACGATCACCCCGGCCGCGGCGAGGGCGAGGTCGGGGCGGCGGCGCACCAGGCCGGCCAGGACGACCAGCACGACGGCGGCGGCGAGCGCGTAGACGGTGATCCGGCCCAGTCCTTCGTCGGCGACGGCCCGGTCCCCCGCGGCGGCCTCGTCGGCCCCGCGCAACGCCGCGTTCTCCAGCTCCTGGCCCGGCACCGTCCAGACGGCGAGCAAATAGACGGCGACGGCCACGACGACGCAGACGAGCGCGACGACCAGCCAGCGGCGAGCGGGTACCACCGGACCTCCTCCGAGAAGTGCTGCTCCGGACGGCGCACCGGGGCGCCGCCGTCAGGAGTACACCGAAGGCGGCCCGGAACCAACACGACGGACGGTGCGCGGCCGTCACCCGATCGGGTCGGTCCGGCCCGATCGGCGGGTACGTCATCCGCGACACGACGGCGTCGGCGCAGTGGGGCTTCGCCACGGTGAAGCGGAACGACGAGCCCGAGAAGATCGTCGGCGCGGCGTTCGACCGCCGGTCGAGCGCCTTCATCCTGTCGATCAAGGGCGGCTCGGGCGGTCATTCCCTGGGCCTGCACCGCGACGGCCGCGGTCACGTCCGCCCTGTTCGACCCGGACATCGGCGAGTTCGACGCCCGGTCCGAGAGCGAGCTCCGCACCCTGCTGGTCTCGATCGGCGCGGCGTACCGGGAGCACGGGATGGACCTGCACGACAGCTACATCCTGTGGAGCTTCACCGGCTGACGCGAGCCCGGGGGGGGGGGGGGGGGGGGGGGGGGGGGGGGTGTGGGGACTCGCTCCTATCACGGACTGTTCCCCC